>NZ_PCGX01000010.1:0-603350 GCF_002846655.1 Bifidobacterium thermophilum | reverse complement strand
CCCCGGGGATAACAGGCTGATCATTCCCAAGAGTCCATATCGACGGGATGGTTTGGCACCTCGATGTCGGCTCGTCGCATCCTGGGGCTGGAGCAGGTCCCAAGGGTTCGGCTGTTCGCCGATCAAAGCGGCACGCGAGCTGGGTTCAGAACGTCGTGAGACAGTTTGGTCTCTATCCTCTGCGCTCGTTGGAATCCTGAGGAGGCCTGCCCATAGTACGAGAGGACCTGGGTGGACGAACCTCTGGTATGCCGGTCGTCACGCCAGTGGCGCGGCCGGTTGGCTACGTTCGGGAGGGATAACCGCTGAAAGCATCTAAGCGGGAAGCCTGCTCCGAGATCAGGATTCCGTGACCCCCCTGGGGGTCTGGAGACTCCATGGAGAACACGTGGTTGATAGGCCGGACGTGGAAGCCCCGCGAGGGGTGGAGCCGACCGGTACTAACAGTCGAACGGCAACACACACACCCGCCCATACAGGGTGGCAAGAACAAACGAGAGCATCACCCGGACGACAGGGAGACACCCTGCACGTCACATGGATCAATCCTTCAGTCGCGTCCACTATCCGGTCCCCAACCCACCACACCAGCCCCCACGGGCGTGATGGCCCGCGGGATGACAATTGAAGATTTGCGGCGGCCATGGCCCAGGGGAGACGCCCGGACCCATTCCGAACCCGGAAGCTAAGACCTGGCACGGCGATGGTACTGCACCCGGAAGGGTGTGGGAGAGTAGCACGCCGCCGCACCCAAACCTTGAAAGGGAGGGGACACCACACGTGCCCCCTCCCTTTTCACATACCCCGGACACACACGCGAACACGCCCGGATGATCACGACAGGGCATGCCGGACACGCGAGGCGAATCCCATACCCGGACACACGACACCGGCACACCGGGAATCAAAAATCGCACATATGACCCGCAGCAAGATTGCGCACGTCCGTTGCTCAACATGCCTGCTTCGAGCTCTCGTTCTGGTTTTCATGTTTCAGCGTCTATTCTTTGGCAATCCCAATCGTTTGTTAAACCTGTATTCTCAATCCTTGTAAACATGCGCATTGTATTTTGCTTCATTACTCTTGAACCATCAGATTCAGATTTCCGCCCCGGCGTGTCGCCCTCATATCATGAGAAATATATCTTGTTTCTGGTTACGGCTTAGCTTAGGAGAGGTTCTATGGTTCCGTCGAATTATGAGTCACCTCATGCGGATGTCGATTCTGCAGGCACTGATGTGTATCGTGTTCTGGATTTAGATCTTGACGGCGTCTGCGCGGATTATACGGAAGCCATGCGTCAGTGGCTTGTTCGTGCTGGTCGTATGGCAGCCGATACTTTTCCAGATATGACTAGGTACGAAATGACATTGGCGACCGGTTGGCCGTTTAGCACGGTAGATGAGTACAAGCAGGCTCACAAAGAGGCAGAAGCCGACCACCTTTATGCGACCATGCCAGTCATCAATGGCGTGCCCGAGGCCTTGCAACGTCTTGCAGATGCGCACGTATACATCAGAGTCGTTACCCATCGCTTGTTTGTTTCCGGACAGCATCAGATTGTCGTCTCAGATACGGCCAAATGGCTTGATGACAACCATATCCCATATATGTCCTTGTGCTTCACCGGTTTGAAAGACACAATGCACGCGTCCATTCACATTGATGACTCCCCAGCGAATATTCTCGCATTGCGGCAAGCCGGCGAACACGTCGTAGTCTTTGACCAGCCATACAACAGGGACTTGGATGGGCCACGCATGTCAGCATGGGATGAGACCAGTGTCTCTAAGCTCATGGCATGGATGGATCGGTGGCCCGAGTAACGGCATCCTTGACTTGCTAACGAGCTGCGCCGCCGCTCGCTTCGCTGGGTGACACATCTAAGTTGCGTGCATCGCTGAGACCCTCGTCGTTCTAGATAGCGTGGATTCAACTAGTACATGAAATCGCGCGTGACATATGAAATCAGCGTATGAGACCAGCGTATGCCCGCATGATGACGGCACTGTGTCCGTCAAGTCAGGTGTATTCATCGTATACGCTGTGCCAGCAGCAACCATGAATATCAGCGATGGTCCGTCAGAATATCTCGATTACTCGAATCCAGACGGATGATCGAAGTCGCTGAAGTGTCTACGGGTATCACCACGGCTGTTGCATTACAGCGTCGGTCACTATGCTGGTGGAATCACTTCGGAGACACCACTTTGGCGGGATTGCTGCGGTGCCGTTTCGACTACGCTTGTTTGTTGCAATCCGGCGTTTCGTTGGCATCATTATTCCGCTGTCCGTTGCGACGGGGTAGTCCACTTCGTCGGTAGCATTACTCCGGTGGCATCGTTCCTGCGTTCACTGTCCAGGAGTCCACAACGTTAGGGGCACTGGCTCGGGGTTTGCTACAATCCGGTGGTCACTATGCTGGTTGCATCACTGCGGTTACGTCACTGCGGCGGCACCACTGCGGCGGCCGCAGTGACTCTGGCATGCACGGCGGATCGGGCGTCCGTTGCGTCAGCAGGTTTACAACAGTGGAGAAGTGCGAGGCTTGGCTGTGGACCCACGCACTTGCAGCTGAACGGGGAAGGTCTCAAAGGGTTCATGCACTGGCCGTCCTTCAATCAATGCCAGGGCTTTTTGCGCCGCTTTGACAGCCATATCGTATGGGCGTTGACGAACTGTAGTGAGCTCCGCCTCTTTTGCGAACGTGCTGTCATCAAATCCCGTTACGGAGATGTCTTCAGGTATGGACAGGCCACTGCGCTGCAGTCGGAAGAATAATGGAACTGCTTGCGAATCTTGGTGGAAACACAATGCGGTCGGCGGGTTGTCCGATGCCATCATCTCGGAAATGGCGACGTCCAGGATATTATCCCCTTCTTGCACTCCCAGAGTGCGGGCGGTCAATCCGCCAATGGCATTGCAGGCTTCTTGAAAACCGACGATGCGATTATGCGAGCTGAAGCCCAGTGTCGACGAAAAAATCTCGTACAGATACAGCAGATTGCGATGCCCCAACTTGACGAGGTGCCGGACAATCAGTTTGATGCCCTCTTTGTCATTGATGCCGACCGTCGCATCGAATCCCTCGCAGGTGGTATTGATGCCGATGATGGGGATTTTTGCGGTGCCGAGACGCTTGACTTCATCAGGGCTGATGCCGAATGAAGAGACGAACACCGCATCCGCATTGCTGCGTACGGGGAGTTTTTCGAAGAACGCGTCGCGGGCCTCCAATCCTTCAATCGGGTAGATTACCAAATCGTACCCGGCATCGCGAAGCACATCGTTGAGACCGGCGATGATTTCGGCGGTGAACCACTCGATGGTTCGGCTGCCGACCAACAGGGCTATGCGATACGTCCTACCTGATTTCAGGATACCGGCTGATCGGGAGACGCTGAAGTTCAAGGCGTTGGCGGCCGCAAGCACTTTCGATCGCGTCGTTTCCGATACCTGTTCCGGGTGCGCAAAAGTGCGCGACACCGTAGCGTTTGATACCCCTGCTTTCAGCGCCACATCGCCGATGCTTGCCTTCATGACACCTCCGAACAATCTGCTGCTTGCATCAGCCTATCACGATATTCACCTTGCAACGTCAAGAACACAAGAAATGAAACTGGTTACAATTCGACACGCCGCTGCTATCGCAAGTAAAACGTGCTCACGCCTTGCAATGAAACGGTTTTCAAATGAGAACGGTTACATCATATAAAACGGCGTATTGCCAATATGAAACCCTTATCGTATGCTATTGCTTGTCGGCGGGACAATGAAAAGTCCACGAAGACGTAGACGGACTCAACCATTACAACGACGTGAGGAGTGACATGAACGTCAAGAAAAGCATTGTCGCGGCAGTGGCTGCCGTATGCATCGCCGGTTTGGCGGCATGCGGCGGCGGCACCGCTTCAGGAACTACGGACACCAAGGCGGATAAGGGCCTCAAGGTCATGGGAGATGCCATCACCTATGACCCGAACCACCTTGTCAACGGCGGGAAACCCATCCAGATTGAATATTGGAGCTGGGGCAGTAAAGGCACCGACCCGGTCTTCAAGATGATCGACTCGTATACTAAAACCTATCCGAACGTCACTATCAAAACAGTGAATGTTTCCTGGGATGATTACTGGACCAAACTGCCGCTCGCGCTCAAGGGCAAGAATGGTCCGGCCTTGTTCAACATTCACAATTCTTACGACGCGTTAATCAGACCATATGCTGCCGACTATAACATCGACACGAAAGCGTTGGAATCCGACTACTCCACAGCTGCGGTGCATGAAGACAACAACGGCAAAGTCAAGTACATCGATTCGGTGATCAACACCGGCAACATCTACTACAACAAGACCATGTGGAAAGAGGCCGGTCTCACCGACGCCGATATCCCGACCACGTGGGATGAGTTCATCCCTATCGCCCAGAAGCTGACAAAGACCGACGGCGGCAAGATCACCCAAGCCGGTTTTAACTTCAACGGCGATGCGTACAGCGCGATCTATCAAGGCTTGAACTATCAGAAAGGCGAACTGCTGTTCACCAAGGACGGCAAGAAGGCCAATTACGACAATAATGTGACCAAGGAGAACATGCAGTTCCTCAAGAACCTGTATGACAAGTACAAGGTCGGGTCTGTCGACTTCGGCAACGATTACACGCAGAGCTTCGGCAACGGACAAACCGCGATGATCTATGCGTGGGGCCATATGGAAGGCACCATGAAGGAGAAGTATCCCGACATCGACTACGGGGTGTTCGCCACGCCGACCTTCACCAAGGGCACGCCATTCGCATACGACCGCTATAACGGTGAATCGACTCCTGGTGTCAACAAGAACCAGAGCAAAGAGCAGCAGGCGGTCGCTCAGGACTTCATCAAGTATCTGCTCGCCAATGACGACTATATCCGCGAAGCGGTCGCTGAATTGAATTCCTTCCCGGCGAAGGTCACGTTGCAGGACGACAAAGAAATCCTCGCGGAGCCGGTCATGGCTGCCATCCAGCCACGTGTCAAGCGGCTGATTTGGCCCGGCCCGGCGCCGTCCACGGTTGAATCCAGCGGAACGATCGCCTTCCAGAACGTCTTCCAAAACGGCATGTCCATCGACAAAGCGCTCAAAGAGGCTCAAAACCAGATGGATGCAGATATGAAGAATTCTGATTTCGTGTCGCTGGAAAACAAATACGCTTTCTTTGACGAACACAAGTGACAGCTTGGGGTTCTTTCTCTTCCCAACCCCCATCCGGCGGCCGCAGCGTGGTTTTTCCTCTGCGCTGCGGCCGCACCTCCTTAATACGCGCGTTCGATCTGATCTGATTCGGCATCGAACAATTCACATCTCCTGAGTGGAGAGAGGCGAGCTTCTATGAACAAGAACAACGGTGAATCGATACTATCGAGAATATTCACCTTACGGAATATGGCGGTAACATTCCTCGTAGTCTACTTTGCGGTATTCCTGGCATATCCGATTGTCAAAGCGTTCGCGGGGAGTCTGCATAACTGGAACCCCCTGGTCGGAACATACGATTGGGTGGGGCTTGATAATTTCAAGCAGATTCTGACCGACGGGCTCTTCTGGCGTTCCATGTGGAATACCGCGGTATTCGCTGGCGTCTCCACATTCTTCCGCATCGTGCTCGGCCTCGGCCTGGCTCTGCTGCTGAGCGCCAAACTCGTCAAATGCAAGGACACGCTCCGCGGACTCTTCTACATGCCGACCGTTACGCCGCTTGTGGCGGTGTCCTTCGTATGGATGTGGATGTTCGACCCGCAGTTCGGCATGGTCGACAAGATCACCGGACTCGACATCAACTGGTTGCATGATACCAAGTGGGCCATGCCGGCGATCATCATCATGACCATCTGGAAGGATTTCGGATACGCTACGGTGCTGTACTTGGCTGGCCTGATGAATCTTCCGCGGGACGTGTATGAGGCGGCGGCCATTGACGGCGCCAACTCGGTGCAGACATTCTTCAGGATCACGTTGCCGCTGCTGAAATCGACCACGCTGTTCATCGTAATCACGTCGCTGATCAGCTATTTGCAAGCATACGTGCAGATTCTTGTGATGACCGAAGGCGGGCCGGGCACGTCCACCTACACCATCAGCTATCTCATTTTTGACCAGGCGTTCCAGAAGTACAACTTTGGCATTGCATCGGCGCAGGCGGTCATCCTGTTCCTGTTCACCGGTGCGCTCACCTTGATCATGTTCAAGGTCTCGGGAGATTCGGAGGGATTGGCATGAAAGCCCGCAAAATCGGCGGCATCATTCTTACGGCTTTGCTGTTCGTCGCCGCAATAATCACCATTGTTCCATTCATTTGGATGTTCATCTCATCGTTTGCTCCGAACAGTGAGATTGTCAAAGTAACCGGCGGATTATTCCCCCGACCGTCCACGATCGACAATTACGTGAGCATTCAGGCAAAATTCAATTTCATGCGGTTGTTCGCCAATTCGCTGGTGGTGGCAGTGCTGAAAACCGCAATCGCCATCTACACCAGCGCGGTGCTCGGATACGTGTTTTCAAAAATGCGGTTCCGCGGGCGCAATCTGTTGTTTGGCATCGTCATGAGCACGATGATGATTCCTTGGGCAGTGACCATCATCCCTCAATATGAGATGTTCACGAAGTGGGGATTGCAGGATACCTACACATCGCTTGTGCTGCCCGGCATGATTAGCGCTTTCGGCATTTTCCTGTTCCGCCAATCCATTTCTGGCATCTCCGACGAATTGATCGAGGCCGCGAAATTGGATGGCGCTTCGGACCTGAGGATTTTCCACAGCATCATTTTGCCGATGAGCCATAACACCATCGCTGCGCTCGCGATTTTCACATTCCTGTGGAATTGGGAAGATTATCTGTGGCCGTTCCTGATGATTACCGACGAGCGTAAGCAGCTGCTCGCCGTCGGTCTGAAAGCGTTCAACGGTCAGTATGGTACGGATTATGGCGGGCTGTTCGCCGCAACGTCATTGGCGATTGTCCCGGTCATCATCGTATATATGATTTTCCAGAAGCAGTTCATCGCCGGCATTGCGACAGGCAGCGGCAAGTGAAGGGGACAACATGGCAGAAACACCAGTCAACGTCGGCCATCAGGACAACGTATTCGTGGCATACGTGCGTTCCACGCATCCGACGATGCGTGCGTCGTCGATTGTACAGGGAGACCATTGGCGCATCGGGATCCTGACCGAATCGCTGATTCGTTTCGAATGGTCCGATTCAGGTGAATTCGAGGACAATCCCACGCAGATGGTCGTCAGCCGTGATTTCGGCACCCAACCGTGGTTCACGGTGACGCATCGCAACGGATTGCTCATCATTGACACCCCGGCCCTGTACATTACATATGACGGCAAACCGTTCAGCAAAGAAGGGCTGAGCGTGGTCGTCAAAGGTATGGCGGACTCCCAGTTCAACACTTGGCACTACGGAGACGAACCGAAGCATAATCTCAAGGGCACCGCGCGTACGCTTGATGAGGCCGATGGCGAGATCGCGCTGGGAGACGGGGTGATTTCGCGGGACGGCTGGGCGGTGATCGACGATTCCGCGGCGAATGTGATCGTACTGACGGATGAGGTGAACGGCAAGCCGAACCCTCTCGGTGCTTGGATCATGCCTCGAGACCACCAGGAAACCGACCTGTACTTCTTCGGCTATGGTCGACGCTACAGCGAGGCGGTGCGGGACTTCTACCGGCTCGCCGGGCCGACGCCGCTGCTGCCGCGTTTTGCGCTCGGCAACTGGTGGAGCCGGTATTACCGGTACACCCAGGACGAGTATCTTGAGCTCATGGACCGCTTCAAGCGCGAAGGCATCCCGTTCACCACATCGGTGATTGATATGGACTGGCATCGTGTTGACGACATCGATCCGAAATACGGCTCCGGCTGGACCGGATATTCGTGGAACAGGCAGCTGTTCCCCGACCACAAGGCATTACTGCATGATCTGCACCGGCGCGGACTCAAAGTCACGCTGAATGTGCATCCTCGGGACGGTGTACGTGCGTTTGAAGATGATTACCGGCAAGTGGCCAAGCGGGTCGGCATTGATCCCACGACCGAAGAGGCGGTGGAATTCGACCTGACAAATCCGGATTTCGTGAGCGCGTACCTTGACATGCATCATCGGTTGGAAGCCGAAGGTGTTGATTTCTGGTGGCTCGACTGGCAGCAGGGCGGTGTGACCCGTCAGCCTGGGCTTGACCCGTTGTGGGCGCTGAACCACTTGCACTATCTGGATTCTGGCCGTGGCCATGGCTGGCCGCTGACTTTCTCGCGTTATGCGGGTCCGGGGTCGCATCGGTACCCGGTCGGATTCTCCGGGGATACCGTCGTGACTTGGAAATCATTGCAATTCCAGCCGTATTTCACCGCGACCGCATCGAATATTGGTTACGGATGGTGGAGCCACGATATCGGCGGGCATATGTGCGGATACCGGGACGAGCACTTGGAGGCGCGCTGGTACCAGCTCGGCGCTTTCAGCCCAATCAATCGTCTGCATTCCAGCAACTCGCAGTTCATGGGCAAAGAGCCTTGGAATTTCTCCGCTGATGTCCGGCATGCCATGGTGGACGCTCTGCGGTTGCGTCACATGATGTTGCCGTACCTGTACACCATGAACTACCGGGCGGCGTTCGAAGGCATGCCGCTCGTCGAACCGATGTATTGGGCCGACCCGAATAATCCGCAGGCATATGAAGTCCCGGATGAATTCCGTTTCGGCACGCAGCTGTTGGTTGCGCCGATTGTCTCGGATGATGACGATTCCGCCCGACTCGGTCGCGCCGACGCATGGTTGCCGCAGGGCGAATGGTATGACTTCTTCGACGGTCGTCGGTACGCTTCTTCGAACCCGTCCGGGCGACGGTTGGAAGTATGGCGCGCCATCGATCGCATTCCTGTGTTTGCCCAGGCGGGAGGCATCGTGCCGTTGCAGGAGCTCGGCGATGGCGATGCCGTCAACGATCTGGACAATCCGCAATCCCTGCGCGTACTGGTGTTCCCCGGCGCGAATGGCCGCTTCGCGATGATTGAGGATGATGGGGTCTTCGTGCCGTCTGCGCAATCCGCGCAAATCGGCGAAGCAGACATCCACACCGCAACTACCCGCATGTCCTTCAATTGGAGGGATGCCGGCTGTACGGACGCTGACGGTGGCGGCAGCTCGCTGTTCACGGTCGCCCCGGTTGAAGGCAAGACCGACGCAGTCCCGTCACAGCGCGACTGGACGATGGTGTTCCGCGGTGTCGCTGACGTCAATCCCGCCAATATCGGCGTCGATATCGACGACACCCCCTGCGACAGTGTGGAAACCTCTTATGATGCGCGTACGCTGAGCCTATCGGTCACCGTACGTCAGGTGCCGTCTTCCGCGGGTTTGAATGTCGCGATCAGGGGAGGCTTGCACATCGCGGACAATCCGGTTGAACACGATGCACTCAATGTGCTCATGCACGCGCAAATGCCGTATGGCTCCAAGGAACATGCGATGAGGGCGATATATGAGCAAGGCGTACGTGCGATTGGCGCGTTGCGCACCTTCAAGACGGCACCCAGCTTCGGGGATGGATTATTCGCGGCGAACGGAATGCCTGATGCGGTGATTGGCGCGTTGACAGAGATTCTCCTACGCGACTGATCCGTCCGAGGTTGACGCGGTCCGGATTGACGCGGCGGCTGCGGAACCGGACATGCGCACACCGTTCGCCTTCCGGCAGCACCCGTGGTTAGGATGAATCAAGTGACAGGGAATTCATCGAATCATGGGCGCGAACAAGGCAAGTTGCCGATGCCGGTTGCGGTATCTGATACCGCGCCGGCATCCGCAGCTGCCGCGGCACCTCGTCGCGCAACCGCTGACGCACAATACCGGCGTATGACGGGCGCCCCGGTACGCGGCCTCATTCTTGCATTGTGCCTTCCTGCGGTCATCTCGAACCTGGTCACCACCGCCTATAATCTCGCGGATACATATTTCATCGGGCGGCTGGGCACATCCCAGTCCGGCGCAATCGGCATCGCCTATTCGGTGATGACTGTATTCCAAGCCTTCGGGTTCTTCTTCGGCAATGGCTCCGGCAATTCGATGAGCCGGGAACTGGGCAAACGCAACAACGAGCGTGCCGCACGTCTGTTAGCGGTCGGTTTCTGCGGAGCTGTCCTTGGCGGACTCGCATTGGCGATTCTCGGTTTGTCCACCTTGCCTCATCTGGTGGTCGTACTCGGCTCGACGCCGACCATCGCACCGTATGCCATCGCATATCTCACGCCGATTCTTCTCGCGGCTCCCATGGTGTGCGGATCGTTCGCGCTCAACGGTCTGCTGCGCTACCAAGGATTGTCCCTATACGGCATGATCGGTCTGGTCACCGGCGCATTGTTGAACTTTCTGGTCGCTCCGTTCTTGATTTTTGTTGTCAGGCTCGGCATTACCGGCGCGGGCATCGCCACCGCGATATGCCAGACCATCAGTTTCATCCTGCTGGTCACGTTTGCCGTCCGTCGCGGTGTCGTCACACTTGACGTGCGCAACAGCCGGCCGGACATGCTGCTCGTGCGCGAGATTATCGGCGGCGGCATGCCGTCGTTGCTGCGACAAGGTGCCGGTTCGCTCGCTACCACATGCGTGAATCTCGCTGCCAACCCCTTTGGTGATGCGGTTATCGCCGCCATGGCGATTGTGATGCGCGTCATGCTTGCCATCAATTCCATCATTGTCGGTCTGGGGCAAGGTTTCCAGCCGGTGTGCGGGTACAATTACGGCGCCGGACTGTACCGGCGTGTCAAGGACGGCTACTGGTTCTGCGTGCGTCTGTCAACCATCGCGCTGATGGTCATCGCGGTGCTCGCCGCGGTGCTTGCTCCCGATATCATCGCCCTGTTCCGATCCGATCCGCAGGTGGTCGCCGTCGGCACCGTAGCGTTGCGTATCCAATGCTGCACGGTGCCTCTCAACGGATTCGCGATGATGTCCAATATGATGCAGCAGACTATGGGCAGGACGGTCATCGCCTCCTTTGTGGCGGTCTGCCGACTTGGATTGTTCCTTGCTCCGGCGGTGCTGATCCTTGCGCATCTTTTCGGTGTGCCGGGTGTGCAAGCCGCGCAATCGGTTTCCGACATCATCTCCTTCATCGTGACTGTGCCGTTGCAGGCCCGGATTCTGCGGTCGCTCGGCAAACCGCGTACTACCGTGTGACCGTGCCTGTCAGCCGGGCTTGTCGCCGCATGCGCGCCCGGCGTAGCGGTTGTGGCAATGGCGGCTTGTATCATGTGGGATATGAGAATCGCACGTTTCACCAAAGACGACAAGACCCCGCAATACGCCTTCGTGCAGAAGGATGAGCAGGACGGCAAAGATTATCTCGTGGTGCTCAGCGGCTACCCATTCGGCGCCCAGCCAGTGGAACCGACCGGCGAGCGTTTTCCGCTCGACGCGGACGGCTTGCGTCTGCTCGCCCCGGTGATCCCCTCAAAGATCTACGGTTTGGCGAAGAACTATGAGGCGCACGCCCAGTTCATGCATGAGACGGGGCACAGTGACATCGCGCACGCGCCGGAGGATATGGTGATTTTCTCCAAGCCGAGCACCTCGGTTATCGGCCCTGACGATCCGATTGTCATTCCGCCATTCTCCCATGACATGAATTTCGAGCCGGAAGTCGCGGTGATTATCGGTCGAATCGCGAAGAACGTGCCGGTCGAGAAGGCTATGGATTACGTGCTTGGTTTCACGTGCGTCAACGATGTGACCTTGCGCGACCTGCAGGGCGCCGACCCAATGTGGACGCGCGCGAAAGGCTTCGACACCGCGTGCCCGCTCGGACCGTGGATCCAGACCGATCTGAATTGGAAGGACGCGAAGATCTCCTTCACGCTCAACGGCAAGGACGTGCCGGAGGCCAGCGGCACGACCGCGAAGCTGATTCACGGCATCCCTGAGCAGATTGCCGCGATTTCCAGCTTCTCCACACTGCTGCCCGGCGATGTGATCATGACTGGCACCCCGAATGCGTCCGGCAGCCTCAAACCGGGTGACGAGCCGGTCGTCCATGTGGAGGGTATCGGCAGCCTGCGCAACGTCGTCGTGCAGGGCTGACTGTCTGGTCGGCGGGTTGCTTAATGGGCAGCCGACATTGGAATGAACCTCGTCTGAACTTGCCACTTAACTTCCCACTTACTTGCCAGCTTGCCAGCAAGTGGGAAGTTAAGTGGCAAGTTGGTAAGTGAAGTGGTAGGTTAGGTGCAAAGTCAGATCGCCTTCTCCAATGAGGACCTTCTGTGGTGTGGCATCAATGTCAAGCATGGAATAGCGAGACGCTAGCAGTCAACGGGAAACTATATGGACAGAGATGAACTTGGACGGTTGATCGCTCACCTGCGTGATATCGGCAATGACACGCAGGAATGCGAGGTCAAAGAAGCGGCGAAGAAAGTCCCAGCGAGCCTCGTTGAGACGTTGTCCGCGTTCTCCAATGGAGATGGAGGAACGGTTATTCTCGGGATTTCCGAGCATGATGGATTTACCGCTGTCCATGGTTTCGACGCGCGGGCGATGCAAGAGGCATTCAACGCGGAATGCGAGAAACTGACGCCTCGTGTTCGTCCAGTGATTGAAATACTCCCGTTTGAGGGCAGTCATGTCCTTGTTGCGCACATCCCGCCGATGGCGCCAAGAGACCGTCCATGTTATGTCACTACCCGCGGCAGATACCAAGGTTCCTACATCAGAAGCGGCGACGGTGATCGGCGACTGACGCCATATGAAATCGATCGGATGATCGAAAACCAATCGCAACCGACATTTGATGATGAAGTAGTTGAGCAAGCCACGCTTCATGATTTAGATGCATCTTTGGTATCGGCATTTATCGCGCGGCAGCGTGAACTGCATCCGCGTGTGTTCGGTGAGCGCAGTGATGAAGAGATTCTTCTGGGCATGCATGTAATAAAACACGGTGACGGTGGAGATGCGGATTCACATCCAACACTGGGCGGATTGATGGCCTTGGGCACGTTCCCCCAACAGTTTTTCCCGCGTCTGAACGTTACGTTCACGGCGTTTCCTGGCGTTGGGAAAGGTGAAGTTGTCGAAGGTGGCCGGCGGTTCCTCGATGCGCAAACTATCGTCGGACCAATTCCTTCCATGATTGAGGATGCGCTTGCGGCGGTCACAAGGAATATGAGAGTTGGAGCGGTGATTGACGGTGCGTTTCGTAAGGATGTGCCTGATTATCCACGCAAAGCGGTAAGAGAGGCGTTGTCCAATGCGCTCATGCATCGTGACTATTCCTATGAAGCTCGTGGAAGTCAAGTGCAGGTGAACATGTATGCCGACCGGCTGGAGATTTTGAATCCTGGAGGGTTGTATGGCAACGTGACTGTCGACACGCTCGGTACGGTGGGCATGTCTTCATCCCGTAATCAGTTCCTGTCCAACATCCTTGAGACGACGCCATATCCTGGCGGCGGATATGTAGTAGAGAATCGTGGAACTGGATACATGGTTATTGAAGAGGAACTGCAATCCGCGTTGATGGGTCCGCCACGCCCTATGAGCACGCTTACTTTCTTCTCACTTACCTTTGATAAAAGGAGACGATCGGCGAGTGAGAAAGATCAACGGAATTGGAGCCGTGAATTGGTGGATGATGCGCTCTGCCAGGTGTTGCGGGAACGGAATTCGGCATCAGCGAAAGAGCTGGCAGAATCGTCTGGGCTGTCGCGTTCGGCGATCGGCAATCATCTTCGCATACTGATAGAACGCGGAGTCGTCGAGCCGACTGAACCTCCGCGTAGTCCAAGACAGCGATACCGCCTCGTCGAAAATGCCAAGTAGGGCGTTTGAAAAAGTGATGACGCTAGGCTACCGGTGGGACACAGAGGATAGCCGTCCATGAGCCAGGCAGGGCGTTGTCGGCATCGGCTGCTGGTCTCCAGCCAACTTCCCACTTAACTTCCCACTTACTTGCCAGCTTGCCAGCAAGTGGGAAGTTACGTGGCAAGTTCAGTTTGGCAACCGATATGCGTGGTGAATCCCGGCGCATCACGCCGGTGGTGAGCAGACCGCTCGGCACCTCGTGGCCGCTGCTACTTATGATACGGCTCGTGGGCGTTGATCTTGAAGGCGCGGTAGATTTGCTCGAGCAAGATCACACGCATGAGCTGGTGCGGGAAGGTCATGGGGGAGAAGCTGAGCTTCCAGTCGGCGCGCGCGAGGATCTCGGGCGCCAGCCCGAGCGAGCCGCCGATGATGAACTGGATGTGGCTGGCGCCGTGCAGTGCGAGGTCGTCGAGTTTCGCCGCGAACCGCTCCGAGCCGAGCATCTGCCCGTCGATGGCGAGAGCGATCACATACGCGCCATCCTTGATATGTTTCGCGATGCGCTCGCCTTCCTTACGTTTGATGAGCTCGTCGGTGCCAGGTGTGGCATGCTCGGGTGTTTTCTCGTCGGCGACCTCGTAGATGCTCAGCTTGCAGAAGCGCGACAGGCGTTTCGAATACTCGTCGATGGCGTCGCGCAGATAGCGTTCCTTGATGCGCCCGGGGGCGATGATATCGATGTTCATGGGGTGCGTGTCCTTCCGTCAACCAGTGCCATCGTAGCGGTGACGGGTTCCAAGATGCAGAAGCGGCCGGGTATGGATTCGCCTGTTGGCCCGAAATATCAAGGAAAATACAAAACTTGAGTCAACTAGGCTCAAGTTTGGAATAATCGACGGGGAAATCGGTTGTATACAGCAGACACAGACAACGAAGCGCCCACGGGTGAAGCCGCCCGGACGGCGCGAATGGAGGAACCATGCAAGCGCAATTCACGAATATGGCCCAAGAGGTCATCAGCGACGCCGTACAGAGCGCGTCCGCCGCTGGCAATGCGCAAGTCGAGACACTGCACGTGCTCGATGCGTTGCTTCGCCAGCAGAACGGCGTTGTACCAAGCCTGATCAAGGCCGCAGGGGGAGACATCAAAGCCATCGGCACGGCCGTGCGCAACGGGTTGGTCAACCTGCCCAGCGCCAGCGGGTCAAGCACTACGCAGGCGCAGCCCAGCCGTCAGCTCGAAGCGGTACTCGTCCAAGCCGAACAAGAGATGAAGCAACTCGGGGACGAATTCATCTCCACCGAACACCTGCTCATCGCCATTGCCGCGAGCAAGCCGAACAAATCCGCCGATATCCTCGAAGCCAACGGGGTGACCGCCGAATCGCTGCGCAAGGCGTTGCCGCAGATCCGCGGCGGCGCGCACGTGACCAGCGCGGACGCGGAAGGCAATTACAAGGCTCTCGAAAAGTATTCGACCGACCTGACCGCCGCCGCGAAGGAAGGAAAGCTTGACCCGGTGATTGGCCGTGACCAGGAGATTCGCCGTGTCATCCAGATCCTGTCCCGCCGCACCAAGAACAACCCGGTGCTGATCGGTGAACCTGGCGTCGGCAAAACCGCCGTCGTCGAAGGTCTCGCCCAGCGTATTGTCGCCGGGGATGTGCCGAGCACGTTGCGCAACAAGAAACTCATCAGCCTGGATCTGGGTTCCATGGTCGCCGGGTCGAAATACCGCGGCGAATTCGAGGAACGCCTCAAGGCCGTGCTCAATGAGATCAAGAACGCGAACGGGCAGATCATCACCTTCATCGACGAGATCCACACCATCGTCGGAGCCGGTGCTGCAGAAGGCTCGATGGACGCGGGCAACATGCTCAAGCCGATGCTTGCGCGCGGCGAACTGCGGCTGATCGGTGCCACGACGCTTGACGAATACCGCGAGAACATCGAAAAGGACCCGGCACTTGAACGCCGCTTCCAGCAAGTGTTCGTCGGTGAACCGAGCGTCGAGGACACCATCGCGATCCTGCGCGGTATCGCGCCCAAGTACGAGGCCCACCACAAGGTGACCATTGGCGATGACGCGCTCGTGGCCGCAGCCCAGCTGTCCAACAGGTACATCAGCGGGCGTCAGCTGCCGGACAAGGCCATCGATTTGGTCGATGAGGCCGCTGCACACCTGCGTATGGAGCTTGACTCCTCGCCTGAGGAAATCGATGAGCTCAAGCGTCAGGTCGATCGGCTGAAGATGGAACGCGCCTATCTGCTGGGCAACCCGAAGAACGAGAAAGCCGAGCAGAAGAAAGCGGATGCGCTTGACGAGAAGTCGCGTGAACGCCTCGCGGACCTTGACAAGGAGCTCGCCGACAAGACGGAGAAGCTCAACGGTCTCAACGCCCGTTGGAATATGGAGAAAAGCGGGCACAACAAGGTCGGCGACCTGCGCAAGAAGCTCGATGAGCTGCAAGTGGAAGCCGAACGTTGCGAACGCGACGGCGACTATGCGAAAGCCTCTGAAATCAGGTACGGCGAAATCCCGCACATCCAGAAGGAAATCGCCGCC
This sequence comes from Bifidobacterium thermophilum, assembly GCF_002846655.1. Taxonomy (NCBI): domain Bacteria; kingdom Bacillati; phylum Actinomycetota; class Actinomycetes; order Bifidobacteriales; family Bifidobacteriaceae; genus Bifidobacterium; species Bifidobacterium thermophilum. The sequence goes on along the minus strand of NZ_PCGX01000010.1, from coordinate 586,924 downwards.
GCCGAGCAGGAGGAACGTGATGCCAAGGAAACCGGTGCCGAGGAAACCCCGATGGTGCCGGACAAGGTCGATGCGGATTCCATCGCGCAAATTGTGTCCGAATGGACCGGCATTCCTGTCGGCCGCCTGATGCAAGGCGAAAATGAGAAGCTCCTGCATATGGAGGAGTATCTCGGCAAGCGTGTCATCGGCCAGAAGGACGCCATTCGCGCGGTTTCCGACGCTGTGCGCCGCTCGCGCGCCGGTATCTCCGACCCGAACCGTCCGACCGGATCGTTCCTGTTCTTGGGGCCGACCGGCGTGGGCAAGACCGAACTCGCCAAGGCGCTCGCCGACTTCCTGTTCGACGACGAGAAGGCCATGGTACGTATCGATATGAGCGAGTACATGGAGAAAGCCTCTGTGTCCCGCCTGATCGGTGCCGCCCCGGGCTATGTCGGCTACGAGGAAGGCGGCCAGCTGACTGAGGCTGTGCGTCGGCGCCCCTACTCAGTGGTGCTGTTCGACGAGGTCGAGAAAGCGAATCCGGAAGTCTTTGACCTGTTGCTGCAGGTGCTGGACGATGGTCGCCTGACCGATGGCCAAGGTAGAACCGTGGACTTCAAGAACACGATTCTGATCATGACCTCGAACCTCGGTTCGCAATTCCTGGTGCAGCCTGACCTGGATGAGGAAGCCAAGCAGAAGGCCGTGATGGATGCCGTGCATGCACACTTCAAGCCGGAATTCATCAACCGCCTTGACGAGCTGGTCATCTTCCACCCGTTGACTCGTCAGGAGCTCGGCAGCATCGTCGATTTGCAGGTGCGTCAGGTGGCCGCGCGGCTTACCGAACGCCGGATTTCGCTGCAGGTCACGGATGCGGCTCGCGATTGGCTCGCCAACACCGGGTACGATCCGGCGTACGGCGCTCGCCCGCTGCGCAGGCTCGTTCAGACCGAGGTCGGCGATCAGCTGGCGCGTCTGCTGCTTGCCGGCAAGGTGCATGACGGTGACACGGTGCTTGTTGACCAGACCGGTGGCGAACACCTCGAACTCACTGACATGCCTGAGGATCCGCTGTCCGGCGTGACCGTCGAAGGTGTGCAGGAAGACAAGTGACGGTTGCTTGAACTCAAACGGCCGCCCGCCCAAGCTTTGATGCGGCTTGGGCGGGCGGCCGTTTTTCGTGTTGCGGGGCTGTCGGCGTCAGCAGAAGAGGCTGGGACCTTACTGCTTGAGGAACAGCTCTGGCGCCTTGCTGAAGTTCGCGGCGCAATGCTCGCCGCAGAAGTAGTACGTCGTGCCGTTGTAGGTGCGGGTGATCGCCTCGTCATTCACTGCGACGCTCATGCCGCATACCGGGTCGGTCGCGGTGTTGCCGTCGCCGGGGGTCGCTTCGGCCATCTGACCCATATGATGCATGTGGCTCATGTCCATGGTGTGCTCCTTGCTCTTGGTGTTGGAATTGTTGGCATTGCTGATGTCGGGGGCGCTGGTGGCGCTGCGGCCGGCGTCCGACGGCTGATTCATCGTGGTGTGCTCGTCGACGATGATGGTGGGCGCTGCGGTCGGCGTGTCGGCGTCAGCGGGGCCGGCGGTCAGGTCGTCGCCGATGCGCGCATGCCGCAACCGGTTCGCGTTGAGCACCAGGCATACGCTGGACAGTGCCATCGCAAGTCCTGCAATCATTGGGCTGAGCAGCCATCCGGTGAAGGGGTAGAGCACGCCGGCAGCGATCGGGATGCCGATGACGTTGTATCCGAAGGCCCACGCATAGTTCTCGCGGATATTGCGCATGGTCGCGTTCGACAGGTTGATGAGTTTCAACACGCCGCGCAAATCGCCGCTCATCAGCGTGACATCCGCCGACTGCATGGCCACATCCGTGCCGGTGCCGATGGCGATGCCAAGATCGGCCTGCGCCAAGGCGGGGGCGTCGTTGATGCCGTCGCCGACCATCGCAATCAATTCGTCGTTGCGCTTGTCGGCATCACGCTGCGCCTGCAGGCGTTCAATCCAATACGCCTTGCCGTCTGGCCGAACCTGTGCGATGACCGTATCGATGCCGACTTGCTTGGCGATTTGGCCGGCGACTTCGGCTTTGTCGCCGCTGAGCATGATGGTGCGCACACCGGCCTTGCGCAAGGCCGCAATCGCCTGCTGTGAACCGGGTTTGACGGTGTCCGACGTGTATGACGGGTGGTCCGGGTCGGCTCCTGCGTCGACGGTCCCTCGGGTGATGGTGCCGGTTTTATCGAAGACCACGGTCCTGATATTGCGAGCCTGTTCCAGCGCTTTCGCTGAGGTGACCAGTACACCGTTCGTGGCGCCCAGCCCGGTCGCCGCGGTGACGGACAGCGGGGTGGCAAGGCCCAAAGCGCACGGGCACGCGATAATCAGCACGCTGACCGCCGTAATCAACGCGTGCGCGAGCCGTGGCTGGGGGCCGAAAGACACCCAGATCGCGAAGGTCCAGATGGCGATGATGATGATCACGGGCACGAACATCCGCGCGATGCGGTCCGCGAGCTGCTGTACCGGGGCCTTGGTGGCCTGCGCCCGGGCGACCATCGCGATGATCTGCGCGAGGATGCTGTCGCCGCCGACCTGACTGACCCGGATGACCGCGTTGCCTTTGAGCGCGATAGTCGCTCCGGTGACGGTACTGCCCGTGCTGCTGTGCACGGACGCGGATTCGCCGGTGATCATCGATTCGTCGATATCCAGCGTGCCGGCGACGACCTCGCCATCGGCGGGGATGCGCTCGCCGGCTTTGACGACCACCAGGTCGCCGACCTTCAGGTCATCGACGCCGATAGTGGTCTGGTTGTTCGGGTCGTGCCAGGCGTGTTCACCTTGGTCGAGCGTATCGGGGCTGATGGTCTGTGCGTTGCGGGGACGCAGCTTGATCAGTGATTGCACGGCTTTACCGGTACCTTCACGCGCCTTGCTTTCCAGCAGACGCCCGACAAGCACCAGGGTGATGACCACGCCGACCGATTCGAAATACGGCTCGCGCGATCCTGCCGGCAGCGCCGGTCCCGCGATGCATACGATCAGGCTGTACAGGTATGCGGCGGTAGAACCGAGCGATACCAGCGAATTCATGTCGGGGGAGCGGTGGATGAGCGCTGGCCAGCCGACCTTGTGGATGGGGCCGCCACAGTAGAACATGACTGGAGTGATGAGTACGGCTTGCAGCCATGGATTGGTCAGCCATGCGGGCATGTCGGCATGCCCGGCCATGGACAGCATGGAGACGATGAACACCGGCAGGGTCAGCACGGTGCCGATGGCGACCAGCCGGCCGAGCTGCTTGATTTCCTTGCGGCGTTCGTCCGCCGCCTTGCGCTCGTTGTCCAATGCGTCCACGGCGTTCAGTGCGGGCGCTGCAACTGCGGCTGATGTTTGACCGCTGTGCTGGATTGCGCTGCGGTCTTTGCCGTCATCCTCGACACGGAGCATGCCGTGAACCATGTTCATGCCGCATGCGAAGGGGTAATCGCCGGGGGCGAGCGCCGGTAGCTGTACGTCGGTATGCGCGTTGCCGGGCAGCATGGCGTCAAGGCCGAGGTCGGAGAAGACGACGTGCGAGGTGCATTCGCCGGTTTCCTGGCGGTCGAAATGCAAGGTGATCGGCACGCCGGGCTTCATGGTGATCAGCGATGGCTCGTACCCGCCTTTGACGATGATATCGGCGCTTTGCATGCCTTGTTCCTGCTTTGCCGCAGTGCCTTCGCGCTTGGCGAAGAAGAATCGTAGTGTCAGCCATGTCGCGATGATGGCGAGCACAACCGCGGTCGCGGCGATAAACAGATCGAATCCCATGCGCCTCCTCCTTGTGTTGTCTTTCATCGTTGCAGTCGGTGGTGACCGGCTGGCGAAGATGGCGGCAATCTGCCGCCGGCCCGGCGTGTCTGGCACGTGGGTCGTGTCTGCGCTGTTGGCAAACACTTTGATATATACCCATATGGGGTATACTGAACAAGAGTATTCAGCCCTCGGGATAATGGAACGGAAGGCGGCGTGATGAACGGTTATGCGGGCGACAAGAAGAACATCCAGAAGAGAATGCATCGCATTGAAGGGCAAGTCAAAGCAATCGGTCGCATGGTGGATGACGACAGATATTGCATCGATATTCTTACGCAAATCGCCGCAGTGGAATCCGCATTGAAATCGGTATCCATGCTGCTGCTGGACGACCATCTCGACCATTGCGTGCGCGAAGCGGTCGAACAGGGTGGCCAAGTGGCGGATACCAAACTCCAGGAAGTCTCTGAAGCGGTGTCTCGCCTCGTGAAATAACCGTGTCGCCCTGTCGCGTCCATGGCTTGCTGTTGACTAGAACATATGTTCGAAAATGTGGTTGAGGTGTTGGCGTTGGTCATCGTCGTCGCGATTCTGGGGGTCGTGGCGGGTTTTGCGCTGGGCAGAAGCAGAGGGCAGCGCGACGCTCGCGGGGCCAACCGGCAAGAGTTGGATGCGGCTCGCGGCGAGGCGGAGTCCGCGCGTACGCGAATCGGCGAGCTCACGGCACAGGTGGCGCAATTCCGGGCGCAGGCTGATGGGTTGCAAGAGCAGTTGCAATTCGTGAAATCCCAGCTGTCTCAAGCCCAGCAGGCCGAGCAGATTCGCATCCAGCACGAGCGTGAGAAAGCCCAGGCCGAAGAGGAACGCAAGCGGCAGGAACAGGCGAAGACCTTGAACGAACAGAGCAAGGTGCTGTCCGCTCTTGCTCCGGTGCAGAAGAATCTTGATGCCCTCCAGCAGAAAGTCGCTGATATCGAAGAAGGGCGCAAGCGTGAGATGGGTGCGCTTGGCGAACAGCTCAAGGGCTTGGGCGACCAGCAGGCGCGGCTTGACAAGGAGACCAGCTCGCTTTCGGCGGCGTTGCGGGACAACAAGGTTCGCGGAGCCTGGGGAGAGGCGCAGCTGCGCAACATTGTGGAATCCGCCGGTCTTCTCGAACACGTCGATTTCGACACGCAGGTCGTGGTCAAGGCTGGGAACGACGCTACCCAGCGCCCGGATATGGTGATCCATCTGCCGGGGAACAAGAGCATCCCGATCGACGCGAAAGTCCCGTACTCGGATTACCAGCGCGCGTGTGCAATCCCCGATACCGCATCTCCGGAAGAACTCGCTCGGCGAGACCAGCTGTTGCAGGCCCATGCGAAGGCGTTGCGCGAGCATGTCAAAACCTTGGGCAACAAAGCCTACTGGAATGCGTTCGATACCGCTCCGGATTTCGTGATTGCGTTCATCCCGAACGAGTCGCTGCTCCAGGCGGCGTTGCAGTCGGATCCGACCTTGCTTGACGATGCGTTCGCGCAGAAAGTCGCGCTGACGTCCCCGGTCACCTTGTGGGCTGTGCTGAAGTCGGTCGCCTATGCGTGGCAGCAGCAGAGTCTGACAGACGATGCCAAAGAGCTGTTCGATCTGTCCCGGGAACTGTACGAGCGTTTCTCGACGCTCGGCGACAAGGCCAACAAGCTTGGGGCGGCCATCACCAGAACGGTCGGTGCATACAACCAATTCGCCTCGTCGTTGGAATCCCGTGTATTGGTGACTGCGCGTAAGCTGCAGAAAATCGACCAGAACAAAATCATCGACACTGTTGCCGCCATTGAGCCGGAGAAAGCGGACGTCCGCGAACTGACCGCACCCGAAGTGCAATCCGAAACCTCCGAACGCTAGCCGTCTATCCTGCCAGCCCATCGCCCCGCCTCTCCAGCCCTTCGGCCAGCCATCTTCCCTTCACAAACTGTCTACGCTAACGGGGCTTCTAGCGTAGACGGTTTGTGTGGAGAGTGTTCCCGTGGTGGTTGTTGGCGGCTGTCCGGCGGTCATACGGCGGCCATCCGGTGTCAAGCCGGTGGTCGTACGGAAGCGTAGGTAGAGTAGCAGTATGACTGAGAACAGCGAGAATCAGACGTTCAGACGCACCGGATCCACAGACCAAGGCGCTGCCGCTGCACAGAGCGCCGGCAACACCAACGAGCAGGACGCGACGGCATTCGCCATGCTCGAGCCCCGCGAACAACTGCGGCAGGTCCTCGCCCAAGCAATCAAGGGCAAACCGTTCAACGAACTGTACTCTGTGGCGTTCGACCATCGAACGGCGGCGACGGTCGGTCACGTGCTCCTCGACGCTCTTGAAGAGCAAGGCTACGGTGTCGATGATTTCGATGCGGTCGGTGCACTCACCGCGGCGGCGGTCCCGCTGGTGTCCGCGGTTATCCTTGCAGCCGCCTCGCGCGGCGAAGACCTCGACGGCTTCGTCATGGATTTCGTCTACCCATCGGTCAAAGGGCCGTCCATCGCCGGCAAGCGGGTGATTCTGCTCGACGCCTGGTTGTCCGAGAAATCTTACGTGCAAACTTCATCACTGGTCACATTGCGCAACGGCAACGAATTAAGCCTTGATTTCAGCATCGTGGAACATGAGGGCGCGCAGGTTCTCGCCGTCGCCTCGCTGATCGGCGGGGTGGGGGATGCCGACCATGTCGCCGGAGAACGCCAGCAGATTGAGGTCATCAATCCCGTCAACGCGGAACACACCGCCCTGCCGCTGATCCAAGTGTTCGATGAACGGGAGCTGAACGCCGCATAAGCCCCTGACCGTCGCAAAAGATCAGGACGTCAACGACAGCAGGATAACAGCAAGGCAGGCAACAGGTGCACGAACCAAGCGAATACACCAAGCAGGTACAGGCATCGGGGGAACCGCAGTTCCGCGACATCGGTGTCGGCCCCTGGGCGCAAGAGCATCCGGGCGAACCACGTCCGGATATCCCGGGATCGGCGAACTACGACCCGCGCTATGACACCGAATTGCTTGACCAGGGTGACCGTCGCAACGTCTTGGACCGCTACCGGTACTGGACCGTGGAAGCGATCAGAACAGATCTTGATATGCACAGCCGCTACCCCTTCGAAATCGCCGTCGAAAACTGGACCCACGACTTCAACATCGGATCCGCGGTCCGCAGCGCCAACGCCTTCGGGGCGGCTCGCGTCCACATCGTCGGCCCCCACAAGTGGAATCGCAAGGGCGCGTTGATGACCGAACTGTACCAGCACGTGGACTATCATCCGTCCATCGCCGACCTCGCTGCATCCTGGAGATACCGTATCGCCGGTGAAATCGCTGCGGAGCAGGCGCGAATCAATGCCCGCGAGAACCGCGCGGCGCTCGCGCACAGGCCGCTCACGGCCGACGAGCGCCGTTTGCAGGAGCATTCGGCCCGTCGGCTTGCAACCCTTGCCGCGGCCAAAATCATTGCGCTTGATATCGTTCCCGGTGCCGTCCCGATCGAACGCTACCGGTTCCCGCAACGCTGTCTGCTGTTGTTCGGCGCGGAAGGACCGGGCTTGTCCCAGGCGGCGCTCGACCAAGCGGACGATGTCGTGTATATTTCCCAGTTCGGTTCGGTCCGCTCAATCAATGCAGGTGCCGCTGCGGCCGTCGCCATGCACAGCTGGGTCGCCCAGCATGCGGTGATCGATGGGCCGGGCGCAGCGTCGGAAAGCGGCTCATCAGCGACGGTCCATCGCTAACCCCAGACGAAGACTATGATGCAGCACGATACCCCCGCGTCAACCGCCGTCCCGTGGGATTGCGCTTTCGATGTCCATGCCGCGGCGGCATCGATGGAATCGCGCCAGCGCGACGAGCGGCGGTACATCCGGGCGACCGTCGCCGCGTTCATCTTGTTCACGATGGCGTTCGCGGTGCTGTTCACCCCGTTCGTCTTACAACAACGGGAGTCGATGAAGCAGTCCAGCGTTGCCGATGCCGCGTCCTCCCATGTCATGGGATGGCCATCCGGTAAGGCGGAGCGTATGTTCGCCCAAGCGCGGGCATACAACCGACGGTTGGCGGCAAGCGGCCAACCGGTGATCGGGGAAGCGTCCGACCCGTTCAACTCGTCGGCCACAACGTCCCACGGTTCGTCTCAGACATCCAGCCGATCTTCCTCATCGCATGAGGCTTGGCTACGCGACGAGGAGTATCTTTCCCTGCTCAATGTCGGGCATGGCGTCATCGGTTCGATCCAGATCCCCAAAATCTCCGTGAATCTGCCGATCTACCACGGTACGTCCGAAGCGGTGCTGGACGACGGCGTCGGCCACTTGTACGGCACCAGCCTGCCGGTCGGCGGTGCCGGAACCCACAGCGTGCTCACCGCCCACCGTGGACTGTCCAACAAAACGCTGTTCACTCGGCTCGATGAATTGCAGGTCGGCGATCCCTTCTATATCAAAGTCATGAACGAGACCCTCGGCTACCGCGTGATCAGCATCACGACGATTGAACCGACGCAGATCAAGGGTCTGACCATCCGCACAGGCGAAGACCTGGTGACACTGATGACCTGCACGCCTTACGGCATCAACACGCATCGTTTGCTTGTGACCGGCAAGCGCGCGAATATCCCCAAGAGCATTCCCGAGCCTGCAGATGCGACGCAAGATATCAAGCGGGCGAATCTCACCGCGCTCGCCGTCGCCGTGATGACACTGGTGTATGGGCTGCTTGCCCTGCGTTTCCGGCCGAGAGTCTATCCGGTACGGCATCGTCAACAGGCTGCGGCGGGTGCGGCGCCTGCCGGACGTTCCGACCGGTAGCGCGGCACTGCGTCGCCGTCTGGCGTGTGTGTTCCGCTGTCCGGGTCGCCGAACCGGCTGCGCCCGCACCGGCATGTCGTGCAGCCTGTCGTACTTGGCCCCGTCGGATGCGTACACTTTGTCGTAGGCCATGCCCTGATTTCCTTGCAAATCCACGGTGTCGCGCCGTTTGCTGGAACCTGCGCATCCGTGTTGTATGCAGGGGGTGTATCCGGGGGTATCCATGTGATTGATGAGCTGACATCGTTCGTTTACGCGACGTTCGCTTGTCGTACGGTTGAGGCGAGTATGATGGAAACTGTACGAAGTCATCGCGCTCTCCCAACGAGGGGGGAACGCTGGAGTGGAAACGGGTCCGGTGAAAAGAGCGGACGATATGATCGGCATAGAACGGTATAGGCAACGCAAGCGCAACGCGGCAAGCATGGAGCGGACCGCGCGCTCGGCCTTGCGCGCTGCCGTTGCTGCCGTTGCCGCATGGGCCATCACCATCGCCATCGTATGCACCGCAGGCCTGCTCAATGCCGACGGATCCGCCCAAGCCGCCGCCCTGACCGCCATCGACCCGTCGAACACCATTGAGCCGGCAGGCAGTCAGCTTGACCTGTTCAACTACTTCATCAATGGTTTCGATTATCAACCGTCCTATGCCAATACGGGTATCAACAGCAATCATGCTTTGAAATTCAGCGATGGTGAGCAAGCTTCCATGCGAGCTTTCAACCGCCGCACATCCGACGGCGCGTTGACTCCAGGCATTGTGCAGTCACGGCTCGGCAGCGACGGTTCGCCGGCATTGTCGTCCACGATGACGGGTAGCAGCGAATCGTTGGGATACCTGTTCAATAATGATTATTCAGTACGCTACAAGTCCGCGTACGCCAGTGTCGGTGGCCTGTTCCAGATGGATGCGACCGGACGGTATTCGTATGACAGCAGCAAGAACTTCGCATCCCTGATTGCCGATGACAGCGCATCCGAGCCGAACAAGGACGTCGAAGGCATCAACCAAGTGACCCTGTACTCCGCGCCATGCACGGATTCCGTGTACGGCGCCCAGTTCCTCCCATTCAACTCTGCGACCGACCTGCCGTCATCGGCTTCTGGTGGCTGCTCGGTGGATATCCACACCAAGGGTGCGAACACCAAGCAGAAGATCCGTCACTGGTTCGGCATGCATCTCAACGTGAGTTTCACGCAGCCGGATAACGGCACGTTGCTGTCTGCGGATGGCGTATACCGTCCGATGACATTCACATTCGCCGGTAATGATGACGTGTGGGTGTTCCTGGACGGCCATTTGGTTGGTGATTTGGGCGGTATCCATACGATCGCCGACATGGCGATTGATTTCTCCACTGGCAAGGTAAGCGTCACCGCCGGTACTGGCACGGCGAACGCGCAGACCACGTCGTCAACCATCAGCTCGCTGGTCGGTCTTGGAGCGCCCAGCTATGACAGCAACGGTCTGATGACGAACCGGGACACCGCGTGGAACGCCGACCATCCCGACACGTTCGCCGACCGTAGCCGCCACACCCTGGACGTGTTCTATCTCAACCGCGGTGGCAGAGAATCAAGTCTGAAACTCTCGTCGAATATCATGTCGTCCAGCCGACAGTTCGTGGCGCATAAAACCTTGAAACGCGGGTCTTCCGACGCTGTTCAGCCGCTGCACGCCGGCGAGTTCACCTTCCGCTTGACCGGTTGGTACGGCAATTGGGATGCCGACGAGGCGACGACATCCGATTCCTCCGAACCACTGATGCCGACGACTGGTTTCGAAAACGCAAGCACGGTGAACGTGTCATGCGACAGCTCCGCCGGTACCTGTACCGCCGACCAGACCAATATGCTCGACGGCCTGGTGTTGTTCGGCGATGCCGAATTCGATGCAGCCGACGTCCACAAGACCTACCGCTATGCGATCCAGGAACTGCCGATGTTCGATGGGAAAACCGTCGAGGATGACGATAGCAGCACGCCGGGCTTCCAATACCAAGGCATCACCTACGATCTGGACGCGCAGTACTTTACGGCGAGCGTGGAATACCGCGACTACAACACGCAGGACCTCATGCTGAAGATCACCATGTGCGACCGTACATGGAAGCCATTGAAGCAGCAGAGCGGCAGCATCAGCTTCGTCAACCATGTCACCTCGAACGTCGTTTCCTCGCCATTGCTGGGCAAACTCGTCGTCGAGAACCGCAAATGGAAGCAGACGGATCGCTTCCTGTTCTCCATCCACGGGTCCGGCACTACGACAAGCAACGGCACGACATACCAGATCGAAGCACCATTGCCATCGAATGTGGTCAAGGCCTCCGACGGCATCGGACGTTTCTCCATTGGCACCGGTGGCACCGGAGGCATCGAACCATGCACGGCGGCGATGAACGGCTCGCAGAATTATTGTGATTTCTCCTTCGGCACGGCGGCATTCAATACCGCTGGAACCTATACCTACACGATTAAACAGGCATGGGAAAACGGCACAAGCGTTCCGGAAAGTGGTGTTGTCAGCGCCAACGGCCTGACGTATTCGCAGGCGAAATACACGGTGACGGTAACCGTGGCGCAGAACAGTTCCGGCGCGCTTGAAGTCACGAATGTCGAGAAAAGCGTCGATCCGGACAACAGTTCGGATGCGGTGTCCTCGGATGGACGGCTGGTCTGGACGAACCAGTACGAGCCATCCCTGAGCGGGGACACGGCGATCGGCGTGAAATCGACGATCGTAGGGCGTGACTGGCAATCATCCGATTCCTTCACCTACACCCTGACTTCCGTCGATGGAGCGCCGTTGCCGAAAGGCAGTGCCGCCGGAGCGACCTCCGCCACGATCACCTTGGATGGCTCCGACAAGGACCATCAGATGACCTTCCCCGATATCGTCTTCGCCTCGGCCGGAACATACCGGTACACACTCACCCAGGATCATGAGCGGAAGAACGACAACCTGCATCGCTCCGAAGCCGTGTTCGACGTCACGGTGACGGTCGCCGACGATGGCAACGGCACTTTGACTGCGACCGCGAAACTGCTGCGTACCGCAGACGACGATGGCAATGCGTTGGAAGGCGATGCGCAGAACGTATCCGGGACGGTTGCGGAATTCACCAACCAGTTCCTGCGCGTGGCACTGCTGCCATCGGCAGGCGGAACGGGGCAATCGCAGGTTGTGAATGCGTCGGTTCTTACCGCTGGTGCGTTGGCGCTTGTGGCGATCGTCCTGTCTGTGGCAACGGGGATCAGCAGGCACAATCTTCGACGGAAAAATCCGCCGGGAACGGGAGGATCGCCGCCGATGCCCTGAATGAGGCATCGATATCCGAAAGCACAATCAAGAACGTAGTAATCAAGTAATCAAGAGAAATACGGGAGAAAGGAACTACGATGTTCAAGTTCAAGCGTCTGGTCGCGGCCACTGCCGCGGCTGCGATGGCGATCGCGGGATTGGCGCTCGGTACCGCGCCCGCGAACGCACAGGGTACCGTTGTCACCGATAAGGCGCAGTTCGCCTTCATCGGCAATGTCAAGAACCAGCTCAACGGGCACAAGCTGGAGTACTACAAGATCGGCGATTACGTCCTGTACGGGGAGAAAAGCGCTTCGGATGAAAACAAGACCTACGGCGTGCGTGTGGCCTCCGCATTGCAGACCAAGTCGCCGAATCTGATCACCTCGGCACTGAACGATGCACTGAAGGACGAATCCCCGGCCCAGCAGGTGCCGTCCGACGTCGACGATGCCTTGGCTTGGGCGATGTCCGAAGGGCTGCTCAGCCAGGACTCCGTGGCACCATGGGATGGCGTGACACGCAAGTTCGTCACCTATCTGAACGATCATCTCACCGATCTGCCGACGGCCGGTACGGCGACGCTTTCCGGCGCGACCTCGAGGAACGGCGATGATTCCGCTCCATACATGGCATCCATCTCCCTGCCGGCAGGCATCTACATGTTCCGCGACGTCACGGATCCGGTGGTGGAAAACTCCAGCAACGCAGTGCCGATGCTCGTGGCATCCGGCAAGATCGATGGCAACAACGATCTGTCCCAGCCGACATCCGAAGCGCTGATCACGATGAAGGACTATTCCACCGAACTGAGCATCGCGGCCACGGGCGAAGCGAAAACCGACAGCACCGGCCGAACCGCATCGCGTGGCGAAACCCTCACCTACACGATGAACGGCTATGTGCCGAAAACCGATTCCGTCACCTACCCCTTCGACTATGTGACCACACCGCTCAAGGGTCTGAAAGTCGATCTTTCCAGCGTTTCCGCGGTAATCGTCGATAAGGGCGGCAAGACGGTGACCGGCACGGATGGCAAATCCGTCGTATCCGCATCCGATTTCTTCGTCGTCACCTCCGATGACTCGACGGTAACCATCGAACAGGGCAAGAAGTGGTTCGTCGCCGATGGTGTCACCAACAGCGACGACACCGATATCGCCGGCCACACCATCTCCGTGAGGTTTACCAAGGATGCGCTCGCCAAGTGGCAGACCTACATCACCGATGACTATGCGCTGCGCGTGTCCTACAAGGCTCTGGTGACAACCGATGCCGTCAACTGCGTGGACAACGAGTTCTATGTCAGCGCATCGACCGACAAGCTGAAGTTCGTGCGCACGAAGCTTACGACGATTACCTTCAAGAAGGTGGATGCTTCCGGCAAGCCGCTTGCCGGCGCACGCTTCAAGATCGAATCCTCCGTACCGGACAGCTTCGTCCTGCCTTCCGGATACGTCAACGCGAATACCAACCGCGATGCGTCCTGCGACAACGACGAGGCGATTTCCCAGGCGGATGGCACGGTCACATTCGATGGCCTGGCACAATCCGCGGATGCCTCCTATAAGATCACCGAGGTCGCAGCGCCATCCGGCTATCTGAAGCTTCCGCTGTACTTCAACGCCACGGTAAGCTTCGCCGGTGCGAATGTGGTGTTCGACGATGGCAGCGACGGGGCCGATCCCTTCGGACTGGTCACGGTGACCGCCAAAGATGCCGACGGCAACAACCAGCTGACCGTCGAGAACGTGCATAGCGTCGCTCAGCTGCCGTTGACCGGTGGCGCGGGCATCGCATTCATGGTTGTGGTCGCGGCGCTGCTTGGCACTGCGGGCGTCATCGTGGTCGTGCGTTCGCGTCGAAACGCAACCGTGTGAACGCGACCATACGCCGCTCACGAATTGAGTAATCCGTGAGCTGACCTTCAAGGGCCTTGTGCCGGAACCATATCCGGGTTCCGCACAAGGCCCTTGGCATTGGCGAGTTGTGTGTCGCTGCTTGTGTGAGTGGGGAGTATTCTTGCACCGCCTGCGCATTCGGTACGTCACACTCGGCTCATATAGTGGAGGGCATGGCAACATTCACACGTGAAGAAATCGAGCATCTGGCCGATTTGGCCAGAATCGCCCTGACGGATGAGGAAATCACCCGTATGCAGAGCGAACTCAACGCCGTCGCCGACGCGATCGACGAAGTCCAGAAAGTGGCCACGGACGATGTCCAGCCGACCGCCAACCCGGTCCCGCTCGAGGCGTACCTGCGCCCCGATGTCGCAGTGACCCCGCTGACGCAGGAGGAGGCGCTCGCCGGCGCCCCTGCGACCGATCAGGGCATGTTCGTCGCCCCGCAGATCCTGGGAGAGTGATGATGAGCAACGCTGAACTCGTGAAACTGTCCGCCGCACAGATGGCGGAGAAGATCCGTTCCAAAGAAGTCTCCAGTCGCGAATTGACCCAGGCGCACCTCGACGTCATCGAGGCTGCAGAACCCACGGTCAACGCCTTCCTGCACGTCTCCGATAAGGAGGCGCTCGCCCAGGCTGACGCCTTCGACAAGAAGCTCGCCGCGGGAGATACGGAAGGCCTGCCGGAGCTTGCCGGCGTGCCGATTGCAATCAAGGACATGATCGTCACCAAGGGCATTCCCACGACCGCCGCCTCCAAGATTCTCGAAGGCTGGGTGCCGCCGTATGACGCCACGGTTATTGAGAAGATCAAGGCCGCCGGCATGCCGATTCTGGGCAAGACCAACCTTGATGAGTTCGCACAGGGCTCTTCGACCGAGCATTCCGCGTTCGGCAACACCCACAACCCGTGGGATGCGACCCGCGTTCCGGGCGGTTCCGGCGGCGGTTCCGCGTCCGCGGTCGGTTCGTATGAAGCTCCGCTCGCCCTCGGCACCGATACCGGCGGTTCCATCCGCCAGCCGGGCGCGTTCACCGGAACCGTGGGCGTCAAGCCCACGTACGGTGGTGTGAGCCGCTACGGCGCCATCGCCATGGCGTCCTCGCTCGACCAGATCGGCCCGTGCGGCCGTACCGTGCTGGACACCGCTTTGCTGCACGAGGTTATCGGCGGCAATGATCGCCGTGATTCCACGTCCATCCCCGCCCCGGTCCCGCCGGTCGCTGCTGCGGCCCGTGAAGGCTTGAAGCGTGACCTGAAGGGCGTACGCGTCGGCCTGATCAAGGAAATCGGTGGCGAAGGCTTCGAAGCCGGTGTTGCCGCCCGATTCAACGAAGCGGTCAAGCTGCTGGAATCCATGGGCGCAGAAGTCAAGGAGGTTAGCCTCCCGCATCTGCCGTACTCGCTGGGCGCGTACTACATCATCATGCCGTCCGAAGTCAGCTCCAACCTGGCGCGCTACGATGGCATGCGCTACGGCCTGCGCGTCATGCCGCCCGCCGGCGTGCCACAGACCTCCGCCAACATGATGGCCTACACGCGTGAAGCCGGGTTCGGCGACGAGGTCAAGCGCCGTATCATTCTCGGTACGTATGCACTGTCCGCCGGCTACTACGACGCCTGGTACGGTTCCGCGCAGAAGGTGCGCACCTTGGTGATCGACGACTTCAACAAGGCCTTCGAACAGGTTGACGTGCTCGTGTCCCCGACCGCTCCGAGCACCGCGTTCCATTTCGGCGAGAAGACCAGCGACCCGCTGTCCATGTATCTGGGCGACGTGGCGACCATCCCTGCGAACATGGCAGGTGTGCCCGCCATGTCCATCCCGTGCGGCCTGTCGGATAACGGCATGCCGGTCGGCTTCCAGTTCTTTGCGCCGCAGCGTCACGACGAGGCCATGTACAAGCCCGCCGCAGCGCTTGAAGCGGCTTTGGAAGAGCAGTGGGGCGGCAATATCCTCACGAAGATGGCCACGCCGTGGCTGAATGCCTGAAACCGGAGGACGAAGACAAATGGCTGAAAAACTGATGAAATTCTCTGAAGCCGTCAAGCGGTTCGACCCGGTGATCGGCTTGGAGACCCACGTCGAACTGTGCACGAACACCAAACTGTTCTGCCCGGCACACATCGAGTTCGGCGGCGAACCGAACACCCAGCTGACCCCGGTGAGCCTCGGCCTGCCGGGAAGCCTGCCGGTGATCAACGAGACCGCCGTCGATTTCGCCATCAAGCTGGGCCTCGCCCTGCACTGCGAAATCGCCGAATGGAGCCAGTTCGCCCGCAAGAACTACTTCTACCCGGATATGCCGCGTGACTATCAGATCTCGCAGTATGACAAGCCGACCAACGGCAACGGCTACCTGGATGTCGAACTGGATGACGGCTCGATTTTCCGCGTGCCGATCGAACGTGCGCATATTGAAGACGATGCCGGCAAGAACACCCACGTGGGCGGTGCCGATGGCCGCATTGAAGGCGCCGACCATTCGCTGGTCGACTACAATCGTGCCGGCGTCCCGCTCATCGAGATCGTCACCAAGCCGATCGAAGGCGCGGGCGAGCGCGCCGCCGAAATCGCGGGCGCGTATATGCGCACCTTGCGTGATATTGTGCGCGCCCTGGGTATTTCCCACGCTCGTATGGAGCAGGGCAATATGCGTGCCGACGTCAACGTGTCGCTGCGCAACAAGCCCACCGACCCGCTGGGTACGCGTTCGGAAACGAAGAACGTGAACTCCTTCCGTGGCATCGAGAAGACCATCGTCTACGAGATCCGCCGTCAGGCTGCGCTCTTGAGCGACGGCGGCGAGGTACTGCAGGAGACCCGCCACTGGGATGAGGCTTCGCAGACCACCGCCGGCGGCCGTCTCAAGACCGACGCCGACGATTACCGTTACTTCCCGGATCCTGACCTGGTGATGCTGCACATCACCAAGGAGCATATCGAGCGTATCGCCAAGGATATGCCGGAGATGCCGCGTGAGCGTCGCAACCGTTTGCAGGGCGAGTGGAAGTTCTCCGATCTCGAGATGCGTGACGTCATCAACGCCGACGCGCTCGACCTGATCGAGGACACCGTCAAGGCCGGCGCCACCGCTTCCGGCGCGAAGAAGTGGTGGCTCGGCGAGCTGTCGCGTGAGGCGAACGCCAAGGGCGTTTCACTTGAGGAACTGCCGATCACCCCTGCTGATGTCGCTGAAGTCGAGAAGCTCATCGCTTCCGGCAAGCTCAACGACAAACTCGCGAAGAAGACCGTTGCCGGCGTGCTCGCCGGTGAAGGCACTCCGGACGAGGTCGTCAAGAAGCATGGCTATGAGGTCGTCCAGGATACGGGTGCGCTCGAAGCCGCGGTCGACCAGGCGCTCGCCGACAATCCTGACATCGTTGAGAAGCTCAAGAGCGGCAATATGAAGCCGATGGGTGCGATTATCGGCGCCGTGATGCGCGCGACCAAGGGCCAGGCTGACGCCAAGGCGGTCAGCGGATTGGTCATGAAGAAGCTGCACTGAGCGAATCGGGTTGAGTGGCCGCGCTGATTGCGCTGCTGGTTGCGCTCAATGAGTGCGGCCGCTCGACATCACCAACGACAGCCCCACAGAGCCAAACGCCCTGTGGGGCTGTTTCGTACCGCCAAACCCGAACCCTTCTACCGACGCCGGCAGACACGTGAGCGTCGGCAGAAAGTGGAGGATGGCGTTCTCGCGGGGCGTACCGGGACATCCCTAGGTGCGTCGAGGGGATGCCGGGGGTATACCGGGGGCGCGCCGGGGGTACGTATTCGCAAGTTCCGTACAGGTTCGCCCAAAATCCTGCAACTTGTTACCCAACTCGGTAGAATGGGACCGTATTGGTAACGCTTATGAGGATGAAAGCGAATGTCTGAACAAACACAGTCAGTGGCGGACAGCACAGTAAACGGTACGGTCACCAGTGCTGTAAATAGTGCGGTCAGCGGCGAAGATCGCCGCGAACTGCCCGCCCGCATCACCATTCCCGAAATTCGCGGGGAGATGGTTCATCTGCGTCCGGCGAGCATCGAGGATTTGGGGCGTCTCGACCAGCTTGACGCGTTTTACAACGCATCCGGGATCACCGGCAAAGACCGCGAATCTGAACGTGCGGCAGTCAACGCGTGGGTGCGTCGTTCCGTCGCATGGGCAGAGGGCCGCGCGTCCGTGGACAGTGGGGTGGCAGACCCCGAATCGCGTCCCACCATCGCGTGGGCGATTCTGACCGACGCCGACCGTGACGGCGATGGCATCGTTGACGCGGAGGCGACGGACAACGTCATTGGCATGATTTTCCTCATCGATATCGACGGATGGTCGCGTTCTGCCAGAATCCAAGTCGTGCTCGGCAAGGATTACCGTGGCCGCGGCTATTCGCGCGACGCGATGCCTCGTGTCATGACCTTCGGCTTCGCTCCGAGGCCCGTCGGCCTTGGTATGCACCGCATTTGGGTCGCTGTGCCGGAGAAGAACACGCGTTCGCTGTCCGTGTACCAGTCCCTCGGCTTCATTCCCTCGGGCACGTCGCGCGACGCGCTGTGGGACGCCGAGAACAACAAGTATCAGGATTTGATCGTCATGGATATGCTGACCGACGAATACGATCCAATTCACTCGTTGGAGGTCTTCGGCATGCATGTGTTCGAAGACAATCCGGGCGTCAAAGAGGCGCTGTGTGCGCGCGAGCATTCGTTGGCGATCCGCAAGCGCGAACATCCTGCGGATGGCGGCGACCATGCGTCACATGCGAGCGGCGAGGGCGACCAGACCCGTCGCGATGGCGCCGATCAAGCCGGCAACGACACGAACGGCCAGGCAGACGGCACGATTGAAGGGACCAGCACGTCCGCAGACGATGCCGCGCCGGGCATCTCGGGAGACAGCCGGCCTGCTGACGACCATTCCGGGCAAGCCGACGCCGCCCAAAGCCAAGCATCTGCCGGCACCCCCGGCCACCACACGCTGGATGGCGAGGAGAATTGGCCGCACAGCTCGCATGACCGTCAGCCCTCGAAGCAGGCGTGGTGGCGCACCATCGGACGCAGGCGCGAGCGCAGGACGGAGGAGGACGCATGAGCGCGGAAGATCTTGACAATTACGAGACCGACGCCGAACTCGCCCTGTACCGGGAGTACCGGGACGTCATCAAGCTGTTCACCTACGTTGTGGAGACGGAACGTCGTTTCTATCTGGCGAACAAAGTCGATTTCAACGTGCGTTCCGCCGGCCAGGACGTGTATTTCGACGTGCAGCTGACGGATGCGTGGGTGTGGGATGTCTACCGTTCCTCCCGTTTTGTGAAAAGCGTGCGGATTGTCACGTTCAAGGACGTGAATGTCGAGGAGGTCCAGAAAACGGATATCGATATCCCTGATTCGTTGACTTGACACGGTTTGCGAGACTCCCCGCCTTTTGGTGGCGGGGAGTGCTAGCATGGCATACGGTTTATTCGTGTATTTTTTCGGCTTCGGCGTCCATGATGCGCCGAATCATGTAAAGTTTCACTGATTTGTTGTGTTGTTCAGGAGGTCATTGTGGCACAGAAGCAGTCTGTCGTGATTATCGGCGGTGGTCCCGCCGGTCTTACTGCCGCGTGGGAACTGGTGAAGAAGGGCGGCGCCGAGCAGTACGACGTGACAGTGCTCGAGGAGACCGGTGAATTCGGCGGTATTTCACGTACCGTGAAGCATAACGGCAATCGTATGGATATCGGCGGTCACCGCTTCTTCTCGAAGGATGACCGCATCATGGATTGGTGGAAGGAGGTGCTGCCGCTGCAGGGCGCACCTTCCTATGACGACAAGAAGCTCGGTCGCCATCACGATTTGGAGCCGGGCGGCCCGGATCCGGAGAAGGAAGACAAGGTGATGCTCAAGCGCCACCGCGTCTCCCGTATTTTCTGGAACCATCACTTCTTTGATTACCCGATTTCTCTGTCAGCCAATACGCTCAAGGCCATGGGCTTCAAGCTCACCATGGTTGCCGGCTTCAGCTATCTGAAGTCCGTGTTCCACAAGCTGCCGGAAACGAATCTGGAGAACTTCTACATCAACCGTTTCGGCCGCAAGCTCTATTCGATGTTCTTCGAAGGTTACACGGAGAAGCTGTGGGGCCGTCACCCCAGCCAGATTTCCGCGGATTGGGGCTCGCAGCGTGTCAAGGGCCTGAGCATCATGGGCGTGCTGAAGAACGCGTTCCAGAAGCTCTTGCCGAAGAAGCGCGATTCCAAAGAGGTCGAGACCTCGCTGATCGAAGAGTTCTGGTATCCGAAGTATGGTCCGGGCCAGCTGTGGGAGACGGTCGAGCACAATTGTGAGCAGGCCGGCGCCAAAGTCATCACCGGCGCCAAGGTTGTTGAAGTGCGGCAGGAAGGCGGCAAGATCGCCTCGGTCGTATACGTCGACCATGAGGGCAACCGCACCGAGCTCAAGGCTGACCAGTTCATCTCGTCCATGCCGGTCAAGGATCTCATCAACGCGGTGGACGAGTCGGACAAGCCGGCCCCGAAGGACATCACCGAGATCGCCAACGGCCTGCCGTACCGCGATTTCGTGACCGTCGGCCTCTTGGTCAAGCATCTTCGCCTGAAGAACACCACCGACATCCCCACGCTCGGCAACCCGCCTATTGTGCCGGATTGCTGGATTTACGTGCAGGATCCGGGCTACAAGGTCGGCCGCATCCAGGTGTTCAATAACTGGAGCCCGTACCTCGTCAAGGACGTCGATGACACCGTGTGGATCGGTCTTGAATACTTCTGCAAGGAAGGCGACGATTTCTGGAATATGACCGATGAGGAAGCCACCAAGTTCGCCATCGAGGAAATGACTCGCATGCGCGTAATCAACGGCCCTCAGGATGTTCTGGACTCGCATCGCGAGCGCGTCAAGAAGGCCTACCCTGCGTATTTCGACACCTACGCGCAGATGCCGGAACTCGTTGAGTACCTTGATTCCTTCGGCAATCTGTATTGCGTGGGCCGCAACGGCCAGCACCGCTACAACAACATGGACCATTCCATGGCCACGGCGATCGAGGCAGTCAACAACATCAAGACCGGCAAGACCTCGAAAAAGAACGTGTGGTCGGTGAATACCGATAAGTCCTATCACGAGCAGAAGTAGCGACGCGTCGCGAATTTCGCGGTCCGGCCCGTCGTCCCGTCATCGGGGCGGCGGGCTTTGTGTTCTTGGCGTCCCGGTGCCGTACTGCACCTGAAGGGTGAGACATCCGACGGCGGCAAGCTGTCAGGCGAGGCGTGCAAGCGCGACGCGTCACGAGGAAGAGGTGTGTTGCGCCGGTCGCGGCGACGTTGTACAGTAAATGAAGTTCGGTTGGGTCTGAAGACCGTGATAATCGAACGTTTCATCGCGGTTTTTCCGCATCTTGTCATACAGCTCGCCGGCGAAGCGTCGGTAGAAGCCACAGAAAGGCAACATTAGGCAATGAGCCAAAATCTTGAGGATATGAAGCTGCCTGAGCTCAGGGAGCTTGCCAAGCAGATGGGCCTGCGCGGTACGTCGACTATGCGTAAGCCCCAGCTGCTCGCAACGTTGCAGGCGGCTCGTAGTGGAGGGCAAGCCCCGGCCGGCGTCACGGTACGTGTACCGAAGCCGGTGAAGAAGGTCACTTCTGCCCCTGAACAACCGCAATCGCAAACGGAGCCGCAGTCTGTGGCATCTGCGTCTGATTCCGCATCGGCTTCCAAACCAGCATCCGAGCCGCAGTCCGAGCCCGCGGCCGAGTCCGCATCCGAACAGCCGGCCGCCCGCGCCAATCGCAGGCCGTTGCGCGTCCCCCCGATTGCGCATACCGAAGCGATTTCCTCGATGGAAGGCGAGTTGCAGATGCCGCGTGTGCATGAGCGCCGCGCCCATCGTCGTGTTGAAGAAGCAGCGGGATCGTCTCTGCTCGATCAGCTTGATCTAGACAGCAGTGAAGGCATGCGCACGCGTCACCGTGGCAATGAACGCGGCAATGAACGCGGTGAAATCCATCGCCGCGGCGGCCGTGCGGATTCGAGCGTGCAGGAACGCGAAGAAGAGGCCGTTCGCGATCTTGACGATATCCTTGCGAGCCTGCCTGCGCAGAAGAACGAGGAACATGCCGGTGACGACCGTGCATTCGGACATCGTCGCGGATCGGGTCGTAATGATCGCATCGAGCGCAACGACAGAAATGATCGCAATGACCGCTCCGATCGCGGGGACCGTTCTGACCGTAATGATCGTAACGACCGTAATGACCGTAACGACCGCAGGAACGGCAATCGTCGTCTGCGCGGCCGTGATCTTGACGACCGCCGCGGCGAGGAGCAGAATGAGGAGCTCGTCCCGGTCGCCGGTATTGTCGACGTGCTGGATTCGTACGCATTCATCCGCACCTCCGGCTATCTGCCCGGCCCGAACGATGTGTATGTTTCGATGGGCCAGGTCAAGAAGTATGGTCTGCGCAAGGGCGATGCCGTGCAAGGCACCATCCGCACCCCGCGTGAAGGCGACCGTCGCAACCAGCGGCAGAAATTCGTGCCGCTCCAGGCAATCAGCAGTATCAACGGCATGAGCGTCGACGAGGCTGCGAACCGCCCGCAGTTCGCCAAGCTCACCCCGCTGTACCCGCAGGAGAGGCTTCGTCAGGAAACCACGCCGAATAAGCTCATCGGGCGGATCATCGACCTTGTCGCCCCCATTGGCAAGGGCCAGCGTGGTCTGATTGTCTCCCCGCCGAAGGCCGGCAAGACCATCACCTTGCAGGCCATCGCGAACGCGATTACCGTGAACAACCCGGAAGTCCATCTCATGGTCGTGCTCGTGGACGAACGTCCTGAAGAGGTCACGGATATGGAACGTACCGTGCAGGGCGAAGTCATCTCCTCGACCTTCGACCGCCCGGCGACCGACCATACGATGGTTGCCGAACTGGCGATTGAGCGTGCGAAGCGTCTGGTCGAACTCGGCCAGGACGTCGTCGTGCTGCTGGATTCCATGACCCGTCTCGCCCGTGCATACAACATCGCCGCTCCGGCGTCGGGCCGCATTCTGTCCGGCGGCGTGGACGCACAGGCGCTGTACCCGCCGAAGAAGTTCTTCGGCGCCGCACGCAACATCGAAAACGGTGGCTCGCTGACCATCATTTCGACCGCGCTGGTGGAAACCGGCTCGAAGATGGACGAGGTGATTTTCGAGGAGTTCAAGGGCACCGGCAATATGGAGTTGCGTCTGAGCCGCGATCTGGCGGACAAGCGCATGTTCCCGGCCGTGGACATCAACGCGTCCGGCACCCGCCGCGAGGAGCTCATCACTTCGCCGCAGGAACTGCCGATTATCTACCGTCTGCGCCGGCTGTTCGGCGGGCTCGAACCCGAGCAGGCGTATCAGGCGCTGGTGCCGCGTCTCAAGAAGACGCCCAGCAACCATGACTTCCTCAAAGCGCTGGTCCAGCAGTCGGGCGCGGGTTCGTCCTCGAACTGATGCCTTGCCCGTCGCCTTAATCGGCGATAGGGGTGCCAGCACGAAAGGCTGATGTTGTTGGCCGGCGTTATGGCTGACTTTGTTGATGGCGGATCGTCCCATGACGGTCCGCCATCAGCGTAGGGGTAATCGGCGGCTTGTCGCGCCCACCACGCTCGGTTTCGCGTCGGCTTGGCGGCGCCTGCCGGTCCTTGGTATGACAAGGCTGATAATCTTAGACATTATGAACGATTCCGAACATGGTGATTGGCAGGATACGACCATCGATTCCCAGCAGGCGCAGGAGCATCCGGAAGTCGCACAGGCGGTGCGCAAAATCAAGGCGTTGCGCCAGTCGATTGACAATGTAGACACGGCCATCGTCTCGCTGCTCGCGGAACGGTTCAAATTCACGTCCGAAGTGGGCGTGCTCAAGGCGCAGGCGGGATTCGCGCCAGCCGATTGGAAGCGCGAGGATGCCCAAATCAAGCGGCTCCACAGGGTGGCGCAGGAAGCCGGGCTTGATCCTCAAATCGCGGAAATGTATCGGGAATTCGTGGTCACAGAAGCCAAGAAACGTCATCAGCGTATCGCCGACGCTGGAGGGGATCCAGGCGTGCTGGATGTATTCGCATGAGCGTGAGGCCCGGCACGGCCGACGAATCCGGACATAACGGAGGCGTGAATCTGAGTCGATACCACGGAACAAGGAGCAGACGACACTGATGATGGTGACCCGCGGCACAAGGCGTGGCAAGCATCCAGGAAGGATTGCAGGCAGGGTGTGCGGCATGACGGTATCATGCGCGATGACCCTCGCCATAGCAGCCGGGGGAGCGGCACCCGCGCGCGAGGCGGAATATCCCTCCGGCACCGCTGTGGCCACGAAAACGCAAGATGTGTTCGGCATTCTGCACGCGGGAACGATTTCCGGTGAGCTGTATATCGCCAACGATTTCCAGATCGACCAGTCCGGCACGGTCATCGATTACGGGGTCAGCGAGGACGGCGAGCCTGTCGCGCAAACGGTGGGCGGCGAGGAACAGGCTACGGGCGCGGCGGCCAATACTCTGACCCGAGTCAGCAGTGGCCTCAAAGCGATGCCTTGGAGTGTGCATGTGCGCTACAGTCTCAACGGGCCGAATGTCGATTCGTCGGCGGTCAGCGGGGCAAACGGCTTGGTCGGCCTGCACGTGACCGTAGCCCCGAATCCGCTTGCCGACACGGATTACGCCAACACCACGATTCCTGTAATCGCGTTCACGGTACCGACTAAAGTCACGAGCGAGATCACCGGCAGCAGCGGCACGCTCGTGACTCAAAATGGCACGGATATGCTGGTCGTCGCGGTCGGCAGGCCCGCCCGTACCACATCCTTCGACTTTTTCTTCACCGCGAAGCACTGCTCGATGAGCCCGTTGGCGGTCGCTGCGGTCGAAGCTTCCGATACCGCGGAATTCAGCCGATCCATGACCGCGCTCGCCACACGGGCCAGCAATCTGTCGGATATCGCCATCGGCGGCGGCAAACATGATACCAAGCTGCTCAACCGGCTCAAAGCGATGCGTGACGCAGAACGCGACAAGGCGAAGAGCGCTATCGCCGCTGCGGACCCAGCATACCAGCAGGCCTTCCATGATTACATGGCCGCGTATGTGACCTCGTACACCGGGCATTTGAGCGGCTCGATCGGTGACAGTACGCAGATGAGCGCGCTGCTTGGCACGGCGGGCGAGCTGAACAGCGACACCCCGGTTGCGCGGGCTGTCGCTGATATCTCCAATGCGACCAATGATCGTAGCGCCGCGCGGGCACATCAGGGCGCGGCCGACGCGATTGATGCCACCATCCGGCAAATCGAATTGCGTGGAACGACTGGCTTGGCGGCTGATCTCAAACGCCAGGCGGCTTCTCAGACCTCACGCGCGGCCAAGGATTTCAAGACCGGCCAGAAGATGATGCACGATGCGATGATTCCGTTTTCGATGGCCTATACCGACGCGTATACGCGGCATCTGAGCAAGATGACCGGAGGCACGGCGTCGGGTGCATCCACGTATGCGCAGCAGGCGATTAAGCAGACGAACGACGAATTCGCTTCGAACAAGAACCTCAAGGCCGACAATCAGAAAGTTCAGGCCGCACTGGATACGATGGCTGCGGCGAAAGCCCGTGAGGGGCAGGGCAAGATGCTGCTCACGCTGGCTGCGCTGGTCGCCAAATCCGGTACTGGTGATGTGTCCGGTGCGTCCAAAAGCGCGGCGGCGGATTGGAAGACGGTGTCGGCGAACGGTTTGACGGCTTATGCCTTGCAGTCGGGTGCCGGGGTACGTGCTGACGATAAGGCTGCTGATGGTGCCGGCAATGCTGCGCCTGCTGCCCCGCTTGCATCCACGCGTTCGTTGTATGGCCTCGCAGGTCGGCAATCGCATGGTATTGAGGCGGATATGTCGGGGACGGTCAATGATGTGGTGGCCGTGGAAACGGCAGCCGAAATCATCAAGAATGCCGTGGATACGTTGGCGCCGGACGGGGCGTCTGCATCGTCTGCGTTGAAGCGGGCGATTGACGAGGCGCGTGCCGCCAAAGCCAAGGTTGTGGCTCCTGTCGACGCGCAATCTTCAGTCGGGGCTCTTGAGGCCTCACGCATCGGACGTGAAGGGACCTCGCGGGACGTCGTCACCCCGGTCAACACGCACACCGCCGGTGCCCGCTTCCTGATGGTCACCGACGAACTCTGATCCGCCAAACCCCACCGGTAACCGTCACCACCCCGTGATGCTACCCAAACTGGTTACGCTGGGAGGCTTGATTGCGTAGCTGGTTTGGGTAGAAATACAAACTGGTTACGCCGGGCGGGGGCTCAGCGTAACCAGTTTGTGGGCAAGGACGTGGGAAGCGTCAGCGCTTACTTGCGCGGCTTCTTGGCGGGCGGCTCACCGAGCTCGCTGTCCTTGACGATGACGGCGACCGCAGCATCGGCTTCGTTCTTCGCGTCCTCGGCAGCGCTCTTGGCAGCCGCCGCAGCCTGCTTCACGGCCTTGATGGCGGCACCGGCACGTACCAGCGTGATATTGCCGACCACGCGTCCGGCCTCGGCGATGTCGCCCAGCGTGGACTTGATGGAATCGGCTGCATCGTCCACCGCGTCAAGCGTGACAGACAGGATTGGCGTCTTCATCGAGACCTTCGCCTCGGACTTGATTTTGCGCAACGCGGCAAGCGCCTCGCCGGCATAGGTGAGCACGTCCGGGGAGACCTTGAACGCGGCCTGCTCGTACGGCTCCGGCTTCGGCCATGCGGCGCGGTGCACCGAGCCCTCGCCCGCGTGCATCCAGGACCACACCTCTTCGGTCGCGTACGGCAGGTACGGGGCCAGCAGACGGGCGAAGGTGTCCAGGCCCAGGCCCAGCGTGGTGCGCGCGGACTTGACCGCCGTCTCGCTCGGGGTCTTGCCCGTCGAATCAGCAGTGCCGTATGCACGGTTCTTCACCAGCTCGATGTAATCGTCGCAGAACTGCCAGAAGAAGCTTTCGATGACTTCGAGCGCCTTCGAATGCTCGTAGGAGTTCAGCGCGTTCGTTGCCTGGCGGATCACAAGCGCCATCTTGGCCATGACCGCGCGATCCAGCGGCTCGGTCACGTCGGCCGGGTCCCAATGCGCGACGGCAGGGGAGCCGACATGATGGTTCTCGTCCTCGCGGCCGATGGCCAGCGCGAACTTGGTGGCGTTGAGCAGCTTGATGGCCAGACGGCGACCGATCTTCATCTGTCCTTCGTCATACGTGGCGTCCAGGCCGAGGCGCGCGGAAGCGGCCCAGTAGCGCACGGCGTCCGCGCCGAGCTGCTTGATCGGCTTGTTCGGCACGACCACGTTGCCCTTGGACTTCGACATCTTCTTGTGATCCGGGTCGAGAATCCAGCCGGAGAGTGTAGCGTTCGCCCACGGCAGGCAATGGTTCTCAAGATGCGCGCGGTCGATGGAGCTGAACAGCCAGGTGCGGATGATGTCCTGGCCCTGCGGACGCAAATCCATCGGGAACGTGGCCTTGAACAGTGCCTCATTCTCCTCGCCCGGCTCGGCCCAGTGGGTCACAATCTGCGGGGTCAGGGACGAGGTTGCCCACGTGTCCATGATGTCCTTCTCGGCGGTGAAGCCATTCGGCTGGTCACGCTGGGACTCGTCGTATCCTTCCGGCACGTCGTTGGTCGGGTCGATCGGCAGCTGGTCCTCGCGCGGGGTGAGCGGATGCTCGTAATCCGGCTCGCCGTTGGCATCAAGCGGATACCACAGCGGGAACGGCACGCCGAAGAAGCGCTGGCGGGAAATCAGCCAGTCGCCGTTGAGGCCGTTGACCCAGTTGTCGTAGCGCACGTGCATGAAGTCCGGGTGAAAGTTGAGCTCGTTGCCGCGTTCAATGAGTTCGGCGTTGAGCTTCTTGTCGGTGCCGCCGTTCTTCAGGTACCACTGGCGGGAGGTGACGATTTCGAGCGGCTTATCGCCCTTCTCGTAGAAGTTCGTCATACGGGTGGTGGGCTTCGGCTCGCCGTCCATATCGCCGGATTCGCGCAGATGGTCGACGATGATCTTGCGGGCGGAGAACGTGGTCTTGCCCTCGGTCTCCTCGAAGATCGCACGGCCCTGCGGGTCCTCGATCCAATCCGGCACGCTCATAATGATGCGGCCGTTGCGCTGGATAATCGGGCGGGTCGGCAGCTTCAGATCACGCCACCATTCGACGTCGGTCACGTCACCGAAGGTGCAGCACATCGCGATGCCCGCGCCCTTGTCCATCTCCGCCGCCGGATGCGCGAGAATCGGCACCTTGACCTTGAACAGCGGGGAGTAGACGTACTGCCCGAAATACTGCTTGTAGCGGTCGTCTTCCGGGTTGGCGATGAGCGCGCCACAGGCGGCGAGCAGTTCCGGACGGGTGGTCTCGATGTAAATCGGGGTGCCGTCTTCGAAACGGAACGCGATCTTGTGATAGAAGCCGGGGTATTCGCGGCTTTCCAGCTCGGCTTGGGCGACCGCGGTCTGGAAAGTCACATCCCACAGGCCCGGCGCGTCCTTCTGGTAGGCTTCGCCGCGAGCGAGATTGCGCAGGAACGCCTTCTGCGCCACGCGCTGCGGATGCTCGCCGATCGTGTGGTAGGTCTGCGACCAGTCGATTGACAGGCCGAGCGACCGCCACAGCTCCTCGAACTGCTTCTCGTCCTCCTTGGTGAGGCGCTCGCACAGTTCGATGAAGTTCTTGCGGCTGACCGGCACCTGGTCCTTCGCGTTGATCTTCTTGCCGTCGGTGCCTTCGAATGGCGGCTTGAAATCAGGATCGTACTTCAGGGACGTGTCCACGCGCACACCGTAATAGTTCTGCACGCGGCGCTCGGTAGGCAGGCCGTTGTCGTCCCAACCCATCGGATAAAAGACGTCGAAGCCCTGCATGCGCTTGAAGCGGGCGATGATATCGGTGTGCGTGTAGGAAAACACGTGGCCGACATGCAGATGGCCGGACACGGTGGGCGGCGGGGTATCAATCGAATAGACGGCCTTGCGGTCGCGTGTATTGCGGAATTTATAGACGCCGGATTCGTCCCACGTCTTGCGCCACTTGTCTTCGAGCCCGTCGACGCCGACCTTGTCAGGCAGCGGGGTCAGGTTCGCGGTGATGGTATTGTCCTGATCAGTCATAACCGCTAGTTTAGGGAGCGATTATGACAACAGGGGAGCGGGCTTTCGGGCGGGAAGACGGGTTTCGCACCGGTTCCGTTCAGCTCGCGTCGGTTGCGGGCAAACGGCGGCTGATGACGGGTTTCGGTTGATGGCAGATCGCGGTTGATGATGGCGGGCTACGGCTTGTGACAAGCTACGGCTAGCGACGGGTACCGACGCCGACGCTGACAACTGCCGGACGCCGGTCAGTGCTTCTTCAACGCGAGGTCCTCGAGAGGGAGGATTTCGTCGGTCAGATTCACCGGGTATCCGCTCAGCTTCGGGTTGACCGCGATGTTGATACCCCGCTCGTACAGCCACGCCGCGGCAGCGTCCTGGCTGACCGTGCGTGCGAACGTTGCCATATGCGTGGCGTAGTCGGTGGCGTTCGTCGATGCGACCGCCTGCTGGTATTCCTGCTGTGCCTCGCCGTTCTGGTATTGCAGGGTGTTGTCCACGCCGTTGAACAGGTCCACGTTGTCGGTGCCGCCGACCGAAACCAGCGCGATCTTGAAATCGCCGCTCTTTAACCGCTGGCTCAGCGTCGCGTCATCGACCACCTGCATATCAGGATTGATAGCCGTCAGATTCGACGTGCCCTGCTTGAGATAGTCGTTGATTTGCGCGCCGAGCGCCTGATATTCCTGAGGTACGAGGAAGGTCAGATCGCCGAAATACCGGGTTGAATAATAGGTGAGCATCTGCGCGGCCTTCGCTTGGTCATGCGGGTAGACCCCCGTCAGATCCTCATAGCCAGGTTCCAGCGGGCCGATCGGGCCACCGAGCGCCTGTTTCGCGTCTGTCGCCGAGGACGCCACAGCGGCGGTGTCAATCAGATAGCGGAACGATTGGCGGGTGCGCAAATCCGACATCGGTGAGTCCGTGCCGCAATTGAAGACGAGCATCACTTTGGATGTACTGGAACCTTGGACTGCTTTCATTCCGGTGCGTTTGCCGATATCTGCGATGCTGGTATGCTCCAGCGGCAGCGCGAGCTCCACTTTGCCTTCGGCAGCGGCTTCGAGCAGCGAGGATTCGTCGCCATAGTAGTGCAAGGTGACTTGGGCGCTCGCCGCTTTCTTACTGTCCCAATACCGATCGTTGCGTTGCAGGGTGATGATGGAACCCTGCTTGTATGTCCGCCCGACGATGAACGGGCCGGAACCGAGTGCTTGCGTGGTGTAATCGAGATCCGCTGTGCTGTCGTAGACGATGCCGGAGCGTCCCGACAGCGCGCGTAGCAATGTCGCGTCAGGCTCGCGCAGCGTCAACACCACTGTGCTGGAGTCGTCTGCGGACACGGAGGTGACGGACCCAAGGCGCTCGTAGCCTACATATTTCTTGCTGATGATCTGGTTGAACGACCAGACGACATCGTCGGCGTCGAGCGCGTCACCGTTGGAAAATGTCGTGTTGCCGCGCAGATGGAGGGTCACGGTCCGCCCGTCCTTGGATGTGGACCAGCTGTTGGCGAGCGAGGGGATGAGTTTGTTGTTCTCATCGCGTCCGATAAGCGTTTCGTAGACGTTGCCGAGCAAGGCCTGTTCGACGGCGGTGCCTTGTTCGGTGCGGATATCCAATGATTTCGGGGCGTCGATGAGGCCGACGTCGATGGTTGAATCAGAGCCGATCAGCCTGGTGTCGTCAAGAACCCCGCTACGTTCCGCGATGGATTTGCCGAGCATGATCAGCGCGAACAGGGCGATGACGATGGCGCTGAACGCAATCCACCGTCTGAGCTCTCCCTGCTGCTTCTTCGTCATGATTTGAGTCTACCGCGAACTCCGCCGATGCGCGGCCCGTGCATACCCCCTTCGATCAGACGGCGTCGGTTTTCTGGCGGTCTTTCGGTCGTCCCTGTTATGGCCGATCGCCGCTGGTGTTGTGCTTCACCCGAAGATGCCGGCGCTGGGACAGGTGTCGTTGAGGGGACAGGCGGCGCAGTCGGGTTTGCGCGCATGGCATGTCGCCCGTCCGTGCAGGATCAGCCGGTGCGACAGATCGGTCCACTCCTCGGGCGGGAAACACGCGGTGATTTCGCGTTCGATATGCACCGGGTCGGGGTGTGCGCTGCGCCAATCGGTACGCCAGCGCAGGCGGCCGGTCACGCGAATCACATGCGTGTCAACGGGGAAGCCCGGCACGCCGAACGCGTTGCCGAGCACCACATTCGCGGTTTTCCGCCCGACACCGGGCAGTGATGTCAGCTCGTCCATGGTGTGCGGGACGGTGTCACCGAACCGTTCGTGCACGTCATGCGCCATCGCGACGATATTGCGAGATTTGGCGTGGTAGAAGCCCAATGGCCGGATGATATCCTCGACATCCTCCACCCGTGCGGCGGCAAGTTCGGCCGGTCCGGGGTAGCGCGAGAACAGCGCGGGTGTGACTGTATTCACCCGTTTGTCGGTGGTCTGGGCGCTCAGAATCGTCGCGGTCAGCAGCTCGAAAGGGTTTGTGAAATGCAGCGCGCACGCCGGGGCGGGGAACTCCTCGCATAGGATTCGGTACTCGTCATGCATGCGCTCGATGCGGTGTCGTTTGCTTTCGCTGGCCATACCCGCATGATAAGGCACAGTGGGCATTCGCCCAACCGCGGGTTGTATGCCAATGGCGAATTGCTGATGCGGCGGACGTTGATGAGGTGGCGGTGACGGCATTGTGTGAGGATTGGCTCGCACAAGGGCGGTTCGGGTGGCTGGAACGAACTAGTTGGGCGGCCCACACGGTCGTGATGTGAGGATTGGCTCGCACGATGGCGGTTTGGGTGGTTGGGTTTGGCTGGCTGACCTGTTTCGGGTGGCATTGTGTGAGGATTGGCTCACAGGATGGCGGTTTGGAGTGACTGGAATCGGTTGATTGGGGTGCGTCGGGGGTTCTGTGTGAGGATTGGCTCGCACGATGGGCACTTGAATCAACCCGAAGAGTCAGAATCAGCCTGAATCGCCCGAACCAACCCGAAATCAGCCCTGGGCAGCGTTCGCGCGGGCGGCGCTGTCGTCCTTGTCGTCTTCCGGCGGGTCGAAACGGTAGCCGACGTTGCGCACCGTACCGATGACATGCTCGTATTCGCCGCCGAGCTTGGCACGCAGACGTCGCACGTGAACATCCACGGTTCGCGTGCCGCCGTAGTAGTCGTACCCCCACACTTCCTGCAACAGCTGCGCGCGGGTGAACACGCGTCCGGGGTGCTGGACCAGATATTTGAGCAGTTCGAATTCCTTGTAGGCCAAATCAATCGGGTGTCCGTGCAGACTTGCCGTATATCCATTGGTGTCGACGACCAAGTCGCCGCAACGGATCAGCCCGTCGGTGTCCTGTGCCCCGACCGTATTTGACTGGACGCCAGACGGCATGTTGCCACGTTCCGTGACCAGCCGCAAACGACCTTCGACCTCGGCGGGGGAGGCGTTGGCAACGACGACGTCGGCGATGCCCCACTGCGAGTTAACAACCGTGAATCCGCCCTCGGTGAGAATCAGCACGATCGGCGTGGACAGGCCGGAGGCATGAATCAGCCGGCACAGGGTCTTTGCGGTGGCGAGATCGTCCCTCGCGTCGAGGAACAAGACGGTGCTTTCCGGCATCTTCACCAGACTCGCTGCATCCATCGGCAGCACGCGCACCCTGTGAGAAAGCAGCGCGAGCGACGGCAACACGGATGCGGGGTCACTGGCAGAGGTCATCAACGTCAAATCAGTCATGTTGCAGCCCTCCGGTCGAATTACGGTTTTCACACAGTTTACAGCTGTAATGTTATGGCAATCAGGACATTCAAGGGCGGTGCTTCCATATGGCGGAGAATGGGCAAGCGCGCGGCTACAATGAGTAAGGAACTCCGTCATGACGTCACATGCCGGTAACATGCCCATAACATTGTGGACCACCCGGTTGCATGACGATGACACATGACGCCGTGCCACGGCAGGAACATCCGTCGGCGGAAGGAATAGATATGGTAGAGCAGACACAACCCGACAGCACCCTCCCGCACCGTCCGTACCGTGGCGTACTCGCCGTGCAGGTTATCGCACTTGTGCTGCTTGTCGGTGCCAGCCTGCTCGGCCAGTTTGCCCTGTTCCTCGAAGTGCCGCTGTGCGTTGCGGCGATGGCGGCGTTCACGATTTTCTGGCCGTTCCGCGGCACTTGGACTGATCGTGTGCTTGGCGTGCTCGCAGGTCTGATTTCGCTGGTGTTTGCGCTCAACGCGCTTGGCAGCGGGACACTGTACCCGTCGTTGAACGCGAATGACGCGCTGACGATTGCCGCGACTCCGCTGATTCACTGGGCGTGCGTGTATGTCATGCTGCTTGCACTGTTCACGGTTATCGGTTTCGCCCGCCAGATGGCACGCAAAGAGCGTACCAATCTGCTGCGCTCGCTCTCGCAGAGTCTGACCGGCGTGGTGGCGATGGCGAGTATGCCCGGCTGGCTGTTCGTGGTGGTCTCGGCGTCCTGCGTGGCGTTCACAGGGCCGGGAACCTGGACTGCCATTGTGGTGAGTGTGATTGCGTTGGCGCTCATGGTGCTGATGGTGATCGCCTCGCGGTTCTGGCTCAAGGATTTCGATCCGGATCCGGACGTACCGGCCCCGTGGGTCGGGATTGCCCTGCTGCCGGTGATGCTGCTTGGGCTGGTGGCGTTCGCCGCGACGCTGGCATTGCTGCTGTGCCAGTATGGTCCGATATTTGTGGACTGACTTTCGCGCTGAATTGCTGCGGGAACCCAATGATACGAGGGGATTTGGGGGTTCCTGTGTGCGGCGGTTGTGGCTAGCCTGAGATGGGTTCGCAATTCGCCGTCGCCGGGATATCCTCGGGGCGGATTCCCGTAGTTGCAGTGCTATTTCGGGCGGGATTACGTAGATTCGGCCCTATATGCCGGAGGCTGCGCGGTCGCTGCCCCGGCGTACGGGCGATGTGATGGTTTCTTGGATATCCCGGGTGGAGTGTGCCGCAGCGTCGTGCGATTGGGGGTGTAGTTGCGGCAACCTGTGGCAGGAAGCGTGCGATCTCGGATATGCTGTGCGCGGTGTCGGTCGGGAACTCTGAGATGGTGCGCTATCGGTCGATGCCCGTTGGGAATGCCGCCGGTCGCGCCGTCCGCCCGGCCCATGCCGCCGGTCGCTGCCCGCCCTACCAGGCGATGACGCCGGTCGCTGCCCGCCCTACCAGGCGATGACGCCGAGATGCTCGAGCAACACCTTGATGCCAATAAGGATGAGGATTACGCCGCCCGCAATCTGCGCGGGTTTCTGCCATCGGGCGCCGAACGCGTGTCCGATATGCAGGCCGGCGGCGGAGAACGCGCCGGTCACCACACCGATGATCAGCACCGACCACAGGATGTTCACCTTCATGAATGCGAAACTCACCCCGATCGCGAACGCGTCGATACTGCACGCCACGGCGAGCGGTAGCATGTGCCGCCAGTCGAACTGCGGTGTTTCGCGCGCGTTCTCGTCATCTTCCTCGAACGCCTCGCGGACCATGTTGCCGCCAATCAGCGCGAGCAAGCCGAAAATAATCCAGTGATCCACGGCCGTCACATACCCGCTGAAGGTGTCGGCAACCAGGTAGCCGAGCAGCGGGAACAGTGCCTGGAACCCGCCGAACCACAGGGCGGTTTTGAAGGCGTCCAACGGGCGTACCCGGCGCACGGTCAGGCCCTTGCCGATGGACACGGCAAACGCATCCATCGAAACGGAAAGCGCGATGAGAAGAATACCAACCAAAGAGGTGCTTGATGTCATAGTCAGTGCATGGTTCATCCGCAGTGCGGATGGGCCTCGACGGCTAACCGCCTACGCCTTACGGTCCGACACGGCGACTGCCGGCGTAGGGCGGCTTTGAATTCCCATGAATCTGTTCGCATGTCGAAATTACCCGCCCAAGTATAGTCGCTCGCTGCTGAAAGACAAGCCGCGGATTATGCGGACTAGGCCTGACACGTGAACTACGATGACCACTCCGACCGTGCGATTACGTCGATTACGTGACCACGCGACTACGCAGCCCGTGCAACCCGCCCAAACGAAAGGAGCCGCCCCAATCGGGACGGCCCCTTTCGTATCCGATATGTGCACAGCTCGGTTCGGCGGATGCCTAGGCGATCGCTATCAATCCCATAGCTTCAAGCCGAAAGCCGAACCATACATATGCCTCACTTGGCTTCGGAAGCGGCGAGACGTTCGCGCGCGGCCTTGATCTCGGCCTCGGCCTTGTCCACGCCGGCCCAGAAATCGCCCGGCTTGACTTCCTTGCCCGGCTCCAGAGCCTTGTACTGCTCGAAGAAGTGCTTGATTTCCGCCTTGTGATACTCATTGACATCGTCGATGTCCTTGATGTCGTCGAAACGCACGTCGGCAGGCACGCACAGCACCTTGTCGTCGCCGCCTGCCTCGTCGACCATGTGGTACAGGCCGACAGCGCGGCACTCGACCACGCAGCCCGGGAACACGGAATTCGGGATCATCACGAGCGCGTCGAGCGGATCGCCGTCCTCGCCCAGCGTGCCGTCGATGTAGCCGTAGTCATCCGGGTAGCCCATGGCGGTGAACAGCGTACGGTCCAGGAAGACGCGACCGGTCTCATGGTCCACTTCATACTTGTTCTTGGAACCGCGCGGAATCTCCACGACGACATTGAAGGTTTCTGCCATTTCGAATCTCCTTGATAGACAACAGGATTTCCGTTATTCAGGATACTCGGTACCCGGCACGTATGCCACGTGATGTGGATTGTGCAGGGTACCGAGTATCGGGATTCGGGAAAAACTACCGCTTGACGCTCAGCACGTGCGCGACATCGGCCCACGGGGCGAGCGAGACATAGTTGTCGTTCGTCCAGGTGAAGGTACGGCCGGTCAGCTCGTCGGCCACGGTGAACGGCTCGCCGGCGGGCAGGCCGAACGCGGCTGGGTTGAGGCGAATCATGGACTGGTGAGCCTCATGGCCGTCGAGGTTCACGACCACAATCAGCGTGTCCGGCTTGCCGTCTGCGGTCAGCTCGGCGGGCGTGTGGCGGGCGAACGCGAGGATGTTCGCGTCCGAGCTGTCCAGGATCGTCAGATTGTGGTAGCTGCGGGCCGCCGGGTGGCGCCTGCGAATCGCGTTGAGTGAGGTGAGCAGCTTGGCGGTGCCGTACTTGTCGGCCTCGCTCCAGTCGCGCACGCGGATTTCGTATTCCTCGGGATTCTCAGGGGCCTGTGTGCCTGGCTGCTGCTTGTTTTCCACCAGTTCGTAGCCGCTGGCGATACCCCAGCTCGGCACGCCCATTGCTGCGAGCACTGCGCGGATCGCGTAGCCGGCGATGCCGTTGTCGCGCAGATAATCGGTAAGAATGCGGTGCGTGGACGGCCAGAACGTGTCATGCTGCGTGTATGCGGCGTCGCTGTTCGCCTCGAACAGGTACTCTTCAAGCTCGCGCTTGGTGTTGCGCCATGGGAAGTAGCAGTCCGACTGGGTGAAGCCGGCGCGGCTCAGCGCGCCCATCATCGCGGGCGCGGTGAAGGATTCAGCGAGGAACAGCACTTCCGGGTGCGCGTGCCGGGTCTGTTCGATGATCCGCTGCCACGCCTGCGCCGGCCAACGGTACGGTTCGACCGCGCGGAACACCGTCACTCCGGCTTTCACCCACACGTCCAAGGTGTGGACGATCGCCTTGACGATACCGTCCGGATCGGCATCGAAGTCCAGCGGGATCATATCCTCGCGCTCCGATTGCGGGTCGAAGGAATCGAGCGGATCGGCCGGTGTGCCGTCAGCCTTGCGGCGCACCCACTGCGGGTGTTCGGCGATCCAGGGATTATCCGGCGACACGAACAACGACACGTCAAGCGCTACTTCAAGACCCAGGTCATGGGCTTTCGCGGTGAACGCGCGGACATCATCCATCGTGCCGAGCGACGGATCCACACTGTCTGCGGCGCCGTCAGCCGAGCCGACAGCGTATGGGGAGCCTGGGTCATGGGCACCGGCATGGGCGACGCCGTTGCGGCCGCGACGTCCGGTCACGCCGATCGGGCTGATCGGCGGCAGACACACCGTATCAAAACCTTCGGCAGCGGCGCGTTCAAGGCCGGATACGGCAGTGGCGAGCGTGCCGGGGCGTGTGAAACCGGCCGCGTCATCATCCGCGGCACCTTCGGAACGGGGGAAGAAATCATACCAAGCGGTGAAACTGGACCCCGGACGTTCCACGTGAAACATCTGCGGGGCGCTTTCCGATACGCCATCGCGCAGCGGCTTGGCCTCATGCAGGGCGGTGACGTCGTCATTTGTGGCGGCGGCGAAGCGCTCGGCAACCGACAGTTTGCGGTCACCCAGCGTATCGGCAGCTTTCTTCAGCGTGCTGCGCTCGCCGGCGGTCAGGTGCGCGTCACGGGTCGAAGCCCAGCGGCGCAACAGGGCGGCGCCTGCGTCGAGTGCGTTCTCTACGTCTTCTCGGGCGTCGACGGCCTTGCGTGCCTGCTCGAGCCATGCGGCATACGGGTCGAGCCACGCCTCGATGCTGACCGTCCAATCGCCCAGCTGGCGTTTGACCGCCGACCAGCCGGACTGCCACGGGCGGGCGTCGCTCGGCTCGCCGGCCTGCACATCGACTTCCCAACGGCTCAAGCCGGGGTTGGTGCGGATCATGGTGCGGCGCTGGGTTTCCTTGCCGCGCGGATTGCGCACGATTGCAGCGGCGGAGAGCACGAGCCCTTGTTCGGCGGCGAGTTGTGCGCTGACATGGAATTGTTCGCCGAGTTCGACGCGTGGGGTCGTTTCGCCGTGCGGGGTGGTGTCATAGATTGCGACGCGGCCGAATCCGGCGGCGGCGGTGCGTGCCGAGGTCACCGCGGAGGTCTTGGCGGTGGCGGCTGCGGTTTTGCGTCGTGTCGTGCGCTTGCGTGTCGCGGCGGTTCGGGTGCTTGATGCTGTTTTGGTTGTTGTTGCTGTTGTCGCTGTCGTCGTTGCAGCGGTCTTTCTTGTCTTTGTATCTTCGCTCATACCGCCATTGTATGAGCGAAATCGTTACCAGTGCATGATTGACAAGCGGGGAATATTGGAATTTCCCTGAAGTTCAGCCGTCGTTCCGTCCGCCTTGCTGATTTCCGTCGTGCTTGCTGTGCGCCCCTGCTCCTGCCGACGCTGAGCGTGTGGTGAGCGTCGGCAGAAGGGTCTGACGACACTGAGTGACACGTCAGTGTCGTCAGAAACAGGAGTGAGGGAGGGTGCTCAGTTGCTTTCCAGGGTGATTTCGCCGGCGATGGAGCGGCCCATCCATGCGGACAGCTCGGCACCGCCCAATCCTTGGGACAGCAGGAAGATGATCTTCGCGTATGCGGCTTCGAGCGTCATATCGCCGGTGCCGACCGCGCCGGCTTTCGCGATGGCGTCCCCGGTCTCATACCGTCCGAGTAGCACATTCGCCTGTTCGCATTGCGAGGCGACAATCACCGGGACTCCAGCGTCGAGCGTGCCCGCGATGACGTCCGCGAATCCCGGCTCGAGGCTGGGGATGTTCCCGACGCCGTATGCGCGCAGCAATACAGCTTCAGGCAGGGGGTCGAGCATGGTGGCAAGCCGCTTGGCGCTCATGCCGGGGACCGTGTCGATAACCGCCACATCATGCCGTGCATACGGTTTCGGGTTCGTCCAACCCTCGCCCGGATTGTCGAAAGGCTCCCATTGCCAGGGCGTGCCTGTGCAGGCGAGCGTGCCGGTGGACGGCGAGCAGAAGCCTTCGAACGCCCAGCTCGAGGCTTTCGTCACGCGGTTGCCGGCGAACAGGTGATGCCCGAAGAACAGTGAGACGCCTTTCGCGTGGCCGCTCAACGCCGCGTTGAGCGCGCCAGTCACGTTCGCAGTCGCGTCGGATTCGATCTTGCCGAGCGGATGCTGGGAACCCGTGAAAATCACCGGCTTGCCGAAAGCGGTGAGCGCGTAGGACAGTGCTGCGGCGGAGTAGCTCATCGTGTCGGTACCGTGCAGCACGACGAACGCGTCGGCCTCGTCGCGGTGGGCCCACAGGTCGTCGATCATCGTCTGCCAGTTGTCGGGGGTCGCGTTCGACGAGTCAATCAGCGGGTCAAGTTCGGTGAAGGTGACATCCCCGTCGTGCAACTCGTCGCTTTCCCCAAGCAGGCGGCGCAGCCATCCGCGCATGTCGGCGCCGGGAACGAGCCCGTGGTCGGATTCGATCATGCCGATGGTGCCGCCAGTGTACGTGATATGAATGCGCATCCTGTCTCCTTGTGCTTGTTGCTTGGCCGTTGCCGATTCCAGTATCGCGAGTGCTGTGAATATCGTGAATATCGCGGATTCGCTGTGTCAGGCGGCGGCGAAATCGTCGCTGAGCTCCTCGATGGAATCCTCATCCTCGTCATTGTCGAGAATCTCGTCCATCAGGCTGCCGTCAATCCGCCCGCGCACCGCGTACCAGCCGATAATCATCGCAACCACGACGACGGCGAACAGCGCAAGTGTCCACCTGCCGGACGCGCTCGTGAGATTCGAGATGACCACGATGGCGAAGAACGCCAGTGCCAGATAATCCGTGAACGGTGCTCCCGGCATCCGGTAGGCGGGGCGTTGCTCCTTGCCCGCCTTGACGCGTTTGAGGAACGCGAGATGAGTGACGAGGATTGACGACCACGTGCCGGCGATGCCGATGCCGGCGAGATTCATAATGATATCGAAGGCGTTGGCGGGCAGCACTGCGTTGAGGACCACGCCAATCAGGCCGAGTGCCGACGTGATGATGATGCCGCCGTACGGGATATGGTTCTTGTTCATGCGGGCTGCGAATTTCGGGCCGGAACCCGCGATTGCCAGCGAACGCAGCGTGCGGCCGGTCGCGTACAGACCGGCGTTGAGCGACGACAGCGCGGCGGTCAACACCACGACTTGGATCACGTCGCCGGCGTGGGGAATGCCGATGCCGGAGAAGAAAGTGACGAACGGTGATTCGTTCGACGAATACGCGGTATACGGCAGCACGAGGGCCATGAGAATGACCGAGCCTACGTAGAAGCCGAAAATGCGCACAATCATCGAATTGATGGCCTTCGGAAGCACCTGCTGGGCTTCTTTCGCTTCGCCTGCCGCGACGCCCACCATCTCGGTGCCGCCGAATGCGAAGACCACGCCGAGAGTCAGCGCGAACACCGGGGCGATGCCTTCGGGGAAGAATCCGCCGTGGTCGGTGATGTTGTGCATGCCGGCGTGGTATTGCCCGACCGGGGCTCCGGTGATGATCGCCCAAATCGCGATAGCCATGAACGCGAGGATTGTGAACACCTTGATGGCGGCGAACCAGAATTCGGCCTCGCCGAAGGCCTTGACGCTCAGCATGTTCAGCGCGAACACCGCGGCGAGCGCGCACAGGGCAAGCACCCATTGCGGCACGGCCTTGAACGCCTGCCAGTAGTGGAAGTAGAGCGCGACCGCGGTGATATCGGCCATGACGGTAGTGGACCAGTCGAGGAAGAACAACCAGCCGGTGATATATGCGCCTTTTTCGCCGAGGAATTCGCGTGCGTAGGACACGAACGCACCGGAGGACGGGCGGCGGATTGCCAGTTCGCCGAGCGCACGGACCATGAGGAACGCGAAGATGCCGCACACCGCATATGCGATGGTCAGGCCGGCGCCGCCTTGAGCGAGACGTCCGCCCGCGCCGAGGAACAGGCCGGTGCCAATCGAGCCGCCGATGGCGATCATCTGGATGTGGCGCGGTTTGAGGTCTTTCGCGTAACCGGCGTCGCTTTTGTCGACCGCTTGGGTGACCGGAGCTGCTGATGCGGATTCGGTCGCGGATGCAGGCGGCCTGCTGCCGGACGCGCTCTGCTCTTGGTGTTGTTGTGATGCCATCTGGGTCGGATTCCTGGTTTCTGGTGTGATTGCTGGTTTGCCGCAGGCTTGGGCGTTTGCGGTTTTCGCGCCGGTATGGGCGGAAAGTGTGTGAAGGGATGCCTCAGGGCCGATGCCGCGGTACTCCTTCGCGCATGGCGTGAACGGGTGCCTTGAAATGTGCCCGACCCCCGATTACGTCAAACGTTTGACGTCAATGATAACGCAGGCTGTGACGCTGGCGTCGCGGCGTCTTGAATCGGCCAGTTCAATCGTCGGCGCTCGCGCAGCGGGTTGGCACCGCCGCATCGGCAGCCCTATGGGCGGGCGCGTCGGGTCGTCGGTAGGTCCAAGTCCAGTGCCCCCGACTCGTTTACGGATACGACCGTCACCCGCGCAGTCCGCTCGTCCAGAACAGAACACCCCGGCACACCTACGGGTGCAGCCATCATCTGCGCAGTCCACTTCGGCTTGAGCGGAACGCCCGGACACGCCTGTGGGCGCAATCGGCAATCCGACTGGCGTGGCGATTTCGCAATGGACGCCCCGTCGCGTTGACGGATGCAACCGACAATCCAACTGCGTGGCGATTCCGCCATGAACGCCCCGTCACGCCTGCTGGTGCAACGTCTGCCGGGATTGGCGGCGATGTCTTCGGCTTAATCCGCTTTCGATGCAGTGGCAATGCCCTTGGATTTGAAAGGCCTTTGAAGTAATCGATAGTCGCGATGATTATTCGACGACTCGTGAATCGGCACCGCTGCTCTGAAGGTTTCTGCCGTTGATCTCCTCGGATTCGTCGTCCTTATAATCCTCGTCGTCTTCTTCGTCTTGAGCACGCGTCGCCCGCATCGCGGCGATGATCCACACGCTCAGCGCGATGCCGATCAGACCGGCGATGACTTCCGTGATGCTTGGGATGTTCGCGCCTGAAGTCAAGGAAACGATGCCTTGCGCGAGCGATACGATCGACAGCGACCCGAGTGCGAGCACAATCAGCGGTGCCATGGGCTGCAACGGTTGCGAGATGCGCATTGATATCCCCTCTTCGTATTGCTTCTCTTTGCTGTGTTGTCTCTTTGTCTGTTTGTCGGTTTGTCTGAGGTGTCTTCCCATGACGAGCCGGTAACATCCGTACTCGGCGGTTCGCGTTGCCGGTGTGTCGGTCTGGCGTCGCGGATGAGCGCTGACTGAATGCCTCGGACGGTGAGAATGGCCGGGTACACAAAAACCGTGACCGACGAATGTCGAATCACGGTTTTCATTGATGTGGTAGCGGGGCATGGATTTGAACCATGGACCTCTGGGTTATGAGCCCAGCGAGCTACCGAGCTGCTCCACCCCGCGTCGGCTGCTTCAAGCAGCAGTCATCTACTTTATAGGACGACAGGGAATTGTCAAATCGGCGTGCCGTTCAGCCCACAGCGGATTGCGGGGGAGCTGCTTGGCGGCGACGGTCGGGTATTTGCATGGTTGCGCGCTGGGTGGTTACTGGTTGCATGGTCGTGTGTTCTCGCGTTGGCGGCGTTGGTTGGCGTATGTTGCGGCATGCTTGCTCAGCCGTACGCGTGTGGAAGCATCGTTTTATCA
Organism: Bifidobacterium thermophilum; assembly: GCF_002846655.1. NCBI lineage: Bacteria > Bacillati > Actinomycetota > Actinomycetes > Bifidobacteriales > Bifidobacteriaceae > Bifidobacterium > Bifidobacterium thermophilum. The sequence goes on along the minus strand of NZ_PCGX01000010.1, from coordinate 544,504 downwards.
AGGGTATTGCGCAAGAATCGTATGTCGCGGTATGCGTGGCCGGTTGGATGTTGGTGGTCTTGCGTTACTGCCGGTTGTATCTGGCGGGTTGTGTATGTCGTGACATACGCTGCCGGCTGTATCCGGAGAGTTCCGGATGGTGACCGTGGGTCTGCCGCACGTTGCGTATGTATCGGTATACGTGAGTCGCCGCTTGTCGGATGGTTGGGGTTGTGCCCGATGGTGTTCCGCCAGTTGTGTATGTACCGGTATGCGTATCGCAGCAGATGCTGGTGGATTTGGGAGAGGACGTGGGGGATTTGCAGGTTGGGTATGCGCGGGCATGCGTGTTCGGCTGGATGTCGGTGGTCTTGCGTTACTGCCGGTTTGTATCTGGCGAGTTGCGTATGTCGTGGCGTACACAACTCGCCAGATGCCGGCGGGCTTGGGCTTTTTGCGGTGATGTTCCGCAGGTTGTGTGTGTCGTAGGATACGTGCCACGCGACTCATATGACTTGACGTGGGCGGGTCGGCCATCCGCCACCGTGCAATGGTGCCAGTGTGAGGAGTGGCGCCGGCGTTGTGTGAGGATTGGCTCGCACGGTGGCGGGTTGGGTGGTTGGATTTGGTTGGTGTGCTTGCGTTGGGGCCCGTTGTGTGAGGATTCGCTCGCACAATGACCGATGCGGTGGTCAGGGCCGGTTATCTGGGTGGCCCTAGGGGTCGTTGTGTGAGGATGGGCTCGCACGGTGGGCCTGCGATGGCGGGAATCGGTGCGTGGGGAGGGTGCGGGGTGCGTTGTGTGAGGATCGGCTCGCACTCTGACTGGGTACATGATCTGCCGCTTGCAGTCAGCGGTCGTGCCGCCTGCCCCGTCCGCCGACAATCGCGTGCCTTGCCAGTCTCGTCCGCCAGTAACCCCACCCCGCCCTGCCGCACTCCGCCCTACCGCACACCGCCCTACCGCGCCTCGCTCTACCAAACCCCGCCATCCGGTCACATTTCAGCCGACGTCAAACACATATCAGCCCAGCGGCGATAATGGAATCATGCCTATCAAGATTCCAAGCGGCCTGCCCGCACGTGCCATCCTCGACTCCGAGCGCATTTTCGCGCTGGAGAAACCTGAAGCTGAGCGCCAGCGTGTGCGCCCGCTGCGCCTGGTGATCTTGAATCTCATGCCGAAGAAAATCGAGACCGAAACCCAGTTGCTACGGCTGATTTCGAAGTCCCCGCTGCAGGTCGAGGTCGATTTCATGAAGACCTCGACCCACGAGTCCAAGCACGTCAGCGCCGACCATCTGGTCAAGTTCTACGAGAACCTTGATGCGTTCCGCGACAACTATTACGACGGCTTCGTCGTCACGGGCGCGCCGGTGGAGCACCTGGAATTCGACCAGGTCGATTACTGGGACGAGTTCAAGGAGATTCTTGACTGGGCAGGTTCGCACGTGTTCTCGACGATGTATCTGTGCTGGGGTGCGATGGGCGCCCTGCACTACCGGTACGGCGTACGCAAGCATCTGTTGCCGCAGAAGCTGTTCGGCGTCTATCCGCAGTATTTGCAGGACGAATATTGCTTCTTGACCAACGGTTTCGATGAAATCGCGCTGCAACCGCATTCCCGGCTCGCCGGTGTGGACGAGGGCGATATCGCGGCGAATCCCGACCTCCAGGTGCTCACGTGGGGTCCGGAGTCCGGCCCCGGACTGATTGCGACACGCGACTTCTCGGAGGTGTTCGCGCTCGGCCACTGGGAGTACGGCAAGATGACACTCGCCGAGGAATACGAGCGCGATATGGCCAAGGGCCTGACCAACGTGCCGTTCCCGGAGAACTATTTCCCGCACGACGACCCCAAGATTGAGCCCTTGTTCAGCTGGCGCGCCCACGCGAACTTGTTGTGGCGCAACTGGCTGAACTGGGTCTACCAGACCACGCCGTACGACCTGCGTGAGGTCCCGCAATTGCGTGCGGAGAAGCGTTTGGGTACGGACCGTTCGATCCGTCATGCGCCGGGTGCGCCGCGAGGTGACGGGTACGCCCCGCTGATCAAGGACGGTTATGGCCTGATTGGGGACGATTATGCTCAGGACGAACGCGTGCGTTCTGCGACACCGCCCGCTCCCGCCGGCCCGGTGGCCGATGGCGCCGATGCCTGACTGCTGACCTGTGCGCGCTGTCCGGATATCGGACAGCAACGTCCTGCGTAGCGTTCGGCAATTCGGGTCGTTTTATCTAAAAACGGTTTGAGATTGTGAAAGAATTGTTACCAAGCCGCAGGAAAACGTCGTACAATCTCCACGTAGCCGTTCGGAGTTGAAGGCAGGTGCCGGCCCCGTCGGCGCCCGACCTACTCGCCACGCCATGTGAGTTTGCGCCGAAATCTTCCGGTCACATTCGCTCAGGGCGTTGGGCTAAACTGACAGCTGTTACGAGAAGTAGGAGGCGTAGATGGTGTCACAAGTCAGCGCGCAGCTCGTGCTCGCGGCCAAGACGGGTCCTGAACTGCCCTCGATCGACGATTTTCTTCCCGATCCGATTCTGTTCCAGGGCACGCCGTTCGCCATTAATCGCATCATTCTTATTCGAATCGTTGCCACTATCGTGCTGCTGCTGGTGATGTGCATCACGGCGAAACGTGCCAAGCTCGTTCCGGGTCGTTGGCAGGGACTGATCGAGACGCTGCTCGAATTCGTCCGCGACAATATCGTCTATCAGGTGATGGGCGAGGAACGTGGACGCCGATATGTGCCGATGATTACCACACTGTTCTTCACGATTTTCGCGTTCAACCTGTGCGGCGTCATCCCCGGCATGAATATGGCGGCCACCGCAACGGTGACGATGCCACTCGTGTTCGCACTGTGGACTTTCGTGCAGTATTGGATTGCCGCTTGCAGAGAGAAGGGATTCTTCAAGTACCTGCGCGGCGAGCTTATGCCTCCCGGGGTTCCGCTGCCGATTGATATCATCCTCGGCCCGATCAACCTGCTCGAGGTACTGATCATTCGCCCGTTCTCGCTGACCGTCCGACTCTTCGCCAACATGATCGCAGGCCATCTTCTGGTCGCGACCTGTCTGGCGTTCACCCAGTTCTATCTCATTGAGTCGCCGAATTGGGGCATCAAGCCTGTCGGCGCACTGTGGCTGCTGGGCGGTTTCGCGTTCGTATGCTTCGAGATGTTCGTCGCGGCGCTTCAGGCGTACGTGTTCGCGATCCTCTCGACGGTGTACATCAACCAGAGCTATCCGGAGGTCGAGTAATTCGACCGTGCTTGGCGCGCCATACGCGCTGTGCAAAGGATCGCAACGGTGCCAGGCGCGGTCGCCCATAGCGGCCGTGTCCTGCCCGGCATCGTGACAACGATGCGCAATAATTGAATCAAGCGAATGCACCGGTGTCTTGGGGCGCCGTGCAGAACACACTTCGGTCCCGTGCCGCGGGGCCGTGTACCATGTCAGATTTCGGTAAGAAAGGACAACACATGGATATCATCACTCTCGCCGAGGTTGCAGGCAACATCAGCGTTCTGGGCTACGGCGTCGCCGCCATCGGCCCTGGCATCGGCATGGGCATCCTGGTCGGCAAGGCCCTGGAGAGCACCGCTCGCCAGCCTGAGGTCTCCGGCCGCATCCAGACCCTCATGTTCATCGGTCTGGCAATGATCGAGCTGCTCGGCCTGCTCGGCTTCGTCGCCTTCGTCATGGCCAAGTGAGCATCTGCGAACGCAAGCTTCACCAATAGTCAAGTAGAAACCCGAGCAAGAAAGGAGAACACCCATGCCACTGGCAGAGAAAAGCGGTATTTCGCTGTTTTTGCCTGAAACGTATGACATCGTGTGGTCATTGGTCATTCTCGTTGTCATCGCGGTCTGCTTCTACAAGTACGTCATGCCGAAGTTCCAGGCTGTCTTCGACGCCCGTGCGGCCAAGATCGAAGGCCGTATGGCTCAGGCCGAGAAAGCGCAGAAAGACGCTGACGAGGCCAAGAAGAAGTATGAGGACCAGCTCAGCCAGGCTCGTGTCGAGGCATCGAAGATCCGCGACGACGCCCGTGCCGAAGCGTCCCATATCATCGCCGATGCGCGTTCGCGCGCTGAATCCGATGCGGCCCAGATCACTGAGAACGCCCAGCGTTCGATCGAATCCCAGCAGAAGCAGGCTCTGGTGAGCTTGAAGGGTGAGGTCGGCACGTTGGCCACGGCTCTGGCAGGCAAGATTCTCGGATCCGAGTTGAGCTCGAGCGCCACCCAGACGCAGATGCTCGACAAGATGATCGACGAGATGGATGCAGACAGCAACAAGTAAGCGAAGGAAGTGAGATTACATGCGAGGAGAGGCATCACGCATCGCAGACCGCGTCTCGCGTGACTCACTGGCGCCGAAACTCAAGGCGACTGGTGAGGATGCCTGGCGCGTAGGCAACGAGCTGTTCGCCGTCACCGATCTGCTCGACCACAATGTCCAGGTCGAACGGGCGCTGACCGACCCCGCACGTCCCGCTGCCGACAAGACCACCATGGTGCACACGCTGCTTGAAGGCAAAGCGCATCCGATGACCGTTGAGATCCTTGACGATCTAGTGCAGCGCCGCTGGAGCAAGCCGCATGATATCGCGAACGCGGTCGAGGATTTCGGCGTGGACGCGATGATGTACTACGCGGATGCGACCGGAACCACCATGAAGGTGTCCGTCGAGCTGGCCGAGCTCCATTCGGCCTTGCTCAACATGCCGGTGGTCCGCACCCGCCTGTACGACGAGCATTCCTCGGCTGAGGCGCGCGTCGCGTTGCTGCACAACGTGTTGTCCGGCAATGAGATCAGCAAAGTCACCATGCGCCTTGCCGAGCACGCCACGGCTAATCCGCGCCACCGTCGTTACCTTGCCACCATCCAGTGGCTGATCAACAAGCTGTCACGGCATATGGGCGAATCGATGGTCACCGTGACCACCGCAGCTCCGCTGTCTGGCGAGCAGATTGACCGGCTGACCAAGATTTACACCAAGCGCACCGGCCATGCCGTGCACATCAACTCGGTTGTAGATCCGACGGTGTTGGGCGGCATGCGCGTGCAGATCGGCCACGAGGTCAACGACAATACGGTGATTGCCCAGCTGAACAAGCTCAAGCGCAGCGTGCAGGTCACCGCCTGAACAGGCGTGTGACACAGACGAGTCAGTACGCGTGCAAACGCGAAAGACTTACATGAACAAGAACAATAAGGAGTGATCATGGCAGAACTTACCATTGATCCCGCCGCGGTACGCAAGGCTCTCGACGATTTCGTCGAGTCCTACAAGCCGTCTGACAACCCGACCCAGGAGGTCGGCTATGTCGCGACTTGCGGTGACGGCATTGCGCATGTGACGGGACTGCCTGGTTGCATGGCCAATGAGCTGCTGACCTTCGAGGACGGCACGCTTGGTCTGGCGTTCAACCTTGACGCCCGCGAGATCGGTGTGGTCATCCTCGGTGACTTCGCCGGCATCGAGGAGGGCCAGGAAGTCCGCCGAACCGGCGAAGTGCTGTCCGTGCCGGTCGGCGACGGATACCTCGGCCGTGTAGTCAACCCGCTGGGCCAGCCAATCGACGGCCTCGGCGAGATCAAGAGCGAAGGCCGTCGTATTCTCGAGGCGCAGGCCCCCGACGTGATGCATCGTCATCCGGTCGATGAGCCGTTGTCCACCGGCCTCAAGGCCATCGATGCGATGACCCCGATCGGTCGTGGCCAGCGTCAGCTGATCATTGGCGACCGCCAGACCGGCAAGACCGCCATCGCGATCGATACCATCATCAACCAGAAGGACAACTGGAAGTCCGGAGATCCGAAGAAGCAGGTGCGCTGCATCTACGTGGCTGTCGGCCAGAAGGGTTCCACCATCGCCTCCGTGCGTCAGAGCCTCGAAGAGGCCGGCGCTATGGAGTACACGACGATTGTGGCTTCCCCGGCATCGGATTCCGCAGGCTTCAAGTACATCGCCCCGTACACCGGTTCGGCGATCGGCCAGCACTGGATGTATCACGGCAAGCACGTGCTCATCGTGTTTGATGATCTGTCCAAGCAGGCTGAAGCCTACCGAGCGATTTCGCTGCTGCTTCGCCGCCCGCCGGGGCGCGAGGCGTACCCGGGCGATGTGTTCTACCTGCACTCCCGTCTGCTGGAACGTTGCGCAAAGCTGTCCGACGATTTGGGTGGCGGCTCGATGACCGGTCTGCCGATCGTCGAAACCAAGGCGAACGACGTGTCTGCGTATATTCCGACCAATGTGATTTCCATTACGGATGGTCAGATCTTCCTGCAGTCCGACCTGTTCAACGCAGGCCAGCGTCCGGCCGTCGACGTCGGCATTTCGGTGTCCCGCGTCGGTGGTGCGGCCCAGACCAAGGCGTTGAAGAAGGTTTCCGGCACGCTGAAGATTTCGCTCGCGCAGTACAAGTCGCTTGAATCCTTCGCGATGTTCGCCTCCGATCTGGATGCCGCATCCAAGGCGCAGCTGACTCGTGGCGCTCGTCTGACCGAGCTGCTCAAGCAGCCGCAGATGTCCCCGTACTCGATGGAGCAGGAAGTCGTCTCGATTTGGGCCGGCACGCATGGCAAGCTCGACGATCTCGAGCTCGCGGACGTGCTGCCGTTCGAGAAGGGCATGCTGGACTACGTGGCGCATAACACGGATATTCTCACGACGATTCGTGACACCGGCGATTTCACCGCCGACACGGAGAAGGCCCTTGAACAGGCCGTCGAAGATTTCCGTGCCACGTATGTGACCAAGGCCGGCAAGCCGCTTATCGAGAAGAAGCCCGTCGCCAAGACCGACACCCCGGTCGAGCAGGAAAAGATCGTCGCAGGGGAGAAGTGACCCATGGGCTCGCAACTCGCATTGAAATCAAGAATCGCCTCAACCCAGTCGTTGGAGAAGATCTTCAACGCCCAGGAGATGATCGCGTCCTCGCACATCGCGAGGGCGCGTGAGGTGGCGCTCAACGCCAAGCCTTACAGCGATGCGATTTTCGATGCCGTGCAAGCGTTGGCGGAGCACACCCATATCGACCATCCGATCGTGAAGTCCGACGAGAAGAACCCGCGCGTCGCCGTGCTGGCTCTGACGTCGGACCGCGGTATGGCCGGTGCGTACACCTCGTCGATTATCAAGGAAACGGAATCCCTGCTCGCCCGCCTTATGGACAAGGGCAAGGAGCCGCAGCTGTATGTGTACGGCCGTCGCGGCGTCACCTACTACAAGTACCGCAACCGCAAGGTGGCGGCCTCGTGGGAGGGTGACAGCGATAAGCCGGGTGTGGAAGTCGCCGAGTCGATTTCCAAGACCCTGCTGGACGCGTACATGTTGCCTGCGGACAAGGGCGGCGTCTCCGAACTGTATATCGTGTTCACCGAATTCGTGAACATGGTCGTGCAGAAGGTTCGCGTCCTGCGCATGCTGCCGGTCGAAGTCGTGCCGGAAGCAAGGCAGGACTCCGGTCCGATTCCCGAGTCCACCGCGGCTCAGGCGACCCCGCTGTACACCTTCGAACCGAGTCTGGAAAAGGTGCTCAACGCGATCATGCCGAAGTACATCCAGTCACGCATCCATGAGTGCCTGCTGACTTCGGCCGCATCGGAGACGGCATCCCGCCAGAACGCCATGCACACGGCAACGGATAACGCACGCAACCTTGTCGACGAGCTGACGCGCAAGCTCAACGCCTCGCGCCAGGCATCGATCACCCAAGAACTTACCGAAATCATCGGCAGCGCCGACGCGCTGAACAAAGAGGAAGAGTAGGAACGCATATGGCTGAGAACCAGACCACAGCGGCTTCCGAAACCGACGTCGAAGCGACGAACGTCGGACGCGTGACGCGCGTCCAGGGCTCCGTCATCGACGTCGAGTTCCCGGTAGGCCACCTGCCCGACATCTACAACGCCTTGACCGTGAAGCTCAACAGTGTGGGCAACACCGAGGGCGAGACGCTTCACCAGATCACCATGGAGGTCGAACAGCACCTCGGTGATTCCACCGTGCGCGCGGTCGCGCTCAAGCCTACCGACGGCTTGGTGCGTGGCGCCGAAGTGACCGATACCGGCGGCCCGATTGAGGTTCCTGTCGGCGATGTCACCAAAGGGCACGTGTTCGATGTCTCGGGCAACATCCTCAACAAGAAGCCTGACGAGCATATCGAGGTCAAGGAACGCTGGCCCATCCACCGCAATCCGCCGGCATTCGACCAGCTGGAGTCCAAGACCCAGATGTTCGAAACCGGCATCAAGGTCATCGATTTGCTGACCCCGTACGTGCAGGGCGGCAAAATCGGCCTGTTCGGCGGCGCAGGTGTCGGCAAGACGGTCCTGATCCAGGAAATGATTCAGCGCGTGGCACAGAACCACGGCGGTGTGTCCGTGTTCGCCGGCGTCGGTGAGCGTACCCGTGAGGGCAACGATCTGATCGGCGAAATGGCGGAGGCAGGCGTGCTCAGCAAGACCGCGCTGGTCTTCGGCCAGATGGATGAGCCCCCGGGGACTCGTCTGCGTGTCCCGCTGACCGCACTGACCATGGCTGAGTACTTCCGCGACGTGCAGAACCAGGACGTGTTGCTGTTCATCGACAACATCTTCCGCTTCACGCAGGCCGGTTCCGAGGTTTCCACGCTGCTGGGCCGTATGCCTTCCGCAGTGGGTTACCAGCCGAACCTCGCCGATGAGATGGGCGCGCTCCAGGAGCGCATCACCTCGACCCGCGGCCACTCGATCACTTCGCTGCAGGCCATTTACGTGCCTGCGGATGATTACACCGACCCGGCCCCGGCGACGACCTTCGCCCATTTGGACGCAACGACCGAGCTTTCGCGTGATATCGCGGCCAAGGGCATCTACCCGGCTGTCGATCCGCTGGCTTCCACGTCGCGAATCCTCGACCCGCGCTATGTCGGCCAGGCACACTACGAGTGCGCCAACCGCGTCAAGGCGATTCTGCAGCGTAACAAGGAGCTGCAGGACATCATCGCCCTGATCGGTATCGACGAGCTCGGCGAAGAGGATAAGACTATCGTCAACCGCGCCCGCAAGATAGAGCAGTTCCTCGGCCAGAACTTCTACGTGGCCGAGAAGTTCACCGGTCGCCCGGGCTCCTACGTGCCGGCCGACGAGACCATCGAGGCCTTCACCCGCATCTGCGACGGCGTGTATGACGACGTCCCGGAGCAGGCGTTCTCCGGCATCGGCGGCATCGACGACCTCGAGAAGAAGTGGCACGACATGCAGAAGGAATACGGCGACTGATGGCGGGCGCGACCATGCAGGTGAACATCGTCGCGGCGGACCGCCCATTGTGGTCCGGCACGGCGAAGTCCGTCACCATCCCCGCTTCCGAGGGCGGGATGGGCATCCTGCCTAACCACGAGCCGGTGCTGACCGTCATCAAGGACGGCACGATCGCGGTGGTGGACCCTGATGGTGTACGGCATTCCTTCGATGTCACCGACGGATTCATTTCCTTCGATTCGAACAAACTCACCGTTGCGGTTGAGCGCGGACATGACGTGGTCCAGACTTCCGGTTCCGCAGTCGTAGGCGACGGACAGGAAGCCTGATTAGGCCTCGTTTCGGCTTCGGGCCGGCCTTGTCACATTGGTGACGGGCCGGCCTTTTGCATGCTGTGGACTGGGGCATGTGGACTGGGGCGTGTGGACTGGGGTTGTTGAAGATGTTGGGGTTGCGTGGATTTGGGGGGGGGCCGAGTGCCGGATTTTCTGGGGTTCGGGGATTGCCGGGTGCCACTGTCGGGTTGGATTGCGTGTCACCGGGACGCGTATCACCTGGACTGACAGCGTTTGCGGCTGTGACGGCGGTGGTGCTGTTAGGCTGTCGGATGTGAGAATCATTGTTGCGGATTGCAGTGCACAGTATTCGGGACGGCTCAACGCGTCACTCCCGTTGGCCAAGCGCGTGCTGCTGGTGAAAGCGGATAACAGCGTCCTGATATTTTCAGAACTCGGATCGTACAAACCATTGAATTGGATGGCAGCCCCGTGCACGATTCGGCAGATTGACCCGCCGGACGCCGACGATGACCCTGATACGCCAGTTCCTGAGCGGGTGTTGCGCGTATGCGCCGAGAAAAGCGATGACGTGCTGGAAATCACCTTGCAGCATGTCTACGCTGACGATACTTACGATTTGGGTGAGGATCCGGGACTGGTCAAGGATGGTGTCGAGGACCATCTACAGCGGTATCTCGCCGAGCAGATTGAGCGGATTGGCGAAGGCGCCAAGCTGGTCAGACGAGAGTATCCGACGGCGATTGGCCCAGTCGATATCATGGCGGTCGACGGCGATGGTATGCATGTGGCTATAGAAATCAAGCGGCATGGCGGAATCGACGGAGTGGAGCAGTTGACCCGGTATTGCAAGCTGCTCAACCGCGATCCGCTCATCGCGCCCGTCCGCGGTATCTTCGCCGCGCAGACCATCACCCCGCAGGCCAGAACACTCGCCCATGAGCGTGGATTCGAGTGCATGATTCTGGATTATGACGATATGAAGGGCCAGGAAGACGGGACGTTGCGCCTCTTCTAAGCCCCAAATACACAAACTGGTTACGCTAAGCGCGCGCTTAGCGTAACCAGTTTGTGTAAGCGTGTGGCGGTGGCGCAAAATGGTGTCACCGCCACCGACCCCGCGGATTGCGGACAATCGCCGGGAATCCACCGACAATCAGTAGGCGTAGAGGATATCGACCACGAAATACAGCGTGGAATTGGCCGGGATGGTCACCTTTCCGGTGGTGCTGTCCGTCTGGTCTGTCGATCCGTAGCCCTGATCCGGTGGAATGACCAGCAGCACCTGCGAACCGATGGTCTGCCCGGTCAAGCCGTTCTTCCATCCGGTGATGACCTGGGAGAGCGAGAACTGCGCGGATGACCCGCGGCTCCAAGAGGAATCGAACTGGTGAAGCGTGCCGTTGCTGTCCGCGTACCAGCCAGAATACTGGGCATCCACGGTCTGAGTGGCTTTCACCGCGGCTCCATCGCCCTTGATCAGGGTCTGGGCGACCAGTTTGCCATCGGGCTTATACCCGTTGAGATCGAGCGACGGCTTGCCGTTGCTGGCGAGCGTAACCTTCGGCAAGTTAGCTGGAATGTCCGTGACGGCTTTGCCTTCCGCACGGGTCAGGGCCTTCGCGCGGGAGATGATGGTCAGCACCATGAGATACGACGTGCCGGACGAGTTCTGGTCATTGACGCCGAATGCGATGGTCGTGTTGACTTTCTGACCTTTGAGAATATCGTAATAGGCGGTGTTCGTGGAGGATTTGTTCACGACGATCGAGCAGTCGGGTGTGTTCTTCTCCCACGTGCTCATGATCTGCGAGCCGTCCTTGGCGTTGAGCGCGATGCCCTGGGCGCACAGACGGTCGCCTTCTTTGATCGTCGCGCCGTTGCCCTGCTGAAGCACGGCGTAGGTGTTGTCCTGGACGGTCATGGGGGTGTGGAATTTCACGGTCGGCTTCTTGCCGGGATCGCCGGTCGCCGTGACTCCAGCGATTTTGTTGAGCTTCGTGCTTGACGCACTGGAACTTGCGGACGCCGATGAAGACGCTGAAGACGAGGAGTTGCCTGAACCGCATGCCGCGATGCCAAGGCACATGCCGGCGGCGCACAGCGCGGTAACAAGGCTGGCGGCGGCGTGATGGAGTCTGGGGGAAATACGCATAATCACCACACTAGCGGCCGACCATGATATCGCCGGGACGTCTTTGCCGCCTGCCACCGCCTGCGGGGGACTGTGCGACGGTAGGGTGGAGGTATCGCGCGCAACCCGGTGAAGTGAGGTGGTGCCTGTAGAATAGTGGCGTTATGACGAAGACACATGAATCACACGAAGAGCATGCCGTATTCGAGCGGCCGTCTCATCATGCCAGAATCATGCGTGGCATCGTCGCACCGGTGTTCGGTCTACTCGCCGTCGCATGTGTGGTGTTCGGCGCGCTGAACGCAACGATTTGGCGTCCGTCAAGTGAGATCGCGGCATCGGCAAAAGTTTCCGGCAGATACGCGATGACGGATCCGGGCGTCCTGTCCATGGTTGCAGAACGCTCCACATTGGTTGTCCATACCAATTCGTCGAAAACGCGTGTGTGCATCGCATTGTCCACACGAAAAGATGCCGCCGGATGGCTGGCTGGGAGCAAATACACGCGTATCACCGGCATGTCGGACTGGCAGACCCTGACCACGTCCACGCAGAAAGCCTCGGGGAGTTCCGCCGCGCAGGACTCGGCGGTCGAATTCGAATCATCGGATATGTGGCGGTCGGTCAAATGCGGCACAGGCAACGTTTCCCTGACATCGCGCACAACGTCTTCAGACGTCATCGCGCTGATCGACACCGGCTCGAATTCTGCCCGCACCTCGGTGACTGTCCATTGGGTGCGTGTGAAGCTTCCCGATTTCGCGACGCCGTTCTACTTCATCGCGGCCCTCCTCGCGTTGATGACCGTCCTGTCCGCATCCGTATTCGCGATGCCGGACACCAAGCGCCGCAAGGTTCCCGGTGAACCCAAGCCGAAAGACCCCGATGAAATCAGCTTCTCGGAGGCGCTCGCAGGAAGCTTGAGCATAATCAAACGTACGTTTGCACCTCGTAAGAGCAATAAGCCCAGGAAGCGCCATGCCCCGGGGGCGTCGGTGCAATCCGTCGTCGAATCCTCAGACCAAGAGGAGCATCAGGCAACGGATGCCTCGCCGGCTGAGGGGAGCGGGCAGGCTGCTGCCGAACCGGTAGTGGTCGATCCGATGTCGCGCAATCTTGTGGCGGACATGCAACAGCGGGTCCAACCGACTCAGACGGATTCCGCGCCCGTCGCCTTCCAGCCGCATCAGCATTCACGCCACGCCAGGCATGGCGGACAGCAGCAGCCTGTGCAGGAGCAACCGCAACAAGCCGCGCATTCGTATGCTTCATTGCATAATGACACCGTCTGGTATCCGGATGGGGACATCGATTTCGGCAGCGCCGGGCAATTTGACCACAACGCATCTCCCTCACAACCGGGGGCGGAGGAATCGCAAGCATCAGCTGCTTCGCAACAGGACGAGGCAGAGAATCATGCCGCCGACGGCACTGCTCCGGAAGCGGACGAATCCCACCCGGCAGTACTCCGGCATGCACGTACCCATGCCCCGGCACCGGTGAACGCCGAAGCCACATCGGTCATCGATCCGAAGGAATTGCAGGCATATTTCGCACGGTGGGCGTCGCAGCAGGAGGAAACGGATGGGGGTTCCGCTGACGGCGACGATAATGACGAAGAATCCAAGGAGTAGCATGACCTCACGTATCACCAAAGCAGTGACGGCAGTGCTCGCCGCGGCATGCCTGATGACGTTCGCCGGCTGCGAGGGGCAGGTTCCCCACCCGGCGGCCAGCGCCGAGCATACGGACAAGCCGGATGTGACCGAAGCCCAGGAGAAGCAGATCCGCGCGAACATCCTGAAAGTCGTGAACGCGGCGAATGAGGCGAAAAGCGTGGACGGGCTCGACGCTCGCATGTCTGGGCCCGAACTCGCCATCCGCACCAGCGAAATCACCATCGCCCAATCCACGGGGTCGCTAGACGCGAAAACCAACATCCCCTCCAAGATGACGCAGGCGGTCATTCCTACGGATTCCGGATGGCCCCGTTCGATTTTCACCATTACTACCACCACGTCCGACCAGCAGTCCCAGCGTCTGCTCGTGATGGTCCAGGACAGTGCGCGTAGCAATTACAAGCTGTGGGGCGTCGCCCGACTTTTCCAGGGGGCGAAGTTGCCGAAGTTCGCCATTCCTTCAATTGGGGCCCAGATGGGCACGGCGAAAGACACCGGTCTGGTGACAACGCCTGAAAAGGCGGTCGCCGAGTATGCTGATGTGCTCCAGAACGGTTCGGCGAGCAAATACGCTTCGAAGTTCGCCGACGATTACTTCCGTCAAGAGCTTGCCAAGCTGTCCCAGACAGTTCAGGAGGGCATGGAACGCAACGCTGGCACGCAGCAGCAGACCTTCCAGGCGGCTGCCGGGCAGATCAAGGTCATGCGCTCGAGCGACGGCGGCGATCTCGTGGTCGCGCAGATTAATTCGGAATGGACCCGTCAGGCGGGCGAGGGACGCGAATCCCAGCCGGCGTCGGACTCCGAAAAGGCGCTGTTTGGGAACGGCACCGCCACCAGCACGATGAAAGTCACGTATGTGAATGTTGTCGCCATGTATGTGCCGTCGGCCGGGTCCCATCAGAAGATTACCGCGGTGGGCGCGGAGCGTCAGCCGGTCAAGGTGGAGGCGCTGTAACCGTATCGTCTGCCGGTGGACTGTCTGGCGGGTTGTTGGGCTGCGGCGCGGACTGCATGGCAGGCGCACCAGGATGCGGGGAAGTCACGCGTATCCCGGTGTCAGGGATAGCATGCTTCGGTAGAATGCGGGCTTTAGCTTCGCGAAGAAGGCGACGCGTACGACGTGGCGTCACGGTATCTTGAATGGTATCGAAGGATTGCCAGTCGACGCTGCCGGTCGGCGTCGCTAGGCAAAGAATCATGGAGGCGACATGGCAGACCAGAAGTTCAACCCGGGTATTTCGCTCGCCGGGGCGGTTAATCTTGAATCGATGCAGCATCAGGTGGCCGCGGAACCGGGGCAGGCAGGCGGGGCTCCCTCCGCCGGGGGGTATGTGATTGACGTCACCGAGAACACCTTCGAGGCGATGGTACAGACGTCGGCGACATTCCCGATTCTCATGCTGCTGTGGACTCCCAGCGACGATCGGCTCTTCCCGATGGCCAAGGCGCTCGGCGACGCCGTCAACAAACTCAATGGCCAGATTCAGCTCGCGCGTATCGATGTGTCGAAGGCGCAGAGCATTGCGCAGGCGTTGCAAGTGCGCGGTGTGCCTGCGCTGTTCGGGCTGATCGGAGGGCGGCCGATGCCTCTGCTGCAGGGTCTGCCCAGCGCTGAAGAACAGCAGCAGCTCGTCGACCAGGTCATACCGAAAATCATAGATGTCGCGCATCAGGCGGGTGTCGCCGGCTCGGCACCGTATTCCGGTGATCCGGATGCCGATGGCGATCAGGCGGCTGATGGACAGACCGAGACTGAGAGTGTGCCACCGCAGCATGCCGAGGCGCACCGGCTGGCACAGGAAGGTGATTATGCCGGTGCCGCAGCGGCGTACGAGCGGGTGTTGGAATCTGACCCGCAGGATACGGTCGCTGCGCGTGAGCGGTCGAAGGCCCTGCTGCTGGCCCGTTCCGGAGCGGCTGATGTGCGCGCGGTCCGGGCCGCCGCGGCGGAGCATCCTGATGATGTTGACGCCCAGTTGGCGGTCGCTGATATCGACATGATCGGCGGGCAAATTGAGGACGCGTTCGGGCGGCTGCTGGATTATCTGGCTGCCGGTCACCGCGACCAGATTGAGCCGGTACGCAAGCGTCTGCTCGAGTATTTCGCTATCCCCGAGCCGGGCGATGAGCGGCTGAAGCGCGCGCGTCGTCGGCTGGCAACGCTGATGTACTGAGTGTCCGCGTGCTGCGGCGCGGGGTGCTGCGGTGCGGAGGCTGACACGTCGGTGCGCTAACGAGGCGGCGAATTGATGTGTCGTAATGCCTTCGCATGAGGCGCGGGTCCATGAGGCGCGTGCGTCTGCGTATGCTGTTTGCGCATGTCGTCTGCACATGTCGGTATAGTGGAGGGCCGCACGGGTTTGTAGCTCAGTGGATAGAGCGTCTGTCTCCGGAACAGAAGGTCGTGGGTTCGAATCCCATCAAGCCCACAGAACAAGCCGTCGCGCCAGTGTTGCGCGGCGGCTTTACTCGTTTCTGGGTTCTGGGTTCTGGGTTCTGGGTTATCGGCCAGAATGTGTGTCCGGTGGCGGGCAAGTCGGGGGTGCCGTGGCATTGGGGGCATCGTAGAGTGTTCATTCCGCCAACCTGGCACATTCGAGCCGCCCGTATGCCTTGGGCTGCAACGGGTCCGCGCTGATTTCGGACACATATTTTGGCCAATAACCCTCATTCATGCTTGATATATCGAGCATCGCCTAATCCAGGCAGATAGGAACTCAAGCGGGCGTATAGGAACGGGCGTTCTTGCTCGAGATGCGTCCCGTCTGGTTGTGTATGCGGTGACATACGCAACAAGACGCAACGCGCGGAAAATCGGCGGCGTCTTTTGGTATCTGCCGGCTTACGCATGCCGGGTCATGCGCGGTGCCACGATACCGGTATGTGGAGGCTTCCGGGTGCATACTTCCGGCGTGCGGCGCATGTCTGGGCATACATGCGATCGGCAACGTCCTGGTCACGCGGTGGGCTCAGTTGCGTTTCCGGCAGCCAGCGAAGACATGAGGGCAAGCTCACCATGCCCTACCACGCCCACGCATGGCAGGTCTGTCGATTGGACTTGCGGGAGAATTCGGCGGATGCCGGGACCTGTGTCTGAACTCCCACGCGAGGTGCGGGAATCCAGTGCGATTCGGTTTCTTACGAGATGATCTCCCATGGGAATGGT
Organism: Bifidobacterium thermophilum; assembly: GCF_002846655.1. Classification (NCBI taxonomy): domain Bacteria; kingdom Bacillati; phylum Actinomycetota; class Actinomycetes; order Bifidobacteriales; family Bifidobacteriaceae; genus Bifidobacterium; species Bifidobacterium thermophilum. The sequence goes on along the minus strand of NZ_PCGX01000010.1, from coordinate 527,983 downwards.
TGGAATTCCGCGATTTTTGATAACCGGCGTTGGAGCCGATATCGGGAGAATTCGCCGGATTCGAAAATCTCTGCGATCCCGTGGAATTGCAGAGATATTGAGATTTGACGGGGTGCGGCGGGGCGTGCCGGAGCGTGCGATGGGGGGTGAGCACCGGGTTGTGTCTGGCGGGCGGCTGTATTCCGGCGGGTGTCGTGTCCGGCGTGTGGATATGCTAGGCTGGCGATTGAAGGGTTTTGGCGGCAATGGGGATTGCCGTCCGATTCGCGAATCCGAGCGCCTGCCGGCATATGAGGCTTGAGGGGAGCCAAGTGCGGTTGACGCAGTTCGCGGCGGGCCATGACCGTTCATCTGGTATACGGCGGGGAGCGTGCCGGCACCGGAGAATGCAAGCCCATTGGGGGAATAGTGAAAGCGGCGGCGTTCCGGCGTTGTGCTTTCTGTTGTTTTGGGGGGAATGATGAACCGATTTCGATTCGTCACGATAACAGCGGTGACGTTGGTCATCGCATTGATGACACTTGCCATCTCGCCTGGCATCGCCATGGCGGGCATAGGCTCGCAGGGCGCGGGAATATCCGGATCAGGAGGTCCGCTGCCTGACAATGACGCGTTGTTCCTATTCGATAACAAACAGTATGGTTCCACGCCGGCGCAGGGGTGGGGTGAAGCGTCAATCGACCATGCGTACCAGTCCTTGGTACGCAGTGGGGTGCTGTCCACGTGGGCAGGCAACAAGCCGAAATTCTACGGGTCATGCCGTGATGCGGTGTCGCATGCCATCGCGGATCGCAGCGATGGCGAAGCGACGCAAGCGCGTGTAGTGGGAGTCGCGCTGTCATTGAAGAACAAGAGCCTGTATGGCACCAATCCACGCGATTTCCGCGTGCGTTTCGATAGGAATTGGGGCAGGCTCGCAGCCGACGGTTTGGACAACGACCTCATCGGCTGGGACGGTGGCTGGATCAACCGGCTGCGATACCAGTTCAACGAGCAGATTGAAACGACTGGTCGCGCGTATCCGGCTGGAGTCCAGGTGGTGTGTGTTGCGGCCAACGAATTGCAGCCGACAACACAGTACCCGCTTTCGGTCACTACGCAGCAGCAGGCTCCGGAGGGCATGAGCGTCGGTGACACTGCGCCGGTTCACGACGCCATCGTCACCAATGCAGGCGGTTCGCCAGTCAACGAACAGCTGGATGCACAGATTTTCCTGAATTATGACGGGCATCCCGCTGGCATCCATGCCGCCCGTGCCATCGGCAAAACCATGCGAGTACCGAATGCGGGAACCGGGAAGTCACCGCAGTTCGTGCCTGCTGATTTCGGATGGGACGGCTGGCAGGAAGGCAATTACTGGTTCGACGTCGTCGTGCCGAAGCAAGGATGGATGGCCGCGGGGGTGAATACTGAAGACCGGCAGGCATCCGAAAGCTTCCGCGTCGGGTCGCGAGCCCCGGGTGTCCCAACCAAGAGCATCGACGACGGAGTAAGCGCCGACGGCATGACCAACCGCACGAATATCGTGACGGGAACCGGACGGGGAGGCTATCGCCTTGGCATCGTCGATACGATCACGCCCAGTGACACGTCGTATCAGGTAGGTGGCTATCAGGTTTCCGATATGACGGACGGAACCGATCGCACCGCCGAATTCACCTTCGACTGGAACAGGGACGCCCACACCGTCAGCGCGCAATGGTCCGCAGAGGCGGGCATGCTGCCGCAGGACCATGCCTTCCGTTTCTCATTCGATGTCACGGTCAGCACACCGGGGCACGGATTGGTCAAAGACACCGCCACCGTGCATTGGAATGATGAGCCGGGGCAGAATACTGAGGATCGGCAGTTCCCCACGTGGAAGCCGCAACCGGATACGGTATGGGCGTTGCGCGGTGATGACGGCGAATGGGATGCGGTCATCGACCCCGACCATGGCAATGCGGTCGGAGCCGCCGGACGCTCGCTGCTGGACGGTGACGCCGTGGCAGCCGCCACCAATGCCGTAATCCCGGCTCATCTGGTTGAATCCCCGCAACGTCTGGAGCTGACAACCGGCTGGTCGCAGGCAGATTACCTGTTCGACGCGGACGGTGAATCAGCGGTCCGCGTGTATCAGGCGGATACGGCACACGAGCGGGCGTCTGGCGTGTTCGATATCGCGCGCACGGGCAAGGACGTGACAGGCGAATTCACCATCAGTATCAAAGACGGCACTGCGAGTGCGGTTGCCTCGCAGTCCTACCTCAAATCAGTCCAAGGGCTGGGCTCTCATCGCCAACTCACCTTATTAGTGCCGGGACGAATCAATCTGGCGCACGGCAAGGGCGCGGTCCAGGTGCGTAAGGATTACCAAGCGAAAGACGGGCAGCCCGTGCAATTGTGCTCGCAGACGCAGGGAGCAGCGTTCAGTGCCGATGGATCGCACACGGTTAACGCACATCGTGTCGAGGCGAATAAACCGCCGTTGTGTGCGTACGTGCCTCCCGCGAACAAGCAAGTGCTCGCCCACGCGGTGCACGGCGGAGATCGCGCATCCATCGATCAGACCAAGACGATGCCGGGGCAGCGCGTCACCTATGCGCTCAGTGCAGACATTACTCCGGAAACGGGGCTCGGATATCGGCTCGAGCATGTCGAAGTCGTGGACGAATATGACCAGTACCTCGAACCGGACGAATACAGCGTCATTGTTCGTGACAAGGCGACCGGCACTGTGTTCGGACGGCAGCATTACACCGTGGATTGGGATCGGGGCAATCACAGGTTCCGCATCGTGTTCAACCGTGCCACCATCGATAAAACCTGGAACAACACTCAGACGGCACCCAGATTGCTGGTCGAGTTCGATGGTGTCGTGTCTGAGCATGCCCCGGCGAATCGGCTTATCGGCAACCAGTGGACGCTTGGGCTCAACAACAGTGTGACCCCGTCGAATCGAGTTGTGATCGAGCCGCCGCGCATCACTCCGGAGAAAACCGTGACCCAGGCTGACGCGAGCATCGTCATTGACGGGCGGACCGCCTTGCTGGGGGACACCATCTACTACCGGGTCATGCTTGACGCGTCCGATCTGCAATCCGGCGCCTATGCTGTCCAGCGTCTGGGTGTCATCGACGATTACGACGAACGCTATCTCACCCTTGACACAGACCGTATCAGCATCACAGACGAACAAGGCAACGATTGCACGAAAGCCTTCAACATCCAAGACGTGGGAGGCGTACTCTACGCGTTCTTCGCGACCGTGGACACGGTGGACCGTACGACGGGGCGGGTCATTGCCGCCCGGCAGCCGGATGATCTGAAGGCCTACGCAGCCGCTTCGCTCGACCCGCATGCCGACCCGTTAATCGACCAGCAGGTGCTCGGGCAACGGTACGAGCTCGTGCTGCCGATGACCGTCACCGCGGTTGGCGACGGCGTCACAGTGCGCAACACCGCCACCCAAGTCACCGGAAGCATCCGCACGGATACGCGGACGGTCGTCACGCCATTGCAACCGGTGAATCCGTCGAAAGACGTGGTCATCGCCATGCGTGGGGAGAGCGTCAATGGCGCTGATGTGCCGTTGCACACCACATTCCTGTACCGGCTGGATTCTTCGGACCTACCTGCCAATCGGGCATATGACATCACTTCGTGGAGCATCGATGACGATTATGATGAGCTGCACGACGTGTATCTCGGCCAGTGGGCGGTCGTCGCGCGGCATGACATGGTCATTGACGGCGAGATGATTCCGGCAGGCGATATCATCGAACGGCATCTGGATGGCGAGCTGTCTGGCGGTTCACCGATCGATGCGGTATCTGGCGGGGACGCTACCGACGGCAAGAGCGAACCGCTATTTGACGTCCGTGAGCAATCCGGTACCATGCGCATCGCATTGACGGGGCGGGGCGCACGCGTGCTAGGCGGCCGGGACCATGCAGCGGGATGGACGATGTTCATCCAGATGCAGCGCGTCCTGCCGGGAGAGCGCATCACCAACGGATTCACGGAAACCGTTAATGGGGTCGAACGGACATCCAACGAGGTGTGGACGCGCACCATCCATGAACGTGGGGCGATCGAGCTGGTGAAATTCGATGAGGCCTCAGGCGAGCAGAATGGTGACCGCGACACCGCCGAGCAGGCGCTTGCGATCACCGGGGAGGAAACGACGCTGGTGTTCCGCATTCGCAATGTGGGAGACATTCCGGTGACCGGATTACAGCTGAACGATACCGTCACGACCGGCAAAGCGTCAGTCGGAACATGGCGATATCCGACGGAATGGGACGAATTGGTACTCGAACCCGGGCAATCCGTCGATGTGACCGGCGTGCTCACGGGCGTGGATGGTGACCATGCGGACCATGCCACAGTCACCGCGTCAACGGTGGTGACCTGCCCGTTGGTGGACGACAACCCCTTTGACAATCAACCGGCGGTCAAGCAGGAAGGCATATGCCGGGGCGATACGGTACGCGCCGAGGATTTCTGGTACGGCAGACGAACCGTGCTGGCCAATACCGGCGCGGGATTTGTTCCCGTGGCGGTATTGGGTTCGCTCGCGGCGGCGTCCGCAGCGGGAATGTTTGCCTTGACGGTGATTCGCCGCAGACGCCGGTGACGCCGGTGATGTAGGTGGCGCCGGTGGCACCCGAAACGCCGGGCATTGGCGATTTGCAGTCCGTGCCGGTCCGTCATACGGCGGATCGGCGGGGCGGGCGGAATCGGGATATCAGGGGGTGAAACGGTGACGCTCCCGGCGATCGCGCCGGGAGTACACTGAGCGCCAACGGTCCGGTTCTGCCATGGAACACCCGTGGTCAGGCTGTGTGACAACGCAACCAGACCGTGCCGCCCGGCAATCGCCCGGCGCGCTTCACGACATGTCACAGGGAAGGCAATCCACATGAGCGAACTGATTAAGGTCACATCCGAACATGCTCCGGCCGCGCTTGGTGCATACAGCCAAGCCGTCAAGGCGAACGGCTTCGTCTTCGCCTCCGGGCAGCTTGGGCTCGATCCGGCCACTGGGAAACTTGCGGGTGAAACGGCGGGCGAACAGGCCGCACAGGCGTTGAAGAACATTGTCAATGTGCTTGAAGCCGCGGGAACCGATACTGCGCATGTGGTGCGTGCCACCATCTATATGAAGCATGTCGAGGATTTCCATGAGATCGATGCCGCCTACGCCGCGGTGTTCAACGGCGACATCAAGCCGGCGCGTGTGGCGTTCGGCGGCAATGATCTGCCTGCCGGTGCGCTGGTGGAAATCGACGCCATCGCCGCGCTGTAACACGTCGCGGTCATCACACGCCGTTGAGGTGTTCGGGCGTTCTCCCGCCCGGACGCTACGGTGGTGACGTAGAGCACCCGGACATGATAGGGGATGGCGGACGAGTATGGATATCGCCCGCTGTATTCGCCAGAACACCGTAAACAGGAGCATCAGGCAGAACCGTGACAACCAAACGTGAACCCGCATTGCGACACACCGTAGACGAATCTGTCCATACGATGGATGCGCCGGAGCATGCCGGTCGGAGCGGTTCTCCCGCCCAAGACACCCAGCTTGAACGCAATATGGAATCACGCCATCTGACGATGATTTCGCTCGGTGGGGTTATCGGCACCGGCCTGTTCCTCAGCTCCGGGTACACAATCCACCAGGCGGGGCCGCTTGGTGCCATCCTCGCGTACCTCATCGGTTCGGTGTTGGTCTACTGCGTGATGCTTTCACTGGGTGAACTTTCGGTCGCCATGCCATACGCCGGCAGCTTCCACTTGTACGCACGCCGGTTCATCGGGCCGGGCACCGCGTTCACCATCGCTATCCTGTACTGGCTCAACTGGGCGGTGGCGCTCGCCTCGGAATTCACGGCGGCCGGACTGCTCATGCAGCGGTGGTTCCCGCACTCGCCCGCATGGGTGTGGAGCGCCCTGTTCATCCTTGTGGTGTTCACACTGAATATTCTGTCCGTGAGACTCTACGGCGAATCGGAATTCTGGTTTGCCAGCATCAAGGTGTTCGCCATCGTTGCGTTCATCGTCATCGGATTGCTGGCGATATTCGGCATCATCCCGATCACGGGGTACAGCCATGCCCCATTGTTCTCGAACTATTACCGTTCCGGTTGGTTCCCCAACGGGGTCCTGCCGGTGTTCTCCACGCTGCTGACCGTCGTGTTCGCTTTCTCTGGCACTGAAGTCGTCGGCGTCGCCGCGGGGGAGACCAAAGACCCTGATACGGCGATTCCGAAAGCCGTGCACACCACGGTGTTGCGCCTGACGATTTTCTTTATCGGTTCAATCGCCGTGATGGCGGCGCTCATCCCGTGGAAACAGTCGGGCGTGGATACCAGCCCGTTCGTGTTGGTGTTCCAGAGCATCGGCATGCCATTCGCCGGCGACGTCATGAACTTCGTCGTGTTGACCGCGGTGCTGTCCGCCGCGAACTCCGGACTGTACGTCTGCTCGCGCATGGTGTGGTCGCTGGCCAAGGAACGGATGATTCCGCAGGTCCTCGCGAAAACGAATTTCCATGGGGTCCCGGTTTTCGCCGTCTTGGTCAGTCTCGCAGGTGGTCTGCTTGCCCTGCTGTCTAGCGTGGTCGCCGCCTCGACGGTCTATCTTGCCCTCGTGGCGATTTCCGGTTTGGCGACTTTAGCCGTCTGGATGTCGGTGGCGGTGTGCCATATCCTCTTTCGCCGCGAACTCAAGCGTTCCGGCAAAACCGTGGATTCGCTCGCCTACCATGCCCCCGGCTACCCGGCAGTGCCGATCATCGCGATAGTCATGTGCCTGTTCGCGTTGGTCCTGGTGGTCGCCGACCCGTCGCAACGCTCCACGCTGCTGTACATGATTCCCTTCGTCGCCCTGTGCTATGGCGTGTACTATCTGCGGGCGCGCCTGACGCGCGGTAGCGACCGGCATGACGAGGAAAACATCCCGGACGTCGTCTGAGGGCCCGGCCTGTCGATTGTCCGCGATGGCCACGCTCACATGCGCGATGACGACGGTTGCGGCGGCACTTGGCCAACGCCCTCGCTAGACTTTGAAGAATGAATCCAGAAGCGCTCAGTGAACTCATTTCCCATATTGCCCATGATCTGGTCGCCGCCGGTGAAGCTGGCAGCTTGACCGAAGATCTCATCCCGCCGGTCGAGAAATTCGCGGTCATGCGCCCCAAGGACCGCAGCCACGGCGACTGGGCGTCGAACGCCGCCATGCAACTGGCCAAGAAGGCGGGTATGAAGCCGCGCGATCTGGCCCAGCTGTTCGCCGCGCGCCTGCAATCGGCAGACGGCATTGCCGCCGTCGAGGTCGCCGGCCCCGGCTTCATCAACATCACGCTTGACTCCGCATCAGCCGCGGCGATCGTGGACGCCGTCCTCGCGCAGGGCGCGCAGTTCGGACGCAACAATCACCTGTCTGGCCAGACGCTCAACCTTGAATTCGTCTCTGCGAACCCCACCGGCCCGATCCATATCGGCGGCACCCGTTGGGCGGCAGTCGGCGACTCTATGGCCCGCGTGCTCGAAGCTAACGGAGCCAAAGTCATTCGTGAATACTATTTCAACGACCACGGTGAGCAGATCAACCGCTTCGCCAAGTCCCTGGTCGCCGCGGCCCACGGCGAACAAACCCCGGCAGACGGCTACAAGGGCGCCTATATCGACGAAATCGCCCAGCGTGTGATCGAAGAGGCGAAAGCCGATGGCGTGGATATCCTGGCCCTGCCGCGTGTCGACGGCGGCAAGAACGAAGACGGCGAGCCGCTCGGCGAAGGCGATTCCGAACAGCGCGAGGAGTTCCGCAAGCGTGCGGTCCCGATGATGTTCGCTGAAATCCAGGAATCCATGAAGAACTTCCGCGTGCATTTCGACGTGTGGTTCCACGAAAACAGCTTGTATCAGGACGGCGAGGTCGAGCGTGCGATCGCCAAGCTGCGCGAACAGGGCGACATCTTCGAAAAAGATGGCGCAACCTGGTTCGCCTCCACCAAGCACGGCGATGACAAGGATCGCGTCATCATCAAATCCGACGGCAACTACGCGTATTTCGCAGCCGACATCGCCTACTACTACAACAAGCGTCACCGCAAGACCGACCCGGCTGACGTGGCCATCTACATGCTGGGCGCCGACCATCACGGCTATATTGGCCGTATGATGGCCATGTGCGCGGCTTTCGGTGACAAGCCGGGCGTCAACATGCAGATCCTCATCGGTCAGCTGGTCAACGTGATGAAGGATGGCAAGGCCGTGCGCATGTCCAAGCGCGCCGGCAACGTCGTCACCATCGACGATCTGGTCGATGCAATCGGCGTGGACGCCTCCCGTTATTCGCTCGCCCGCACCGATTACAACACGAGCGTGGACATCGACCTCAACCTCCTGGCCTCCCACAGCAACGACAACCCGGTGTACTACGTGCAGTACGCGCATGCCCGCAGCTGCAATGTGGACCGTAATGCGGCCGAGGCACGGATCGACCCGACCACCGCCGACCTCGCTCTGCTGGACACCGAAACCGACGGCGAAGTGCTCGCCGCGCTCGCCCAGTGGCCTGCCGCGCTCGCCCAGGCCGGCGATTTGCGTGCCCCGCACCGCATCGCCCACTATCTCGAGGAACTCGCCGCCGCATACCACAAGTGGTACAACATCGAACGCGTCGTACCGATGCCGCTGACCGACCTCGAAGAGCGCAAACCCGAAGCTGAACGCGAAGCGCTGCGTATTGCCAAGAACCCCGAACCGGCACGCGCCGCCGCGCGTCTGAAGCTCAATGACGCTGTCCGTACCGTCATCGCCGCAGGCCTTGATCTGCTGGGTGTCAGCGCACCGGAGAAGATGTGATATGACTGAATCCAACACGCCAACCACGCCAACTGCAGGACTGGGCCAGGTATGGCCGGCAGGCTGCTCAATCGACGGTGACGGCGCCCTGACTTTCCACGGCCGCAGCGCGCAATCCCTGCTCGACGAGTTCGGCTCGCCGCTGTACGTGATGGACACCGATGACATCGATGCCCGCGCGCATCACTTCGTTCATGCGGCCGCCACTGCGTTCTCCAACGCCACAACCCACGTGAGCTTCGCCGCCAAGGCGTTCATGTCCAAGGAAGTGCTGCGACTGGTGACGAACGCCGGCATGCTGGTCGACACTTGCACGATGGGCGAGATGCGCATCGCGCTCGCTGCGGGTGTTCCCGGGCGTCGTCTCGTGCTTCACGGCAACAACAAGTCGGACGAGGAAATCGAACTCGCCATCCGCGGGGGCTTCGCGAGGATTGTGGTCGACGCCCCGGACGAACCCGCACGCATCGCGCGCATCGCCCATCGCTTGGGCAAAACCGCACGCGTCATGCTGCGCGTCACCACCGGCATCCACGCCGGCGGCCACGAATACATCTCCACCGCGCACGAGGACCAGAAATTCGGTATGTCCCTGCTGCCTGCCGGCACCGATCCGTCCGCGCTTAAGGTACTCGACGACCTTATCGCACAGGAGGACGCACACACGCCAAGCCGCGCGGACGCCACAGCGCCCGCCGGCCAGGACACCCATACGGTGGGACACAGCGGGCAACGCGATCTGCAATACGATATGCGCTCGCCCTACGACCTCGACGCATCCGGCATCAGCAAGCAAGACGCCGCGCTCGCCGAGGCCATGGACCTGGTCGCCCGCGGTCCTGCGCTCGCCGTGCTGAAGGATCTGTACCGGTATCCCGGCGATCTGGAACTCGTCGGCATCCATTCGCATATCGGTTCGCAGATCCATGACGCGAACGCGTTCATCGAGGCGGCCAAGCGCATGATGCTGCTGCGCAAGACCTTCTATGCGACCGACGCCTACACGCTGCCGGAAGTCGATTTGGGCGGCGGGTATTCGGTGGCGTACACCGAAGGCGAGGATTCGATGGACATCGACTTGGAGCTGGGACGTCTCGCTTCGGCGGTCACCGCCATCAACCGTGCGCTCGGCATGCCCATGCCGGTCATCTCCTTCGAACCGGGACGCTGGATTGTCGCCCCGACCTGTGTGACCCTGTACCGCGTCGGCGCCATCAAGCACGTAGGTTTGCCCGAAGGCACCACAGCGAAGGACGGCTCGCCGATTACCGAACGCACCTACGTGTCGGTGGACGGCGGCATGAGTGACAACATCCGCCCGGCGTTGTACGACGCGGATTACACGGCTCGCGTGGCCAACCGGCGGGGGAGCGCCGACACCATGCTGTCGCGCGTGGTCGGCATCCACTGCGAATCCGGCGACATCCTCGTGTACGAGTGCCAGTTGCCGGCGGACCTCAAGCGTGGCGACATTCTCGCCGTCCCCGTGACCGGCGCGTATGGCAGAACGATGGCCAGCAACTACAACCAGGCGCTGTTCCCCGCGGTGGTGGCGGTCAGCTCGTCCGGGGCACATGTGATGCTTCGCCGCCAGACCATCGACGATCTGCTCGGCTACGACCTGGGCTGACATCGGATTGTCATCGGGAGCGTATGAGGGCCGCATCGACCGTGGAGGTCGGCGCGGCCCTCGTTGTAATCGCGGTTCGTGAATGGTGTCCGGCTGCGGTGTGATCCACAGGTCGCATGGCACGCATATTCGGCGAAACGTCAGCTTGTCCCGGTACCATGGGCAAGGATGATGACGACGCATCGCGGCCCCGCCTGCATCTGGTGCAGTGGCTGCGAGCTCACGGGAAGGATCCACTGTGGTACAAGACAATCAAGCCCCCATTCGCATTGCGTTGCTTGGCGCGGGAACCGTCGGCTCGCAGACCGCACGTCTGCTGGTCGAGCAGCATGACGAGCTGGTCCACCGCATCGGCCGCGACTATAGGATCGTCGGCATCGCCACGCTTGACCCGGTCAGCGACCCGTGGATCGACCAGTCCCTGCTCACCCGTGATACTGCGGAGCTGTGCACCCGCGCCGATATCGTCATCGAGCTGATTGGCGGCATCGAGCCGGCACGCACCTTCGTGCTCAAGGCCATCGAATCCGGCGCTTCGGTCATAACCGCCAACAAGGCGCTGCTTGCCAAGCACGGTCAGGAAATCTACAAGGCCGCACGGGAGCACGGCGTCGACATCTTCTTCGAAGCCGCGGTCGGCGGGGCAATCCCGATTGTGCGCCCTCTGCGCGAATCCTTCGCAGGTGACAAGATCAACAGCATGCTGGGCATCGTCAACGGCACCACGAACTACATCCTCGACGAGATGACCACCAAGGGCCTCGACTTCGACGTGGCGTTGCATCAGGCGCAGGAGAAGGGTTACGCCGAGGCGGACCCGACCGGTGACATCGAAGGCTATGACGCCGCGAACAAGGCCGCCATCATGGCGACGCTCGCATTCCACACCCAGGTCGGCATCGACGACGTATCCGTCGAAGGCATCACCAAGATCGCAGCGGCCGATATCGCCGCTGCGACCGCCGAACACAAGGTCATCAAGCTGCTCGCCGTCGTCGAGCACAATGAAGCCGGTGTGTCCGCACGCGTCTACCCAGCCCTCATCAATGAAAACCACCCGCTCGCCTCCGTGCATGGCAGCTTCAACGCCGTGTTCATCAAGGCTAAGGAAGCCGACGACATCATGCTGTACGGCCGTGGCGCAGGCGGCGCGCCTACCGCTTCCGCCGTTGTCGGCGACGTGGTGATGGCCGCGCGCAACATCGTGTCCGGCACCACCGCGACCGGTATCCAGACGTACAACACCCTGCCGCTTGCCCCGGCGGATGCGTCCAAGGCCGCATTCGCCGTGCGTTTCCTCATCCACGACAAGCCGGGTGTGCTCGCCTCGATCGCCGAGGAATTCGCGAACCACGGCATCTCCATCAACGGTGTGAACCAAGACCTCCAGCCCACACAGCATGATCCGGGCTATTCGGGCGAGCTGCAGCAGCTGCGCATCGTCACCCATCTGTGCGACGAGGTCACGCTGCGCAAGACGGTGGACGCCGTATGCAAGCTCGAATGCGTCTCCGGCGAGCCGTCCATCCTGCGCGTGCTCGACTGAACCGAAACCGCGCAATCCGCGGCGCCGATGCCGGCTGATCGTGACTTCACGGCGGCCGGTATCCGGGACTTACCACAACCAACGCACAACCGACAATCGGCGGAACAGTCGGCACGCATGCCCACTGCCCGCGGAAGGATGACCATGATCCCCGTAGCCAAGCAAGTCCATGTCCAGGTACCGGCGACCAGCGCGAATCTGGGGTCCGGATTCGACACCATCGGCCTGGCGCTCAACTATTACGACGAGCTGACCTTCACATTGAAGGACGATACCAACGACCATAGCGTCACCGTGCTCATCGACGGCGAGGGGGAAGACACGCTGCCGCGCGACGAAACGAATCTCGTGGTCTCCACCTTCCGTAAAGCGTGCAACACGCTTGGATTGGAAAGACTCGGTTTCACGCTTGAAGCGCATAATCGCATTCCGCAGGCGCGAGGCATGGGGTCATCCGCCGAGGCGATTGTGGCCGGCATCTCCGCCGCCGCGGCATTCGCCCAAGAAGGCGACCTCAATCGTGACGCGGTGTTTGAGCTGGCCGCCACCATTGAAGGTCATCCCGACAACGTTGCCCCGGCAGTGTACGGCGGTTTGACGGTGTCTTGGGATTACCAGACACCGGAAGGCGTCGGCTCCACCCGCGTGCCGGGCGGTGAGCCGCTCTCCGGCGGATTCCATACCGTGAACTATCCGGTCAGCGAGAACATCCACGCTTCTGTGTTCGTGCCGGACTACGAACTGTCCACTGAAAAGGCACGTCAGGCGCTGCCCGCATCCGTGCCCTACCGTGACGCGGTGTTCAACGTGTCCCGCGTCGGCCTGCTGCCGGGGGCCATGAATCCTGGTGTGCTTCACGGCAGCCTTGACGCGAACGCCGTTTTGTTCAGCGCCACCCAGGATCGCCTTCACCAGCCGTACCGCAAGGACCTTATGGCCCCCTCGTGGGAGCTGATCGAGTCGTTGCGCGACCACGGCTATGCTGCGGCGGTGTCCGGAGCAGGTCCGTGCGTGCTGGTGTTGCATGATGGCGACGCCCGCGCCGACATCGAACGGATTGCCGGCGATCAGCTGGCTTCCGGACATTGGCGCGTACTGCATCTGACGGTCAACACCACTGGAGTGACTGTTCGGCGCAGCTAATCTGGCACCGCGCCCAACGCCGTGTCCGGCCTGTCGTGGCATGCACCAGTCACGACGACAGAACGGCGGGATGCGCTTGGGGAATACGTGCACACTTGGAGGCGGCTTCGGCGCCAATCGAATCGGAGGTATGAACAATGACGATATCGATCATTCTGGCTTCCCAATCCAAGCCCCGACGTGACGTGCTGTACGCCGCCGGGATCTGCCCGACCATCAAGGTCTCGCATGTTGACGAGCCTGCCGCGTTGGAACAGGCTGCCAGCAAGCTCAGCGTGCCCGTTGAGCGGCTTGATGTCGGCCACCGTGTCGCCATCCTCGCCCGTGCAAAGGCGAATGTGGTCTACGAAGCGTACCGAGCGGTCGCTGACACATCAAAGGCGGCAAGAGGCGAGCGCGTAATCGCTTACCCGCTTGAAGCCGAAGAGGTGCGCGTGCAACGTCGTGCGGATGAAGAACTCTCCGCTGACGCAACTGAAGCTCCTGCCGTATCAGGATCATCTGACGTGGGTACGGGACAACCTGCTTCGGTGGCCTCAAGCGCCATTACCCGCGATTTTTCCGGTATCACCCCGCCTACTCGTGTCGAACCGATTGACACGCCGGTCAATGGCAGTGAGGGGCTGAACGGTTCCGGCCCTGGCCCGTTGATTGTCGGTTGTGATTCGATGTTCCTGTTCGATGGTGAATGCTATGGCAAGCCGCATGACGAAGCTACGGCACGGGAACGCCTCCGCCGTATGCGCGGGCGCAGCGGGGAGCTGTGGACCGGTCATTGCGTCATCGATTTCGCCACTGGCCGGGCGGTACAGGATGCGAGCCGTGCGGTCGTGTATTTCGGCGATTACACCGATGAGGACATTGAACGCTACATCGCCACCGGCGAGCCACTTGAGGTAGCCGGGTCGTTCACATTGGAGGGTTTCGGCGGCGCGTTCATCGACCGGATCGATGGCGACCCGCATGGTGTCATCGGCATCAGCCTGCCGTTGCTGCGTCGTCTCGTCAGCAAACTCGATATCAGCTGGACGGATCTGTGGAATGTCAAGCCGCACGCCCCGAATCCGGAAGAACTTGACCAGCACCCCGGCAGCACCCCGCCTCCGGTGGAGAACGTGCACCAGCCCGGTGACGGTTGGGTTTCCTGCGCATGCGGACGCCGGCATTGGGGTACGCACGGTGCCGCGGGAATCCTGCTCGCTCGGCGGGATGCCGCGGGCGAGGTCACGCACGTGGCCATGCAACATCGCGCCAAGTGGAGCGCGGAAGGCGGCACTTGGGGCATTCCGGGCGGCGCAATCGCCGACAATGAAACACCGATCGAAGGGGCGTTGCGCGAGAGCTTTGAAGAAGCGAACATCACTCCGCAAGATATCGAGGTGGTCGGCTCTTACCGCGAGGACCATGGCCCGTGGGCGTACACCACGGTGTTCGCCTTCGAAAAGCCCGGTCATGAGGTGCATCTGCGGGCGAACGACGATGAAAGCATGGAAATCGCCTGGATTCCGATTGGCGAAGTGACCGACCGTAAACTCCTGACCGCGATGCGCACCGATTGGCAACGCTTCTCAGACCGTCTGCGCATCCTGTCCGCCGCCAACCGAGGCCGCTGACGCCCCTCCCGCAAGAACTGGGACTGGGGCGTCAGCAGAGTCCAAGCCAGCAGCAGAGTCGAAGCCGCCAGGGTTCAGGACAGCAGCGCGGCCACGATTGCGATGAAGATCGGGCTGGTCAGCGTACTGAGCAGGATGCCGTCGCGCGCGAAGGTGAGTCCCACGTTGTACCGCGCCGCATAGTTGTACACGTTCTGGCCGGTTGGCAGGGCCGCGAGCACCACGCACGCGTACAGGGTCGCGCCGCGGAAGCCCATCACGTAGTACGACAGCAGGAACGCGATAATTGGCATGACGATATTCTTCAGCACTGCGACGGTGACGGTCGCCGGCACATCGCTCTTGTTCTGCATCGGCTTGGTGCCATGCAACGACATGCCGAAAGCCATGAGGATCATCGGCACCGCGGATTCGCCGATCATGTTGATTGGGTCGTAAATGAAGTCAGGGATGATGAAATGCCCGGTTTTCGCGGTGATCGCCGAGACGATGATGCCACCGAGCGACCCGATGAGCAGTGGCTGGTGCAACGGCTGCGACAGAATGCGTTTCATGGACACCTCGCCCTTGGTGGTCACATCCAGCACGGTCAGTGCCACAGGGGTGAAAATCGCTTGCTGCATGACCAGAATCGGAGCGACCAGTGCGGGATTTCCGAGAATGTATGTGGCGATCGGCAGGCCGATATTGTTCGAGTTGAGGTAGAGCGAGTTGAGCGCGCCGATGGTCGCGTCCGCGGCCTTCATGTGGAAGAACAGCCGGTTGAGGATCAGGAACACCAGTCCGACCAGCATGGCTGAGAAGAACGCCACGAAAATCGAGGAGTGGAAAATCGCGAAAATCTTCTCTTTGGACAGGA
Organism: Bifidobacterium thermophilum; assembly: GCF_002846655.1. NCBI lineage: Bacteria > Bacillati > Actinomycetota > Actinomycetes > Bifidobacteriales > Bifidobacteriaceae > Bifidobacterium > Bifidobacterium thermophilum. The sequence continues at coordinate 512,340 of NZ_PCGX01000010.1, read as the reverse complement.
TTGCGAACATCAGGCAGGGGCTGGAAATGAAGAAGCTGAACCTGTTGAGCACCATCTGCGCGTTCGACCCGCCGATCTGCATGCGGGCGGCCACATACCCGACTGCGATCACGATGCCGATCACGCAGAATCCTTCCATGGCGCTCAGTAAACCTGGCATTCCCACCTCTCCTCGTCTTGATGTTTGTCCTGTCCGATGCTCCAAGCCTTGCGGCCAGCATGTCCGCTATCCGGACACGGTTGCGATACCGGTTCCGCGTTTCGCATGGTAAGCGTCGTCGGCGACGATGGCCTTCTGGCGTGCGTCTCGACTCCAGTATCCGTCTTTGCGGTGTGACGCGCGTCCATGGTCTCGTATCACGGGCATCGCCGGCAGGACACCCGTAAACGCACTGAAAAACGGGAATCTGAGACATTCCGTGCGGGTATCCATGACCTTTGCGATGATGAGACATGACGAAATAGGCGGGTATTGGCGATGGCGTGGGTTGCGAGGCGCGCATGCCGGTCTTCCCGATTGGCCTTCCCTGATTGACGGAGGATGATATGACAATGACGGATAACGGTGGAAACGACAGCGAAGCCGAGCGGATGCGTACCGAAATCGAGCGGATGTTCACTGATATCATGAACCGGTATTCTGTCAGCGACGATGAAGGCCCGTTGGCTGACGAGGTTGAGGCGTTCCTGTCCCGCCAACCGCATCTGACGGTGCGGCGGCATGGCGATACCGTGGTCGCGTCCACGAATCTGGGCCGGGAGCGTCGGGTGGTCCTCGCCGGGCATCTGGACACGGTCCCGGTAATCGACAATTTCCCGCCGCGCTGGCTGGAACCGGGCGATCCGCTGATCCGCGAGGACATCGCCGCCGCATACCCTGGCGAACGAGTGATGTGGGGGCGGGGTGCCACCGATATGAAAGCCTCGGATGCGGTGATGCTGTATCTCGCGGCGAATCTGAAGAATCCGAAATACGATCTCACCTTCGTGTTCTACGACCATGAAGAAGTCGCGGCGGAGAAGAACGGTTTGCGCAAGGTCGCACAAAGCCATCCTGATTGGATCCAGGGCGATTTTGCGCTGATCGGCGAGCCGACGGATTGCGGCATCGAAGGCGGCTGCAACGGAACCATCCGTTTCGATGTGATCACGCACGGTGTGGCGGCGCATTCGGCCCGTGCGTGGATGGGCTCGAACGCCATCCATAAGGCGGCACCGATCCTCAATACGCTTAACGCGTACGAGCCGCAAGACGTGACCGTGGACGGACTGACATATCGCGAAGGCGTCAACGCAACGCTGATTTCCGGCGGCAAAGGCACGAACGTCATCCCCGATGAATGCCGTGTCCATGTCAATTACCGTTTCGCGCCCGACAAGACGATTGCACAGGCGAAGGCGCTAATGATGGGCGCGGACGCGGGCGCCGAGCTGGGCAACGGCGAGCATGTGGCGACCGGTGGCATGTTTGCGGGCTTCGGCATCGAGATGAAGGACGAGTCGCCGAGCGCGCGCCCCGGTATGGACGATCCGCTCGCCGCCTCGCTCGCCGCGTTGGTCAAGGAGCGTACTGGCCGCGATCCACAGGCGAAGCTTGGGTGGACTGATGTCGCACGCTTCGCTCAGCTCGGTGTCCCGGCGGTCAATCTCGGGGCCGGCAGTCCGTTGCTCGCCCACAAGCATGATGAGCAGGTTGCAGCCAGCGAATTGACGCGTATGGCATCCATCCTGCTGGATTGGCTGGCGTAGTCCTCGGTTCCAGCACGAGTTCCGTGCATTCCCTGATTAAGCACCGAGTAGGCACCGCGAAATACCTGCACAATCTCGGTGTGTGCTCAGCGCAATCCTGGCGTATTCACGCGTGGCAGGTCATAATCGCCGCAAGCACGAACAATACTGCCGATTTTTCGACTTGTGCGCGAGCTTCGCATTTTTTGTGTCATACTTGAGTGTGACGGTTCTGCAACAGCCGTCATGCGTTTGATGGCGTCGATCCCCTCGCAATCCGGCTATGGTGGCCAATGCGAGCGCCGGTGTCCGCCGTCGCGCAGCTAGACTTTTATGTATTGCCCCGTATGGGCGCGAATGGTGCGCGGCCGCGGTGAGAGCGCGGTGTGACAACTGTGCGGGGCCGGGAAAAGGCGATATGGCTGCAGCATATCGCGAGGAGCATTGTGCCCAGAACAGAAGAACAGGGCTTTGCGGACGATTCGAATGAATCCCGCGAAGCGCAGCAGCAGACCAACACGACTCCAACATCGGCACAGCATCAGGCGGCTTCGTCTGAGACGTTCTCGGCCCCGGTTCGCCGGCGTCGCGGAGGCCGTCGTGTCGTGCGTGGCGCAGGGGCCGCAGGCGCGGACCTTGCGCTGAAGGTTGAGGAGCACCCCAAGCCGTTGTTCGAAGAGCCAGCGATTGATCCGGCTCCCGTGCGCAACACTGCGTCTGCGGACAACGCAACGGAAGATGCTGAAACGGACGGGGAACAGCATGCGCCGCACCGTGGCCGCCGCCGGATTTCCCGCGCGGCAGGGTTGCAGGGCACCTCAACGAGGTCCCGCCGTCGTACCCGTATCGCTGCCGATGATGAGCCGTCCGCGCAGCCTGTCGCAGATACTGCCGTTCTGGGCGGCCATGGCGTAGCCGACGCGGAAACTCCGGAGGAGCGTGTCCAGGATGCGCTTGATTCCCTCTCCCACGAGCATGGGGATGCAGCGCCGTCCGCCACCCGGACGCATCGCCGTTCCAAGCCGATGACATCCCTGCTCTTCCAGGAGCCGGTGCTGCCGTCGCATCAGTCTTCCGGGGCATCCGTCTCCGACGCCGATGACATGGAATCCGAAGATGATTCCGACCGTCGTGATGCGCGTGATGCGCGTGACGAACGTGACGAGGAACGCGAACCTCGCCGCACTCGCCGTAGCCGCTCGCGTCGTGGTCGCGGCCGCGGTGAAGATGATGTGGAACGTGATGACGAACGCTCCAATCAGAGTGCGAATTCGCGTGACAGCCGTGACAGCAGTGACGAGTCCGCCGCCGACGATCGGGAAGAAGACGAACCTCGTCGCGGCCGACGTTCCCGCCGATTGAATGCACAGGAGCGTCGTGCTGCCGCCGAGGTCGAACAGATTGAAGAAGACCTCGAATACGACGACATCGCCTATACCCCAATCGCCGAAGTGATGTCCGGCAATCGGAACGCCGGCGGCTCACGCAAGGACGACCATGCCGATGACGATGAGGACGCTCAGGACACCCGCACCCGTCGCCGTCGCCGCCGGTCGTCCCGCGAGGAGTCCGAGGACGACAACGAGCAGATTCTCGAGGTGCGCCACCGCCACCGTGACGAGGACGAGGATACGACAGTCACCCGTCGCCGTCGTCGCCGTCGTTCAGACAAAGGCGTGGAGGAGAGCGAAGAGCCAGTCCGCCGTTCCCGCAAGCAGCAATACATCGACGAAATCACCGATGTCGAAGGCTCCACCCGTCTCGAGGCCAAGAAGCAGCGTCGCCGGGACAACCGTCGTGAGCGCAGCCGCCAGAACCAGATCATGGAGCAGGACTTCCTCGCCCGCCGCGAGCATGTTGACCGGCTCATGGTTGTGCGCGAACGCGGCCACCATACGCAGATTTCGGTGATCGAGGACAACGTGCTGGTTGAGCATTACGTCTCCGACATCCAGGAGGTCGCCACCGTCGGCAACATCTATCTCGGCCGCGTGCAGAATGTGCTGCCGAGCATGGAGGCGGCGTTCGTGAATATCGGCCAGCCGCGTAACGGCGTCTTGTACGCCGGCGAGGTCAACTGGGACACCACGCGTCTTGAAGGGCAGCCGCGCCGCATCGAGCTCGCCTTCAAGTCAGGCGACCCGGTGCTTGTGCAAGTCACCAAGGACCCGATCGGTCACAAGGGTGCGCGTCTGACCTCGCAGGTCACGCTCGCAGGCCGTTTCCTTGTCCTCGTACCGTCCGGCGGTATGACGGGCGTCAGCCGCAAGCTGCCTGACCGTGAGCGTGCTCGCCTGAAGTCCATCGTTTCGAAGATCGCTCCGAAGGATATGGGTGTGATTATCCGTACCGCAGCTGAAGGCGCTTCCGAGGAGGCCATCGAGAAGGATCTCGAGGCGTTGCGCCGGCAGTGGGACAAGATTTGCGAGAAGCGCGACCTGTATCTGCACGGCAAGCGTCCGAAGCTGCTGCAGGGCGAGCCGGATGTCGCCATCCGCGTGGTGCGTGACATCTTCAACGACGATTTCTCCCAGATGATCGTCGAGGGCGACCGCGTGTACGAGCGGATCGAGGAATATCTCGACACGATGGCCCCGGACCTGCGCGACAAGCTGGTCAAGTGGGATCCCGAGGAGCATGGCGGCAAGGACGTGTTCGACAAGTGGCAGATTGATTCCCAGCTGCGCAAGGGCATGGAACGTCAGGTATACCTGCCGTCCGGCGGTTCGATCGTCATCGACCGCACCGAGGCAATGACCACGATCGATGTGAACACGGGCCGGTTCATCGGCAAGGGCAAGAGCCTTGAGGAGACTGTCACCCGGTGCAATCTTGAGGCGTCCGAGGAAATCGCCCGCCAGCTGCGTCTGCGTGACATCGGCGGCATGATCATGATCGACTATGTCGACATGGTGATGCCCGCGAACCGTGACTTGGTGCTGCGCCGCTTGGTCGAGTGCCTGGCGCGTGACCGTACCAAGCATCAGGTCGCTGAGGTCACTTCGCTCGGTTTGGTGCAAATGACGCGCAAGCGCATCGGCCAGGGCTTGGTCGAGGCTTTCTCGGAGGAGTGCCCGACGTGCAAGGGCCGCGGCTTCATCATCCATGACGAGCCGACGGTCAGTGCCGAGTATGACGATCCGTACGCGATGAAGGGCGGCGATCCGTTCGTCAAGACGAACAAGCACGGTCACGGCACTCCCGAGGTGCAGGCGCCGAAGGGCTCGAGCCCGGCGGTCAAGGCCAAGCTTGCGCAGATCGCCGCGGCGGCGGTCGCAGCGAATAACGCCGAGAACGCAGAAAACACGGAGCGCGCCGAGCGCAATGCCGCCTCACAGGCTGATGACTCGGCAGACTCGGCAGTCGATGCCGACAATACGGACGGTGCCACTGAACGGTGACTGACGGCCTTCGGGCACCGATACGAGACCGGTGTCCGAAGGCTGACACGCGTTGTTTCATCGACTTGACGGATGTACGCGGGTCGGTGTAGTTTTGAGAGTTGGTGTCTGGCCGGAGGCTCGAACGCGCTGGACAGTAAGCTTTCCACAACATAAGGAACGGAATATGTACGCGATTGTGAAGGCCGGTGGCCATCAGGAAAAGGTCGAGGTCGGTGACGTCATCCTGGTCAACCGTCTCGATGCAAAGCAGGGCGATACCGTGGAGTTCCCGGTCGCGCTCGTAGTCGACGGCTCCAAGGTCACCCTTGCCGCCAAGGACCTTGCCAAGGTCTCCGTGAAGGGCGAAGTCGTGAACGACGAAGCCAAGGGCCCGAAGATCAACATCATGAAGTACAAGAACAAGACTGGCGTGACCCGTCGTAAGGGCCATCGTCAGAAGCTCAGCCTCGTCAAGATCACCGAGATCGCCTGAGCGTTCTTGAGGACCGAAAGGAATTAGATCATGGCACATAAGAAGGGCGCTTCCAGCTCACGTAACGGGCGCGATTCGCAGCCTCAATACCTCGGTGTGAAGAAGTTCGGCGGCGAGTCCGTGCTCGCTGGCAACATCCTCGTCCGTCAGCGCGGCACCAAGTTCCATCCCGGCGAGAACGTCGGTATGGGCAAGGATCACACCCTGTTCGCCCTCAAGGACGGCAGCGTGAAGTTCGGTGTCCGTCGTGACCGTAAGGTCGTCGACGTCGTCACCGCCTGACGCATCAATACCTGAAGCCGCGCCCGTTGTCGGACGCGGCTTTTTTTATTGCCCAGTGCTGCTCGCGGCGCGGTTTTCGGGGTGACTTCCGGCGCGGCTTGTGACGCGGCTGTTCCACAGCGTCGCGTCGTGACGGTGGTTCCGTATCGCTGCGGGCTCAGTCTTAGGGCGCATCGCGCATGATATCGCGGTATGGCGGTATCGTTGATTATCCATGAATTCCCGTCCGTCTTGTGCGTTCACCGGCGGTCGGACGACGTAAGGTGACACTATGGCAGATTTTGTTGATCGGGTGACCGTCCATGTCAAGGGCGGCGACGGGGGCAACGGCTCCGCAGGCATCAGGCGCGAGAAATACAAGCCGCTTGCCGGCCCCAACGGCGGCAATGGCGGCGACGGCGGTTCCGTCATCTTTGTGGCGGATGAGAACGCGAACAGCCTGCTGGATTACCGGTTCATTCCCCACCGCACAGCCGACAGCGGCACCATGGGCTTGGGAGATACGAAAGATGGCTCGAAAGGCAAGGACCTGATTCTGCCGGTACCGGTCGGTACGATGATTTTCACTGCGAAAGGTGCCAAGGGCCAGACGAAGCGCCCCGGCGAACTGCTTGCGGATCTGCGGCATGTGGGGGACCGGTTCGTCGCCGCTGCGGGCGGTGCGGGCGGGCTCGGCAACGCCGCGCTGGCGAACCGTACGCGTCGCGCTCCGGGCTTCGCCTTGCTTGGTGAGCCCGGTGAGGAACGCGATGTCGTCCTCGAGCTTAAGTCCATTGCGGACGTCGCGCTCGTTGGCTTCCCCTCGGCGGGCAAATCCAGCTTGGTCGCAGCAATGAGCGCCGCCAAGCCGAAAATCGCCGATTACCCGTTCACCACGCTGGTGCCGAATCTCGGCGTGGTCATGGCCGGCGATTACCGGTACACCATCGCGGATGTGCCGGGTCTGATCCCGGGCGCATCCGAAGGCAAGGGGCTTGGCTTGGAATTCCTGCGCCATATCGAGCGTACGGAAATCATCGTGCATGTGATCGACTGCGCGACCCTCGAACCTGACCGCGACCCGGTGTCCGACTACCACGCGCTCGAACATGAGCTCGCCCAGTACGCGGACAAGCTGGAACTGCCGGTGGGTGCGATTCCGATTCCCGATCGTCCGCGCATCATCGTGCTCAACAAGGTCGATGTGCCTGAAGCCAAGGAACTCGCGGACTTTGTGCGTCCCGAATTCGAGAAGATGGGGTTGCGCGTGTTCGAGGTGTCCACCGCTTCGCACGCCGGCCTCAAAGAACTCGGGTATGCCCTCGGCGAGCTGGTCACCCAGATGCGCAAGGAGGTTGCGCGCCGCGAGCAGGAGCAGGAGGACGAGCGCGTCGTCATCAAACCGCTCGAACGCAAGGGTCGCAGACGCCCTGCTGCAGTCGCTGAGGCTGATTTCAAGGTCGAGCGCGAAACGAACCGCAACGGCGACGTGTGGTACACCGTCACCGGCACCAAACCGGAACGTTGGGTCGTCCAAACGAACTTTGACAATGACGAAGCCGTCGGCTATCTCGCCGATCGGCTGGCCAAGCTTGGTGTCGAGGACGAGCTGCGGCGCCAAGGCGCGCATGCGGGCGACGAGGTGCGCATCGGGCGGGGCGACCGCGCGGTCGCCTTTGACTGGGATCCGACCATCGCGGCGGGCGCCGAGATGCTGGACGGCTCGCAACTGGGCTCGCGCGGCAAGGATCTGCGCCTCGAGGCGAATGATCCGCGTGCCCAGCGCCGTACGAATGCGGAACGCCGACGCGAATACCACGAGATGATGGATGCCCGCGCGGCTGTGCGCGAGGCGATGATGGCGGAACGCAAGGCCGGCCACTGGGCCGATCCGAGCGTGGACGACGACCGTCATGACCGCGAAAGTCTGTTCGGACGTGGCGAGGCCGGTGACGACCAGGAGCAGGACAGCGAGGAAGCCGGGGAGTAATGGCACAGCCCACGCATGAGAGAGTCAGACGGTCCATCGCGCAAGCGCAGACGATTGTGGTCAAGGTCGGTTCCAGTTCGCTGACCAAGCCTTCGGGGCATCTTGACCCGGCGAAACTGGACGCGCTGGTCGCGGCACTCGCATGCGCGCGGTTGCAAGGGGCGCGCATCGTCCTCGTGTCATCGGGCGCTATCGCTGCCGGATTCGGGCCGCTTGGCTTCGAACGCCGGCCGGCCGATATCGCAACGCAGCAGGCGTGCGCATCCGTCGGCCAGGGACTGCTCATGGCCCGGTATGAGGTGTCGTTCAGCCGTTTCGGCATCCGGGTCGGCCAAATCCTCATCACCGCGGAGGACACGATCAGGGCGACGCAATACCACAACGCGCAGCGCACCTTGGATCGTCTGCTTGATTTGGGCGTCGTGCCGGTCGTCAACGAGAACGATGCCCTGGCGAATAACGAAATCCGGTTCGGTGACAACGACCGCCTGTCCGCGCTGGTGGCGAATATCGTGCGCGCGGACGCCCTCGTGCTGCTCACTGACGTGGACGCCTTGTATACCGCGCCCCCGAGCCAACCCGGTTCGAAGAAAATCGATTTCGTACCCGATGTTGAGCGCGCGCTCAATGAGGTCAAAGTCGCGGGCAGCTCCTCTGGCGTCGGTACCGGAGGCATGGTCACCAAGTTGGAAGCCGCCCATATGGCCGCGGTCTCGGGCATTCCTGCGGTGCTCACCTGTGCTGCGAATGCAGGGCCGGCCTTGATGGGCGACCCGGTGGGTACGGCGTTCGCGCCCATCAAGCGGCGTGGTTCGTCGAGGCGGCTGTGGATTAAATTCGCGTCGCATCCGCGTGGCGTGCTTGTCGTGGACACGGGAGCCGCACAAGCCGTGCGTGCCGGCCGTGCGAGCCTGCTGAGCGCCGGCGTTCTCGAGGTGCGTGGCGATTTTTCCGCAGGCGACCCGATCTGGATTGACGACGAGTCCGGCAAGCATATTGCCAAGGGGCTCTCCGGCTACGATTCCGAGGAAATCCCGCGCATGCTGGGGCGCAACACCGCGCAGCTGCGGCGTTTCTTCGGCGACGAATACGCGCATCCGCTTGTGCATCGCGATAATCTCGTTCTTGTGTGATTTGCGGAATTTGTGGGATTTGCGCGATTTGTGGGATTCGCACGAATGGTCATCATATGCTTCGCGCGATTGGAGTGGCGGTGTGACTACCATTTCGTGACTGTCGTTTCGTGATTTCATGCTGTGTCTGGCATATGGCGGCGTCCCGTTGGCAGCGGCCATACCGCGACCGTCCCGTTGTGCCGTACGAGTGCGTGTCGCGGCAGCGGGACGGTTTTCGCCCGTAGCGATTACAGTAGAGGCCATGACTATGGCTGACTGGCAGAACCTGAGCGACCGTGTCAACAATGTCGCCCCCAGCGCGACCCTCGCTGTCGATTCGAAGGCGAAGGCGATGAAGGCGCAGGGCATCGACATCGTGGCCTACGGTGCGGGCGAGCCGAATTTCCCCACCCCTGATTACATCGTCGACGCCGCGGCGGCTGCATGCCGTGACCCGAAGAACCACCGCTACACTCCGACGGCCGGTCTGCCCGAGCTGCGTGAGGCGATCGCGCGCAAGACGCTGCGCGATTCCGGCTACGAGGTCTCGCCTGACCAAGTCGTGGTCACCAACGGCGGCAAACAGTCTGTGTACGAGGTATTCCAGCTGTTGCTCAATCCCGGTGACGAAGTCATTATCCCCGCCCCGTATTGGACCAGCTATCCTGAGGTCGTCAAGCTCGCTGGCGGCAAGCCGGTTCCGGTGTTCTCCGGCGCCGAGCAGGGCTTCGAACCGGATATCGACAAAATCGAAGCGGCGCGTACCGATCGCACCAAGGCAATCATCATCACCTCGCCATCTAACCCGACCGGTGCCGTGTGGAGCCGTGAAACCATCAAGGCGATCGGCGAGTGGGCCGTGGAACACCACGTGTGGGTCGTTTCCGATGAAATCTACGAACACCTCAACTATGACGGCGTGAAGACCGCTTATGTCGGCGCCGAGGTGCCCGAAGTGCGCAACCAGCTACTCGTGCTTAACGGCGTGGCGAAGACGTATGCGATGACCGGCTGGCGCGTCGGCTGGACCGTCGCCCCGCTCGAGGTCGCCAAGGCGCAGACCAAGCTACAAAGCCATATGACGTCGAATGTCGCCAATGTCTCCCAGCGTGCCGCGCTCGCCGCCGTCGCCGGCGACCTGTCCGCCGTGGCCGCGATGCGTGAGGCCTTCGACAAGCGCCGTCGCGCCATTGTCGCCGCCCTCAACGAGATTCCGGGCGTGCATTGCCCGATGCCGACCGGCGCGTTCTATGCGTTTGCGAATATCGAGGAGCTGCTCGGCAAGCCGCTGGGCGCAAATGGTTCGGTTGCCCATACGTCGCAGGAATTCGCCGCGCTGCTGCTCGACAAAGGCCATGTCGCCGCGGTTCCGGGCGAGGCCTTCGGTGCTCCCGGCTACCTGCGCTTCTCCTATGCGCTTTCCGACGAGGATCTGGCCAAGGGCATGCGCTACTTCAAGGAGTGGATTGGCTGATTCCCGGTAGGGGGTGCGGTGCCCGGTCACGGCGTGGGTCGTGGCTGGGCACTTGTCGTTTACACCGATGCTGCAGTTGCGTCGGTGCCCGCGCCATTTCGACACTCTGATTTTCGGCGGTATGACGCGTGTGGCGGAACCCGATTGGACTAAATCGCGAGTACCCGCTAAGATGGCCTCTTGGCGGTTTTGCTCAGTCCCGTCGTTTCGATAGAATGAGCAGAGTTCACCTAGGGATGTGGCGCAATTGGTAGCGCAACGGTCTCCAAAACCGTAGGTTGTGGGTTCGAGTCCCGCCGTCCCTGCCAGTCTTTTGGATGTTCAGTAGCCGAGCGAAGGATGGAAATGGCCAAGGCACGTACAGACAAGCCGCGTAAGCCCAATATTTTCATGCGGATCGGCTTGTATATCAAGCAGACGTTCAATGAGCTGCGCAAGGTTGTGACCCCTACCGGCAAAGAGCTGTTCTCTTGGTCGTTCGCGGTGTTCGTGTTTGTGCTGGTGCTGATGGCCCTGGTCACTGCCATGGACTTTGGCTTGGGCAAGCTCGTGTTGCTCGTTTTCGGCTGATCCGTACACACGAAGGTTAAGTAAGCATGGATGATGAAGTGAATCTCGAGAATCTGGATTCGTTGCCAGACGTGGTATCCGATGAGGATGCAGCGAACGGTGATATTCCTGCGGCCCAGCAGCAGGTGGCGTCGGAAGCTGACGCCCAGCCCGCCGCGGACGACGCCCAGGGCGCCGAGCCGGAGCAGGCCGCTGGCGATGCCGAGGCAACGGATGCTGCTGAAGCATCCGAAGGCGAGTCCGATCAGACGCAAGCCAAGGAAGACGAACCGGCTGAGGATGCCGGCACCAAGGCTGTCCAAGAGTTCTCCAAGAGCCTTCGCACACTCGACGGCAAGTGGTATGTGCTGCATACGTACTCCGGCTATGAAAAGCGCGTGAAGACCAACATCGAATCCCGTGTGCAGAGCTTCGGTCTCGAGGATCAGATCTTCCAGGTGGAAGTGCCGATGGAAGAGGTCGAGAAGCACACTGAAAAGGGCAAGAAGGTCATCACCCGCGTCCGCGTGCCTGGCTATGTGCTGATTCGTATGTGGCCGGATGAGGACGCTCGTCGTATCGTGCGTGAAACCGAGGGCGTGACCGGCTTTGTCGGCCCGACCAAGGATCCGGCACCGCTGTCGCGCGAGGAAGTCGTGCAGATGATGGCGCCGATGATTGCTTCCGAAGCGCTGAAGGCGGCAGGAGACAAGCCCGCTGCTGCGAAGAAGCGCAAGCTCGAAGTCTCCTATGCGGTTGGCGATCAGGTCACCGTCACCGACGGCCCGTTTGCGACCATGCCGGCTGTGGTTTCCGACGTCGAGCCGACCACGCAGAAGCTCACCGTGCTCGTGTCCATCTTCGGTCGTGACACGCCTGTGGAGCTCGGCTTCGGACAGGTCGAGAAGATCGACTGAAGCCGAACAATCCGTTCGTACTCAATGGCGGCGGCACCTCACCGGGTGCCGCCGCCATTGTCATTGTGCTCGGCACATCCAATCTGGTTACGTTGGGTGGGGCTGAGCGTAGCTGGTTTGTGGGGAGGAGGAGTTCTGGGTGGTGATTGTCACGGCGCGGTCGGTGTCTTCGTGCCGCACCGCATCATGGGCGTGGCGACACTGATGTTGTCGAGACAAACGAGCATAATGGTGATGTTTGTGTCTGGAGGGGAGACCCGCTAGCACAGCACAGCAATGAACGTTGCGGGAGGAGACTGCGCCTCGTGCGTGGCGACCGTAACCACCGCTTCACAGAAAGAAGAACCAGACAATGGCTCCTAAGAAGAAAGTCACAGCGCTGATCAAGCTTCAGATCCAGGCTGGCAAGGCGAACCCCGCCCCGCCGCTGGGTCCGGCTCTGGGTTCGCATGGCGTCAACATCATGGACTTCTGCAAGGCCTACAACGCGGCCACGCAGGACAAGATGGGCCAGGTCGTCCCTGTTGAGATCACCGTTTACGAAGATCGTTCCTTCACCTTCGTGCTCAAGACCCCGCCGGCCGCAGCTCTGCTGAAGAAGGCCGCCGGTATCCAGAAGGGCACCGAGAACCCGCTGACCCACAAGGTCGGTACCGTCACCAAGGCTCAGGTCCGCGAAATCGCCGAGATCAAGATGCCTGATCTGTCCGCCCGCGACGTCGAGGCTGGCATGAAGATCATCGAAGGTACCGCCCGCTCCATGGGCATCACGGTCACCGACTGAGAGGAGAAGGACAGATGGCTAAGAAGCACTCCAAGAAGTACCGCGAGGCGGCCGAGAAGGTCGATCGTAACAACCTGTACACCGCTCCTGAGGCGATCGCTCTGCTCAAGAGCATGCCGAAGCGTGGTTTCGATGAAACCATCGAAGCCGTGTACCGTCTGAACGTGGATCCGCGCAAGGCCGACCAGCTCGTGCGCGGCGTCGTCAACCTGCCGAACGGCACTGGTAAGACCGCCAAGGTCCTCGTGTTCGCCCGCGGCCCGAAGGCCACCGAGGCCACCGAGGCCGGCGCCGACATCGTCGGCGATGACGATCTCGTGCAGAAGGTCCAGGACGGCTTCCTCGATTTCGACGCTGTCGTGGCTACCCCGGACATGATGGGCAAGGTTGGCCGTCTCGGCCGTATTCTCGGCCCGCGTGGCCTGATGCCGAACCCGAAGACCGGCACCGTGACCATGGATGTCACCAAGGCTGTCAAGGATATCAAGGGCGGCAAGATTGAGTTCCGTGTGGACAAGCACGGCAACCTGTCCTTCCTGATCGGCAAGATGTCCTTCGAAGAGAAGGCTCTTGACGAGAACTTCAAGGCAGTGGCTGACGAGATCAAGCGTCTCAAGCCGTCCACCGTGAAGGGCCGCTACATCACCAAGGCGACCATCACTTCCACGATGGGCCCCGGCATCCCGCTGGATACCGCGACACTCGCCTGATTTCTGGTTCCGTCCGTTATTTCGAGCCTAGGGCGGAACGAGAACGCACAAGCCCCATACATGCCGATTGCCGGTGTGCATGGGGCTTTCCCATTTTTATGGGGGGCGGGTCTTTTCAGTAGGTCTTTCGTGCCCAGTTGGTCAGAGCCCAGCAGATTCGTGTCCAGTACTTCGCAGTCCGGCACGTCCGGGTTACTAAGGTCGGAATTGTCGGTGTCAGTTCCGAAGTTGTCAGGATGACAATAACAAAGGATTCCCAGAAGGTGTCCGGGAAGTCAGCGGTACACCCTACAGCGTACCGTCATCGCGCCACAAACCGGCATCGCGTAGCCGTCCGAGCGTAATCGCAGTCGAGAGCACATATGCCTCGCGTGTATCGGTTGCATCCCAACCGCAAATTTCCGTGGCCCGTTTGAGCCGGTACCGCACGGTATTCGGGTGGACACTCAGCGCCCGGGCGGTCGCATCCAGCGAAGCGCCGGAATCAAGGAAAATGCTGACCGTTTGGAGTGTCGGATCATTGGGATTGTCGCCTTTGAGCGCCTCGTAGATTGATGTGATTAGCTCGTCGCGCGCATCCTCATCGCCCATGAGGGCACGTTCCGGAAGCAGGTCCTCGCATCGCATGGGTTGCGGCACTTCGCGCGTGCAGGCGTTGAGCGCGAACAGGGCGTTGATGACGGCCCGGATGGCGCGGGATGCACCGTCGGCATTCTGCCGGGTTGGCCCGAGACAAATCGGCTCATGCCCATCGAAACACGTTTCGGCGATATGCGCGACTTGGTCCGGGCTGGTTCCGTCATCGACGCGCACCAACGCCACCAGATTCCCGTCATGCTCGCCGATCAGACAATCCTGCGGGGTACCGTCGGCATGAGGCGGCAATTGGCTCCGGATTGACGCCGCGCACGAGGCGACATCGCGCGCCGGGGGAGTGCCGGCGATACTGCAGCAGACATAATGCGCAGGCCATCCAAGTGTATGCATCAGCGAGACGACCCGCTCGTCGTCCGTGCTTTCCGCGAGACACGCGAACACAATGGATTCGAGCAGGGTCCGGGCGTCGGCAGGGTGCTGCGACCCTGGTGCCGTTGCCGCGGCAGCATTCGATTGGTCAGCAGTTCCGAGTGCTCCGGCTGTTCCGGCGGTTTCATCTGTCGTTCCCACAACACCGGTTCCGGCAACGTCGGCCGGCCGGTCGCGTTCCAGCACATCGTCTCCCAATAGCACGGCGAGACGGGCCATCAACAGGTCAAGCAAATCCTTGCGATCGGAGCCTGACCCGGAGCGTGCAGAAACGGAAACCATAGTGCCAGCTTAGTCCCGCCCGGATTCAGTGTCACGGTGATGTCCACCCGCACTGTCCTCGGGCCCGGCGATACGCGTTTCATGGCAACCCCTGGACTCGCGCCAGTAGGTCAACGCGACGAAACAGAACACGAAAGTCAGCGGAAGCATATGGCGTTCGAAGTTGTTTGCCGGCGACGTGATCATCACGCCCATGAGCAGCAACAACGGCATATGCCACGCCAAAGTGCGCCAACGGCGGCGGACCACTTCCGCGGCGCCGAACAGCAGGGTCAAAATGACATAGAAATTGCCGTGCGTGACCCATCCGAGCACGGGGATCTTGCCCCAGTCGCGCGCGAACCTCGCGATATTCTCACGCCATTGTGGCTGCCAGTCCTTGATCCATTCGGTGTTGTTCACCACGTAATCGCTGGTCACGTAATAGTCCATGGAGACATACGGCAGATCGGCGATGTCGAAATAGCCGAAGCATTCGGCGAAGAACGCATCCGCCGCGATGACCGGGTTCGCCTTGACGATCTGCCACCACGCGCTGTTGAAATCAGCCATATCCTCTTTCGTGACGGAACGCCAACGATAGCTGACTTTCTTGGATTGGATCCCGGAGGATTTCACCGGGTCGGCGTCCTGCTGGAAGTAGGATTCGCCCATCTGGTCAAGGTTGAAGATCGGGGCGAGCTTGTCCGCCGCGTCCTTGGGTATGCCTTCGGGATTGCGTCGGGCAACGCGCGCGATTTGCTGCAGCTGGATGCCGCGGCTTTCGATCGGGTCGCCGTTGATGACCTTGCCGGTAGATACCAGAAGGACCAGGCCTCCATGCAGGATGACCGCCGGCAGCAGCAGGGCAGCGATGTAGGTCTTCCAGCGCCCGCGGTCGGTGATGAGCATAATGACCGTCTGCGCGAGGAGAATGTACCACGCGTATTTCGCGCTAATCAGCATGACGCAGGCGCTCGCGATGAATGCGGCGAGGGTACGTGCGGGCAGCCGACGGGGTGTCTCGCCGCGCTTGACGCGTGTCATATGCAGCTGGTAGGCGATGCCGAACCACCAGACGAATGCGAAGGCGAACAGCGGTGATTTCGTCAGGCTGATAGTGGAGAACACCGCGATCGGGCACAGCAGGAAGAACAGGATGATGATGGTGCGCTGCCATACGCCAGCCCGCGCGACGGCATGCGGATAATCCCCGGGTGTACTCCCTGGTTCGCTGTTCGGGACAACGGTGGCCTCGGTGTCCTTCCCGGACTCAGGTCCAAGCCACGGCAGGTTGAGGAATCGGTGCATCGTGGCCGAACAGCAGAACACCGCGAACAGGAACTGCAACGAGGACAGCACGACATATCCTGCATCGTTTGAACCAGTGAAATACCGGGATGCGGCGGCGACGGCACCGTAGAACACGGTGAGCACGAGATTGTGCTGATCCGTCAGATAGGTCGGGTCTTGCGGCCACAGGTAGTGCGCGGTCGGGTAGATATCCATCGGGACGAAGGCGAAGAACCCGGTATACGGCTGTTGCAAGCCCGTCCATTGGTTCCATGCCCAGCTGAATTCCCGCACTTGCGAGCGGATGTCGGCGCCGAACGCGGACAGCAGGGTGACAGGCACCCACAGCCATCCGATGAACATGATGAGCGCGAGGCCGATCCAACTGCGTGTGCACCGCATGATGATGCGCGGGGTATACGTGCGGACGGCGGTCCAGCAACGTCCGACGGCATGCGCGAATCGTGTGGCTGTAAATCGCCGCCACAGGCGTGCCAAGGCGTGCCATGGCTTGCTGATGTTCCGCCGCCATCCAGTGTGGCAGAAGGTTCCGATTGCCGCCGCCACCCGACGACAGGCGGAGCGAACGGATGAGGGGATGGCCGCAAGCCCGCCGCCGACGTGCACCAACGCGATGAGCAGCATCAGGTAGATGGCTAGAGCGAGCAGGAAATAGATGGTGTTGACGAATCCCCAGTCGGCGATGCTGCCGCCGTACCAATAGAACGGTCCAATCGCCGTGCAGAAACTCAGCCACAGGACGGCGAGGATCGCCAGCGTCCACCGGGCGATGACGCCGGCCAGCGCGCGGTGCGAGGAATGCCTGCCCGTCGTGGCCTTGGAACGCTTTGCCGCTTGATCGGGTTGCACGGATGGTGTGGTCGTGGCTCTCGAGGTTCGCGTGGCTTCGGTCATGTTTGAGCATTGTAGTCTGACGCAAGGAGCCGGGGCTGGGCGCAGGAGAGGCGTACGATGGCCGCGGGCGTAGCCGTGGAGGTGGTTGTGTGAGGATCCGCTCACACAGTGGCGGGTTTGGTGGGCTCGAGTCGAGGTCTGGCTGGTTGTGGGCGTCACTGTGTGAGGATTGGCTCGCACAACGGGGTTTGAGATGGTTGGCATCGGGCGGAGATGTTGCGATTGGAACCGTTGTGTGAGGATTGGCTCACATGGTGGCTGGGTTCGGTGTCTCGGACAGATGCCTGGCTGGTTGCAGGTGCCATTGTGCGAGGATCCGCTCACACAGTGGCCGGCTTGGTGGGCAACGCGTCCTGGCCGCCTGCCGGTTCCGCAGCCGCGGTCAATCCGCAACTTGGGTACATCCGGCGCGTACATCCGCGAAAAACGCGTTGTTCGGCGGTAGGCTGGTGCCATGATGACGAAACAGGGGACGGTTCCGCGCATGCCGCGGACCGAACAGGAGGCTGACCAGCTGATCGCGCTTGCCGAGGTGGATTCGACGAACACGCTCGCCTGCGAGATGCTCGCTGATGGGCGGATCGGGGGCGACCCGGCGGATGACGGGAAAATCACGGTGATTGCCGCGGACTACCAGACCGGCGGTCACGGCCGGCTGGGGCGCGCGTGGGTGAACCGTCCGGGGGAGTCCTTCACGGTGTCGTTCGTCACGGTGATGCCCGCCGATGTCGTGGCTGATGACACGGTCAACGGGTGGCTGCCGACACTCGCCGGTCTCGCTTCATGCGACGCGATTCGGTCGGCGGTGTTCTCCAGCGGCGCCCGTCCGCGTCAGCAGGATTGCACGCTGGCTATCAAATGGCCGAACGACATTTTCTGCCATGGCCTGAAACTCGGCGGGATTCTGGTGCAGCTCGTGCCCTTGGATGAGCATCGCACCGGTGTGATCATCGGCATCGGCATCAATCTCGCCCTGCGCGCGGAAAGCCTGCCGACCCCGCAATCCACATCCTTGCAGCTGCATGTCGACCCGCTGCCGGACGTGCAAGTGCTGCGTGACCTCATCGCGGCAGGAATCACAGCCGGCCTGCGTGAGCGTATCGCCCGGTTTGTGCGTGATCGCAAGGCCTACGCCGCCCAGCTGCTTGAGGAAACCCGGCAGGTGAGCTGGACACTCGGCAGGAGAGTGGAAGCCAGACTTGTAGGGGGCGAGACGATTGTCGGGCGCGCTATCCGCATCAATCCAGACGCCTCACTGGCCATTGTGGACGACGAGGGAGTCGAGCATACGGTGACGACCGGTGATGTCGGTGTTCTTGACTGATGGGCCACTGATGACTCACTGACCGCCAGCTGAAGGCCTGCCGTCCGCAGCGGTGACAGACAACGCATGCACATATGCGAAAGGCCGCCGCCCCACGCAATCGGGGCGGCGGCCTTTCGTTATCGACTGGTGCAACTAGCGCGCCCAGCCGTTACTTGCCGTTATTTGACATTATCTGACGTTCTTCGATGTCACTTGGCGTCACGGGCGATACGCGAGGACAGCCCGCTGACGGCTGCAGAGGCGACAACCGCCTTGAGCAGGTCGCCGCCGGCGAACCCGAGCGAAGCAAGCGCCACAGCGCTCAGCGGAACATGTGTGAGCATCGCCTGAATGCTCACACCGAAGGCGTACACAATCACCACGCAGCCAACCAGCGAGGCGCCGAAATATCTCGCGGCGGTCAGCCAGTAGCCACGTGCACCCGTGCCGCGTGCTTTGCCCTTGAGCAGGGAGGTGACGATCACGCCCGGCAGGAAGCCGAACAGGAAGCCGGCGCTCGGGCCGACCAGCGCCAGCGTGGACATGCCGCCCGAGAACACCGGCAGTCCTGCAGCGCCAGCGAGCAGGTACAGCACGACTGCGCCACCGGCTTCGCGCCAATCAAGACTCAACGCGGCAAGCATCAGGACGAAGGTCTGCAAGGTGATGCCGACCGGAGTGCCGGGAATCGGGATGCGCCCGGCGGCGGCCGCGGCCCACAGCAGCAGCGCGAACAGCAGCGACATGCCTGCCGAACGCAGCAGGCGGCGGGCGGTGGTAGGGGCCGCGGAAGCCAGTGCGGCGGATGGTGTCTGATGTGACATAGGAATCCCTTCCTTTCATGCAACTTTCATGCAATGCCCGGTCAGGGGCGTGCTGGCCATCATTCTATGGACCCGATTACGCCCGCCAATGTCGCAGATGTGTCCGGCCGGTTGCGACGAAAGCGCTCAATGGCGGAATACCGCCGAAAATCGCAAGCCAGCTTACGGTGACGTTTGTGGAGGGTTACAAAAAGATTGCCGATTCTTTGTCGTCCATGCCCCCGTCGGGCGCAAGTCTCGCGGCATAGGTTGGAACGTATGGTCAATAATGTCAGCAAACTTCTGGTGGCGAACCGCGGCGAAATCGCGCTGCGCGTCGTGCGCACCGCCCGCGAGATGGGCATCCGTACGGTCGCCGTGTACGCCGAACAGGATCGCGACGAACAATATGTGGATATGGCGGACGAAGCCTACCTGCTGCCCGGCGACACCTACCGCGACACGTATCTCAACGAGGACCTGCTGGTCGGCATTCTGCACAGGAGCGGTGCCGACGCGGTGCACCCCGGTTATGGGTTCCTTTCCGAGGTGCCGTCATTCGCGACCAAGGTCCGCGAGGCGGGTGCCGTCTGGGTGGGCCCCGATCCCAAGGCCCTGGTCGATCTGGGCGACAAGATCACCGCCCGCCGGGTCGCCGCCCGCGCGAAGGTCCCGCCCGTCCCCGGTATTTCCGAGCCGGTCAAGGATATGCGTGAGCTGCTTGATTTCGCGCAGACGCACGGCTATCCGATCATGATGAAACGCACGGACGGTGGTGGTGGCCGCGGTATCACCATCGTGCACAACGACGACGAGCTGCGCAGCTTCTACTTAAGCCATGATGCGCTCCAGGGCGGGGATTTGGACGAGTATTTCGTCGAACGGTTCATCGACAAGGCGCGGCATGTGGAAACCCAGTGCGGGCGTGACAGCCACGGCGATTTCGTCGTGTATTCGACGCGCGACTGCTCGGTGCAGCGGCGCAACCAGAAACTCATCGAGGAGGCCCCGGCCCCCTTCATGCCGCCGAAAGCGCTTGAAGCGCTGGAACGCTACTCGCGCGGCCTGTTTGAGGCGGTAGATTATGTGGGGCTCGGCACCTGCGAGTTCATGCTCACCGAACAGGGCAAAGTGTATTTCCTGGAAGTCAACCCGCGTCTGCAGGTCGAGCATACGGTCAGCGAACAGGTGTGCGGGCTTGATCTGGTGCGTGAACAATTGACGATTGCCGCCGGCGGGCACCTGACCCGCCCGGAGAGCATCCGCGGCCACAGCTTCGAGCTGCGCATCACCTGCGAGGACCCCGCGACGAACCTGACGCCGAGCTCCGGCACACTCACCGGGCTGCAATGGCCGGCCGGACCGGGGATTCGCGTGGATTCCGGGGTTAAGGCGGGAGACACGATTTCGCCGAAGTTCGATTCTCTGATGGGCAAGCTCGTCGTCACCGCGCAGGACCGCGCGACTGCGGTTGCCCGTGTGCGTCGCGCCCTCGGCGAGCTACGTATCGAAGGCGTGCCGTCGCCGGCGAGCCTGTTCGAGCAGATTTTCAATGATCCTGAATTCACCGCCGAACAGCATCCGTTCAGCGTGTCCACCAAATGGCTGGAACGTAAGTATCTCAACCGCGAACCCGCGGCCGCAGGTGCCGGACAGCCCGCATCCGTGGCCGTAGGGGCCGGGGAGAAGGCTGCTGCCAGCGATTCCTTCGTCATCGAAGTCAATGATAAGCGCGTCAAACTCACTGTCCCCCAGACGATTGTCGACGGGCTGACAGGTGCCGCCCGCGCACGGTCCGCGCGACGCGCCACCCAGCCGTTGCGCGGTCAAGGATTGCATGATATCGGCAAGCCGAAGGTGGATGACGGCGCGAAAGGCGGCATCATCTCCTCGCCGATGCAGGCGATCGTCACCCGTGTCAACGTGGCGGAAGGCCAGAGCGTCTCCAAGGGCGACCTGTTGGTCGTGCTCGAATCCATGAAGATGGAGAACTACGTGTACGCGCCGGTCAACGGTACGGTCAAGAAGATCTGCGTCGGCCCGGCGGATGGTGTCGAAGGCGGGCAGACGCTTGTCGAGCTTGACATCCACGACGCCGAAGGCACACAGGCATCCGGGACATCGACGGACAAGGATGCGGAAGGAGACCGGCAATGAGCAGCACACTGACCGCAGCGCAGACAACCACGGCGCCGGCGGACTCCACGACACTTGTGGACTCCACGGCGCATGACGTGACTCAGCCGATCCGCCCCGCTGTGGGACGGGCCGCCGAACTCGCGCGTGCCGCCGAGGAGCACGCCCGCGAACGCCAGCATGCCAAAGGCAAAGGCACGGCCCGCGAACGCCTCGACCTGTTGTTCGACGCCGACAGCTTCCAGGAAATCGGCCGTTTCATCGGCGGCGACATCAACAAGGGGGTTGCCGGTTCGGCCGTCATCACCGGGTTCGGCAAAGTGTACGGGCGCACGGTCGCCGTGTATGCGCAGGACTTCTCGGTGCGCGGCGGCACGCTCGGCGTGGCTGAAGGAGAGAAGATCTGCCACCTCATGGATATGGCCATCAGCCTCAAAGTGCCGATTGTCGCATTGATCGACTCCGGCGGCGCGCGTATTCAGGAAGGTGTCGCGGCGCTCAGCCAATACGGGCGGATTTTCAAGAAGACCTGCGAGGCGAGCGGTTTTGTCCCGCAGATCTCCATCATCCTCGGCCCATGCGCGGGCGGCGCCGTGTACTGCCCGGCGTTGACCGACCTGATCATCATGACGCGTGAGAACTCCGACATGTTCGTCACCGGGCCGAACGTCGTCAAGGCGTCCACCGGCGAGACGATCAGCATGGCGGATCTGGGCGGCGGCTACGTGCACAACGTGGTCTCCGGCGTCGCGCATTATCTCGGCGAAGACGAGGCTGACGCGATTGACTACGCACGTACGGTGCTCGCATACCTGCCGTCGAACTGCCAGTGTGAGCCGCCGGTATTCGCCTACGCGTCCACGCACGCCGACCAGGCGGCAGCCTCGCGCGTCGCCTCCATCGTGCCGGATAATGATCGTCAGCCCTACGACATGCTCGATGTCATCCACGGCATCGTCGATTATGGCGAATTCGTCCAAGTGCAGGAACTGTACGCGAAATCCGCGGTCGTCGGCTTCGCCTGCATCGAAGGCCACCCGGTCGGTGTGGTCGCCAACCAGCCGAATGTGCTCGCCGGCATCCTCGACGTGGAATCTTCTGAGAAAGTCGCGCGTTTCGTGCGCTTGTGCGACGCGTTCAACCTGCCGGTCATCACCCTCGTGGACACCCCCGGATACAAGCCGGGCAGCGACCAGGAGCATGCGGGCATCATCCGCCGCGGCGCGAAAGTGATTTACGCGTATGCGAACGCGCAGGTGCCGATGGTGACGGTGATCCTGCGCAAGGCCTTCGGCGGCGCCTACATCGTCATGGGTTCCAAGGCGATTGGCGCGGACGTTAACCTCGCTTGGCCGTCCAGCCAGATCGCGGTGCTCGGCGCCCAAGGCGCGGTCAACATCATTCATCGCAAGGATCTGCAGAAAGCCAAGGAACGCGGGCAGGACGTGGAAGCGCTGCGTGCGAAGTACGTGGCCGACTATGAGGCTACGACCGTCAACGCGAATCTTGCGATGGAAACCGGGCAGATTGACGCGATGATCGACCCCGAGCAGACAAGGGAGGCAATCGCCGGAGCCCTGCGCACACTCGCCGGCAAACGCCGCCACCGGCCGGTCGACAAGCATCACGGCAACCAGCCGATGTAAGCGCTTCCGGCAATGCTTCCGACAATGTCAACCACACCAATCAACAACACACGAATCGAATGGAAACCAGCAAAGGAACAATGATGACCAGTACCACACCTTTCTTGTCCAGGCTTGTTAACGAGCCGCACGCCGTGGTGTTCGGCGGGCAATCCACCCCGTGGACCGCAGCGCTCGCCGATGCGATGGACGACCCGCCCCTAGCCGCGGATCTGCATGCCCAGGTGCTCGCCGCCGACCGCCTGCTGACCCCGGTGGCCGCCGACCTGCTCGCGGTGACCGGACACCCGACCGACATCTTCGGATTCAAGCCGTCCGGTGCCTCGCTCGGAGCCGCAGCGGATGCGTCCGTGAGCGTCGAAGGCATCGCGCTCACCCAGCTCGCAGCGATTATCGACGCCGTGCATCTGGGGTACAACCCCGCTTCGAAGCCGGTGGCGCTGCTCGGGCATTCGCAGGGCATCATTGGCGTGCATATGGCCCGCGAACTGCAGCATGCCGGCTCGCTCGAAGCCGCGCAGGAGCCGATTGAGGAAATCCTCGCCGTGGCCCGACTGATCGGCGTCGCCGGCACCCGTCAGGCGCGGCTGCTCGGCCTGCATGCCAAACTCGAAGGCGCAACCCCGATGCTGTCAGTCAAGGGCGCCAACCGCGAGCAGACCGAAACCCTGATTGCGCGCGTCCCCGCCACCCGTGGACCGATCTCCATCGCCGTCGAAAACGCCCCCGACCATCAGGTTCTGTCTGGCTATCCGGAGGATCTGGCGCTCTTCGCGCTCGCCGCGGGCAAGGAACACCGCAAGCAGGCGCGTCTGCGCGAGCAGAAGGTGCGCGGCGGCTCGGTGTTCGACCCGACGCTCGAATACCTTGACGTGACGCTGCCGTTCCATTCTCCGCTGATGGCCGATGCCGTCAATCAGACGGTCGTCTGGGCGCAGGCGTGCGGTTTCGATGGGCTGCGCGCTCGCGAACTCGCCGAGGAAGTGCTTATCAACCATGTGGATTGGACAGGCCGCGTGCACAAGCTGCTTGAGTCCACGGATCCGTCCGCATTGTGGATTGTCGATATGGGCCCGGGCACCACGGCTGGCAAGCTGGTCGCCGCACTCGCCCAAGGCAGCGGCGCCGGTGTGGTCGAGGCGGCAAGCACCGCCGACCGCGCCGCGCTGTCCACGCTGACGGGCGACCCCGAACGCCTGCAGAATTGGAAGGCGTACCGTCCGCGCGTCATCCACACGCCCGCCGGTGACCGGATTGCCACGAAATTCAGCGAACTGACCGGCAAACCGCCGATCCTGCTGGCCGGCATGACCCCGACCACCGTGGACCCGCAGATTGTCGCGGCCGCGGCGAACGCCGGATACTGGGCCGAACTCGCCGGCGGCGGCCAGGTGACCGCCGAAGTGCTTGACCGGCATCTGACCGAGCTCGAGGACGAACTCGAAGAAGGCCGCACGGTCGAATTCAATGCGATGTTCATGGACCGCTACCTGTGGAACCTCCAGTTCGGCACGCAGCGTCTGGTGCCGAAGAAACGCGCGTCCGGCGCCCCAATCGACGGCGTCGTTGTCTCCGCCGGCATCCCGGAGTTCGACGAAGCCAAGCAGCTCATTGCCGCCCTGCGTGCCGACGGTCTGCCGTATGTGGCGTTCAAGCCGGGCACGGTCGACCAAATCCGCCAGGTGGTGCGTATCGCCAAGGCGGTCGCTCCGGTCACCATCATCGCCGAGGTCGAAGGCGGTTCCGCCGGCGGCCACCATTCTTGGGAATCGTTGGACGACCTGCTGCTCAACACCTATGCCGACGTGCGTGGATGCGAGAACCTCGTGCTGGTCGCCGGCGGCGGCATTGGCACGCCGCAACGCGCCGCGGACTACATCTCTGGCCAATGGTCCCGCGCTTACGGGGAGCCCGATATGCCGGTGGACGGCGTGCTTGTCGGCACCGCCGTCATGACCGCCAAGGAGGCGCACACCAGCCCGCAAGTCAAGCGCATGCTCGTCGAAACCCCCGGCATCACGCTCGAACAGGGTGGTGACGACCCGTTCGCCCCGCGCGGCGAACGCTGGGTGCCGTCCGGCAAGGTGGTCGGCGGGGTGAGCTCCGGCTTGAGCCATCTGCACGCCGATATCTACGAATTGGAGAATTCGTCCGCGCGCTGCGGCCGTCTGCTGGTCGAGATGATGAAGCACCCCGAGCAGATTGAGCCTCGCCGCGCCGAAATCATCGACGCGCTCGACAAGACCGCGAAACCGTATTTCGGTGACGTTGCCTCGATGACCTACCGCCAGTGGGCACAGCGTTTCGCCGACCTGTCCTTCCCGTGGGCAGACCCGACCTATGCGGACCGCTATCTGCACCTGTTGCAGCGCATCGAGGCCCGCGTGCGCGACCAGGAATCCGGTGAATTCACGCCGTTGTTCGCGGTGCGCGCCGACGTGGAATCCGACCCGCAGCAGGCGCTGAACCGGCTGGGGGAGCACTACCCGCAGATCGACACGCTTGAGGTCGAGCCGACCGACGCCGCATGGTTCATCACCTTGGTCAACGAATACCCCAAGCCAATGCCGTTCGTCCCGGTGATCGACAACGACCTGCTGCGTTGGTGGGGACGCGACCAGCTGTGGCAGTCCGAGGATCCGCGCTACAGTGCGGACGCCGTGCGCATCATTCCCGGCCCGATTTCGGTTGCCGGCATTACGACCGTCGACGAACCGGTGGCTGATATTCTTGGCCGCTTCGAACACGCCGCGCTGGAACGCACCCAAGCCCAGGCCGCGCAGGCGGACGAACCGGCTGTGGACGCGCTCGGCACGCTCGCCGGAGCCACCGACGTGCAGGCCTATGTGCGCAGCTGCCCGAATATCTCTTGGATCGGCCATGTGACCAGCAATCCCGCGTACGGCACGGCTACGGACGACGCGAACTACCGCATCGAACAGGTCGGCACGGATGGCGACAAGACCCTGCTCGACCTTGACATCCATCTCGACACCTTCTGGGACAAGGATCCCGACGGCGGGCTCGGCAAGCATGCGGTGCGCGACATCGTGATTCCGCTCATCGTGGGCGGCGCGGATTGCGGCCGTCTGCCGGTCGTTGACCGCGATCGCCTGCCCGAGCACGTGTACGCGATGCTCGCCGCGGTCGCCGGCATTGGTAACACCGCAATCACCGGTGACAGGCTCGTCGCGATGCCTGAAATCATGCCATCGGATGACACTGAGCGCTACCCCTTCGGCCTGGCACATGCGCAGTACACGCTGTCCGCGAATCTCGGCGTTGACCATGAGGCTGCGACCGCCGGAATCCTGCCGGAAGGCCTCAACGCCTCGCGTATCGCCCCCGACGCGCTGGTCGGACCAGCGTGGCCGGCGATTTACGCGGCACTCGGTTCGGTGAGCGTCGACGGCTATCCGGTTATCGAAGGCCTACTCAACGCAGTCCATCTCGACCATCTCATCGAACTGCAAGTGCCTGAACGCGAGCTGCTGCGCCATACCGGCGAGCAGGTGAGCCTGACCAGCTGGGCAGACCCGTACGCCGAATCCGCCTCCGGCCGCGTGGTTACCATCCATGTGACGCATACCGCCGCCGATGGCACGGTGCTTGCGCATGAGACCGAGCGCTTCGCGATCCGCGGCCGCGCCTACAGCGACGAGCTGCCTATCGAAGCCCCCGATTATGGCGAATATCTCACTTATCGGGACAATCCGTCTCACAACCCGAACGAGGATGACGCCAAAGAACAGGCTGGCGAACTCACCGAGCCGACCCCGCGTCGTTTGCTGCGCCGCGTCACTGTCCGCGCTCCGCACGAGATGACCGCTTTCGCCCGTACTTCCGGCGATTTCAACCCGATTCACACTTCCGTGCGCGGCGCCGCAATCAGCGGCCTCGACGCCCCACTCGTGCATGGCATGTGGCTGTCCGCCACCGCCCAGCATGTGGTGCAGGCGGCAGATGACAAGGGCATGCACTACGAAATCGCCGGCTGGACTTACAACATGTACGGCATGGTCCAACTGGACGACCAGGTGGAAATCACCGTCGAACGCGTCGGCCATATCCGTCATGGCGGCCTGCTGCTCGAAGTGACCTGCCGCATCGACGGCCAGCTCGTCTCGCGCGGCACCGCCGCAACCCGCCCGCCGGTGTCCGCCTTCGTCTACCCGGGCCAGGGCATCCAGAAGCAGGGCATGGTCCTGGACGAACGCGCGAAATCCCCGGCTGCCCGCAAGGTGTGGGAGCGCGCCGACGCCTTGACCCGCAGCAAGCTCGGATTCTCGATCCTCGCCGTCGTGCGTGACAACCCGAAGGAACTCACCGCCAACGGCGTCACCTACCGGCACCCCGACGGGCTGCTCAACCTCACCCAGTTCACGCAGGTCGCGCTCGCCACGGTCGCGTTCGCCCAGACTGCACGCCTGCGCGAAGCCGGCTGCGACCTGTGGCCGTCCTACTTCGCTGGCCATTCGCTCGGCGAGTACAACGCGCTGAGCTCCTTCGCCGGTATCATTCCGCTGGAGACCGTGCTCGAGCTCGTGTTCCACCGCGGCTCCACCATGCATCATCTCATCGAACGCGACGAACAGGGGCGTTCCAACTACCGGATGGGCGCGCTGCGGCCGAACCAGTTCGGCGTCGGCGATGACGGCGTCGAAGAGTACGTCGAGAGCATCGCCAAGCAGTCCGGCGAGTTCCTGCAGATAGTCAACTACAACCTCGCCGGCCAGCAGTACGCGATTGCCGGTACGATTGCCGGACTCAAGGCTTTGAAGGCGGATGCCGCCCGCCGCGTGGCGGAATACGGTGGCAAACCGGCCTTCATGCTCGTGCCCGGCATCGACGTGCCGTTCCATTCGAGGCTGCTGCGCAAGGGCGTGCCCGAATTCCGCGACAAGCTGGACGCGCTGCTGCCGCAGTACATCGATTACCAGCGTCTGGTCGGCCGGTACATCCCGAACCTTGTGGCAGTGCCGTTCGAGATGACGCGTGATTTCGCGCGCAAGATCCTCGACGTCGTGCCGTCCGAACGCATCAAGGCTGCGCTCGACGACCCGAAGGTGTGGGATTCTTACGCAGCTGACGAGCAGAAGCTCGGCAGACTGCTGCTCACCGAGCTGCTGTCTTGGCAGTTCGCCAGCCCGGTGCGTTGGATTGAGACGCAGGACCTCATGTTCCGCGCTACTGCGCATGACGGGCTCGGCGTTGAGGAATACGTCGAGGTCGGTCTGGGCAACGCCCCGACGCTCGCAAACCTCGGCACGAAGACCCTGCGCCTGCCGCAGTACACCGGCCGCCATGTGACCGTGTACAACGTGGGGCGTGATGAGGGTCGCATCTACATGACCGACACTGATCCGCTCGTCGAAACCGACACTGAGGAGGACAGCGCCGCTCCGGTGACCGCCCCGGCTGCTCCGGCAGCGCAAGCCGCCGCTCCTGCCGCTCCTGCTGCTGTTGCGCCCGCCCCGGCTCCTGCGGCCCCTGCCGCCGCATCCGGCGAACGCCCAGCTGATCTGCCATTCCGTGCCTCCGACGCAATCGCCGCGCTGCTCGCCTACGCGGGCAAGATCCGCCCCGACCAGATCGGCGACAACGACACGACCGACACGCTCACCAACGGCGTCTCCTCGCGCCGCAACCAGCTGCTTATGGATATCAGCTCCGAACTCGGCGTGGCCAGCGTCGATGGCGCCGCCGAAGCGCCGGTCTCCGCGCTGAGCAAGCTGGTTGACAAGGTCGCCCCGAATTACAAGCCCTTCGGCCAGGTCTTTGGCGATATCGTGCGCGACCGCATCCGCCATCTGTTCGGTGCGGCCGGCATCAAGCAGGCCCAGGTAGAACAGCGGGTGACCGATACGTGGCATCTCAGCGAAGGCTGGGCATCCCATGTGTTCGTCGCGCTCGTGCTCGGCACGCGTGACGGGGCGTCCTCGCGTGGCGGGGATCTGGCGACGCTCGGTACCGAAGCCGCCCAGAACCAAGCCGCCGCCAATGCGCTTATCGATGCCGCTGTCCAGCAGGTGGCCGCAAGCCGCAATATCACGGTCGCGCTGCCGTCCGCTTCCGGCGCCGCCTCGGGTGCGGTGGTCGATTCCGCCGCGCTTGACGCCTTCGCCCAGCAGGTCACCGGTTCCGCTGGCGTGCTCGCCTCCACCGCCCGTTACGTGCTCGACCGGCTCGGCCTGAACACCCCGGCTGCCCAGCCTGAAGATGACGACGATGAGGCGGTTGTCCAAACCGTCGCCGCGGAACTCGGCGCTGATTGGCCCAAGCAGGTCGAACCGCGCTTCGACGCCCGCAAGGCTATAGAATTCGACGACCGCTGGGCTTCTGCCCGCGAAGATCTCGCCCGCTTGTACTACAACGACGACCGGTCGGTCGCGGAGCTGGACTTCACCGGTGCCGGCGACGCGGTCTGCAAGCAGGCCAAGTGGTTCGCCGCCAAGGCCGAGCAAGAGAATCGCCGCGACCTCGCCGCGATCTTCGGCACCATCGCCACCCAGGCGCTTGCTGACCCGAAGGCAGACCCTGCGGCATCCCGCTTCGCCGGTGATATCGCCGTCGTCACGGGCGTCGCCCCGCGCTCCATCGCCGCCCAGGTCGTGTGCGGCCTGCTGGCCGGGGGCGCGACCGTCGTCGCCACCTCGCACAGCTTCAAGCCGTCCGTCAAGCAGTGGGCGAAGCAAGCGTACCGCACGCATGCCGCCACGGGAGCCCGTCTGTGGCTTGTTCCCGCGAACTTGTCCAGCTACCGTGATGTCGACGCGTTGGTTGATTGGGTCGGCCACGAGCAGAAGAAGACCTCTGGAGCCACGACCACGGTGATCAAGCCCGCGTACGAGCCCACGTTGTTCTTCCCGTTCGCCGCTCCGCCGGTTCACGGCACCATGGCAGACTCTGGTGAACTGTTCGAATCGCAGGCACGACTCATGCTGTGGGGCGTGGAACGCGCAATCACCGGATTCGCGGCCATCGGCTCGGACACCGACGTGCAGCACCGGCTCCACGTGATCCTGCCCGGCTCCCCGAACCGCGGTATTTTCGGCGGCGACGGCGCTTACGGCGAAGTCAAGAGCGCTTTCGATGCGATCGTCAACCGTGCACACGCCGAACGCGTATGGTCCGGCCGTGTCACCTTCGCCCATCCGAAGATTGGCTGGGTGCGGGGAACCGGCCTGATGGGCGGCAACGACCCGCTCGTCGAGGTGGTCGAACGCCACGGGCTGAAGACCTACTCGACCGCGCAGATCGCCGTCAAACTGCTCGACCTGTCCACGAAGGAAGCCCGCGAACAAGCCAAGAAGGCGCCGCTCGACGTGGATCTGACCGGTGGCCTGGGCAGTGAGCCCATCGATATCAGCGCCCTGCGCCGCGAGGCCATGGAAGACGCGAAACGCGCCGAATCGCAAGCTGCCGACGACTCCAAGGGCACGGCAGCTGCCCCTGCGGCCGCCATCAAGGCCCTTCCGACGCCGCGCGTGCCCCGCCAGCCCGACATTGATTTGAAGGATTGGACCAACGTCACCGCGCGCCCTGAAGATGAGATCGTGATCGTCTCCGTCGGTGAACTCGGCCCGTGGGGCTCCGGACGTACCCGCGCCCAGGCGGAGCTCGGCATCCACTCTGACGGCAGCATTGACTTGTCCGCGGGCGCTGTGCTCGAACTCGCGTGGAATATGGGCCTGCTCACGTGGCAGGACAGCCCGAAAGCCGGCTGGTATGACACTGACGGCAACCTGGTCCCCGAGGAAGATATCGCCGAGCGCTACCATGACGAAGTCGTGGCGCGAAGCGGCATCAGGCCTTTCGAGGACGGCATGGGCTCCAACTATCTGCGTGACGGCGAAACTGGCGGCAACGACGAGGAGGAGGCTGAGATCTTCCTCGACCACGACGTCGAATTCTCCGTGCCCACCGAGGACATGGCCCGTGAATACGTCAAGCTTGACGAAGCGCACACCAGCATCCGCGAGGATACCGAAGCCGGAGAATGGGTGGTCACCCGCCATGCCGGCTCGATGATCCGTGTGCCTCGCCGCGCAGCGATGACCCGCACGGTCGGCGGCCAGTTCCCGAAGGGCTTCGACCCGCTCAAGTGGGGCATCCCCGCTTCGATGGTCGGCGCTGTCGACCCGATTGCCCTGTGGAACATCGTCACCACGGTGGACGCCTACCTGTCCGCGGGCTTCACCCCGACGGAGATCTTGCAGGCCGTGCACCCCTCCATGGTCGCGGACACACAAGGTACCGGCTTCGGCGGCATGCAATCGATGCGCAAGCTGTACCTTGACCGCTTCCTCAACCATGAGATCCCGACCGACATCCTCCAAGAGGCGCTGCCCAACGTGGTCGCCGCCCATGTGATGCAGTCGTATATCGGCGGATACGGCAATATCATCCAGCCGGTCTCCGCCTGCGCGACCGCCGCGGTCTCCGTCGAAGAGGGCGCTGACAAGATTGCCCTCGGCAAGGCCGATTTCGTGGTCGCCGGCGCAATCGACGACATCGGCGTCGAATCCGTCATCGGTTTCGGCAACATGAACGCCACCGCCAACGCCCAGGAAATGTACGCCAAAGGCATCGACGCACGCTTCTTCTCCCGCGCGAACGACCGTCGTCGCGGCGGCTTCGTCGAATCGCAGGGCGGCGGCACGATTCTGCTGACGCGCGGCGATATCGCGTTGAAGCTCGGTCTGCCGGTCGCGGGCGTCGTCGGATTCATCCACTCCTATGCGGATGGCGCGCACACCTCGATCCCGGCTCCGGGTCTGGGGGCGCTCGCCGCCGGCATGGGCGGCCGCGATTCCAAGCTGGTGCATGATTTGGCGCGGCTCGGTGTCACCCCGGACGATATCGCCGTGGTCTCCAAACATGACACGTCCACGAACGCGAACGACCCGAACGAGTCCGAGCTGCACAACACGCTCGCGCACGCCATCGGCCGCACCGAAGGCAATCCGCTGCTGGTCATCTCCCAGAAGAGCTTGACGGGCCACGCGAAGGGCGGCGCCTGCGTGTTCCAGATCAACGGTCTGACCCAGCTGTTCCGCACGGGCATCGTTCCGGCGAACGCTGCGCTCGACTGCGTCGATCCGAAGCTCAAGCGCGACGATTTCATGGTCTGGCCGACCAGCCCGATCAAGGTCGGTCCGGTTAAGGCGGGATTGGCGACATCCCTCGGCTTCGGTCATGTCGGCGGTTTCGTGGCGATTGTCAGCCCCGGTGCCTTCGAGGCCGCGGTCGCGCACACCGCGGGCGATGAGGCGCTCCAAGCGTGGCGCAAGCGCGCGAACAGCCGTCTGGACGCCGGTCACCGTCGTCTGGAAGAAGGCATGATGGGCCATGCCGCGCTCTACGAGCCCATCGACGAGCGTCACTTCCACAAGGACGGCCACGGCTATGACGCGCATGAAGTCGAGAAGGCCATGCTGCTCGATCCGAACGCCCGTCTGGGGACCGACGGATACTACGAGGTCTGACCTACGCATGAGGCCGGATTGTCTGGACTGTCCAGATTGTCTGGATGGTTCGGATTGTCCTGACAGTCCGGCCTGTCCGGCGCGTTGATTCCTGCTGCGTCCGCCGGCACTGAGCGATTCCTCAGCGTCGGCGGACGCAGCACGCGTTTTATCCCCATGAAACGGTCAGCAGCGACTGCGATGATGGCAACACGACGATGGCGACAGCGCACGGCAGCCTCGCATGCGCGGGGCGCGGCAGGAAAGAGAACACATGAGCAACCAGAGCGATGATGCAGACAAGACTTGCACAAATCGGCCGGAACATGTCGCACCGACCGGTCAGCAGCCGCCGATGATGCAGCCGCAGCAGACCGCGCGGCAGGAATATCAGCAGGTCCCGCCAGCGCAGGCCAGTGCGCAGCCTCAGCCATATCCGCAATTCCCGCAGCCGGCGGCTCCGGCGGCGCCATACCCGAATTCCGCGTATCCGGTCCAGATACAGGTGCCGCCCTACCCGTACCAGCCGTACCAGTATCAGGCGGTCCCGCCCCAGTCATATCAGCCATACCCTTATCCGCCTCAAGCCGCGCCGCCCTACCAGCAGGCCCCGCCATACCCCTACCCGCCGCAGCCGATGCCACAGGCCCAACAGCCTGCATGGATTCCTCGACGCTTCCTCACCTACGCCCAGCAGGTGCGTCGTGCGGTCGGCCGCGAGGCGCGGCTTGTGCTGTTCTATTGCGTGGTCATGACGGCTGTCGCGCTGGTCGCCCAGATGACCATCGCCACGGTGATGATTCTTCAAGGCACCCCCGAATCGGAGGTGTTCAGTGACGCATTCAGCAATCGGATATCCGGCGCCGTCAGTCTGATTGCCCTCGTCGGATGCGCGATCTACCTGGCCCTCATGCGTTCGCAGGACCCGTTATGGCGCGGCTTGCCGCACGAGCTGCGTCTGGAACTGACCGGCAGCGGCGAACGCGCGCACCGCAAGATGACGCCTGTCGTCTTTCTGCTTGCCATCATGCTGATTCTCGGCGCTTCCGACGTCTACACCTTCATCCTCGAACCGGCGCTTGACTGGCTGTCCGGCCTGTTCGACCTCCAGCCCAGCACGGCGATGGACAGCATCGACGCCTCGATGGGCACGCTGGCGATGGTCCTGTACGCCGGCTTCTTCGGCCCGATTATGGAGGAGCTGTTGTTCCGCGGCCTGGTGATGCCTGCGCTCGCCAAGTACGGCAAAGTGTTCTCAATCGTCACGAGTGCGGTGCTGTTCGGTTTCTTCCACACGGATCTGTTGCAAGGCACCTACGCGATTCTCGTCGGACTGGTCTTGGGCTATATCGCCGCCGAATACGGGCTGGTGTGGTCGATCGCACTGCATATCACGAATAATTTCGTCTTCTCCGACCTGTTCTCCCGCTTGCTGACCGTGATGCCGGAAAATGCGCAGAACATCGTCGGCTATGGGCTCTACATCGCGGTCGGCGTGGGTTCCCTGCTGTACCTTGTCTTGCGGTTCAGAGATATCCGCGGGTACATGAAGGCCAACCGCAGCCCGCAGGGTACAGTTGCGGCGTGCTGGAATTCGCCGTGGTTCCTGGTGTTCCTCGGGTTGTCGCTCCTCTTCGCGTTCGTGACCGGATTTACTGCGGTGTGATGATGCGCGATTCGGACGAAACGGCGGTATCGAAGGCGGCGATGACGTCAAGCGTTGCGATGGCGGCGATGACGGCGATGGATGGGCAGGAACCCGGGGACCGTATTGCCGGTCTCGGCCATGATGTCGTGGCACTGGACGTTTTCGCCGAACAGCTCGCGGAACCCGATGGGGGCATGCGCCGGCTGTTCTCGCCGCGCGAACTGCGGCAGAGCGCCTTGCGCGGCCGACTCAAGGCGGATGGTGACGCTGTGCATCTCGCCGCACGCTGGGCCGGCAAGGAAGCGGTAATCAAGGCGTGGTGCGAGGCGCTGGGGGAGACCTGCCCGCTTCCGTACACCGTGGACAACGTCCCGTGGGCGCGGATCGAGATTCTTGATGATGCCCGTGGGGTGCCGCATGTGGTGCTTGCCGACGATGACGCACGGGCACTGTCCGAGGCCTTGCGCGGTGTCCAACGTGACGTGCCCACAGCGTCGGATGCCGGCGCACAACCGGGGGAGGGCGCGCGCTGGCGTTGGCATATCTCCCTGAGCCATGACGGCCCGGTCGCCTCGGCGGTCGCGATATTGGTCGTTCGCAGATAGCACCGCTCCCGCGGCGTGGAATCAGTGGAATATCGCCGCATCCGGAGTGTCGCGTTGCCCGGCTCGAACCGGTTCGATATACTGAAAGCTCCTGGATCCGAACGAACCGGTCCCAGGATGAGAGACATAGGAGTTTCAGATGGCTGCCAAGCATATCGATACCGTATTCGCCGAGCGTCTCGCGCCGCGTCGCGCCGAACTCGAAGAGTTGTTCCATTCGCTGTACGGCGATTCGCCGGAACTCGCGCATTTTGAACGTGTTATGGCCAAAGCGCACGCCGACCGGCCCGCCGACCTCAAGAGCCTCGACGTCGCCCGCGAGCAGGACCCTCAGTGGTACCGCCGCGGCGACATGTTCGGCATGACCATGTATACCGACCTGTTCGCGGGCAAACTGACCGACCTCGCCAAACATATCGACTATCTCAAAGAGCAACATCTGACCTATCTGCACCTCATGCCGCTGCTAACCATGCCGCATCCGGACAACGACGGCGGCTACGCCATCGAGGATTTCGACACCGTCGACCCATCCATCGGCACCAATCAGGACCTCGCCGACCTCACCGCGAAACTGCGCAAAGCCGGCATCAGCCTATGCCTTGATTTCGTCATGAACCACACCGCCTCGACCCACCGGTGGGCGAAAGCGGCGCAGGCCGGCGACCCCGAATACCAGGACTATTACTTCTGCTACGACGACCGCACCATCCCCGACCAGTACGATGCCGTCGTCCCACAGGTCTTCCCGACCGCCGCGCCCGGCAACTTCACATGGAACGAGCGGATGGGCAAATGGGTCATGACCCAGTTTTACCCGTTCCAATGGGACCTCAACTACCGTAACCCCAAGGTCTTCGTCGCCATGATGTCCAGCCTGCTGCATTTGGCCAATCTCGGCGTCGAAGTCTTCCGCATCGACGCGGTGCCGTACATCTGGAAGCAGCTCGGCACCAACTGCCGCAACCTGCCGCAGGTCCACACCATCGTGCGCATGATGCGCATCATGTCCGAAATCGTCTGCCCAGCCGTCGTGTTCAAAGGTGAGGTCGTCATGGCCCCCAAGGAGCTCGCCGCCTACTTCGGCACCCCCGAAAAGCCCGAATGCCACATGCTGTACAACGTGTCCGTCATGGTCAACTTGTGGAGCGCGCTCGCCAACGGCGATACCCGGCTGCTGAAAACCCAGATCGACAAGCTCGACGCGCTGCCCGACAACTGCTGGTTCGTCAACTATCTGCGCTGCCATGACGACATCGGCTGGGGCCTGGACGAGGATGTCGAACGCCAGCTGGGCATCGACCCGCTCAAGCATAAGGAATTCCTGTACCACTTCTATGAGGGCATGGTGCCTGGCAGCTGGTCGATGGGCGAACTGTACAACTACGATCCGGCGTCCGGCGATGCGCGTAGCTGCGGAACCACGGCGAGCCTGTGCGGCATCGAACGGGCGATCATCACGCATGACCGGCCGCTGTACGAGCGCTCAATCCAGCGTGACCTGCTTATGCATCACGCGATGGGCTTCCTGCGTGGGTTCCCGATGCTCAACTGCGGCGACGAAATCGGTCAGCTCAACGGCTGGGATTATAAGGAAGACCCGGACCGTGTCGCCGACAGTCGCAATCTGCACCGCAGCAAGTTCAACTGGAAGAACGCCGCGAAGCGCGATGTCCCTGGAACCTTGCCGAACCGGCTGTGGGAAGGCATGGCGGATGTGCGGCAGATGCGCTCGGACCCATGCTTCGCCCCCAACGCTTGGGTGACGACGTGGGACGCACATGATGACGGCGTTCTCGCGATGGTCCGGCAGGCGGGCGGGCGCACGCTGCTCGGCGTGTTCAATTTCGCGAACCGCGATGCGACGGCCACGCTCGACAGCATTGAGGGCGTAAGCCTGCCGCGCACGGTGGTGCTCAAGCCGTACGAGTGGAAAATCGAGGTCTGCTGACGCGGTTTGTCATAGCGGCCGATGCGATCGCCAATCCGTCTGTTGTGTGAGCCGGCTGTCGCATGACAGCGGTGGAAGATCTGCGGCGCGCGGCGCGTCGTCGCGGTTTCGTGTATAATGACACGAGTTGCGCCGTATGCTTGCAGATGGTGCGATACGCGGATGTAGCTCAATGGTAGAGCCTCAGTCTTCCAAACTGATTACGCGGGTTCGATTCCCGTCATCCGCTCCACAAGCCCCGGAATCCCGGGGCTTTTCCATTCCCGCGCAGCCGCCCTCCTTCCCCAAACTGGTTACGCTGGGAGCGCTGTTGCCGTCGCCAGTGTCTGTGTGACTTCGCGGTCCGATATGCCGGCACCGGCCTTGGGGCAGTCGGAGAAGGCGAGTCTCAATATCTCGCGTTTGGACGCCGATTTGGCGAGTTGTCCAGGAAAAAGTCGGAAAAACTCGCGCCTGACACCTGATTTCGTGAGAAATTGAGATTTTGCAAGGTGATCGAAGCGGCGGCCAATCTTGAGAATCCAGCAATATCAACGGTTTTGAGGTGCCGTCAGTCTCGTGTGCCACGCGGGAAATCCGGAAAAAATCAGCAAACAGCACGGTTGACGAGAGATGTTGAGACTTTTCTCTTAATATCTCGCCGGCACACGCTGATTCTCGCAGATATTGAGATTTTGTCTGTCCTGATCGCCTGACGATAAGGGAGATGTATGTGACGATGCCCTGCCCCGATTCGTGCGCATCCATCCGGCATGCGGCATACTAGAGTGGATAGCGAAACAACGCGTGTGGCCATCGCGCCGCATGTCCGGACAAGTGAGGCAATGGATGGCGGAGACGAGCCCACACAACAACGCAAACGCGGGCGGGGCGAACACTGACGTGATCGATATGGATGCGACCAAGGCGTCGGACCGCGTCATTGACCTCTCCGATGCGGGCAAAGCGGCCGTCCCCTCTACGATTGGCGACGCAGACGATTCTGCCGTCTCCTCCTCGGCGCAAGCCACCACCGCCGATTCCAGCACCGCTCCGGACGAATCGAATACCGCGACCGAAATCGTGCGGGGGAAGGTCGAACACGTGGATGTGTCCAAACATCCCGAACCCACCATCCCAGACAGCGATTTGTCGTTGGCAGATATCGAACGCAGCAAGTCACATCCGGTGCAATGGGCGGTGTTCGCAATATTGCTGCTCTTGGCCATCATCGTGCCGTACGGCATCGGCCGTGATATCGCCGTGCGCAATACCTCCGATTTGGTCGCCGCGGTCAGCAAGCTGTCTGTGCAAGGGGTCATGTTCATCTCTTGGCTGGTCACGGTGCTCGCGTTCACGGGTCTTGGCATGTTGATTGTCGACACGCGCCGTTGGCTGTGGCGAGTGGTGTTCGTGCTCGGGGTCATCGCCGAGCAGTTCATCGCGGGCATGTGCCTGTTGCGATTCAATTTCTGGTATTCGACGTATGTCGTGTATGGTTCGGACGCACCGCTGGCGAACGCCGCGAACCTCGGGATCATGGCGGCGGGCGCCGCGGTGGCGGTCTACGCGCTGGTGTTCGTCGGGCTGCTGGTCGCGATCCGAAAGGATTCCCCGCTCAACGCGCTCACGCACAGCTGGGCTTCACTCACCATGTTCTTTGTGATTGAGGTGGCCGCGTTGTGCATCGTGATGTTCGGCGGCCTGCTCGAGGCGGTTTGAACGTCGGTGCATCGTTGACGTCGCCATGCCATAGGTTTTCCATACCTTGGTTTACAATTATATTTTGGCGTGTTTCGCCCGCGGATAGAGAGCGCTCCGGCATTGGGCCGGTGGCACCGCGCAGCTAGAACCCAAGGAGGAAGCCGTGGCACTTACGGCTCAGGACAAGCAGGAAATCATCAGCAAGTACGCGACGCACGAAGGCGACACCGGTTCCCCGGAGGTCCAGGTTGCACTGCTGACCAAGCGCATCACCGATCTGACCGAGCATCTCAAGACCCACAAGCACGATCATCATTCGCGCCGTGGTCTGCTGCTCATGGTCGGCGACCGTCGTCGTCTGCTTGACTATCTCAAGCGCGAGGACATCGATCGTTACCGTTCCCTGATCGACCGTCTCGGCCTGCGTCGATAGAAGACTTACGCCCGTGCCTTGTGCGCGGGCGCTCGTATATCACGCTCGAACTCATAAACGTCCCGCCCACAGGGGGCGGACCGATGTCGGCGGCGGCAGACAGCATGGCAGCGCCTGTCGCCGCCTTCGAGGCAAGACAACACCAGGGGCCGGCGGGGCATGCACGGGGTGCGATGCCGCAAGCGAAAAGTCAACGAATAAGTGAATAATGGAACTGACGTTCTGACACGAGGAAAACGAAGGATTCGCGGCCAGGTATGCCGCGTGACACGCAAGGCCTGCGTCAGGTCAGTAATGGTTTAGGTAGATAGATAATCAAACAAAGGAGGAACCCTTGGAGGGTCCCGAAATCAAGGCCGTAGAGGCCGTAATCGACAATGGTTCATTTGGCAAGCGCACGTTGCGTTTTGAGACGGGTCGTCTCGCCCAGCAGGCGGATGGGGCTGTGGCCGCCTATCTTGATGATGATTCGATGGTCCTGTCCACCACCACGGCCGGCTCCAGCCCGAAGGAGAACTACGACTTCTTCCCGCTGACCGTTGACGTGGAAGAGAAGATGTACGCCGCGGGCAAGATCCCGGGCTCCTTCTTCCGCCGTGAGGGCCGCCCGAGCTCCGAGGCGATTCTCGCTTGCCGTATCATCGACCGCCCGCTGCGCCCGCTGTTCCCGCACACGCTGCGCAACGAAGTGCAGGTCGTGGAGACCGTGCTCGCCGTCAACCCTGACGACGCCTACGATGTGCTTGCCCTGAACGCCGCATCCGCGTCCACCATGATTTCCGGTCTGCCGTTCGAAGGTCCGG
Source organism: Bifidobacterium thermophilum (assembly GCF_002846655.1). Lineage (NCBI taxonomy): Bacteria > Bacillati > Actinomycetota > Actinomycetes > Bifidobacteriales > Bifidobacteriaceae > Bifidobacterium > Bifidobacterium thermophilum. Next base: position 472,960 of record NZ_PCGX01000010.1, on the reverse strand, counting down.
TTTCCGGCGTGCGTCTCGCCCTGATTGACGGCCAGTGGGTCGCCTTCCCGCGCTGGAGCGAGCGTGAGCGCGCGGTCTTCGAGATCGTCGTCGCAGGCCGTGTGGTCGAGAACGGTGATGTCGCAATCGCCATGATCGAGGCCGGTGCCGGCAAGAACGCCTGGCACCTCATCTATGACGAGGGCCAGACCAAGCCGGATGAGGAAGTCGTCGCCGGCGGTCTTGAGGCCGCCAAGCCGTTCATCAAGGCGATTTGCGAGGCCCAGAACGAGCTCAAGGCCAAGGCTCCGAAGCCAGCCAAGGAGTTCCAGCTGTTCCCGGAGTACACCGAGGACCTCTACAACCGCATCGACGAGATTGCCCACTCCCAGCTCGACGAAGCCCTGTCCATCGCGGAAAAGCTGCCTCGTCAGGAGCGCATCCACGAAATCAAGGAACAGGTGCGCGAGCAGCTGGCCAACGAGTTCACCGACATGGACGACGCCGAGAAGGAAAAGGAACTCGGCAACGCGTTCAAGGAGCTGCAGCGCCAGATTGTGCGCCGTCGCATCCTGACCCAGGACTACCGCATCGACGGCCGCGGCCTGCGCGACATCCGCACCCTGTCTGCCGAAGTGGACATCGTGCCGCGCGTGCACGGCTCCGCCCTCTTCCAGCGCGGCGAAACCCAGATCCTGGGTGTCACCACGCTCGGCATGCTCAAGATGGAACAGCAGATCGACGCGCTGAGCGGCCCGCAGTCCAAGCGGTACATGCACAACTACGAGATGCCGCCGTATTCGACCGGCGAAACCGGCCGTGTCGGCTCCCCGAAGCGCCGCGAAATCGGCCATGGCGCCCTCGCAGAGAAGGCTCTTGTGCCGGTGCTGCCGAGCCGCGAGGAGTTCCCGTACGCCATCCGTCAGGTCTCCGAGGCCATCGGTTCCAACGGTTCCACTTCCATGGGCTCCGTGTGCGCCTCCACTCTGTCGCTGCTGTCCGCCGGCGTGCCGCTGAAGGCCCCGGTTGCAGGCATCGCGATGGGCCTGGTCTCTGGTGACGTTGACGGCCAGCACATCTACAAGACGCTGACCGACATCCTGGGCGCTGAGGACGCGTTCGGCGATATGGACTTCAAGGTGGCTGGCACTTCTGAGTTCATCACCGCGTTGCAGCTGGACACCAAGCTCGACGGCATTCCGGCAGACGTACTCGCCGCCGCCCTGCAGCAGGCGAAGGAAGCCCGCGCCACGATTCTCGACTTGATCAACGAGTGCATCGACGGCCCGGCCGAGATGAGCCCGTTCGCTCCGCGTATCATCACCACCAAGGTGCCTGTCGACAAGATCGGCGAGGTCATCGGCCCGAAGGGCAAGATGATTAATCAGATCCAGGAGGACACCGGCGCCGAGATCACCATCGAGGACGACGGCACCGTCTACATCTCCTCCGAGGGTGGCGAGGCTGCCGAGAAGGCGAAGGGCATCATCGATTCCATCGCCAACCCGCATGTCCCTGAACCGGGCGAGGTCTACAACGGCAAGGTCGTTAAGACCACCAGCTTCGGCGCGTTCGTGAACCTGACCCCGGGCACCGACGGCCTGCTGCACATCTCCCAGGTGCGTAACCTCGCCAACGGCGAGCGTATCGACGCCGTTGAGGACGTGCTCAAGGAAGGCGACACCGTCGAGGTCGTCGTGCAGGGTGTTGATGACCGCGGCAAGATCTCCCTGGCCATCCCCGGTTTCGAGGACCAGGAGTCTTCGGCTCCACGTTCCGCCGGTCGCGGGCGTGACGAGCGTCGTGGCGGCGGCCGTGGCCGTCGTGATGAGGGCGAGGATCGCGGATATCGCGGTGGCCGTCGTTCCCGCGATGACCGTGACGAGCGTGATGATGAGTATGATGATCGTCCGCGTCGTGGCCGTCGTTCCGACCGTGATGACCGTGACGACCGTTACGATGACGACCGCCGTCCGTCTCGCCGCAGCCGTGACGACCGTTATGATGATGAGCGTCCGTCCCGTCGTTCCCGCGATGACCGTGACGAGCGTGATGATGAGTATGATGATCGTCCGCGTCGTGGCCGTCGTTCCGAGCGTTCGGAGCGTGACGACCGTGGTGGCCGTGGCTATCGTGGCGGTCGTCGTGACGATCGCAACCCGCGCTATGCGGCGGATGACCACTACGACGAGTATCGCGCCGACCGCGAGGAGCGTCATGAGCGTCCGCGTCGCCGTGTGCGCCGCGATTTCGATCCGTTCGAGGAGAACTGATCGCGCATCGGTTCGGCTGCGTGCCGGAACGCCTGTACATGGCATAATCGTCCGGTTCGGCTGAACTGATTGTGGCTAATCGATTGATTGGCTGATTGGGCCGTCGGGAGTATTTCCCGGCGGCCCTTTTGCATGGAATGTCTTGTACTCTCAAACGTCGTGTGCCCTGAACGTCTTGTGTATGGAAGGTCTTAGCACCTGAACGTCCTGCGCTCTGGAACGTCCTGTGCCGCCGCAGCCGTGGCGCTCCCTTTCACAAACCGTCTACGCTAACAGGCGGTTTAGCGTCACCAGTTTGGGAAGTACGATGTTCTCGATGGGTAGGCCACAAGCATCCAAGGAATTAGCCATTGGTACAAGCCTTCTGAGATACTGGTATTGCAGGCTGTCCCTGCCGGGCTCGAGAGACCCCGATGTCTTCGAAGGAGAGAACGATGGTGTGGATCATCATTGCCGTCATCGTGCTGCTGATCATTGTGTGGATGATCAGCGCCTACAACAATCTGGTCACCCTGCGCAATCGGGTCAAGAACGGCTGGGCGCAGATTGATGTCCAGCTCAAGCAGCGTGCCGATCTGGTGCCGAACCTTGTGGAAACCGTCAAGGGGTACGCCGCCCATGAATCCCAGGTACTCACGCAGGTCACGGAGGCTCGCGCCAAGGCCGTCGCCGTGGCCGCCGACAAGCAGGCGGGTACTGCGGAACGCATTGCCGCAGAGAACGAGCTGACCCGCGCCCTGTTCAACCTGCAGGCCACCGCTGAGGCGTATCCGCAACTTCAAGCGAATCAGAACTTCATGGATCTGCAACACCAGCTGCAGGATCTCGAACAGAAGATCGCCTACGCGCGTCAGTTCTATAACGATGTCGTCATGAAGCTCAACAACGCAATCGAGACCTTCCCGAGCAATATCGTGGCAGGCCTGTTCCACTTCGAGCAGGCGGATTACTTCCAGGTGGACGACGCCTCCAGGCTTGCCCCGCAAGTGAAGTTCTGAGCCGAATCCATAGAGGCTCACAGGTAAGTTCTCCAAGTGGTCCGCGGTGCTTACAGTGCCGCGGACCGCGGGGATTGTCGTCGTGGATTTTCGAGGATAGTCGGAAGGGCAAATATGCAGAACCGGGGCAATACTTGGCTGAAGACCATTGCAATCATGGTCGCGGTGACGTTGGTCGCCGCCGCCGCGTTGGTCTTGACGACTGGTTGGACCAGCTCCCCAGATCTGTCATATCGGAGCGTGGACTATCAGGTCAAGGTGATGGCCAACGGCGACCTGCGCATCACCGAACATATCGATGTCAAGCTCCAGAACCGTGACAGGCCTTGGCGGCAACTGTATCAGCGCTACACGCTGGACCCTGACAAACTCACCGCAATTACGGACATTAGCGTGCGCAACACCACTGCCGGGGTGAGCTATTCGCAGGCAGACCCCATCATCGCCGGCTCGCAGACCATCTCCCAGTGGAACAGCCAGTATGCAGGGCACTGGTATATCGGTACTGTAGACTCCAGCGACTCGCTGCAACAGTACGATCCCGCCTCCACAACCAACGGCACCGTGGAGCTCGGCTGGAATATTCCGGCAGTCAATGCCGCCGACAGCATCGGCTTCGATATTTCTATGACGTTCAAAGGCGTCGCCACGGCATACGACGATGTCGCCGCATTCCAGTGGGAGCCCGTGGGCGAATCAAACAGCGTCCCAATCGGCAAACTGACCGGTACCGTCACCTTCCCGGAGGGAATCAGCGAGAAGAACTCGTGGGCGTGGCTGCATTATGAGGGCACATCAACCACTTCGCGCGGCAAGGGAGGGTCGCTCAATTTCACCGCGTACGACGTGAAATCCGGCATGTACCTGGATCTGGTCACCATGTACGACGTGTCAGCGACCAAAGATGTCGCCCGTCACGTCAGCGGCGAATACCGCAGCACACTGATGAGCACGGAACAGCGCAAAGAGCAGGAGTGGAACTCGAAACGCAAGGTGGAAGCCGCGCTGCTGATCGCCAAGATTGCGCTCGCCGTGATTATCGGCATCCTGATCATGCTCTGCCTAATCATGGCGATCATCCGCAGCAAGCGCAAAGCGGCGTTCCCCCAAGACCCCGGGTACCGCCGCGATCCGCCGGATATGAGCCCGAACAATGCCGCGCAGCTCAATGGGGTGATTGAGCACATCTCTTCTGATCAGACCCAGTCGCGCGCGTTGAATGCTACCATGCTGTCACTCGCCTCGAAACACGCCATCAGGATCCTGCCCGGCTCGGTAGCCTCGTATGGCGCCATCGACGTGTCCCATCCGGACGGCGCAACCGTGTCATCCTATGTCAACACCCCGCAGGTAGCGGCATCCGTGACATCGGTCCCGTCCTACTACAACGTGACGATCGCAATCGAACCTGGCAGCTATGACCCTGCGCACCGCGACGCGTTGAACCTGTGCGAGTCGGAGAGCGCGCTGCTTGACTACTTACAACTGGTGGGCGAACACCACGCGTCCCGCGTGTTCGACATGCAACAGATGCGCGCCATGATGAATGACTGGGAGGAGGGCGCCAGGAAGCTACAGGACCTGAAACTCAAGTTCATTCTGGAGTACGGCAAGCTCAACGCGTCCACCTCATACGGCGGCTGGAGCAATCTCGTGGCTTGCCTGAGCGTGGTATATGCGATTGTGTGCCACAACATGTTTGCCAGCAACCTGTTCCTGCAATTCGTGACCGTCCTGCCGGTCGCCTGCTGCGTCGGTGCGTACATCGGCCTCATACATCTCCAGGTGCTCACCGACAAGGGCAAGGCACTGGCCACCCAGATCGACGCATTCAAGCGCTACATCACCGATTTCAGTGATTTCAAGGATCGCGGCGCTGCCGATCTCGCCTTGTGGGACCGGTATCTCGTGTATGCGGCGGCTTTCGGATTATCCGAGGTAGTCATGCGGCAACTGGCCCAGGCGGCCCCCGAGCTGTCCGATGCGCGATGGCTTGACGAGAACGCCACCGATTCGCTGCTGTACTGGATGTACCGCCCGAGCCTGTGGTCCTTCGACTTCGGGCCGAATGCGGGCGCTGCGTTTGGCGGTGCTGCGGCAGGCGCCTCGTTTACGCCATCGTCCTTCACTGATCTGGGTGACCAGCTGAGCGCCGGATTCGCACAGGTCTCGGATGCCGCGCAGACTTTGCTCGCCCCGGCAAGCTCGTCGTCGGGCGGCGGTTTCTCTGGTGGTAGCTTCTCCGGTGGTGGCGGCTTCGGCGGTGGTGGCGGCGGAGCCGGCGGCGGCAGTTTCGGCGGCCGCTGACACCGAGGCGAAGATACCGTGTATATCGTTGATGCCGGCGGCAGGCCGGACCATGCGCTGGATTGGCTGTCGGCTATGCCGTTGCCGCATTTCCTCGAGCATCATCGGGTGCTGCGCGGGGCATTCGCGGGTCTTATCGTGCTCGCGCTCAGTATCGTGTTGATGCTGTACATCATGGGTGCCCGGTTCCGTTCCGACGTGTTGCAGGCCGTGAGCAGTGCGGCGCCGCCGAGCTTGTCGACCGGTCAGTTGAATCTGCTCGCGTTGTGCGTTGCGCTCGCGGTGGCCGGACTCGTATCGATGGTCGCCGCCGCCTTGAGCGCACGCGTGGTGAAAAGCATCGGATATTGGCGCCAGGAACCGGATATCAGTCCGGCAAGCGCTGCTTGGATTCGCGGCATGATGAACGGGCGAGATTGGTCCAGTGTGCTTCCCCGCGCACTGGCCGCGTCGGTGCTGTCGCTTGCTTCCAAAGGCGCGATCGCGCTGCTGCCTGGGAATGTGGGTCGTAACGCCGCCGCCGGGGCGGCGGGCGGGAAGCAAACTGCCGGCCATCCAGGCGAATACATCGCCGACGCTTACGGCAACCCCCGCGCTTCTGTCGCATTCGCTGACGTACCGGGCGCGCAGGTCCTCGATGCGATGCCGGGACAAACGTTCACGCCAGTGTCGCCGCAGCCGTCCACCCCAACAGGGGTGCCCAGACCGGCAGTTGCCGTCACGCCCTCACCGTATGCTCCGGCCGATTCTGGTACATCCCCCGGCAAGACAACGCCTGACCCCATTCATCGCGTAGCAGACGGCTGGCTGGGATTTGACGGCCCCGAGGGCAGCGTCACCACCATCGTGATCCTGCCCGCTGCTCATGATCCGCACCTTGCCCTGTACGACAGCGAAATGGCTGCGCTTGATGTTTTGGAACGTGTGGCGCAGCATAAGGGCGTCACCATGTTCGACACCTCGCAGATGCGTGAAACATACCGCAATTGGGGTGACGGCACGCAGGCACTCACCGGTTTTTCCGACCGGATGCGGCTGGAATTCCGCGGTTTGCATGCCACCCATCGTGTGGGGCGGCTCGCGCTGGTATGTGGGCTGGTGCTGCTGCCTGTCTCGTTCGTCGCATTAGCTGTGCTGATGGCACAAGGTCTGATTGCATTGCTCCCGGCGGTGACGATGGTGCTTGCCGTGACGATGCTGCTCGGCACGAATCGGTACGGTTTGACGTATACCGGTCGCTACTATGCGACCCAGGTCAACGGTCTTGCCGACTATCTTGAGGATTTCGGCGAGTTCAAGGATCGTGACATCCCTGATTTGAAGTTGTGGAACCGGTATCTGGTGTTCGCCGCCGCCTTCGGTATCGCCAATAAGGCACTGTGGCGTGGCCGGGACACGATTCCGATTGTTATCGACGAGCAGGAGTTTGAGGACCAGTTCACCTTTGTCGGCATGGCGTTGGACGCAGGCGTTGACCATGTCATCAACCTGTGGAATTGGCTGTTCGGTGACTGACCAAGGCATCCGAAGTGGCAGGCGTCAGAATCCACAGTACCGGTGGATCAGCTGACAGAATCGCCCTGCGTGATTATCGTGCAATTGCTACGTACTCACTGCGAAATCACCGCGAAATCCATATCCGCCCGTAGGCTGGAACTGATTGCGTCAAGCTGCGATAGGTGAATCGGTGCCGAGGCCGCTTGGCCGACGGACACGTTGTCCGGCAGCCGCCTGCCATGAGGGTATGCGGTGTCCGCGAAGGAGGATTCATGACGTTATTCCGTGATCTGGGACCGTTCCACACCACCGCCATCGGGCATGGCGAAATGCCGCTGACCATCGAGAACAACCGCGGACATGCGGTCGGCATCGAGACGCTGCATGCCTCCCTTGACGCCGGATGCCGCCATATCGACACCGCGTGGGCATATTACACGCCCGGCGAGGAGGAGCAGACCGGTGAGAAGCTGGTGCGCGAGGCGCTTGACACGTGGAACGGCCCGCGTGACGAGGTACTGGTCGCCACCAAGGTGGGTTTGCGCCGCGCATGGGACGGCGACAAGCCGATCTGGCCGCGTGACGGCAAGCCGGAGCATCTCATCGAATACGGCAAGCAGTCGGCGCAGGCGCTCGGCGTGGACGCGATCGACCTGCTGTACCTGCACCGCCATGACCCGGAGGTCCCGTACGAGGAGTCCTGCGAAGGCATCAAGGCGCTGCTCGACCAGGGTGTGGCCAAATGGGCGGGCGTGTCGAACGTCACTATCGAACAGCTGGATATCGCCCGGCGCGTGTTGGGCGACAAGCTGGTCGCCGTGCAGAACCAGTATTCCCCGATTCATCTGGAAACTCAGGACACGCTTGATTACTGTGCGAAACTCGGCCTCGCATTCGTGTGCTGGAGTCCGCTTGGCGGGTATCGCCACCCCTACGACGAGCATCTGTTCGACCCGTTCCGTGAAGTCGCCGCGAAGCATGGTGTCAGCTACCAGCGGGTGGTGCTCGCGTGGGAGCTTGCCAAGGGCGACCACATGTTCGTGATTCCGGGCGCGCATCGGCCCGAAACCATCCTTGACTCACTCAAGTCCGACGAACTCGAGCTCAGCCCCGACGAACTCGCCTATCTCGGCTGAGCTGGTCTCCAGCACCTGCTGTCTTCCACAAACTGGTTACGCTGAGGGGCTTGTCAGCGTAACCAGTTCGTGGAATGGAGCGATTCGTGGGGAGGCGGTTCTGGGGAAAAGACGCTGCAGAACGTTGCAGGACGTGTCATCGCGGCGAGGTTGTTATGCTATGCGGTGATGAATGAACAGATGACGACTTCGCAGACTCCACAGGCCGGACAGATTCCGGCGGCGATCACACCAATGACCGCACAGACTTCACAGACCGCGTCGATTGTGGACGCAGCCGCAGCTCCGATTGCGGCGACCTTACGCCATACTCGCCGGCGCCCCGAAGTGCTGGCGCCGGCCGGCAACCTGCGCAGCCTGAAAACCGCAGTCGATTTCGGCGCGGACGCCGTCTATTGCGGTGGCAAGGCCTTCGGCATGCGTTCGGCACCGAAGAATTTCACGCTCGAGGATTTCGAGGAGGGCGCGCGGTACGCGCACAAGCATGGCGCCCGCGTGTACGTTACCTGCAACATCCTGCCGCATAACGACGAGGTCGCGGCCATGCGCGAGTATCTGGGCCAGCTCGCCGAAGTCGGGGTTGACGCGCTGATCGTCACCGATATCGGCATCATGATGGAAGCCCGCCATATCGCCCCGAATCTCGAATTGCATGTGTCCACGCAGGCAGGCGTCACCAACTACGGTGCCGCGAACGCGCTGTACGAACTGGGCGCGAAGCGTGTGGTGCTCGCCCGCGAGCTTGACTTGGACGCGGTCCGTGACATCCGCGCGAACACGCCGGACGATCTTGATATCGAATGCTTCGTGCACGGCTCGATGTGCATGGCCTTCTCCGGGCGCTGCCTGCTGTCGAATTATCTGACCGGACGCAGCGGCAACCACGGCGATTGCGCGCAGCCCTGCCGCTGGAAATACCATGTGGTCGAGGAAAAGCGTCCCGGCCGCTTCTTCCCGGTCGAGGAGAACGGCGAGGGGACGTTCCTGTTCAATTCGCAGGATATGAACATGCTCGGCCATCTTGATGACCTCATCGACGCGGGAGCGACGAGCCTGAAAATCGAGGGCCGGGCGAAAAGCGCATATTACGTTGCCGCAGTCACGAACGCCTACAAGACGGCGGTGGACGCGTATATGGTCCAACGCGGGTTCGAGGACGGGCAAGGCCATACGCTGCGGCCGTTCGCCGACCGGGTCCGCCGAACGCCGGCAGGACAACCCGCGTTGCTGGGCGATGCCGCGCGCATGCCCGGTGACGCGCCGCATGTCCGCCTGCCGCAATGGGTGTTGGACGAGCCGTATAAGGTCTCGCACCGCGAATACAGCACGGGCTTCTACTATCCTGAGCAACCGGTCGGGCAAAATACGGACCGCGGCGGGTATTTCCGCGATTGGATCGTCGTGGGCGAAGTGATGTCGTATGACGCTGCGACACAGCGAGTCACGCTCATGAGCCGCAACAAAATCGAAGCCGGGCAGGAAGTCGAGTTCCTGATGCCCGGTCGCGAGCCGCTGCGTATGACCGTGCCGGCGGGTGGGTTCCTTGACGCCGATGGCCATTGGGTTGAATCGGTGAACAACCCCGCCCATGTGTTCTCCATGCCCTGCCCTGAGCCGGTGACCGAGAACGCCGCGATCCGTTCGCGCGCCCGCAATCGCACGCTGAAAGCCGAATAGTCGGGGCGGGCGGCTCGGGTTCGGGTGGAGCCGGCGGTACGGCTCAGTTCGGCCGAGGCCGGGACGTGGCGTATGGCTGATTGCGTATGCCGCAGCATACACGGCACGCTGGATGGTCGGCATCCGCCGTTCCTCTGAGTTGAACTATCCAGCTGCGTATGCCGTGGCATACACAAGTCGTCGAACCCGATGGCATCCTGCCGTTTTTCGCCGCGGTCCGGCAGGCTGCGTATGTCCCGGCGTACGAAATCTGGCAGAACTAGGCAAAACCAGGCAGGGTGCCACGACCACGCTGAGAGTGGGCAAGGTCGGGCGTATGGCGATTGCATGGCATACCGCTAGGATAGGCGGTATGAACGATCCTGCGAACATCGTGGACAGCAACGCCATCCCGCCGGTAGACGAATCCGGCAATCCAATCCCCGTCACCATTCCGGTCATCCTTGCGCCGGGTATCACCGTGACCTACACGACCCGGTTGGGAGGGGTCAGCCAAGACGATTACGCGGCGTGCAATCTGGGCGGCAAATCCGGAGACGACCCCAAACATGTGCTCGCCAACCGGGTGGCTTTGCGCACCGCGGTCGGCGCTGACCTGTCGCTGATCAGTCAAGTCCATTCCGGGGAAGCAGTGGATGTCGACGGTTCCTTCACCATCAACACACCCTTCGGATTCGATGTATCCGGCACCGTGCGGGCAGACGGCACGGCTGCAGACGCCGCGAACTCTGAGGCCACCGACACAGGCGTCGACACGGACAGGCAGCCTCAGGTGGTCGCCGCCGACGGCCAGGTGACCTCGCGCACCGGCATCGCGCTCGGTATCTTCGCAGCGGATTGTCTGCCTGTTCTCATGGCAGATCCGGTATCCGGCATCATCGCGGGTGCGCATTGCGGCAGGCGAGGGTTGGAACGCGACATTATCGCCCATACCATCGATCTCATGTGTTCCAAAGGTGCAGAACGCTCCCGTATCGTCGCCACGCTCGGACCATGTATCTGTGGCGACTGCTATGAGGTAGGTGGGGATATCGCCGACGCGTTCGACGCGAAATTCCCCGGCACCTACACGCTCACCCGCTTCGGCGGCCCTGGCATCGATATTGCCGCCGCCGCCCGCCAGTGCCTGGACAAGGCCGGTGTAAGAGCCGAACGCATCATCGATTCGCGGCCCCGCGTCGCCGCCGCAACGCAATATCTCGCGCAAGACCAGGAACTGCGCGACTTGTGCCGTATCGACAACGAGGGCGATCCTGAGCTTGACGAGCGGGTCGGCGCCATCAAACACAGCCTATGCACCTTGGAGAACCCGCTGTGGTACTCGCATCGCCGCGCCGCGCTCGCGAAGAAAACCCATGAGGGCCGTATGCTCGCCTTGATCTCGCGCCAAGCCTGACCGTCTGTCGGCCGGCGTAGCGCGTGCGATAAAGATTCGGTGCAGAAACCCGCGGATATCGTGGCATCAGGGCATGGTTGCGTTTACGGTGGGGCGTATGTGCGAAGAGAGTCCAGAATCCCAGCATGACCGGCAGCCCGACCGTGCCCGGCAGTCGCAGGCTTGCGATGCCGACCGGCAAGAGGCAGTCCAATCCCAACCGGCCACCGAACCCGCCGAATCAGCCGCCGAATCAGCCGCCGAACCGGCCGCCGCACCAGCCCAGGTCCCTGTGGTCGCGGTGGTGCTGGCTGCGGGCTTCGGAACCCGTTTCGATGCCCGAAACCCCAAGCAATTGGTCGCGGTGGCCAATAAACCGGTGGTGTGCTGGAGCATCGAGGCCTTCGAATACGACCCGAGAATCACGGATATCGTCGTCGTGGTGAACCCGCAGGTGCGCGACGAGGTCGAGCGTCTGGTGGACGAAGGCGGCTACGCGAAAGTCCGTGCAATCATCGAAGGCGGCGCCGAACGCGTAGACAGCACGGAGAGCGCGTTGCAGATGCTTGCGGATTTCGGTATCCCGCAGGACGCGAAGGTGCTGATCCATGATTCGGTGCGTCCGTTCGTCGAGCGGTCCTCGATCGACGGTTGCATCGACGCCTTGGATGAATTCGATGCGGCGACGGTCGCCATGGCCTCGACGGACACGATTCTCGTCACCGAAGATTTGGGCGACCGCAAAGTAGTGCATGCGGTGCCCGATCGCAGCGATATGTTCCGCGCCCAGACCCCGCAGGCCTTCCGCTTCAAGACAATCCGCCACGCATACGAGCTCGCCGCGCAAGACCCGGATTTCCATCCGACCGACGATACTCGCGTCGTCGTGGATTATCTGCCGGATACGCGTGTTGCGATTGTCGCCGGCAGTGAAAGCAATATGAAAATCACCACGCAGGACGATCTGGAGATGGTCAAGCGTTTCGCGTTCGAGGCGACCCGCAAACGCGCCATCGACCGCGTGCAGGGCATGGTGCGTCCCGACGAGGCGTAGGTAGGCGTATATCGGCGTAAGCCCGTGCTCACAGGAGTAATGCGGTTGTGGCTAGACTTGAAGGTATGAAGCAGATCAATGTGGTGATGTCCGGATTCGAGCCATACGAGGGCATCGACGTCAACCCATGTCTCGAGGTGCTGTCTGCGTTGGAACGCGACGGGCTTGCCGGGTTCGCCGAGCAAGACCGCCTTTTGGCTGATGCGCAGGTGACCATCCACACGGTGCTGCTCCCGGTCAGTTTCGCCAAGGCGTGGCCGATGCTGCTGGAGACCATCGAGCGCACGCACCCGGATATCGTCATCGCGACGGGTCTCAAACGTGCGGCGCGTGGCATGCAGTTGGAACGTTGCGCCACCAATCTGATGGACGCCGCCAAACCTGATGCAGACAATCGTCGCCCGCGGCGCATGCCGATTGACCCCGAAGGGCCGGCCGCATATTGGACGCGTCTGCCCCTGCGCTCCATCCTCAAGGATTTCGCCGATCACCATATCCCCGCGACTTTGAGCTCCGACGCGGGCACCTACGTGTGCAACTCGCTGTTCTACAACCTGTTGAACTGGGCTGCGACGAAAGACCATGTCATCGGTGGTTTCCTCAATTTCCCCACGGTCAACGAGCAACCGCACCCCCAGCATGGTCTGCCGCTCGCCCAACAGATCGCGGCGGCGCGTGATGTGGTCCATGAGACGGTGCGCTACTATCTGGAGCCTTCGTCGGGGGAGATTCTGCTCGCATAAGCGGCGTGTGTGCACCTGCGCCGGCGGGCTTCGAACGCAACTGTGAACATGAAGTGATGGCGTTCCTGAACGTCCTATTTTTGGGGTAGAGTTCAATCGGTTGTGTGTTGCGGAGCACTCGCTCCGTGGGCGAAAGGAATATTCATGGTTGATCGGTTCCCGATCGTGTTTCACGGTTACGACAAGGAGAAGGTCGACGAGGCCATCAATGCGTCGCAGGAGTCGCTGAATCGTCTGCGTGAGCAGGTCAAGTCAAGCGATGACACGATTCTGCAGTTGCAGGCGCAGTTGCAGGAAGAGAAAAACAACGTCAAGAAGGCGTCGAAGGGCAATTCCTTCGCTTCTCTTGGCGCAAACGCCCAGCAGATGCTCGCCTCCGCAGAGCAGACCAGCCAGGAGCTGCTCAACCGCGCCAAGCAGGACGCCGCCTCGACGCGCGCCTCAGCCCAGGCGCAGGCTGAGACCCTGCTGAACAACGCGAAGCTCGATGCCAAGCACATCACCGACGAGGCGAATGCGAAGGCGAAGGCCACGCTGGACAAGGCGAATTCCGAAGCTGCGACAATCACCGCGAACGCGAAGGAAGAAGTCGCGCAGATGCGTGCCGAAGCTGCCAAGGCCGTCACCGAGCAGCGCGACACCGTCAAGCTTGAGCTGAGCAACGCCCGTGAAGAGCAGAAGAAGCGTATGGCCTCCGATCTGGCCAAGCAGAACCGTGAGATCTCCGACATGAAGGCCGACGCCACGCAGAAGATTGCGGCTCAGCGTAAGGCTGCGAACGAAGAGATCGCGCATTTGAAGAGCGAAGCCAACGATCAGATTGAGAAGGCGCTCGCCGAGGCGAATAAGAAGCTCGCCGACGTGCGTGAGCAGGCGTCCCGCACGATGACCGAGGCCCAGCGCAAGGCCGGTGAAATCACCGATGCCGCCAGGGCCAAGGCCCAGGAGATCTCCGATCAGGCCGAGGTGTATCGTACGAAGACCATGAGCCAGGTCGATGCCGAGGCCGAACAGATTCGCGCTGACATCGCGGCCCAGCAGGACGATGCGACCAAGAAGGTCAACGAGCTGCTTGACAATCTCGAAGAGCGTCGTACCGCCGCCAAGCAGGAAGCGAACGATCTGATTGGTAAGGCGAAGAAGATCCGCGAGGAAGCCGACGCTTACGCCGACCAGAAGCGCAAGGCCGCCGATGAGCAGGCTGCGCAGATTCTCCAGAAGGCCCAGGAAGACGCCGCCAAGCAGATTGAGGAACGTCGCCAGGCCGCAAAGAGCGAGCTTGACGGGCTCCAGCAGCATATCGCCGAGCTGCAGCAGCGTGAATCCAGCATCACCCAGCGTGTCACCGAGCTGCGTTCGATGTTCGCCAACGCATTCTCCGGCTTCAACTTCGGTGCGCCGAAGGCTGAAAACGACGATGTCGCGGTCACCGGCGTGGTCGCCGACGGCGAGGGGGCGAAGCCCAAGGCCGCCGCGCAAGACCAGCAGTTGCCGGCTTCACAGCAGGCTCAGCTGCCCGCGTCTTCCGCGAACGAGGATGGTAACGCAAACAACTGATTGCTGAACCTGATATGATGTGCCTTGGAAAAGCCCGCTGACGCCGTCATCACGGCATCGGTCAGCCCATGACGTTCAAGGCATTGACACATGGAGGAGCGTCCGGATTCCGGCGCTCCTCCTGCCGTATGTACCACGCTCGCCATGCGCACGGGCGAAACACAGGAATACCGGAAATCGGGAATACTGGAATACAGACAGAAATCATCAATATGAACAGACAAGGGGTAGGAATGGACCAGATCACGCCGTTGAGCGCTGAAGCATTGGACAATCTGCGTCAGGAATTCGACGCGAGCGAGCATAATCACCTCGCCATGAATGCGGTTACTGTCGCCGGCATCCAGAATGTCGCACGCAACTATGACCGTGCCCGCCGCCTGCAGCGGCGCTTCTCCACGGTCGTTGACAACGGCACCGTCACCCATCAGGACCATTCCGGCCGCTGCTGGCTGTTCAGCTCGCTGAATGTCGCCCGCTTCATCGCGAAGAAGAACCTGGGGCTGAAGGAGTTTGAGTTTTCCCAGAATTACGCGATGTACTATGACAAGCTCGAGCGCGTCAACTACTTCCTCAAGGACGTCGCCGCGTTGGTGCGCGCCGGCGAGCCGTCGGATTCCCGCCTGATGCAGCATCTTCTGCATGACGTGATGGGCGACGGCGGCCAGTGGACGATGGCGATGAACGTGTACAAGAAGTACGGTGCCGTCCCCAAGGACCTGTTCCCGGAGACCGCGTCCTCGAAGAACACCGGCGAGATGAACACGCAGCTGCGTGCGCTGCTGCACACCGCGGTCGCGCATATGTACACGAACAAGGCGCAGATCGACGAGATTATCGCGCGTACGACCGACGCCGGGCATCGCATCCTCACCATCCACCTTGGCGAACCGCCGAAGAGCTTCGATTGGGAGTGGACCGACGCGGACGGCAATTTCCATCGTGACGGCGAGATTACGCCGGTCGACTTCTGGAAGAAGTATGTGAATGCTGGGCTCGAGGACTACGTGTGCCTCGTGGATGATCCGCGCGTCGAACATCCGAAGGGCCGCAAGATTGGTATCGAGCATTTGGGCAATGTCGCCGGGGGAGACCCGACCGAATACCTCAATGTGCCGAACGAGTTCATGAAGGACTGCGTGCGCCGGATCCTGACCGAGCAGGGCATCCCGGTGTGGTTCGGCGCGGATTGTCATCCGATGATGGACCGCGAGTCAGGCGCCTGGGCGACCGACCTGTTCGAGTACGGCCGTGTCTACAATGTGGACTTCGATATGAACAAGCAGGATCGCGTGCGGTTCGCCGATTCCGCGATGAACCACGCGATGGCGTTCGTCGGTGTTGACGTGGCCGATGACGGCAAAACGACCCGTCGTTGGCGTGTCGAGAACTCGTGGGGCGAAAAGATTGCTGACAAGGGCTACTTCACCATGAGCGACGACTGGTTCACCGAGTACGTGTACGAGGTGGCCGTGCCGCGCACGATGCTCCCGGCCGAATACCAGGCAGCGCTGGGCGAGCCCGCCATCATGCTCCCCGCCTGGGACCCGATGGGTGCTCTGGCCGACTGACGACACCTGTCATCTCACGTTCCCGCCTGCCGACGCTGAAACACCAGTAGCGTCGGCAGGCGGTTTGCGTTTCAGCATGCAATCACCCGATGGGCTAGCTCCGCGCCTTGCGATAGGGTGAGTAGTCCATGTCCGGAATGTCGAAAGGAGAGAGAGTGATGGCTGGTCTGCGTGGTCCCGATAGTGCTGAGGATGAGCGCCGATTCGGCGATGCGGCCGTGCTCCCCGAGACTGTGGACATCAACATACGCCAGCTTGACCCGATTCCCGCGCCGCGCGCCTTCCTGCGTGAGTTGCCGTTGACCGACGATGCGCGTGATCTGGTGCTGCGTTCGCGTCAGGAAATCCGCGATATTATGCACGGTCGTGATGACCGTCTGCTCGTGCTTGTCGGCCCCTGCTCGATCCACGACCCCAAAGCGGCCCACGAATACGCGACCAAGCTTGCCGCCGTCAACCGCGAGTTGAGCGACCGTCTGCTCATCGTCATGCGCGTGTATTTCGAAAAGCCGCGCACGACCATCGGCTGGAAAGGCCTGATCAACGACCCAGACCTCGACGGTCGGTTCAATATCCGCAAAGGCATGTGGCTGGCGCGCAAAGTCCTGACTGATGTGCTGGGTCTGGGCTTGCCGGCCGCCACCGAATGGCTTGACCCGATTACTCCGCAGTACTTGTGCGACCTGATCAGTTGGGGCGCAATCGGCGCCCGCAACACGGAAAGCCAGGTGCACCGCGAGCTGGCGAGCGGTCTGTCCATGCCGGTCGGTTTCAAGAACTCCACGGACGGATCGATTAAAGCGGCTGCGGATTCCTGCTATACCGCTGGATTCGAGCATCATTTCCTCTCGATTAATCTTGACGGCCGTGTGATTTCGGCTGAAACGAAGGGCAATCCCGACTGCCATGTGGTCTTACGCGGCTCCAGCCACGGCCCTAATTATGACCCCGAGTCTGTCGCTGCCGCGCTTGAGGCGCTCAAAGCCTCGAAGGCGACCGGTGTGAGCGAGGCCGGCGTGGTCATCGACGCCGCCCACGGCAACTGCGGGAAGAACGAGGTCCGCGAAGCCGAAGTGGTCGAGAATATCGCCGGGCGCATCGCACAAGGAGAGCCGGGTATTTTCGGTGTGATGATGGAGAGCTTCCTGAAAGGTGGTCATCAGAAGCCCGCCCCGCTCGACCAGCTTGTCTACGGCCAATCCGTCACGGACGCCTGCGTGCCGTGGGATCGCACCGACCAGCTGCTGCACACGCTCGCTGACGCGGTCACTGCACGCCGTTCCTTGAACCAGTAGCCTGGTGGTCCGGTAGTCCCGTGATCAGGTAGTCCGGTACTTCGGTAGTTCGGGCCTGCCGTCGGTCACTGTCTTGCCTGCCTTCCGCTCGGTGGCGTTATGCTTGAGTCAGTATGGACGAAAGGGCATGATGAACGACCAGAAGAAGGACCTGAGAACACCGTCGGCATCAGGGCGGCCGTCAGGCAGGCCAGGCAGCCAGGAGGCGCCGCAGCACGCGGCGTATCCTTTGCATGTCGGCCAGCAGCCGCTGAATTCGCCGGAGGATTTGCGCGCGATTCACGAGGCAATCAGCGAAGGCAAGAATCCTTTGGAAGCGACGGATGTTCCGCGCTGGGAGGATCAGGTCGGTGTCAGCCGCATTATCAACCGCCGTGTGCTTGAACTCGAGCCGCTGCCCACGCCGGCGCAGGTGCTGTCGTCGCTGCCGCTGTCGCAGCAGGCGGAGAATCTCGTCGCCTATTCGCGCGATGAGATCCGGGCGTGCCTGTACGGGCAGGACGACCGTCTGATGGTCATCGTGGGCCCCTGTTCGGTCCATGATCCCAAGGCTGCGCTTGATTACGCGCATCGCCTGTCCGCGCTGAAAGACGAGTTGGATGACCAGTTGCTGATCGTCATGCGTGTGTATTTCGAAAAGCCGCGCACGACAATCGGTTGGAAAGGTCTGATTAACGACCCCGACATCGACGGCAGCCATCAGATTCGCAAGGGCCTGCTGCTCGCCCGCCGCGTGCTGCTCAGCGTGCTGGACACCGGGCTTGCTGCCGCGACCGAATTCCTGGAGCCGACATCGCCGCAGTATATCGCCGATGCGATCAGCTGGGGAGCAATCGGCGCGCGTAATACGGAAAGCCAGATTCACCGTCAGCTGGCGAGCGGCCTGTCTATGCCAGTTGGTTTCAAGAACGCCACGGACGGATCCGTCAAGGCGGCGGTCAATGGGTGCTATGCGGCCGCCCAACAGCACACGTTTTTCGGTATCGACCATCTGGGACGCGCGAGCGCAGTCGAAACGCTCGGCAATCCCGACTGCCATGTGGTGTTGCGCGGCTCGAGCCACGGGCCGAATTACGATGCGCAATCCGTCGCGCAGGCGATGGCGGACATCCGCGCGATGCTGCCCGCTGATTCCGCGGCGGCGCATGGGTTAATCGTCGATTGCTCGCACGGCAATTCCGGCAAGGACGAGCATCGTCAGGCGCAGGTCGTGCGCGATATCGCCGCGAGGATCGCCCAGGGCGAGCGCGGCATCACCGGTGTGATGATGGAGAGCTTCCTTGAGGGCGGCAACCAGAAGCCTGCCCCGCTTAATCAGCTGGTTTACGGCCAATCCATAACCGACCGTTGCCTGTCGTGGCCTGATACCGAACAACTGTTGCGTGAATTGGCGCAAGCCGTCGCGCAACGTCGCTGGAACGAGTGATTCGGGCGGCAAATCAACGCACCAACGCACTAACGCGTCGGCACGGAACAACATCAGCGCATCAACACGTCAACACATCAAACCAACGCAACACACAAGAGCAAAGGAACAACAATGACCACCACCATCGCCATCATCGGGGCATTGGACGAGGAAGTCGCGCTCATCGCAGCTTCGCTGGACCACGTGGAGCACCACCGTGAGGCAAGTCTCGACGTCGCGCACGGCACCCTGACCACGAACGCTGGCGAACAGGTCCGTGTCGCCGCAACCGTCGGCGGTATGGGTCTGGTCAATGCGGCCGCGACCACCCAGTACCTCATCGACACCTACCATCCGCAGGCTGTGATTTTCTCCGGCATCGCCGGCAATCTCAACCGCGACCTGCATATCAACGATGTCGTCCTGGGCGGCACCTTGCGTTATCTGGACACTGATATGCGTCTGGTCGGCCAGTGGAAGCCGAAAACCGAGGAATTCCATTCCGATGTCCACCTGTTGGACGTCGCCTCGGCAGCCCTCGATGCGGCCGGAATCAAACATGTTGTCGGCACGATCGCATCCGGCAATTACTTCGTCGATTCGCCTGAGAAGGTCGAGGAAGTGCGGGAGACTACCGGCGCCGACGCGGTCGAGATGGAAGGCGCCGCTGTCGCGCATGTCGCTGCACGCAACGATGTGCCGGCCCTCGTGATCCGCGCGCTGAGCGACAACGCCGACACCGATTATGAAGTGTTCAAGGAATTTGACATCTCCGAGTACGCGGATACCGCTGCCCGCCTTGCCATCGACATCGTGCGCCGGCTGTAAGCGGCTGTAAACGCTGTCAGCGGCGGTCAGCGGGAATACGCTGCCGTAAGTCCGCCGTGCGCGACACAGCGCAGCAGCGGATTCGGCGGTGAATATGAACAGCAGGCGAACTTTAGTCAAACTCGGGTATGCCAAAGCATCTGTGAGGTTACGCTTGACATGGAGTCGCCGCGACTGCGGCACAGGGAGGAACGATGGACGCACGTCAATTGGCCATCGCCGTAATCGTTGTGGTCGCGGTGTCGGCGCTCGCCGTCCTGCTTGGATACCGTTGGGGACGCCGCGCGAGCGCACAGACCCGGCATGATGCGGGCGAATCTGGAGCTGGCACGAAGGGCAATCCGGCAGAGGAACCCGCCAAGGAGACTGCCGCCCAATCGAACGATGTCGGCGGCTTCACCCGGCAGCAGAGCGTGTTCGGCTGCGGAACGGTCCGTCAGGCGGAAGAACAGTTCATCAAGACGATGCCTGACATGCTGGTAATCGCGGATGATCAGGGGCATATCCGCTATGTCAGTCCCGCGGCAGAAGCGCTCGCCGTCGTCAAAGATGGTCAATTCGTCAGTGACGACATGGCGCAGGTTGCGGCGATGGTCGCGGCGGACGGGCAAATCCGGGACCGCGAAATCACCTTGGAAAGCCGGCAGCTGCTCGGCGAAGGAGACCGGCCGGGCCGCGGTGTCAAAGCAGGGACGGCAAGCCCGACGCACACGCGCCATCTCATGATTCACGCAGGGCCGATCGACGAGAGCCGTGTGGCCGTGTTCATCCGCGATATCAGTGAACGCCGCCGGTTTGAAATGATGCGCCGCGATTTCGTGACGAATGTATCGCACGAACTGAAAACACCTGCCGGGGCGATATCGTTGCTTGCCGAGACCATCACCGACGCGGCGGACGACCCGGATGCCGTGCGTTATTTCTCGGGCCGGATTTCGAAGGAATCAGAACGCCTGACCAATCTCGTCCAGCGTCTGATCGAGTTGCAGCGCGCGGAAAGCACGGCCGGCATCGCTTCCGCACGTCAAGTCGACGCGCTGGATGTGGTCAGGGACGCCGCCCAACAGAACGCCGTGCAGGCCGAGCACAAGAATATCGATATCCGTGTGACGCATACCGGTGGTCCGGCGCTTATCATGGTTGATTCCCGTGCGCTGACCACGGCGGTCAAGAACCTGATTGAGAACGCGATTCACTATTCCCCCGAAGGGACGACCGTCACCGCTGATATCGCGCGGCATGACGCCGAGGGGACGGTGACCATCCGGGTGATTGATCAGGGGATAGGCATTCCTGAACAGTCACTGGATCGTATCTTCGAGCGCTTCTATCGCGTGGACCCTGCCAGGTCGCGCGATACCGGCGGAACCGGGCTCGGGCTGGCAATCACGAAACATTGCGTCGAGGAGTGCGGCGGCACGATTTCAGCGTGGTCGCACGAGGGGAGCGGCTCGACGTTCACGATTGAACTTCCGTTGGCCTGTGGCGACGATCATGATGCGTCCGCAAGCAGCCAAGAGGCTGCTGATACGTCCATCCGGGCTGTCGGGAAGCCGCCGTCGCAAGAGCGGACGGACAGGCAGGCCGTAGAGACGGGACAGATGGAACAGCAAGGAGCAGAACAACAGCATGACACGCATTCTGATCGTTGAAGATGAGGAATCCTATCGAGAACCGTTGGTCTATCAGCTGACCCGCGAAGGATATGACGTCGAGGCCGCCGAAACTGGCGAGGAGGGCTTGGAACTGTTCACTCGCGGCGGCGCAGACCTGGTTTTACTTGACCTGATGCTTCCCGGCATCGACGGAATCGCGTTGTGCCGGCGCATCCGCGAGCAGAGCCGCGTGCCGATTATCATGCTCACCGCGAAAAGCGCGGAGATCGACAAAGTCGTCGGGCTGGAAATAGGTGCAGATGACTATGTGACCAAACCGTATTCGTTCCGCGAGCTGTTGGCGCGCATCCGTGCGGTGCTGCGTCGCAATCAGTCCGTAGAACAGGCGTCCGGCGCGCAGGATGACGATGTCGCGCTCGTCTGCGGCGATATCACCATGCATGTGGGCGAGCATCAGGTCACCGTGCGCGGGCAGGATGTGTTCTTCCCGCTCAAGGAATTCGAGTTGCTCGAATACCTCATGCAGAACAAGGGGCGCGTGATGACCCGACACCAGCTGATTGACCGTATTTGGGGGTCGAATTATGTCGGCGATACCAAGACGTTGGACGTGCATGTCAAGCGCGTGCGTTCCAAGATCGAGACCGATCCGTCCCACCCGCAGTACCTGACGACCGTGCGCGGCCTGGGCTACAAAATCGACGACCCCGCCAAGTGACCCCGCGCGCGTCCGCTTTCCCAAACTGGTTGCGCGGCGGGCCGTGTCGGCGTAGCTGGTTTGCGTGCTTACCCAAACTGGTTACGCGACGGGCGCTCCCAGCGTAGCCAGTTTGTGTAATTCCTGTTTCTGCCGATGCTCACACCGCCCTCAGCATCGGTAGAAGGTTGTGGGTGGGTAATTTGCAGGAGACGCAATCCTGCGGCGGCCCCCACGATATCGACAAGAGTTCATCTTCCGTTCACCTGATTTGGCCCGTAGCCCCCGCAATCTCCCATAGGCTTGAATTGTCATGAATGGAAAGGTGCCATGTTTATGATGCGGGGTACACGCTCCGAGGCACAGGGCGCAATCGCGCCCGTTGCAATGTTCAGAGGGATTAGAAGACATGCGTAAGAATTTGCTTGTACGTTCCATCGCAGCTGTTTCCGGTGTCGCCATGATCGCGGCACTTGGCGCCTGCGGAAACAACGAGCCTGCATCTGGTACTTCCAGCTCCGGCTCGTCCTCCTCTGCCGCCGAGAAGATTTCCGGCGAGTTCCAGGGTGCCGGCGCCTCCTCGCAGCAGTCCGCTGTCGAGGCTTGGATCGCCAGCTATCAGGAGCAGAATCCTGATGCGAAGATCTCGTACAACCCGAGCGGTTCGGGCGCTGGCGTGAGCACCTTCCTCACCGGTGCCACCGCGTGGGCAGGTTCCGATGCCTCGCTGAGCGATGACGAGGTCTCCCAGTCGAAGAGCGTGTGCGCTTCCGGCACCGCGTTCGACGTCCCGGTCTACATTTCCCCGATCGCCATCGTGTTCAACTTGAAGGGCATCTCCGGCAAGGACAAGCACCTCAACCTCGACGGCGAGACCATCGCCAAGATCTTCGACGGCAAGATCACCAAGTGGAACGATGACGCGATCAAGCAGCAGAACCCGAAGGTCAACCTGCCTGACACCGCGATCACCGTGGTCCACCGTTCCGATAAGTCCGGCACCACCAAGAACTTCCTGAGTTACGTCAAAGATGTCGCTCCGGATGCCTGGAGCTATGACCTCGGCGAGAACTGGCCGAACGAGGTCGGCCAGGGCGCCAAGGGCACTGATGGCGTGATCAACACCGTCAGCCAGGCCGACGGCACCATCGGCTACGCCGACGCCTCCAAGGCCGGCGATTTGGGCACCGTGGCCGTGAAGGTCGGCGAGAAGTACGTCCCGTATTCGGCTGAAGCCGCCGCCAAGGTCGTGGACGCTTCCCCGCTCGACGATTCCGCCAAGGGTGACAACCGTGTGGTCGTCAAGCTCGACCACACCACCAAGACCGATGGCGCCTACCCGGTCGTGCTGGTCTCCTACGACGTCGTGTGCCCGGCCTACAAGGACGCCAACACCGCGAAGTTCGTGAAGTCCTGGCTCACCTACGTGGTCAGCAAGGACGGTCAGCAGGTCGCCGCCGACAACGCCGGATCCGCCCCGATGAGCGACACGCTGCGCGCCAAGATCACCAAGTCGATTGACGCGATCAAAACCAAGTAACGCGCGCTGAACGGTTCGCCCGGGTAGGATTCCGGGCGGGCCGTGATACGCCCGTCAGACGGTATCATCGATAATGGAATGATGAAACGATTTCAGGCCGCGGCCCAGCTTCAAGCCGGGGCGCGGCCTGAAGCCGGTTCCACCATGTGCCCGATTTACGGGCGTAAGCCCTTAAGGAGAACCTGTGAGTTCCGAGAAATCCACGATCGACCAACCGGTCGGCGGTAAAGCAGCGGACAAGGTGTTCAGATGGGTCGCATTCGCATGCGGCACCCTCATCCTTGTCGTGCTTGCCGCGGTCTTTCTCTTCCTCTTCTTCCGCGCTTGGCCGCTCATCGGCGGCGACCAGAACGCCAACAAGGCGACTATCGAGTCGTTCACCGGCAGCAAGGCGCATAACTTCTGGCAATATGTAGGGCCTCTTGCGTTCGGCACCATCCTGGTTGCGGCGCTCGCCCTGCTTATCGCTTTCTTCGTATCCGTCGGCATCGCGCTATTCATTTCGCAGTATGCCCCCAAGGGATTGGCGACCGCGCTGAGCACGATTGTCGACCTTCTGGCGGCGATCCCGTCGGTTATCTACGGCCTGTGGGGCGGCATCGTTCTGGTGCCGGCCATCTACCCGTTCTGGAACTGGGTCGCCAAATACCTCGGCTGGATTCCGCTGTTCAAGGGACCTGCCGCCAACCCTGCCCGTACGGTCGCCACGGTGGCTGTCGTCTTGGCTGTCATGATTCTGCCGATTATCACCTCCATGGCGCGCGACGTCTACTTGCAGACTCCGCGTTTGCAGCAGGAGGCAGCGCTCGCGCTCGGTGCCACCAAGTGGGAGATGATTAAGCTCGCGGTGCTGCCGTTCGGCAAGTCCGGCGTCGTTTCCGCTTCGATGCTCGGTCTGGGACGCGCGCTCGGCGAGACGATGGCAGTCCTCATGATTCTTTCTCCCGGCCTGCATTACTCGTTCAAGATCCTTCAAGCGTCGCAGAACCAGACCATCGCAGCGAATATTGCCGCCCAGTATCCTGAGGCGAACTCGCTGGGCGTGTCCACGTTGATCGGCACCGGCCTTGTGCTGTTCCTGATCACCTTCGTGGTCAACTTCATCGCCCGCAAGATCACGCAGAAAGTGAGCGCATGATGACCGCTTCGGAAGAATATGCGAAAGCTGCTGGCGAGTCGCCGATGAAAGGCGCGCCAGTTATTGACTTTGACAAGTTCAAACCCACGCGTTCCATGGTCGCCCGCCGCAAGCGTCATGACGTCGCCATGGCGGCGCTGATTTCGGTCGCGTTCGTCGTCGCGCTCATCCCGCTGTTCTCCGTGCTGTGGACGACTATCTCCAACGGCGTGCAGAGGCTCAATCTCAACTTCCTGTCCTACAACATGTCCGGCGTGATCGGCGGGCGGCCGACCGCGTCCGGCGGGTATGGCGGCATCCAGCACGCCATCATCGGCACGCTGGAAATCACGCTCGGCGCGCTGGTCATTTCGGTGCCGATCGGCATCATGTGCTCGGTGTTCCTCATCGAATACTCGCGTGGCGGCAAATTCGCCAAGTCCATCGGCCTGCTTGTCGATGTCATGAGCGGTGTGCCTTCGATTGTCGCAGGCTTGTTCGCGTTCTCCATGTTCACGATTCTCGTCGGACCGGGTACGTTCAACGGTTTCGAGGGTTCTGTCGCGTTGTCTCTGCTGATGATCCCGACGGTTGTCAAATCCAGCGAGGAGATGCTCAAGATTGTGCCGAACGATTTGCGCGAAGCCTCGTACGCGCTGGGCGTGACCAAACAGCGGACGATTACCAAGATCGTGCTGCGCACCGCTCTGCCGGGTATCGTGTCGGGAGTAATCCTGGCGATTGCGCGCGTGGTAGGCGAAACCGCCCCGTTGCTGATGACTGCCGGCTACATCTCCACGACGAACGTGAACCTGTTCAGCGGTCAGATGACCACGCTGCCGGTCTACGTCTACCAGGAGTACAGCAAGCTCAAGGTCGCGTGCCCCGCGTCCGCCGGAGCTTCCTGCGTGACCGACATCCCGATGCAGCGTGCATGGGCTGCGGCTTTGATGCTCATCGTGATCGTGCTGATTTTGAACCTGATCGGTCGTCTGGTCGCCCGCGTGTTCGCGGTGAAGTCTGAACGCTGACGCGAATGCAATCGTTTCCGGAAATCCGGAACAAACTGAAGGAAAACAATGGGACAACGTATTGATGTCAAGAATCTGAACATCTACTACGGCGATTTCCTCGCTGTGGAAGATGTGAACATCAACATCGAGCCGAACAAGGTCACCGCGTTCATCGGTCCGTCCGGGTGCGGCAAGTCGACGGTGCTGCGCACGCTCGACCGCATGCATGAGATCATCCCCGGCGCTCACGTCAAGGGCGAGGTGCTGCTGGAAGGCCGCAACCTGTATGACAAGGATGTGGACCCGGTGGCTGTCCGCCGTGATGTCGGCATGGTGTTCCAGCGCCCGAACCCGTTCCCGACCATGTCGATTCGCGAGAACGTGCTTGCCGGTGTGAAGCTCAACAACAAACACCTGAGCAAGTCGGACGCCGATGATCTGGTCGAGTGGGCGTTGCGTGGCGCGAATCTGTGGAACGAAGTGAAGGACCGCCTCGACAATCCGGGTGTGGGCCTGTCCGGTGGGCAGCAACAGCGCTTGTGCATTGCGCGCGCTGTGGCTGTTCACCCTCAGGTGCTGCTGATGGATGAGCCGTGCTCCGCGCTTGACCCGATTTCCACGCTGGCCGTGGAGGATCTGATCAACGAGCTCAAGCATGATTACACGATTGTGATCGTGACCCACAACATGCAGCAGGCGGCGCGTATCGCCGACTTCACCGCCTTCTTCAACCTGAAGGCCGTTGGCCAGCCTGGTCATCTCGAGTATTTCGCCGACACGACCACGATGTTCAACAACCCCCAAAACGAAGAAGCCGAGCGATACGTATCTGGACGATTTGGCTGATTTATCAGCCAAAACGTAGCGTCGGCCCAGTGGACCGACGCAAGCCGGCTTCAGCCGGCCAGAAAATGTGGCCCCGCGCGCGAGCGCGGGGCTCAATAATTGCACGTGAGGCTGATTTTTCAGCCGAAACGTGGCGTCGGCCCGGTGGGGCCGCTGCAAGCCGGCTTCGGCCGGCCGGGAAATGTGGCCCCGCGCGTCGGCGCGGGGCGTATCCGTTGTCGGCTTTCAACCTGCATCTGACTCGGAGCACGTCGTCCGCTGCGCTATGCCGATTCATGGGAGCGCGCCGCCTATCCCGCCAATCCGTCCTAAATTTCCTTGCCAGGCGTCCTACGCCGGGAGTTTATGCGTGTTCTTCTATTTCCACCCTGTTCTCCCGCATCGGCGTGGGACTTCTCGCTTGATTTGCGATTGGGAGCGTAAACTCCCATTGGCGTAATTATGCTCGTGTTGGTATTTCAACGTTCTTCTTGTCGCATCTGTGCCAAATTTCGCCGTGGCAATCAAACTCCCGGGAGTTTAGTCGCTGTTCCGCGGATTTGTCATAAACTCCCACTGCCCTCATTGAGGGAGTGTTGGTATTCCAACGTTTTCTTTGTCACATGAGTGGCAAAACGCGTCCTTGCTCCTAAACTCCCGGGAGTTCAGCCACCATTGTGCGAATCTGCAAGAACTCCCGGGAGCTCGGCACTAGTTTGGCGAATCCGCCCGGGAGTCCCGCTAGTGTCTGCCACTGTCTTCGCTCGACTGCCTGCGTCTCTTTGATTTTTCTCCTCCCGTGCAGCCATTGTTGCCGCGCAACAGCAACATTCGCATCTACTGCGGATTCTGCCCCCACGCTTGATCGCTTCTCCTTCACAACGGCTTCGCAATGGGTCGGAATCCTGACATGACACCGCGCTGGCTGAGCACCCGCGCTACATTGAGCGCAAAGTGCGCCCGGGCATCAACGGTGTTGATGGTATCCGCGTCAATGGTGAAAATGTGCCATCCGTTCTGTTGCAAACGATTGCGTTTTTCGTGGTCGTTGCGCCATTGCCTTCGATCGGTGCGGTGGTGGTCTCCGTCATATTCGATGCCGACTTTTGCCTCAGACCATGCAAGATCTAGCGTGTACGGCACTCCTGAATTGAAGGTCAGAAGATTGACTGCAAGATTACAATCGGGTCGGGGCAACCCATGTTGAATCAGCGCAAGTCGTACTCGTGTTTCTTGCATGGACATCGATCCGCAAGCAATATATTGCGCGGCTCGGATGCATGCTTTTTTCCCGTGGTACCGTTCCGTGCGACTGACGAATCTACGGATGGTCTCGACTACTGTAGATTGAACCGGAATCTGATGTTGCGCAGTCTGTGATTGTAGCTCCGCTTGTGTGGCGCGCAGTTGCTGCGTCAACTCCTTGCTGAGGGGAGTATTGTTCTTTGCCAGGGTTGTGGCTACTGCATCACCGATGATGATGAGTTCTTCAAGCGTGCGCTGTGTGGCCAGTTGCGCCCACGAGTGGAGCGGATCAAGCGTGCGCAGCCCGCTACGGTGCCGGATCACAGATTCCTGAGTCCCGATGTGCCATCGGTGTTCTCTGATTCCCATGCATCGTGCGCGCGGCATACCGGGCAGACTGGTCGCGTCGAGAAGATTCAGCGTCTCGTCGGGATGTCGAAGTACTGGGATGCATTGAAGTTCCAGAGATGTCGCCGCTGCGAAGATGAGTTGCGCGCCGGCGTTGTTCGGTAGTGACAGACATTGTTGTTGTGCGGCGATACTTCGCGCCTGCAGTTGCTCGTGGAAGCCCTGTGTTTTCGGAGCGGGGTTCGGGGATCGCTGGGTAATATTCATGATGATGTTCCTGTTGTGATGTTCGTTCCCGGATTCTTTCTGATGCAATACATGTGCATATTACGAATGCGCTGCCGGTGGGTCCACCACGCCGGGCAAATGTGGTCGGAAGATGCCCCCGCGTCTTCATGACTTCTCCACATGCTATCGTGAGCATGTCCGATGGGTCGGCCCAGCGTCAAGGCGCTGCCCGCCCACCACGTGAACCTTGCCACCGGCCGTCTGTGCCGGCGACTGGGCGAGTCGCAGTAACCTCAGCGTGGCGCTCATCCGTCGCGCGCAAACCAAGAATCAAGGAGAGAGCAGAACTTATGGAGAAGTTCTTCCATCTCAAGGAGAACGGCACCACGGTATCCACCGAGATCACCGCTGGTTTGACCACGTTCTTCGCGATGTCGTATATCATCGTCGTCAACCCGCAGATTTTGAGCCAGACGGGTATGCCGTGGGGCGGTGTGTTCCTTGCCACGATTATCGCGGCGATTATCGGCACGCTGGTCATGGGCCTGTTCGCCAATGTCCCGTACGCGCAGGCTGCAGGCATGGGGCTGAATGCGTTCTTCACGTATACGGTGTGCTTCGGTCTGAAGTTCACTTGGCAGGAGACTTTGTGCATGGTGTTCCTGTGCGGCCTGATTAACATCATCATCACAGTTACCAAGATCCGCAAGATGATCATCCAGGCGATTCCTGAGGTGTTGCAGCACGCGATTGGCGGCGGCATCGGCCTGTTCGTGGCGTATGTCGGCATGCTCAATGTCGGCTTCATCACCTTCACCCCGAAGGATACGAAGTCCGCCGGCAAGGGTCTGGCAACCGCCGCGACCCCTGGTCTGGCCACGCTGAACAACCCGACGCTGTGGCTGTTCCTCATCGGCCTGCTGCTGGCCATCGTGTTCACGGTGACCAAGGTGAAGGCCGGCCTGCTGCTGACCATCATTATCACCACGATCATCGGCATCCCGATGGGCCTTACCACGATGTCGAATTCCGTGTCGATCGGCCAGACCTTCTCCCAGTTGCCGACCACCTTCTGCGCGATCTTCAGCGCCAAGGGCTTCCCGGCACTGTTCTCCGACCCGGCGCGTATTCCGCTGGTGCTGGTGACGATTTTCGCGTTCTCGATGTCTGATACCTTCGACACGCTGGGCACCTTCATCGGTACGGGACGCCGCAGCGGCATCTTCTCCGCTGAAGATGAGAAGGCTCTGGAGAACGGTTCCGGCTTCAGCTCGAAGATGGATCGCGCGCTGTTCGCCGATTCCATCGCCACGTCGATCGGCGCGATTTTCGGCACTTCGAACACGACGACCTATGTGGAGTCCGCGGCTGGTATCGGGGCCGGCGGCCGCACTGGCCTGACGTCGGTTGTGGTGGCGATCTGCTTCGCCCTGTCCGCATTCCTGTCCCCGGTGATTTCCGCTGTCCCGTCCGCTGCGACGGCTGGCGTGCTGGTGATTGTCGGTTGCATGATGGCCGCAAGCCTGAAGGAAATCGCGTGGGATAACATCGAGGATGCGATTCCGGCGCTGTTCGCCGCCGTGTTCATGGCGTTCTCCTATTCGATTTCGTATGGTATCGCCGGCGGTTTCATCACGTACTGCATCGTGAAGACCTGCAAGGGTAAGGCCAAGGAGGTTCATCCGGTGATCTGGGTGGTCTCTGCGCTGTTCATCCTTGATTTCGTCTGCATGGCGGTGCTGTGAGTTCCCGGTGAACGGGTTGTTGTCCGTTCGCTTGGTGTGAATGTGTAGCCAGCGGGGTCGTCGTTCAAGCGGCGGCCCCGCTGCCGTATGGTGACGGGTGCGGCCGGACGGGCATGCCCATGCGTGAGGGGGAGGGTGCCCCACGTCCATGGTCGGCACGTTCGCTGAAGGCATGCCGTTGCATGGGGGAACGATGAGGGGGTGCTGGCAGGTTGCGTATAGGGTGCGCTGTCGGCGAAATGTATGATTACGTTCGCAATTGTTGACCGTGCGCAATGCGTTGCATGGTTTCGGCCGCATAGCCGTAGATTCACCGTTGAAGCTAGTATTTCGCGTTTTGCGCTTCCG
The DNA here is from genome assembly GCF_002846655.1 of Bifidobacterium thermophilum. Taxonomy (NCBI): domain Bacteria; kingdom Bacillati; phylum Actinomycetota; class Actinomycetes; order Bifidobacteriales; family Bifidobacteriaceae; genus Bifidobacterium; species Bifidobacterium thermophilum. Next base: position 442,540 of record NZ_PCGX01000010.1, on the reverse strand, counting down.
TCCGTTTCTGCTACATTGAATAGAATTGTAACGATTGCAGTAAGCGGATGTGAACGACGGTGGTGAAGCACGTCATCATTCGCTGAGATGCAGAATGTTTGATGGTGGCCAGTGTCGGCAACCGTCATAACGAGGGAAAGGAAACGTTGATGACGAATCGCAAGCGTTTGGTTCCCTCACGCCGTATGCATTCATCCCGGAAACGGTCTGTTGTGTGGTTCCGGTGGAGGCGGCACAACCCCAGCCATGCTCTCGGTCGTGTTGTTTCGAAGGCCCATGCCCATGTCGTGGTGCCGTTCATCGCGGTGAGTGTGGTTGCAGCGATTGTTGCGACATATCTGGTGGCGTTCTCTCCGGCTGGAGCTGCGGGGGCATCCGACGGCTTCGATCCGAATATCACCGCCGCGGGGTCGATTCACACGTCCGTGCCGCTGAAGATGGGCGATAACATTGATGGCACAAGCAACCCGGATACGGGTGTCGCCACGTATGTGGGCGGCAATATGTACGTGGGCAAGAAAATCGGCTCGGATTCGGGCACGGTGCAATCAAACCTCAACGGTGAGAACGGCATTACTGGATCGTATGCCGCCGAGGCCGAGGGCTTGACGCTGGTCAATGGGCGTCTGGCGATGCGCCAGCTGAAGAACAGCTGGGGTGGTCTCGGTTTCCGCTTCGGTGTCGTCGGCTTCGGTTCGCAGTATCGCCCCAAGGAAACGTATTCCGACAGCAGCGGCACCCATAACGCCAGTGTTTTGGCAGTCAGGGGCAGCGACCAATCCGATGTCACGGCGCTGATGAACTCATCTTCTGTCGATATCGCCGCGTGGCCGGCGACCAGCACCGGCAGCACCGTCAACTATGGCGGCGGCTGGATCGGCTCCTCGTATGGCGCGACGCGTGATTTCTCCTATACGGCGACCGTCTCCGGGTCTTCGTCCATCGCGAACGAATGGGGGCACGACACTGATTCATCCTATGCATCTCTTGCGAGTGTGAGCAGTACTGATGGCAAACGTAAAGCGGGTTCCTGGAGTACGTTCGCCGATGCGTCATCGTTCACGGTCAACGGCACGGACTATTCCGACTATCTGTCGCAGGTGCAGTCTGATTCCAAAAAGCTTGTCGCCTTGCGTGCCAATGGGACCTGCGAGGTGGATGATGTGGCGCCATCTCAGGACTTCACCCGCTACAAGTACGATTATTTCAAGCGCGAAATCTACAACACACAATCGGTCGACAGCTATAAATTCGTGTTCTCGTCGAGCAGCGTCAATGAGAAACTCATCACGTTGACGGGCGACGGCACGTCCAGCTTCCAGGTATTCGATCTGCCTGTATCCAAGCTCGATTCCACCGGCTATACCGGCATTGATTTCTGGTTGCGCGACATTCCGGACACCGCTTCGGTGATCATCAACGTCGTGAATGATGATGGCAGCACGGCCTCGAATACGGTGACGTTCAACAATGGCTGGCGCCTGTGGTGGGGCGGAACGAAGAATTCCAAGATCACAGACAGCGATGTCAACGAAATCGCCGGATGGTATGCGCGTGGCGCGAAGACCGACGGTGTGGGGGTATCCTCCACGTCCGAGGACGAGACCGAGGTCTTTGCTACCAGGGTGCAGCAACTGTTGTGGAACTTCCCGTATACGTCGCAGTTGACCATCAAAGGCGGCCAAGGTTCCGGCATGCAAACCGTCAAAAGCGGATCGACCGGTTCCGAGGGAACTGCCAAGGCCATGAGCACCACTGACGACCCGGCGGCGAGCTGGATGGGCAGCATCTACGTGCCCAATGGCAGTTTCCAGTCGCATGTTTCCACGAACGGCCGCGTCTATGTCGGCGGTGATTTCGAGATGGATAACCCGGCTACGGAAGTCGTATCGTACAGTGACGGTACCCAGTTTACGAATTTCGAGAACGGCAGCAGCACTTCGGTGATTGATATGGATCAGGAACGGCACAACCTGCCATGGTTCACGTCTGATGCTGCTTCTATCACCTTCGCCAAAGTCAGCGACACCGACGCCAAGCTGCTGTCGGGCTCAACGTGGACGGTCTACGGTTCGATCAGTGACGCCGAGAACCGCACGAATCCGCTCGTCACCGTCGTTGACAACGGGAGGAACGATACGAATGCGGCCGCCGGTGTCATCACGGTCCAGGGGCTGACGGCGAACGCAAACTATTACATCCGTGAGGCGGCCGCTCCCAGCGGATACCAGCTCAATACGAATATCTACACGGCGCAGACCAAGAGTTCAGGGTATTCCGGCGAGAACCATCTGACAGGACGGGTGTATACGGCTTCGGGCACCACCGACAACCGGTTGCATTCGATTACCGATTCGAATTCCGGTTCCGACTCCAGCTATTACGCGATTGGCGACGTGAAAACCGGACCGAGCGTCACGTGGCGCAAGGAAAACGAGTCCGGGCAGGCACTGCCGGGATCGCAGTGGAAGTTGACCTATACGCCGGCATCCGGCACCGCGGTCGACTATACGGTCAAGGACAACACGGTTGCTCCGAACGGTGTCTCCCTGGCTTTGAACGGCAATGATGTGACCGAAGGCTCGGCGAAGGTCAAGGAATACAGCAATATCGCACTGTCCGCGACGGTGGCGCCTGACGGTTCCAATCAGCAGGTGACATGGAGCACGAGCAATCCTGGTGTCGCCGTGGTGTCCGACGGCGTCGTCACCGGTATCGCTGCCGGCAAGGCGGTGATCAAGGCTTGCGCGGTATCGGATACCACCAAATGCGGGAGCGTCACGGTCACGGTCGAATCCACCGATGTCACATCGTTGACGGTGACACGCGACGGCAGCACGGTCGCCAAGGCGGCCGGTGCCTTGAACAGTACCGTGGTCACTGATGCGACTATATCTATGTTCAACGGCACTAGCGTTGATTTAGATGCTTCAGCTTCTCCAAGTTCGGTTGAGCCGGTGTGGTCTTCCAATGATACGAATGTGGTGACGGTATCTGATTCAGGCTTGATTACCGCCGTTGCGAATGGCACAACGATGGTGATTGTACAGGCCGGAAACAAATCTATCCGCTTCCGCGTCACCGTCCAGGACACGGATCCGACCAAGACCGTCGTGTACTTCCACCACACCGAAAACGGCTGGACTGGCGACGTCTACCTCAAGTATCAGGCCAATGACGGCACATGGCCGACAGTGGGCAATTACACCCTTATGAAGGCGGTGAGTTGCAGCAACGACTATGTGGCCACGGTAATCGACCTCGCACAGGCGGGTAAGGAATTCCTGTTCACTACCAGCAACACGACTGACAGCGGAGGCTGGTATCAGCCAAGCAAGAACAAGAACTTCACGTTCACCGGAGGCACGGCGATCACCGTGTCCGGTGGCAGCGCCAAGGATGGGGCACCGTCCGGGACATCATGCCCGGTGGCCGCGGACCAGACATTGGAAGGTTCGGATGCCACCATCAACGTGGGACAAACCACGACCACGTCAGGAACCGCAACGGAGAGCGACACGTCGTCGGGGTCGGAATTGACGACTTCCGGTTCGGCTTCCGGGGCGGATTCAGATTCAGGCACGACGGGTACGGCCAATACTTCAGCTACGCTTGACGATACCAATGCGACGGTCGGCGTCTTCACGCTCACCAATCTCGCCGACGGCACCTACAAGCTTACGGAAAGCGTTGCGCCGGAAGGCTACAAGCGGGACACCAAAGGCTACGGCTTCACCGTCACCAACGGCGTGCTGAGCTGGGACTCCGGTGTCAGCGCGAATACCGACGGCTCACTGACCGTCGTCAACAATCCGACTCAAGTGGTGTGGCGTAAAGTTGACGGCGACACCAAACAAGCCGGCGGCACGCTGACCGCGCTGCCAGGCTCGCAATGGAAGATTACCCTGCTGGATTCCAGTGGTGAGGCAACCGACACAACATACTGCATCGCGGACAACAATCAGACCATCGACACGACCCGATGCACCGGCAACGCCTCGACATACACCGACACCGATACTGCCGACGGCATCATCAACGTGCAAGGGCTTCCCGCAGGCACCTACAAGCTGTTGGAAACCGTGGCGCCGGCGCTCTATGACTTGCCCGACTCGTCCGACGCGTGGTACACCTTCACCATCTCGCCGGACGGTGACGCTTCGGACATCACGGATGCCTCAGGCCACACGACAATGCTTGCCGACGCGTCTGGAACATCCATGAATACCATCGGCGACATCAGGCAGACCGGTTCTGCCACCTGGAAGAAGACAGATATCACCGGCCACAATCTGCGCGGGTCGAGTTGGAAGGTCACGTTCTGTCCTGACAGCTCCCCGGACAGCTGCCAGAACGTCACCATCACGGACTGGGCCCCGACCGACGGCTCTACGACGAATACGGCATGCTCCACTACTTGGGCGTGCGACGTGGATCGGGCGGCTGGAGGCTTCAAGCTCGACAATCTGCCGTGGGGCACCTATACGTTGCAGGAGGACACCGCGCCCGACGGGTATATCGCGGATAAAACATCCCACACGTTCACCATTGTGCGTGCTAAGAGCACGAGTGCAATCGATGCGAACCTGCTCACTAAAGACGTTGGATCCATCGAAAATGAGATTTCCATCACATCGTTGCCATTGACAGGAGGTGAATGGACCCCAAGAATTGTGGCGATAATCGGCATATCAGTGCTCGCTGTCGCGGCGGTATCATATGGCATCGCAAAGCGGCGCAGACGCGGATAATGGCGGTTTTGCGCTATTGATCCCGGCAGGCAACGCTCCCTCACACGCCTGCCGCCGGCGGATGCAATGCCCTTGGCATGAGCTGAGCTGTTGCGGACGCAATCAGTAGTGGTACCGCTACGATAACTGAATATGTTCTCCAGCTGCGGAGGGTGTGCGGCTGGAAGGGGCGGGCGGCGACAGCCCGCGCAAACAATCACGAGCAAGGAGAATCATGAAGAGTTCAATACGCAGATTCCTCTCAGGCGTGGCCGCAGCGGCCATCGCGCTGAGCGGATTGGCGCTTGGAGTAGGTAGCGCCCAGGCGGAGACAATCGAATATCCAGGTACGATCACGGTCACTGCGAGCAACGGCACTGCCGGTCATACATTGACTGCATACAAAATCGCCGCGTATAACAGCGGAGAGTATGCCGCGACAGACGGCAAGCTGGACACCTCAACGTTCAAGTACATTGTCGACAAAAGTGATGAGAGCGCCATCGAGACCGCCCTCGACGCCACCAGCATTAAGGCGACCGCATCCGGCACGCTCACCAAAGCGGAGGAAGGGCTCAAGCAGCTGTCCGTGGATTCATCGCCGGCTACATACGGCTACTTGGAGGGTACGGATACCAAAACATCAGACGAGCGCAAATTCGCCGACAAGTTGGCTTCACTGAAATCCAGCACGTGGACACCGTCCTACAGCAAGGAACTGACGGCTGATACGAATACCAAGACGTTCACTGCGACGCTGCCCGAGGGCCTGTACCTGATTCTCGATACATATACCAGCGGTCAAGACGCGGCGAACAGCACCCAGTCGGTTCCCATGATCGTCGGCACGACTTTCGCCAATACTGCAATCACTGATCCCGGAGATGTCGGCAAGGTGACGCTCAAGGACACGACAGCCCCCATCACCAAGGAGGTCGTGACCAAAAACAGTACGGCTCAGGATAACGATCCGTCCTCCTTCACCACGAACAACGATCCGTCCTACAACACCACGGACACCGTGTATTTCAAGCTGACCACGACGATCCCGAACTACGACGGCTATGCTTGGGACCCGACACTCAACAATCCGAAGGCAACCCGCCAGCTCAGCATCGTCGACACCTTCGAAGCGGGCAAGTTCACCGACCAGACGGTCGTGTCCGTGTATGACACCACGAAGAGCCAACAGCTGACCGTCAAGTCCGACTTCACCACCAGCGCCGAGTCGACCACCAGCTCTGCCACTGATCTCAACAAGCTGACTATCGATTTCGAGCGGTTGGTCAACAAAGCGCAGGCGGACACTTCGAAAAACCTCGGTCAGGCATGGGACGGCTGGGAGAGCGGGGACACCATCACCGTGATCGTTTCCGGCAAGCTGTCCACCGCCGCCACGACCACCACCAAGGGTTCCTCCCCCGCCGGCACCGGCGCGGATTCCTTGGGCAACAACAACACCGTACGGCTCGAGTATTCGAACAATCCGTCCGATACATCCTCGAAGACCACGGTTCAAGGCCCGATCGTGAACGTGTACACCCACGAGTTCACCATCCACAAGGTCAATGCCGCAGGCGGCAATCTGCAAGGCGCGACCTTCCAGGTGTCCACCGGAGGCACTCCGCTCAAGTTCACCAAAGACACTACTGACGGGGCCTACGTCGTCGATAAAGACAGCTCAACCACCGACCTGGTCTCCGACAGCAACGGCTTGATCAAGGTTAAGGGTCTCAAGGCCAGCAAGGATGGGGTGACTTACACCGTCAAGGAAACCAAGGTGCCTGATACCTACCTCCGGGCGGTTGCGCCGACCTACACGGTCACGCTCAAGGACACCTTCGGCAATGACTACACCAATCCTGCCAGATCTGGTACCGCCACCAAAGCCGGTGATGATTGGCTGACTGATTTGTCGTATACCTACGACACCACTCAAGACGTGTACAAGCTGGTGACCGCGAGCACGAACGACACCAGCGCGCCCACCGGAGACACCGCGACGGTGAAGAACGTCACCTCCATCACCCAGCTGCCGAAGACCGGTGCCGCGGGCATCGCGATGTTCACCATCATCGGCGTGGCGGTGATCGCCGTGGCTGCGCTGTTCGCGGTGCGGGCGCGTAAGGCGGCGCAACGCGCCTGATGAGGTAGGCGCCATGTCCGCACTACGGTATGGCGTCCGCCACATCGGCTCATGATGCTATTTGACAGGCCCCGTCCCCGGATCGATCCGCTCGGACCATCCCGGAGACGGGGCCTGTCATGACTATCGAAGGCGGCCATCGGTTCAACTCCGCAGGCCGAGGCAAGGAGGTCCCATGGCGAATCGGGCCAAGCATACGCATGTGGTCTCATCGGCCCAGCCGTCGCTGCCTGCGCAACCCTCCAAATCAGTCCAGTCTGCTCAGTCTGCCCAGTCTGACAGGCCTGACCGCACCCATGGGTTCGTTGCCAACGCCTCTACCATGCCGGAGATTTTCACTGCCGAAGACCAACAGCGATTGCGCAAAGCCCGGTCGGCGCAACGTCAGGCTCAGGTGTTCACGGCTCTCGCCATTGTCTGTGCCATCGTCGGTTGCGCAATCATCGGATATCCATACGTCTTGCAGTTCATCGACCATCAACGCCAGGCGCGGCTCGCGGCTGAAGTCGTCAACCAAGTGGACGGGTGGCCGTATCCGAAAGCCAAGGAAGCCCTCGCGGCTGCACGGGCGTATAACAAGCAGCTCGCTGAGGGCGGGCAGGGCGATATCGGCGAGGAAACGGACCCCTTCACCACGAATGCCGGGCAGTCCACCACCAACGATGCCAGCGATTCAGCCTCGGCGAGGGATGCCACCTATATGGGTCTGCTCAACGCTTCGAACGACGGCATCATGGGCTCAATCGTCATTCCGCAGATCTCGGTGGATCTGCCGATTTACCACGGTACGAGCGCCAGTTCGCTCGCCCGTGGATCTGGCCACCTGTACGGCACGTCGCTTCCGGTCGGTGGCAAGAACACCCATGCCGTGCTCACCGGACATCGCGGCATGGTCAACGCGCTCATGTTCACGCGCATCGACGAACTCAACAAAGGCGACGACTTCTACATCAAGGTCATGGGGGAGACGCTCGCCTACCAAGTGGACTCGATCACCGTGATCCTGCCGACCGAAGGCGACCGGTATCTGCGCATCAGACCCGGCGAGGACAGGGTCACGCTCATGACCTGCACGCCGTACGGTGTCAACACGCATCGGTTGCTGGTTTCCGGGCATCGAGTGCGGATGCCGGTCCCGGCGCCATACCCGCAGGATGCGCGCGGAGATGCCCGCGTTCTGGCGGTAATCATCGGATTCGTGGCGCTTGCCGTGACCTTGGCCGGCTGGACGGTGCTGCACCGCCGGTTCCGCTGGATGCTCATGCGGCATGCCGCCGACCGCCATGGCTTCTAACGCGACACGCCGGTAGCCAGCAAGTCCGCGTCGCCGCGTATGCTACCCACTTGTAAACCACAGACCGTTGGTGTGACCGCGAGGTCGCCGAAATTGGTTCGCCAAGCCATCGCAGGTTGAACAGAAAGCCGCTGAAGCGGCGAGTGTGCTCTGCCTGTGTGCAGGGCTTTTTTATTGCCCGGCTTGGTGGGTCGGTTCCGAACGTCAACGGTTGACTTAGGAAGGAACGCCATGAAGAGGCCCGAAAAGGAAGCGGTGATCGCCGAGCTTACGGACAAATTCCGTAACGCTGACGCGATTTACCTGACCGAGTACCGCGGGCTTACCGTTCCGCAGATCTCTGAGCTGCGCGAAAAGCTAGGCCGCGATACTTCCTACGCTGTGGCTAAGAACACGCTGGCTCGCATCGCCGCAAAGGAAGCCGGTATCGAGGGGCTCGATGAGCTGCTCGCCGGCCCGACCGCCATCACTTTCGTGAATGGCGACGCCATTGCCGGTGCGAAGGTCCTGCGTGACTTCGCCAAGAAGAACAAGGCTCTTATCGTCAAGGGCGGTTTCTACGACGGAACCGTGTACGACGCCGAGGGCACAAAGCAGCTGGCAGACCTCAAGTCTCGTCCGGAACTGCTTTCCGAGATGGCCGGCGCAATCAAGGGCACCATGTCCAAGGCTGCGTACCTGTTCACCGCACTGCCGACCAAGGCCGTGCGCACCATCGACGCTCTGCGCGAGAAGCAGGAAAAGGCTGCCTGATTTCGCGCGGGCTCGCCCGTTACGATATCGGTATCTCACAAATAAGAAAACATGTAGGCCGCGGGACACCAACCCAAAACCAACCCGCTGCCATGATTGAAAGGAAGCCATTATGGCTAAGCTCAGCAATGAAGAGCTCCTGGATGCGTTCAAGGAAATGACCCTCGTCGAGCTCTCCGAGTTCGTGAAGGCCTTCGAGGATGAGTTCGACGTCAAGGCTGCCGCTCCGGCCGCTGCTGTCGTCGCTGCCGCTCCGGCTGCTGGCGATTCCGCTGAGGAAGAGAAGACCGAGTTCGACGTCGTCCTGACCTCCGCTGGCGACAAGAAGATCCAGGTCATCAAGGCTGTCAAGGCCATCACCAACCTCGGCCTGGCTGACGCCAAGAAGCTCGTGGACGAGGCTCCGAAGCCGGTTCTCGAGAAGGCCAAGAAGGAAGACGCCGAGAAGGCCAAGAAGCAGCTCGAAGAGGCTGGCGCTACCGTCGAGCTCAAGTAATGATCGCGGCTTGAGCCGCACCATTTCGCTTGAGTTTTGAGCGTAACGACCCCGTATCGTCCATTGGGCGGTCGGGGTCGTTTTTGTTGTGTCTTGGGTGTTGCATCCACCGGTATCGCATCCGACGGAATCACACCGAGCGGTCCCGTCCACCCCCTCTCAAACTGTTTACGCTGGGTGGTTGTCAGCGTAGGTAGTTTGTGGGTGTTCGCAACCTGATGGCGTCCGGAAACGACACGTCATTGCGTGGAACTTGTCAATACCTTCCAAGGCTATGAGCGATAATAGGGAGAGCATGGCACAATGGCAGGTAGTGTGCAATTGCGCGTACCAGGCGAAAGGAAGGCCGCAAGGTGACTGAGCAGCGATCCGGGCAGCAGTGGATCATCAAGGTCAATGGCGCCGAACAGACGGATGTAAAGCCGGGGGAGAGCATTGAAATCGGTCGTAAACCGTTGCGCCCGCTTGCCGATGACGGCAATCGAAGGCTTGAAGTCCCCGACAGCGAACGCTCCATGTCCAAACGCCATGCCTTGTTCACGGTGCATGAGGACGGTTCCGCGGACGTGCGTGATCTCAACTCCACGAACGGTTCGTATATGATCCGCGAGAACGGCGAACTGACGCGGCTGCAGCCCGGTGTGGAATGCGAGCTGAAATATTCGCCGATTCGCCTGCAATTCGGTGATATTCCCGTCGATTTCATCCGTGTGGACGCGCAGGAGCGGGTCGAGCCCAAGGTGACGGACCTGTTCTCCTATGCCCCTGATGACGCGAAGCAGGAGCCCGATCCGTCTGATATGTCCGTGGACGACATCCTCAATCTGCGCGCCGGTGAGCCGACTGCGATGTTTAGCTCGCAGAATGTCGCCGACCGCCTGCGTGAGTTGCGCGACGCCTCGCTGCATGTGCCGAAGCTCGCCGGCACTGAGCCGGAGCAGCCCGTGGATGGGAATGCGTCGGATGATCAGCTTCAGGCCCAGCCGGGGCAAGAAACAGTGCAAGAGCAAGCGTCCCCCGCCGGGCATACGGTTTCCGGCGCGGATGCCGGTCAGCGCGATTCCGCTTCTCGCCAGTCCGCCTCCGGTGCGATGCCTGTGCAGCGCGAGACTTCGCCGGCGCGTGCGTTCGGCGCGCAGCCCATCCTGCCTGATCCCGTGGTCACTGTCACTCAGCAACGTCAGTTCGCCGAACAGCATCCGCTCGAAGAGCTGCCGTTGACCGTGCAGCCGGGAGGCATGAACGAGCCTGGCCCGCGTGATTTGTTCGCCGATGCCGAGAAGCGCAGCAAGCAGGAAGATCAAGCCAAGCAGCAGCCGTCTGAGTCGGATGCCGGTTCGTCGGCATCGGGTCAGGACGGAGCTGAGGCTGCCGGCGGCCAGTATCAGGCCGAGAACACGACCGCCCAGGGAGATTCCGCAGACAACATGCCCACCGACATCGCCAATGGTGGCTCTGTTGCACCCGAGCAGAGCGAAGCCCCCGCCTCGAACCCGTCAAAGCCGGATGTGGTGTCAGTGCATGATTTGTTCAGCGCACAGCGAATTCATGAAGTACAGGCGGCGCGTGCCGCGAGCGACCGTGATGCACAGCACCAGCCGGTCAATGCACAACAACCGACCGCTGAGGGGCAGTCGGCCAATCAATCAGCCGATGAATCTTTGGCTGATCAGTCCCCGGCCCATGAATCCCCGGCATCTGCAGTACAAGCCCCTGCAGAGCAGATTGCGCAAGCCGGTCCTGGTCCCGTGGCGGCGCAACAGCCTGCTCAGGCAGCGCAACAGCCTACTCAACAGGCGGCGCGTGTGACCTTCACACCGATGGACGCTTCCGCCGCGCAGGCATCTCCAGCGGACCAGTATGCTCCAGCCGCGCAAGGCGCACAAGCTGTCCAGCCTGCGCAAGCTGTCCAGTCCGCGCAGGTCGCTCCGGTCATGCAGGCTACGCAACCCGTTCAATCCGCGCCGCAGCAGGCATCGCAGACCGTTGAATCGCAGGATTACAGCCGTTTCGCTCGTCCCACCGCAGGGCAGCCCGCAGCCCAACAGCCGGGTATGCAACAGCCGCAGGTATCTGCCGATCCGCAACAGAACTTCAAGCCGGTATTCGAGCCAGGTTCGGTGTTCGAACGTGTCTCCCGCGGGGATTTTGACAAGCAGGAGCAGATGGTGGAGGTCGGCGGATACACCTCGCAGCAGGCGAAGACCACCAGTGATTACACCGTCCAGTTCCAGATCGCGCGGCACGCCCAGCTGCTGCCGTTCCTTGCGATGAACCCCTCGCTGTACGATGACCTGTACACGTGGCTTGCGGCGCAGGGCAACGCCGATGTCGACGCGGCGCTTTCGCGCAATCAGGGCTATCAGGAATACCGCAAAGCGGTAGGGAAGTGAGTCGAAGGTGAGTGAATCCATCCAGTCTGAGGAAGCACTCAGGCGTATGCGTCATTGGCGTGACGACTATCGCAACGCCTTGGCGCCGTCTCCGCTTGAGGATATCAGCCAGCTGTCGGCGCAGCTTGATTTGACGCACGCGCATCCTTCAGGTATCGCCCAGCTGTTCGCCAGCGGCAAGGCGCCGCTTGATTCCCTGTTCCGTGACGCCGGCATGCTTCGGGCTGCAGGGCGTCGTCTGGAACGCGTCTACGAGGACCAGACCACGAAAAGCCGGCTCAGCGGAGTCGCCGAACTGTCCATGGTCGTCGGCGTGGCAACATGGTCGGGCAAATCAGTCCCGGTGTTGCTGTACCCGGTCGATGTGACGCGCAAGCCGGGCGGCGGCGAAACCGACGCAACCATCAGCTTCACGGGTCGCGGCCGGCTCAACCCCTCGTTCGTGACCGCCCTGCATGATCAAGGCGTCAACCTCGACGAAGACGAGCTGTTCGACGGCTCCAATTACCCCAACGGCACCCCGGAGACTTCCGCAGTGTTCGCCGCGATAGAACGGCAGGCCCGCAAGGCGTTCACCGATTTCAACATCGATCGGTACATCATCGTCGGCTGCTTCATGGATCCGAGCGCGCAGATTCTGCTGGAAAGCCAGCGGATCATCGATGCCTTGCGCCATGGGGCCAGCGGCAACACCATTCTTGACGCGCTTGCCGGCCTGCCTCAGGCGCTTCACGACATCGAAGCCGATAAAATCCCCGAATTCAGCCCGTTCGACGGCGATCCGCATGCCGAATTCGAAATCGGCGATGTGGACAACACCGTGCGGTATGCGGCCAATCTCGCCGCAGCCGGACACTCCATCATCGTGGATAGCGAGGTCGGCAGCGGCACTGCCGCCCAAGCCGCGGCCATCGCTTCGCGGTGCGTAATGAACGGCAAATCTGTGCTCTACGTCCCATGCGTGGCCGAGCAGAAGCGCCGCTTCACCCGGCTTATGGGCGCCAACAGCATGGGCGATATGGTTCTTGACATCGCCGACGAGCAGGGCAACACCGCCATCGACAAGCAGCTGATCGCCGCGGTGGGGTACCGTACGGGCAACGCGGCAAGCCGTTTCGACCAGCTGTCCGACGAGCTGGTGGGCGTGCGCTCGCGGTTGACCCGGTATCTGGGCGACCTGCACGGCGTCAACGAGCGTTGGGGGGTCTCGGCATACCAGACCATCCAGAACCTCGCGAGCATCGCGACATTGCCGACCCACCCGGCGACCCACGTGCGGCTGAGTCAATCCGCTGCTCGCACCCTCAACGGGCATATGGACGAGTGGGCGAACAAGCTCACCACCGCCGGCGAACTCGGCGAATTCACGATCGGCCCAGACGATACCGCTTGGTATCAGGCGTCCTTGACGACCGAAGACCAGGCTGTCGACGCGTATCAGCGGGTTGTCGATGTCATGCAGAAACTGCTGCCCGCCACCCGCGAGCAAGTGGCGACCACCGTGCAGACCTGCGGATTCCCTGTGCCTACGACAGCGCAGGAGTGGGGACGTCAGGTGACGGTGTTGAAGAATCTGCGCCGCGTGCTTGACGTGTTCCAACCGGAGATCTTCGAACGCGATATCGACGCGATGATTGAGGCGAGCAAATCCAAGCAGCAACGCAAGGCCGAAGGCTCCGATCTGGGCTTCTGGGAACGTCGCCGCCTCGTCAAGGAAGCCAAGAGCCTGCTGCGTGTCGGCGCCCAGGTTGAGAACTTGCATGACGCCCTTGTCGTGGTCGCCAAGCAATCCGAGCAATGGCATCTGTTCGTGCCTCACGGCGGCTGGCCGGTGCTCCCGCCGAAGCTGGACACGATTCTGGAAACCCAGGACGCTCTGATGCGCGACATCACCTCCCTCGATGCGGTGCTGGCTACCACGCCGAAGGGCGGCAACCTGGAATCGCTTGATTTCAACACGCTTGAGGAACGGCTCAAGGCGCTGTACAACGACCACATGGCATTGGATACCCTGCCCGGCCGGTGCCGTCTCGAACAGGACTTCCGCTCCGTCGGGTTGGATGAGCTGGTCGACGATTTGCGGGCGCGCCACGTTCCTGTGGAAGCAGTTGAAGGCGAGCTTCAGCTGTCGTGGTGGACGACCGTGTTCGAGGACATCGTCAAGGAATCCGCCATCATCTCGAATCAGGATGGGTCCGCGCTGCAGACAGCCGCCGACCGGTTCGCACAGGTCGATACCGAGCATGTGCGCTCGATCGGCCCGATGATTCACCAGGAATCCATCCGCAAGCTGTGCGATCTGCTGTTCTCGAAAACGCAGGAGGCAAACCAGCTGCACACTGTGCTCGCGGGCGGGCAGAACACCCCGTTCAACCGTGTGCTGCACGACCACCCGCAGATTATGGCGCTCGCCAAGCCGGTGCTTATGGGTACGCCGTCCACACTCGCGGCGCTGACCGATCCCGCCCCGCTCGCCGATGTGGTGATTATCGACGCCGCAGCCCATCTGCCGGCGATCGAACTGCTCACCATCGTCTGCCGTGCCCGTCAGGTGGTGCTCATCGCGCATTGTGCAACAGTAACTTCCCCGAGCGTGAAAGCCTTGATCGACATCCTGCCGCATGTTTCGGTGCGATCCCGCCTGACGCGGCGTTCCCCGCAGCTGTCGGTATTCCTGCGCAAGGAAGGCTACGGCGAGATTCGACATGCCGCGCCGACGGAAGGCATGCAGGGCACGGTTCGACTGCACCGGATCGAAGGCACGGGCGTGCCGGTCATCTCCTCCGGACTCGTAGAAAGCAGTCAGCAGGAGATTTCCACGGTCACTAAGCTGATTTGCGACCGTGCCGGGTCATTCACCGTGGTGCCCGTTGACTACATGCTCACCGTCGTGACGCTGACCGAAGCGTTCCGTTCCCGTCTGGGCGCAGAACTCAAGTCCTTGGCGACCAAGGACAAGGCGATGGGGCGGTTCCTCAGGCATGTCCGGCTGATCGGCATCGACGAAGTCGCCGGGGCGCAAACCACCGACGCCATCGTTTCGATGTGCTATGCGAAAACCACGCACGGCAGGCTGTTGCAGCAGTTCGGCCCGCTTGAAGGCGACGGCGGCAAGGGCATGCTGCTTGACGCGCTCGCGCTCGCCGACCGCAATCTTGATATCGTCTCCTCCTTCGGTCCTGAGGATCTGGATGATGAGCGTCTTCACCAGCCTGGCCCGCAGCTGCTCAAGCGATTGTTGCAGTGGGCGGAAACGCTGGATTCCGGTGCGTTGCGTCCGCAGCCTGCGTCGGCCGGCGACAATGTCCTGTTCAACGATTTGGCGGACCGTATTCGCGCCCGCGGGCTGGACGTTGCCGTGGATTACGGCTTCTCCGATGGCATGCGCATTCCGCTGGTCATCGGTGTCAAAGGCAAGCCATACGCGCTGGCCGTACTCACCGATGACGCCCAGTTCATGGGCATCCAGTCCACGCGTACCCGCCACCGCCTGCTTCCGCAGGAGTTGGCTCAGCTTGGGTGGTCGGTGATGACGGTATGGAGCGTCGCCGCATTCGTCAACCCCGATAAGGAGGTTGACCGCATGGTCGCCCGTATCGGCACGCTGTACCGGGAGGCGTGAATGCCTTCGTATGATGCGCACCGTCGCACGCCTCGCCGTCATCATCGTGTCACGATGAAGGGCACTGAACGCTTCGATGCTGATGGCGTCAAGCTGGAGCCTTCCGACGTGCAGACGCGCGAACAGCGCGATGCTGACGACGATCAGCGTATTCTCGGCGAATTGCCGCCGCACTGGGCCGTGTTCAACGAGCGCGGTCGGTAATTCGCCGATTTGCCGGTCGCATCGCCGGATTTCACGCGCGCCTGGGAGTTGCCTCTTGGGCGCTGCCTTGGGTGCTGTGTGTGTCGGTTGTCACTGAGCGCCCTGATCTGAAGCCGATTGCGCTGCACGTCGCGCCGCGATGACCGGCAGGCCATCCGGCAAACGCATGAGCGCGAGGGCCTCTTTGGGACGCATGGCGATGGCCGTCTTGCTGTCTGTGCCCGGCGCGACGCCGTCCGAAGTGTCCGAAGGGACAGCGATGACGGTGGCTTCTTGTGCAATCACACACGGTTGGCCGGGCTGGCTGTCGGTTCCCGCTGACACATCCGCGGGCGGATACTCCTCGGGGGTTTGCGAAGGTGCTTGAGCTCGCGGTTGTTGGGCTTGCGGTTGTTGGGCTTGCTGGCCGTCGTCGGTTCCGGCGTGTTCTGCAGTCGAAGATGAAGCCGAATACCCAATCGCATCGCAGGATTGGCCGACAATCAGGTCGACCGTATCGCCCGCAACCATACTGTCGGGTTGACTGGCCAGCGGTGTTTCGATGACTGTGGAGCCTTCCGGTGGTATAGGACGGCCGCGGATATGCGATGCCAGAATGAGTGTGCCGGCTGGCATATCGACGAGCGCGATTGACGATTCAACCTGAGCTGGTGTCGCCGGAGCCTGGGCGAACGAGGCATGCGCGGGCACGCTGATGGTAGCCAGTTGCGTGGCGTGAAGCCGTTCCCCGCGGCTGACGTGTGCGGTGGTGACGAGCATCGGCTGGGTGCGCACCGTCGCCATCACACATTGGAGCACGCTGAACATCGCCAGCCCTGCGAGTAGCGCGCTTGTCAGTCGTCGCATCCGGGCAATCAACCGCCGTCGGGCAAGACTCATCCCGCGTCGGTGCTTGCGTTTGGTGGCGTCCCCGGATTTGACAGAGGCGGCTGCGAATGCGGTCTGTGATGATTCCATGTCACCATCCGACCATGCCCCGACGCGGCTGCGCAACCGTCACCGGGGAATGTGGTCAAAAGTTGCGGATTTTTGATTACTCCGTCTGATGGAGTCTGGATTTCGGTTCGTCATCGCCTCCACTGCTGCCGGCGCGGAAACCACGTCCGCCTGAGCCGCTGCGCCTGCCGGTATCGTCGGATACGGCAACGCCCCCGCTGGATTGTCCGCGGGGGCGCCACATGATTGATTTCGCCGGAACCTGACGGTTCAGGACTCAAGGCGGTTACTTCGATGAGCTGCCGCTGTCGGTGCGGTAGAAGCCACTGCCCTTGAACTCAATGGACGGCGCGGCATAGACCTTGCGCACACGCTCCTGTCCGCACTGCGGGCATACGGTGATCGGGGCGTCGCTGAACGACTGCTGTTCGGTGAAATCATAGCCACAGTTCTTGCAACGGTAATGATAGGTTGGCACGGTGTTCCCTCCACGAGAATCGACAGGTCGGTACGTTTCGTAATCCGTACATATCCTAGTCGATTCGGTGACACTCATGGTGTTCTCGTATTGCGAACCGGGATAAGCGCGCGAATCAGTCAAATATCGTCAGGCTTTCCGGGGTGAGGATACCGCCGACCGGCACGTCATGCGGGTCGCGCGGCAGGTCGTGCACGTTCGCCTCCCATGGCCAGCACACGCCGATGATGGTGGCCTGGGGGGAGGCATGCAGCAGCGCCCGGTCATACCATCCTGCGCCGCGTCCCAGCCGCAAGCCGTGCGAATCGATTGCGAACGCCGGAACAAGAATGAGTTCGGCTTGCCCGAGGCTGTCCGACGCAAGGGCCGGACCTGAGGGTTCGCGTGGACGCAAGCCGCCGGAAGCGCTGCGCGGCATGTCGTGGAGCCGTTCAAGAGCGTCCAGTTCGCTCCATGCACAGACCAGTTCTTTGCTCGATCCGAGTCGGGGGACCAGCACCCGCATCCCTTGGCTGAGCAGGCGTTCGAGCACTCCGTCAATCGGAGGCTCTGTGCCCATGGATACGTACGCGGCGACGGTTGTCCCGCGGACAAGCGGCGAGACCAGCGGTTCGGCTTGACGGGCGAGCGAGGCACGCGCATCGGCGAAGGCTTGGGCGCTCAGCGTTGCTCGACGTTGCAGGGCTTGATGTCTTGCCGCGCGTTTCGCCTGTGCGCGTGCTGCCGCTAGGTTCGCGGCGGGCATTGCGGAGTCCGGCGTCGCATTTGGCCCAGTGGTTGTCGGTATTGCAGCGGTTGTCGCCGCCGATGCGTGGTCGCTCTGTGTGGTGGTCATACCTCACGGATATCACAACGCGTGGAGACGGCGGTTCATCCGCAAATCGTATGAAGAAACGGCAAGATGATGTCTCTGGATGATTTCGCACAATGATATCGCACGATGATTTGACGCGGTGCTGTGGCGCGACGGTGTGGCACAATGAAACCGATGTCTGTTCTGCAATCATTCCGCGGCATCATGCACGGCAGACCGCCGCGCGAATTCGTGATGCCGAAGTCCTTGACAGCTCCGGCCGGCGCCACGCCGATTGAACTGCGGCCCTGCACGCTTGACGATGAGGATGAGCTGCAAACCTTGCGCTGGCGTAACCAGGCATGGCTGTCCCCGTGGGATTCCGACGATCCGCTTGGCGGCCCGGGTCTGACCTTCAACCAGTGGGTGCGTGAATTGCGTAGGCGGGAACGCGACGGTTCGGGCGCGCTGTTCCTGATCACGGAACACGGGCGTATTGTCGGGCAGGTGTCGCTGGGCGCCATCACGTATGGCGCGATGCGTACCGGTCTGGTGGGGTATTGGGTTGATGAGGCGGTTGCCGGGCGGGGTATCGCACCGCTTGCGGTCGCCATTGTGGCGGATTGGGCCTTTGATTGCCCGGACGGACCGCGGTTGCATCGCATTGAAATCGCGATTATTCCGGACAATCATCGTTCCCGTCGCGTGGCGGAGAAGCTGGGCGCCATCGACGAGGGGGTGCGGCGGCAGTACATGCATGTCAACGGCCGTTGGCGCGATCACGAATCGTATGTGTTGTTCGCACAGGAGCGTCCCTCTGACGGTCTCGCTGCAGCGTTCGCCGCGCGTGGTCAGGTGCCGCCATCTGCCTGATGCGTGGCTGCACGACACGCCCCGGGACTGTGCTGCTATTTTCAGCTTGGTCACCTATTCTAGGTGATTATGGATTATGAAGGTGTCAGCGCTATTGTTGTGCTTGCGGTGCTGATACTTTTCATCGCCGGATGGCTGCCCACAAGGACAGCTGACAGCATGAAGCGGGTGATCAGGCGCCGCCAGGACAAATATTCGCCGTCGTTGCATCTGATTGATGAGCACAGCGGTACGAGGTTTTCGGACGGTCATTCGCCGGTGACGAAAGGGGCTGTGATGCGGCCAGCACAGGCAAAGGGGGCGCGGGTGTCCCATGAGCATATCGCCGAGGTTCGTCGTCTGCGTAGGGCGTCGATCCGCCGTCGTCGCATCATCGCATGTGTGTTGTTGCTGGCTTGCGTTGTCGTGGGTGTGCTGTCGTATTTGTTGCATTTCTCCCCGTTATATGTGTTGATTCCGGCTGGATTCCTGGTATTGACGATTGCTCTGGGAGCGCGGGCGAGCCGCCATGCGCGTGCGTGGGAGACCAAGGTATCCAAGCTGTTGGCGCAGGAGCGTCGCGAGCGCACGCGTTCCGGAAAACCGCAGACCGCAGCAGCGGAACATGTCGCGGCAGCCAAGGCTGTCGATGGTGTGTCGGGCAGCGCGTCCGAAGGTATTGAGGCCGCGGAGCATTCCGCCCCGGCGCCAGCCGATCAAGCGCCGGTCGATCAGACACCGGAAGCCCAGGCGGATGCCGTGGAGACATCGCTGATGGAACAGCAAGAGATTCATCGCGCAGTTGAACAGGGTATGGCCGAACGCGACCGCAGGTTGGCGCGCAAGGCGTTCCGTCAGTCCGTAGACGCTGAAACTGGTCCGGAAACCGGTTCCCATGACCGCAAGGATGCTGCAGGGCAAGGCGGGCAACAGTACGCTGATGCCGGGGCGGTGCGCGATATCCAGGGCGCTCGCGGAGCGAACGGGCGAGATGATGCTGATGCCGCCGCGCAAGCCGCGACCGACGATACGAACGCGCATAACACGCAATCTGCCGCACCTGCCGAGCCGGCTGCCGCCGAGCATGGCGAATCCGCCGGGCCTGCCGAACCCGGTGCGCGCAATGAGCAGGCTGAACAATCCGAGCCTGCCGACCAGACGCTTGAACTCAGTCAAGTGAGTCCTGCATCTTCGCTGGACGTGTTCGACATGGCTGCCGGGCGTCATCAGGACCTCATCTCCTTCTCGTGGGGCGCACCGCGCAACATCGAAGAACATGCGGAACAGGATGCCCCGGAAAGCTTGGAAATCAAGTCAACCCGGCAAGTCGCCAAAGCGGTTCCGGTCAAGGAACATGCGCATGAGCGTACACAGGGCAAGCACGGCGACACGCCGATGAACAACGCGGAAACCTTCCATCATGCCGAATCGAACGCGCATGTGGATGTGCCCGAGGAAACGACCGATTCGTTGGGTCACGATTTGCGTGCCGTGCTGCAGCGCCGCTCTTCTTGACTTCTGTAATCGTTGTGATTCCTAGGGTTTCACTCTCAGCGTTAGCACTCGAGTTGGCAGAGTGCTAACAACGCGCTACGATGAGGTGTAGCGCAAAGGGACGGCGCCGATAGTGATCGTCAGCCTCTTGAAAGCGATGTCCTGGCGCGGGAAGTATCGATTTCTCTTAGAAAGAGGAGGTCCACAGTGTCGATCTCACTCACACCGTTGGAAGACAAGATCATTGTCAAGCAGGCGGAAGCCGAAACCAAGACCGCTTCGGGCCTGTTCATCCCGGACAACGCCAAGGAGAAGCCGCAGCAGGGTGAAGTTCTGGCTGTCGGCCCCGGCCGTCGCGACGACAAGGGCGAGCGCATCCCGATGGATGTCAAGGTCGGCGATAAGGTGCTGTACTCCAAGTACGGCGGCACCGAAGTGCACTATCAGGGCGAGGATTATCTGATCGTCTCCGCCCGCGACGTGCTCGCGATCCTGAACTGACGTTCCGCGTCTTGTAAGGCCTCGGCTTATGCCGGGGCCTTTTTGTTTGCCCAGCCAGATCCGACGTGACACGCGGCGTGGACCGGGCGGTAAGATGGCTTTGGTCGTGTGTTCCGACACGACATCTGCTACGAGGCAGGGGACAACATATGGTCACTTCGATGGGAACCTCACAGGCGCGGGACGTGTTGCATGCCGTGGCCGACGCGTTGAACGCGGTGCTTGCATGCCCGCGCGAGACGGTGGAGACAACGGTTCTGACCTTCGCTGCCGGCGGTCACGTGCTGCTCGAAGATGTTCCGGGAGTCGGTAAAACCACGTTGGCGAGAGCTCTGGCTACGGCAATCGGCGGGACAGTACGGCGGATCCAGTTCACTCCGGATTTGCTGCCGGGCGATTTGCTCGGCATGAACGTGTATTCGCGCGCCACGGAGTCCTTTGCGTTCCATCCTGGCCCGATTTTCGCCAATATCGTGATCGCCGACGAAATCAACCGTGCCGATCCGAAAGTGCAGTCCGCACTGTTGGAGGCGATGGGCGAGGGGCAGGTGTCTGTGGACGGGCAGACGCATCATCTGGAGCAGCCGTTCATCGTTGTCGCCACGCAGAACCCGATTGAGCTTGAAGGAACCTATCCGCTGCCTGAGGCACAACTCGACCGGTTCATGATCCGCATGGGCTTCGGGTATCCGGTTGCCGGGACGGAGGAGCGGATGGTGATGTCGGATCATGCGTCCAGACCGCTTGAAGGATTGCATCGTGTCGCGGAACTCGACCAGATGCAGGCGATACGCGATACCTGCGCCGTGGTGAAGATTTCGCAGCCGGTGGCCCATTATCTGGTGTCATTGACGGCCGCTACCCGCACGATGGAGGGCGTATCCTACGGCGTGTCGCCTCGCGGCAGTCTGCAGCTCGCCGCTCTGTCCCGTGCGAAGGCGCTGTATGAGGGCAGAGGTTTCGTGCTTCCTGACGATGTGCGTTGGGCGGCGCCGTTCGCGTTGTCGCACCGGTTGGTGCTGGAGAACGCCGGATACGGTACCGCACCGACCGGTCTGGCGCGTCAGCTGGTGGAATCGCTGATTGAGCGCACCCCGGTCCCGCGGTCGTCTGACAGGTGAATCATATGACCGACGAATCGTCAGCTGGCGGCAAGCCCGCCCGCCACGCATCCAGCCAAGCTCGCTTGCGCAGGGCAGGGGTGCCGTGGAGAATGCGCCGCGGGTGCGTCCGCCCGGGTGCCGCGGGGCTGGTGGCCGGTCTGGCGATTGTGGCGTTGTGGCTTGTCGCGTTGACCTTCGACGCCCGTGTGCTGGTAGCCGCAGCCATCGCGTGGACAGCGGTGTGGCTGATGTCCGGGTGCTGGGGTGTTGTGCAATCGGTTGCAGTACGGCGTATTCAGTCTGGACGGCCGGTCGGGACGAATACAGCCGCGGACACGGCCGCGGGAACGGAACGGATTCCCCGCTGGCGTCGGCTCTGCCATGCGGTGATGCTGCCGCATGATATCCGCACCGTCGGCACGTACATCCGGCTCAATCCGGAGGAATATGTCGGCAGTGTCCCCGATCAGCGTGGATGGTATCGGCGTGTTGGCATGGTATTGTCGTGGCGCGAACCGCTCGGTCTGTTTGTTGTGCGTACGGTCATCCCCGATGATGCGGAACTGGTGATTCTTCCTGAACCGGGGCCCGTCAACGTGACTGCCGGCGAACCTGCGTCAGGTGCGCGTGGCGGGGGACGGGCGACCTTCGGATTTGCGGGTTTGCGTGAATATGAGCCCGGCGACCCCGTGCGCAGCATCGCGTGGAAACGTAGCGCCAGCGCGGGCCGTCTCGTGGTCAAACGCGCCCCGCGCAGCATGGTGCATGCGGTCATGCTCGTATGCGATATGGCCTCCTGTACTACCGGCGCCCAGGTTGATGCCGTCGCCTACGCCGCGATGAGCCGGTATGCCGGTCTGCGTGCCGGCTTGGAACGGCACGGCGGCAAGCTGATTGTCACTGACGGACAGGCAGTCGCCACATCCTCAGGCCAGACCATGCGGCTTATCGCCTCGCTACAGGCCGGAGGGGACGCCGACCATATGGCTGCAACCGTGTGCAATGCCGCTTCTGCGCAACATATGCCGGTCAACGTGGTCGTCATCACGGCAAGCACATCAAGCACGGCAAGCGGCGTAAATACGGCGAACGGCACCAACGCCACAACAGCCCAAGGAATCCGGCTCGTCGCAAGTCTGCGTGCCGCCGGGCAGCCAAATGTGCAAACGGTGTTGGTCCAGGGCGACCACGCCTCGTACCGGTTGCGCTCGTATGAGATGGATGACAGTGAGGATGATGCCGTCGAGGGCAGTGAACCCCTGAGCGGTCGGGCATCCGCGCGCAGACACATTCGTCGGGTCGGTGCGTGGCTGCCCGCCGCCCACGAATCCGGACCGAACCACGACCACACGCCTGCCGGGCAATCCGGCCGACGTCGGTGGGTCGCAGCACAAGTTGCAGGACTGCTTGTGCGAACCACAATCGTGGCGCTCACCATGGAACTGAGCGTGCAGTGGGCGCTGATGCTGGTCCAAGGGAAGGGGTTGTGGTGGCCGGTATTCGCGCGGATAGGCGTCGCGGCGCTTGCCATCACCTCGCAGATTCCGACACCGCGGCGGTTCAAGCACAGGCGGTTGGTGGCAGCGATTCGGGGCATCACATTCGTCCTGACAGCCCTTGTGACAGGGATTGTCATTGCAGGGCTACGGTTGCGTGAAACCCTCGGATTCCTGCCGTGGCATCCCGTCTACACGCAAGTGTCCGCAGGCGGGGAGCAGACCGTCGTGCACGTCCCGTTCACCCAGGTCTGGGGACGATTCGCGACAACGGTTGCATCGGGTTTCAAGCAGTTGTATGCGCAAGTGCCGCCGCTGAATATGGGAGCGGCGTCGGATGCCGCCGTCATCATCGCTGTCGTCGGGGTGATGCTGGTTGTCCGGCTGCTTGCCGGCATTCCCGCTGCAATCCCGTGGATGGGCATCCTCCCCGTTGTCGTGGGTGCGGCGGCGAATGTGTCGATGCTGCAGGAAGTGCCGTGGGTGGGGGTGCTGCTACTGGCGGCATCGCTCGCCTTGGCGTGGTGGTCGGTCCGTCCGCACGCCGCATCTCCGGTCATGCCGTGTGTCGCATCGGTGGTGACGATGGCCTTGGTGATGTCTTGCACGTCGGCGGGGCTTGCGTTCGCGCGGTCCGTCCCGCTCACCTTCGACGCGGGCAACGGCATGTTCAGTTCCACGACCATCAACCCGATGATCGATCTCAAACGCTCCCTGACGGCGGGCTCCTCGGCGACCGCCTTGACCTACCAGTCCAACAGGGCACGATACCTGCGTATGGCCACGCTTGATGATTTTGACGGCGATACGTGGAATTTCGATGCCACATTGTCGGCGAGTGCGAATCTGTATCGCCGCAGCTCCTCCACCGCATTCGTCAACTTGCAATCCGATGTGGACAAAGCCGCCTCCAAGCTTGCCGCGTCCTCAGGTGGATACTCGTCCGCAGCTCAGCCGTTGGCCACATATCTGACGTATGACAACGGGTCGCTTGATTCCGCGAACGTCGCGGATAGCTGGCTCGGTATCAAGATCGCTGAAACCGATGTCACCATCGACAAGCTCAGCACGCGTCTGCTGCCGGTCGGCGGCCTGCTGCTCGACTATTCCGGAGTCAGCGGCGACTGGACCGACAACTCCTCGGGCGGCATCACGTCGCGGAACGCCACCACGACACGGGGGCAATCCTATACGACGACGGGCATCTATATTGATCCAATCAGCTCGTCCCTAGGCTTCCAACAAATCGACACCATTGAGAAAGCCGTGTTGACCTTGCGCGACACCGGGCATCTGACTGTGCCGGATGCCGCCACGGCGAATACGGAACGCGCACGATGGGTGTCCTCGGGGGCCGCGCAACGCGCCGGTGATCTGCTGCTCATTCCCGTCACGAGCAGCGACGGCATCCTGACCGTCGCAAATTCCGACACTTTCGACGGAGCGCTCGCCTACGAATGGTCGAAAAACGGGTACAGCGGCGATGCGAATTCCAACGACCCGGGAAGTGCCAGTATGTACACGCTGAGCACGTCGTTCGCCAATGCCATCGGTTTCAATCCGAACAAAGACAGTGCCGTGCTCGTGCATGATTCGGGCGGCGGAACCTGGATGCTTGCGCTTCCCGCCACCGTGGGTGCAGCTGATTTCTCGGACGCCGATGCTGTCACGTCACTGTTCGCCAAGGCGGGGATGACCGTGTCGTCAGTGATATCGGTAGCGTTGGAAAGCGGGCTGGTCGACGGATCTGACCCGTTCGCCCGCATCGATGCTCTCGACAAAGCCGTGCTCGCCCGCTACCGGTCACTCCCGGCGAAGCTGCCGTCTGGCGTCAAGGCGGTGATCTCCCAAGCGAAGGCCGATGGCATACCATCCGAGGGATCCACCTTCAACGAGCAGGAACAGGCGTTGCAATATCTGGTCAGGTATTTCTCCTCGAACGGCTTCACCTATTCCCTGGACGTGCCGGGCGATGAAACCGGCGACGACAGCAATATCGCGATGGTCGGCAGCTTCCTCAAGCGCAAAAGCGGCTACTGTGCGCATTATGCGAGCGCATTCGCCATCCTCGGGCGAGCGCTCGGGGTGCCCACACGCATGGTGCTCGGCTACAGCACGAGCGGGGTGGTGGATGAGAACGGGTCGTACAGCGTCAGCGCGAAACAGCTGCACGCTTGGGATGAAGCCTACCTGTCGGGGGTTGGCTGGGTCCCGTTCGATGTGACCCCGGCTGCATCCGAGGAATCGTCCGATGCCGGCCAAAGCCCCTCTTCGGCTGCGTCGTCGTCAAGCCCGTCAGAGTCATCCTCGCCTTCAGCTTCACAGTCCGCTTCGCCGTCGGCTTCCGCCTCGGCGTCGTCATCGGGCTCCATTGGCGGGCCCAGCTCCCGGACGCAGGGTCGCGATGACGCTTCTCAGACGGGCTTACCGGTCCGCCAGTGGATGGTGTTCCTGGTGGCTGTCGCGGGGTTGGGGGCGCTGTGCTGCGTCCCGATGGGCATACGTTCGCGCAGGAGACGTCGCCGGTTATGGGCGTTCGATCGTGCGGCGTGTGGGGGAGCGGACGACGACACGCCGGTCCGGTCCGCGTGGATTGGCGCGTGGCGCGAGCTTCAGGACACCGCGTGGGATTGCGGGGCGCGATGGCCTGCAACAGCCACGGATCGGGATATCGCCGATGTCGTAGAGGCCGCGCTCGCCTGCGAGGCGGCCGGAAAGGTTGCCGGTCGGGCCGCCGCGTGCGTATTCGGGCACGGTGATGTTCCAGCGCCGTCGCTCAAGGATGCCGCCGATGTGCGC
Organism: Bifidobacterium thermophilum; assembly: GCF_002846655.1. Classification (NCBI taxonomy): domain Bacteria; kingdom Bacillati; phylum Actinomycetota; class Actinomycetes; order Bifidobacteriales; family Bifidobacteriaceae; genus Bifidobacterium; species Bifidobacterium thermophilum. The sequence goes on along the minus strand of NZ_PCGX01000010.1, from coordinate 416,450 downwards.
GCAGCTGTGGAAGGCCGCCGCCGGTTCATGCCCATGTCGCTGTTCCGTCGGCGGTGAAGACGTCTGAAGTGACACGCCGCGGGGCTGATGTCCGCATGGTGACCTTCCGGCGGGTATGTTACGGGGAGATTGACGCCGCCGCGTATAGGATTGAGTCATGGCATACCTACATCGTGCAATCATTGATACCATTCCCAGCTACAAGCAAGGCAAGCCCGCACCGAAGACGCCGGGTCTGACCGCGTACAAGATCTCCAGCAACGAGAATCCGTACGAGCCGCTTGCCAGCGTTAAGCAGGCCATCGTCGACAAGGCCGTCGGCCGCATGAACCGTTACCCGGACATGCGCGGGACAGCGGTTGTGGAGCGTTTGGCCGACCAGTTCGGCGTCAAACCGGAGAATGTCGTTCTGGGCTGCGGATCCACTGAAGTCATCACCCAGCTGGTCAATCTGGTCGCCGGTCCTGGAGACGAAGTCGTCTACCCGTGGCGCAGTTTCGAAGCCTACCCGATTATCGTGGCGAACGCGGGCGCGACCAGCGTGAAAGTACCGAACCGTCCCGACGGCAGCCATGACATCGATGCGATGATCGCCGCCATCAACGAGCGCACGCGCCTGATTATCGTCAACAATCCGAACAACCCGACCTCCACATCCTTGTCCGATGCGGATGCGCGCAAGCTCATGGCCGCCGTGCCCAAGGACGTGCTGGTTCTGTTTGACGAGGCGTATATCCAGTTCAATACCGCCGCCGACACGAATGTCGCGATGGACCTGTTCCGCGAATACCCGAATATCGTGGTTGCGCAGACTTTCTCCAAGGCGTACGGGCTTGCGGGTCTGCGCATCGGCTATGGTATCGCCCCGGCCGATGTGATCGACGGCATGCGCAAGGTGGCCATTCCTTTCGGTGTCACGGAGATCGCCCAGACCGCTGCACTCGCGTCCATGGATGCCTATGACGAGCTGGACGAGCGTGTCAAGGCGCTGGTTGCGGAACGTGCGCGTGTGGTCGCGGCCTTGCGCGCTCAGGGATGGGAGTTCCCTGAACCGTACGCGAACTTCTTCTGGCTGCCGATCGGTGAGCGTACCGACGAGGCGGCGGAACACTTCGTCAAGGCGGCGTTGTCCGTGCGCGTGTTCAGCGGCGAGGGCATCCGTATCTCGATTGGTGAGCGTGAGGCGAACGACCGGGTGATTAGCGTCTGCGCCGACCTCAAACGGCTTGGATTCTGATCGGCGGACGCGCTGCGGCGGTGTTTCGGACGTGCCGTGGTTGCGCTTGGACTGCTGGTGGCTGTGTTGTCGTCGTGCAGGTCTGATGCGCGGGCTGTACGGGCCTGGTGTGCGGCCACGGCGTGTCGCCTGAAATACCGCCGATTTGGCGGGGCGATTTCCGGCTTGCGACACGCCTGATTTGCATTTGTCCCGCAAAAATGCCATTATAGCCAAGTTGCCGGTTGCGGCTAGGTCGCTTGCGGCAAGGGCTGGTTTCCCAAGCGGTCAAAGGGACCTGACTGTAAATCAGGCGCTTCGTGCTTCAATGGTTCGAATCCATTACCAGCCACGCCTCGATAGCTCAGTGGTAGAGCACTTCCTTGGTAAGGAAGAGGTCGTGAGTCCAATTCTCACTCGAGGCTCTCATGGCGGGGTAGCTCAGCTGGCTAGAGCGTACGACTCATAATCGTAAGGTCAAGAGTTCGAGTCTCTTCCTCGCTACAAAGGCCGGCGACACCGCCGGTAAGCAATCGACCACAGAGGTGAACCAACATGGCAAGCAAGAGCGCCGACATCCGTCCGGGTATCACGCTGGCATGCACGGAGTGCAAGGAGCGTAACTACATCACGACCAAGAATCGTCGTAACACTCCTGACCGTCTTGAGCTGAAGAAGTTCTGCCCGCGTTGCGGCAAGCAGACGGTTCATCGCGAAACCCGCTGAATCTGTTCGAGCGTGGTATCACGCTTGCGAGAAAGCCTGACTTCGGTCAGGCTTTTTTGTTATCCACCGACCTCTGGCGGGACGCCGTCTCGGCAAGCCTGCGGCTAGTATTGCGGGTATGACCACAGAGCACAGCACCACGACGTTCGCCGACCTGACCACCATCGGTGTGGGCGGGCCAATCCGCACCTTCCTGACTCCCGACACCCGCGACGGTGTCATCGACGCCGTGCGGCAGGCCGATGCCGCAGGGTCTCCGCTTAGCGTCATCGGTGGAGGTTCGAATCTTCTTGCCGCCGACGTCCCCTTCGACGGTGTTGTCGTGCGGGACGCGCGCCAAGACATCCTTTTCGGCTCGCCGCAGGCGGATGATACGGTCGCCGTCAGCGCGGACGCCGGCTGCAACTGGGATGATTTCGTCGCCGAGAGCGTCGCCCATGGGCTTGAAGGCGTCGAGGGGCTCTCGGGGATTCCCGGTACGGTCGGCGCGTCGGTCGTGCAGAACATCGGCGCGTACGGCCAGGAGGTCGCCTCCAGTGTTGCCCAAGTCGAGGCTTGGGATCGCGAGGAATCACGCACGGTGACCCTTGACCCGCAGCATTTGCGTTTCGGATACCGCATGTCCGCGCTGAAAGCCAGCATGTACGACGCTCCTGCGCAGCCGTCCGACAGGTTTTTCCCGACACCGCGCTTCGTGGTCCTGTCGGTGACGTTCCTTCTGCACCGCGGGGCGGAAGGCACCGTCGGCTATGGGCAACTCGCCAAGGCGCTCGGCGTTGAGGTCGGAGACCGTATGCCGGTTGCGGCGATCCGCGACGCCGTGCTCAAGGTGCGCGCCGCCAAAGGCATGCTGGAAGACGCTCACCGCTATGGCATCCCGGTCATGGCTGGCGCCAAACGTGCCGACACCGTACAGGCGGCATTACAAGCCCAGCGTGAGGCGACCGGCTCGGACGGCCCGGATTTCAACCGGCACAGTTGCGGCAGTTTCTTCATGAACCCGATTCTTGACGACACGCAGGCGGCCAGACTGCCTCAGGACGCTCCGCGCTTCCCCGCCGTGTTGCCGTCGGGCGAGCCCGGCACCAAGACTTCTGCGGCATGGCTCATTGACCATGCCGGATTCCACAGGGGGTACGCCGTCGCAGCCGGCGCCCCGGCGAGCCTGTCCACGCTGCACACGCTCGCATTGACCAATCGCGGTTCGGCGCGCGCCGCGGATATCGCGGAACTCGCCCGGACGGTCCGTGACGGCGTCGAACAGGCGTTCGGCGTGCGGCTGGTACCCGAACCCGTGCTCGTCGGTGTCACGTTTTGACCTCCTGGGGTCACAGCGACCGTGGCAGACCGGATCCACCGGAACAGACCGGATCAGACCGGATCCGGCACCAGCCAATCCGGGCTCATCAGGTGACAATCAATCAGAAATCGCCGGATTGCGGCCATGACCTGCGCCCGCCGTTCAGACGGCAGTAGAATCAGACGCCGTGCGAACTGCCACCACCCGTGGCATACCACACAGCGCATTGAGGAGAGGATCTGAGAGCTGTATGCATCTTTTCAGAACGAAATCAGTTGAGCAGACGCTCGCGGAAACAGGCGACAGCGAGCGCAAGCTGGTGCGCACGCTCGGTGTGTGGGATCTGGCGATGATGGGTGTCGCGGTCGCGGTCGGCGCGGGCATATTCTCCGTGGGCGCCCAGGCGATCGCCTACCATGCGGGTCCTGCGGCGATTCTGAGCTTCCTGATTGCCGGTATCGTGTGTGGTGCAGCCGTCATGTGCTATGCGGAGTTCGCATCAATGATCCCGGTCGCCGGGTCCGCATACACCTTCACCTACACGACGATGGGGGAGCTGGTCGCCTGGGTTATCGGCTGGGATCTGATTCTCGAGATGCTCATGGCCGGTTCGGTCATCGCGAAATACTGGGGCGTCTATTTGAATGACTTCCTGCATCTGATCGGCTGGAACACCACCACGCAAGTGCATGTTGGCGGATTGACCATCGACCTCGCCCCTTTGGTGATTGTGGCGTTCTTCACCGTGCTGCTGGTGCTCGGCACCCGGTTGTCCACGCGCGTTGACGGCGCGTTGACGGTGCTGAAGATTGGCATCGTGCTGTTCGTTGTCATTGTTGGTTTCTTCTATGTCAAAGCGAGCAATTTCACGCCGTTCATCCCGCCTGAACAGCCGGCTTCGAGTGTTCGCGGCGCGTCGGCGAGCGGGGCGATGATGCAGCCGCTGTGGCAGTGGATGACCGGTATGAAGCCCACTGTCTACGGCGTGCCGGGGATTTTGTCGGGAGCCGCGCTGGTGTTCTTCGCCTTCCTCGGCTTCGATGTGGTCGCCACCGCTTCCGAGGAGACGAAAAACCCCGGCCGCAACGTACCGCGCGGCATCGCCTTGGGCATGAGTCTGGTCACCGTGCTGTACATGCTGGTCGCCGTGGTCACGACCGGTATGGTCTCCTATAAACAGCTTGCCAAAGCGGACAGTCCGTCCCTGGCCACCGGCTTCGAGTTGGCGGGGGCCACCTGGGCGGCGAAAATCATTTCGCTGGGCATCGTGATCGGCTTGACCACCGTGGTCATGGTGCTTCTGCTCGGCCTGACGCGTGTCGTGTTCGCGATGAGCCGCGACGGTCTGCTGCCGCGAGGCCTGTCGAAAGTCGGCAAACACGGCACTCCCGCGCGCTTGCAGATCGCTGTCGGTCTGATTGTCGCGCTGGTCGCATCCTGCTTCGATATCGATATTCTGGCGGATATGGTCAATATCGGCACGTTGTCGGCGTTCACTCTGGTGGCGCTCGGCATCCCGATCATGCGGCATAAACGTCCCGATCTGCCGCGTGCCTTCCGTATGCCCGGCAATCCGTGGGTGCCAGTGCTCATCGCGCTCGCGAACTTCTGGCTTATGCTCAATCTCAGCGTGTTGACTTGGTTGCGGTTCCTGGTGTGGCTCGCCATCGGCTTCATGATCTACTTCGGCTACTCGTATCGGCATTCGCGGCTCGGCAATGGCGAGTTGATCGATTATCTGCCCGGCGGAGCGGGTGTGCGGGCGGACGTGCCCACGTCGTCAGTGTCTGCGGCGTCTTCGCCTGACTCGTCGGTTCCCGCGTCCCCTGCGCTCACGTCCCCGACCGTGGGTAGTGTGGATGGCGAATGAGGAGGTAGCCATGGCCTATGTCATTGCCCAGCCGTGCGTCGACGTCAAGGACAAAGCCTGTGTCGACGAATGCCCGGTGGATTGCATCTACGAGGGTTCACGTTCGCTGTACATCAATCCCAATGAATGCGTGGATTGCGGTGCTTGCGAGCCGGTGTGCCCGACCGAAGCCATCTTCTACGAGGACGATCTTCCCGAGGAGTGGGCCTGGTACAAGGACGCCGCGGTGAGTTTCTTCGACGAAGTCGGCGATCTGGGCGGAGCATCAGCGGCCGGCCCGATCGGCAAGGACCCCGCGCAGGTAGCCGCCCTGCCACCGCAGAACCAGGAGTCCTGAGAACATTCAGGCGTGTTGGACGGCCGCCGCACTTTTCGTGTGACGGCCGTCCTCGTATATCTCGTCATCACCCGTCGCATCGGGCCGGGCTGAGCGTCGGCCGGGCGCGACGGAAACCCAGACGCAACCCCGCGCTGGGGCGGAGAGGAGTAACATCATGGGATTCGCGGCATTCGATAACACCTACGATTGGTCGAAACTCGCCACATACCGGCAAACAGCCATGAACACGCCGAACGGGCAGATTGACTTGTCCGTCGGTTCCCCGGTCGATCCGGTCCCGCAATCCGTGCAGCGTGCGCTCGCCGCGGCCGCCAACGAACACAACGCCTTCGGATACCCCAAGACCATTGGTACCGATGATTTGCGCGGGGCGATCGCCCACTGGATGCGCGTGTGCCGTGGTGTCGACATGGACGCGGTCGGCGCCGGTGCTGTCCCCACGGTCGGATCCAAGGAAGCGGTGGCGCTGATGGCCTCACTGCTCGGTCTCGGCCAGGGGGATGTCGTCATCCAGCCGAAGGTGTCCTATCCGACGTACGAAATCGGCACGCAAATCGCGGGAGCCTCAGTACACAAGGTCGACGATGTCGCCGACACGGATTCCTGGCGGACCATTCCGGGAGTCAAAGCCATCTGGATCAACTCCCCGTCCAACCCGACCGGGGCGGTGCTGTCCGCCGACCAGCTTGCCGGCATCGTCGCAGCGGCGCGCGAGATCGGCGCTGTCGTGCTGTCCGACGAATGCTACGCGATGATGGATTGGCGCACTGCTTCCACTCATGATGACTCCAACGAGGCGCAGGCTGCGAATTCCTTCTCGCTGTCCTCCACGCCGTGTGTGCTGTCGCCCGCGGTATGCGAGGGGAGTGCGAAGGGTGTTCTCATGCTGTATTCGCTGAGCAAACAGTCGAATATGGCCGGGTATCGCACCGCGTTCATCGCCGGTGATGCGGACATCATCAAGCACATGTCCGCATATCGCAAACAGCTCGGCTTGATTATTCCGGGACCCGTGCAGGCGGCGATGGCTGCCGGACTGCGCGATGTCGCATCCGTGCACAATCAGTGGAAGCGCTACCGGTATCGCCTCGAATCGCTTGTCAGCGCGCTGCGCGATTACGGCTATGACGCGCACATGCCGCAGGGAGGGCTCTACGTGTGGGTCAAGGCGTTGAGCGGTGACTGCTGGAAAGATATGGCGGCGCTCGCTGATTTGGGCATCGTCCCCAGCCCCGGCGAATTCTACGGTGCGCCGGATTCGTTGCGCTTCTCGTCCACCGCGGATGACGAGACCATCGAACTGGCGTGCTCGGCCTTGCGACACGCCGCCTGATTGACGGTTGATCGGGATTGCAAGCGAAAGACAAGCTAACGGCAGTGAGGCGGGCTCGACGGGTCTCCTGACCGGTCGGAACGTCCGCCGGGGAGACGCTGCTTGTCGGTTGTGGGCTGTGCGGCTGTGGTCATGTAGCGGTTAATCCCGATTTCGGGGCTAATCGAGGTTCGATCGATGCGAGTCTGGGGCGGTGCGCGAGTTGGATACCGCGCGATGCCGTGTATCCTGTCCCTCGCCAACGCCAAGGCTGACCGCGCCGAGCCCGTAGCGTTGCCTCACGGCATCCATCGCCTGTTCGGCGTCGCGCAGCCGATTCGACCGCGATTCTCCGCTTGCGGATTCATGCTCCTCAAGCATGTCCTCCAGTGTCGGTTGGATGACCGCACCACGTGCCTGAATCAGGCCGCTTGCGCTGATGCCCGCCAGTCTGATTTCCTTGGGGAGCGGGGTGGTGTCCGGTGTGTCGGGGGCGAGCCCCAGCGTGGTATTGAGCAGTTCCACTGCCTGGGGGTAGAGGGTGCTTGCCGCGTCCGCCGGATGATCCATGGTTTTTGCCCGTGTCGTGTATGACAAGTCGGCATAGCGCAGTTTCACGGTCAGGGTACGGGCCATCAGTCCACGTGTGCGTAGGGAGCGCGCGACCTCATCGCAGCAGCGTCGCAGCAGGCCGCGCACTTGGCGAGCGTCATGCGTGTCCTCATCGAAGGTGCTTTCTGAACCGATGGATTTCTCAGGCGTATGTGGGGTGACCGCGCGTTCGTCGAGCCCCCAAGCCGCCATGTGCAGATTGTGTGCAGCAATGGCCGAGCCGGTGGCTTGCGCGAGTGCGGTTTCGCTGGTGGTGGCGAGGTCGGCGACTCTGGTGATACCCCAGCTGTTGAGTTTGCGTTCCAAAGACGGCCCGATGCCTGGAATGCCGCGCAGAGGCATCATCTGCACGAACTGTGCCTGACGGTTGACCGGGATGAGCAGCATGCCGTCCGGCTTGGCGTTGGTGGATGCCATTTTGGCGACCAGTTTGTTCGAAGCGATGCCCACCGAGCAGGTGATGTGATAACGCTGTGCGACTTGGGCGCGGATCCAGGCGCCGATACGGCTTGGCTTGCCCCACTGGCGCAATGCGCCGGATACGTCCATGTAGCCTTCATCGACGGATACCTGTTCGATCTGGTCGGTGATTTGGCTGAACACTTCGTCGAAGATGCGCCGCGACATCATGCGGTAATAGCTCATATCGACGGGCAGGAACACGCCGTTAGGACATAACCGGCGGGCGCGTGCGGTCGCCATCGCGGAATTTACACCGTACGCGCGGGCCTCGTAACTTGCTGCGGATACGACGGAGCGTGTTCCGGTGCCGATGATCACCGGTTTGCCTTTGAGACGGGGATTGCGGGCGATCTCCAGTGAGGCGTAGAAGGCGTCCATATCGATATGCAGCACCGTGCAGCCGGTTTCGTCATGTCCCCAGTCTCGTTTGGCGGCTTGAAGTCGTGGTGCGGTGCTCATGCATCCATCCTAAGCCGGAGAGGGGTTTTCGGCTGCAGGTGGCGATGGGCGTGGCGTGATGTGCACTCGTCGGCGAAAGGTGGTATGGTAATGTGATGTTGCGCTCAGCGGCGCAACATGGAGTCATGCCTGAGTGGCCGATAGGGGCACCCTGCTAAGGTGTTAGTCGCATTTAGCGGCTCGAGGGTTCGAATCCCTCTGACTCCGCCCATGGGCTTCCGGATAATCCCGGAAGCCCTTTTTTCATCCCCGCAAAATCCTTGTAGAACCTTGGAATACTAACGATTTTCTGTTGATCGCCGGTGCTGTGGTCGCCAACTGTCCCAAACCCCCACATGGTCTGCGGACACCCCTGATTCCCAGGGACATGTTTGGTGCGTTGTTTGGTGCCATTCGAGGGTGCATAGGCCAACACGCGTACCGGCCCGGGTCTCCCGTAGCTCGCAAGCCGTGTGTCGTTTCTACCGACGCTGAGGGACATCTCAGGGACATCTCAGTGTCGGCAGAGGCGGAACAAGAATCTTCTGCCGGTGCTGAGTGTGCAGTGAGTGGCGGTAGACTCAGGCCGACGACCGGGGTTATCGGCGAAATGCGTGTCCGGCGGTGGAGCGCGTGGGAGTCTTGATTATTGTTCCGGTCTCCGTGCGTCCTGTATGCCGTGGCATGCGCGGCTGAGCAGATATTGACGGAAAGTCGCCGTGACTGGCCATGTTCTGCTGCTATCGCATGCCGAGACATTGTGCTTTGCAGGTTGACTTGTTTGGTGCCATCAATGTTGCCGGTCGGTATCGGTCCATTTGAATGATTTGAACGGCAGAGTGGAAGAGGGTTGACCGTGGGCAGGTTGGAAGCTAGGCGGGTAATCGAACATTCCTGCACTGAATCGGAGAATGCTGGGCGGAATCAGAACCGGTCCGTGTCGGCATTGGACCGGACCTGCCCGCCAATCATGGCAGCACAATAAACCCGCGGGATTCCAATGATTCGCCGATGACTTTGGGGTCGACCGTTGTCGCGACAGCCAAGCATCAGCCTAGGCTGATGGACTCAATTGCGAATCGCGCGCTGGAATCGGAACCGGTCCCTACCGGCGTCACAACGGACATGGCTCCCAGCCATGGTATCAACGTAAACAGGCGGAATTCCAGTGATTTGTATGCACTGCGATAATCAACCATTGCGCGGCGAGTCACTTGAGTCGCCCGGATCGCGGACCGAATCGGAGAATAATAGTCGAAAATCAATCCAGTCCGCAAAGGTGCCGATCATTACACATCCCACTGGTCACGCCCACGACGAAAACTGCAGAATACCAATACTCTTCCGGTGGGCCTGGTTCCAACCAAGTGACCCTTACCCACCCTAAGGGCCAAGTCCGCGGACTGGGTCGAAAATTGCGCGTCGGAATCGGAACCAGTCCACACCGGCGCCGGTCCGTCGACGACGGCAACACCGCAAATCCGCGGAATCCCAGCGCTCAGACCGCATTATCACAATCATCCGTCGCAAGTGTGGCTGCACGGATCGCCGGGATTTCCCAAATCGCGGACCGAATCGGAGAATGCGGACTGAAAACCGATTCAGTCCGTGCTGGCATTGGACTTGGCCTGTCCGTCGATCATGGCATCACTGTAAGACCCCGGGATTTCAATGATTCGTGGATGCCTTGGGGGCCTGGTCGTCGGCGCGACGGCAAGGCATCCGGCCGAGCCTGCGGACTGAATCAGAGAACGCGTATCGGAATCGGAACCGGTTCACACCGTCGCCGATCGGTATCAGACGACCGCCTGCGGCGACACCGTAAACCCGCAACGTGGAGCCAAAACTTGATACACGCAACAACAGATTCGACCTCTGATCTGCTCTGGGCGATGCAGATGCCCTATACCCAATTGCCCCGCTTTTCAGCGTCGAGCAGCCCTGCACGCGTGCATGTCCACGCCATCCCATCCACGGTCCCGACCACGGTTGTGGTGGTCGTATGCCCGAAGAAGTACCGGATGCAGAATCCGATATCTCGCGTTTCCGCAACGATTTCGCGAGATTTGGGATTATTTTGCGCGCGACCGATGCCATTACCCTCCGGTTCGCGTGGGAGATAGGATGCCGCGAGCGTGACATCGATGATCTGGCCAAGTGATACGTGGTCGGGGTTCGTTAGCCCTGTTGAGACGTGCGAGTCGCGAAATTGTCCGGGAATGGAGCAAGCCTCCATCACCTGATTGTTCCGCTCATTCGTCGGTGGACATGTGCCCGTGTATCCGGTTCATGCCTTTGAACGATAAACGATTGATTTGGCGGGCATCGTTGTCCGCCGGAACGTAGGGCGGAGCCGGAGGTACGCCTTTGTCCGCCGTCTCCGTACTTTTATTGTATCTACACAATGGCGGAATTTCAGCATTTTCTGATGGTCCATTGCTCGGTACAGCGGAAAAACTGCATTCGTTGTCATCCCGATTTCCCGCGTAAATATTCTGGTTTTGCGTTAACATTTTTCCGTTAATCAATACGTTCACATTCCGGTACTTCGTGCGTCGTGTCTCGGCGTGTCTCGGCGTGTCTCGGCGTGTCGGGCGGTGCCGCACCCCGTCGTCGCCCGACATCCGCCATGTCGCCCCGCTGTAATGCATTCGGTCCAGCGCATCAGGCCAAATCGAAAAACCAGTCGTGCGTTCGTCATCATCCCATGCGCTATCGTGGAAGCTGTTATGGCTGAATCATTCACAGTGCTCAACCCCGCATCCGCTCCCGCACAAGGGTCGCTGACGGACAAGAAGTCCGAGTTCATCGCCGACATCTGCCATGTCGACGAGCTTGCGCAAGCGGTGTCTTTCGTGGAGACGATTCGCGAACGCCACCCGAAGGCGCGTCATGTGGCCTATGCTGCGATATGCGGCGATCAAGGGCGGCTCGCAGAGCGGATGAGCGATGACGGCGAGCCCTCGGGCACTGCCGGCAAGCCGATTCTCGATGTGCTTCGCGCCAATCATCTTACGGATTGCGTGGTGACGGTTACCCGGTATTTCGGCGGTATTCTGCTGGGGTCCGGCGGCTTGACGCGGGCGTATTCTTCGGCGGCGTCATTGGCAGTCAAGGCGGCGGATACCGCGAGAATCGCCACCTGTGTGCGGTTGCGGATGACGGTCGGTTATCCGCAGCTTGACACGCTCACCCATCTCATTGCGCAATCCGACGGGGTGCGTGACAACGAACAGTACACCGATGTCGTTCGCCTTGACGCGCTGATTGAGCAATCGAAGGCACAGGCGTTCAGCGCGCGTGTCATCGAGGCCTTCAGCGGATCGGTGCACGCCGAGCGGATCGGTGTCGAACACCGGGCGATACAGTGAAGGGTGTGAGTGACGGCATGAGCGAGACGACATCATCGCAACACGAAGAGGCGGTTGCGGCCTCACAGGAGGGGCAGTCGCAGGAGGGGCAGCCCCAAGACGGGCAGCTTCAACATCAGCAATCCGAAGGTGGATTGGTTGCTGAGGCGCCTAACACTGTGGCATCCGATACCGACGCGCCTGATACCGATGCGCCTGACGTCAACGTATCCGAGACAGACACAGACACATCCGACGCCGGTACGCCGGCTTCCGACGCGTCTGATACCGGTACGCCGGATTCTGCCACACCCGGTGACTCCGCCACACCCGATACCGCAGCCGCGTCCTTCGAACCACTGACCGTCACCTACGAACGCCTGCGCCATACCGATGACGTCGCCGAACTGCATGAATACGCGCGTCGCCCATTGCCGGACCGTTCGTTGCAAGCAGCCTTCTCCCGCGCCACCGCACTGCTTGAGGCGGTCGCGGGCAATCAGCATACGCCGCTTGAAGACCGGGTGTTTTTGGCTACCGAGATGCCGTTCCCGAATATCCTGGTCAAACTCTCGGAAGATCCCGAACCTCAGGTGCGTCGTGGGGTCGCCGCGAATCAGGACGACAAGAACTGGCTGGTGGGGCGCCTGACCAAGGACCCCGACCCGTCGGTGCGGGACGCCGCTCTGCGCAACCCCCGTACATCGTGGAAGATGCGTCTTGAGGGAGCGCAGAACCCTGAAGTCGACGCGGATACTTTGGACTTCCTGTCCACGCTTGGCGTGTCGTGTGAACCCGGCGCCCCGGCCGTCCTCGCGGGCATGGTGCGACGCGCGGTCGCGCTCAACCCGCAGGCCTCGCGGGAGACCCTGCAACGCTTGAGCACAGACACCTCCCCGTCCGTGGCGCAATGCGCACAGCGCAGATTGGAAGCCGAACAGACGGGCGAATCGAACTAAAATCCCAGAAAACTGTCGATGAATCCGAGATTTCGTCTTCTTCCGGTCGCTTTTTGGGCTTACACTTAAACGTATGACAGAGAAGACCGAAAACGATGAGCGCCTCGCTCGTCCTCTGATTCGTCTTGCCAAGCTCGTCGGCATTGGCACCAGCTATGTCGGCCAAAGCAACGACTACCACGAAATCGAGGACGACGTCCTCGTGGCGGTACTCGCGGCGCTTGGCGTGGATGCGTCGGACGATGAGGCCATTGAACGTTCTATCCGCACCATTCTCGACGAACGCCACGCGCGTCTGGTCCCACCGACCGTCCTGCATACGGTCGGCAAGGAGGACTCCGTGCTGGTCAATACCGGCATTCTGGAGATTCCGTCGGCGACCATCACCTTGGAAGACGGCCGGCAGTATGACGGCGAGCTCGTCGCCGGGGCAGGCGACGGCTCTCAGGCGTATTCGTTGGACGGCAAGTTCGTCGCGACCGCCTCGCTGACCCTGCCGAAGGATCTTCCGATCGGCTACCACACGCTGCATGTCCGTGTTGGCGACCGCGAGCAGGACGCCACACTGATCAGCGCTCCGGAGAAGATCGAGCTGATCGACCCGATGAAGAACAACCAGCTGTGGGGCTGGATGGCTCAGCTGTATTCGATTCGTTCCAACGGTTCGTGGGGTGTCGGTGATTTCGAGGATCTCAAGACCCTCCTCGTGGAAGCCAAGCGCAAGACCGGTGCCGATTTCATGCTCATCAACCCGGTCCACGGCAGTGAGCCGGTGGCTCCGCTGACCCCGTCCCCGTATCTGCCGATCAGCCGTCGTTTCGTGAATTTCACGTACATTCGCCCGGAGTCCATTCCGGAATACAAGCAGCTTGATGACGCCGCGCGCAAGCAGATTGAGGAGCTGCATTCCCAGGTCGAACCGCTCAACGGCGACGCGCAGCTCATCGACCGCGACACCATGTGGCGTATGAAGATGCGCGCGCTGTGGCTGGTGTTCAAGGCTGGACGCTCCGCCGGCCGCCAGGCTGAATTCGACGTGTACAAGAAGGAGCAGGGCGCCGAGCTCGAATCCTATGCCACGTGGTGCCTGTGCTATGACAAGTGGGGCAAGCCCGAAGACACGCCGGACAACTGGGAGCGCAAGTACGCCAAGGATTCCGCGCAGGTCGCGGCGCTGCGCAACCAGTTCCCCGACACGCTTGAGTTCTATCGTTGGCTCGAATGGATTGCCGGCGAGCAGCTCGAATCCGCCCAGCGTGCGGCGAAGGACGCCGGCATGAAGATCGGTCTGATGGCCGATATGGCTGTTGGCGTTCATCCTGCCGGATCCGACGTGTGGTGGAATCCTGAGCGATTCGCCAAGGGCGCCACGGTCGGCGCGCCGCCGGATTACTTCAACCAGCAGGGTCAGGACTGGAGCCAGCCTCCGCTCAACCCAATCCAGCTGGAAAACACCGGATATCAGGTGTACCGAGAGATGGTGCACGGCATGTTCGCCCGCGCGGGTGCCGTCCGCATCGACCATATCCTGGGCCTGTTCCGTCTGTGGTGGATCCCGCAGGGCAAGGGCGCCAAGCACGGCGCCTACGTGTACTACGATTCCGAGGTTATGCTCGGCATTCTCGCCATTGAAGCGGCGCGCGCCAACGGCGTGGTCGTCGGCGAAGATCTCGGCGTGGTCCCCGATTTCGTGACGAAGTCGCTCGGACGTCACGGCGTGCTTGGCTGCGCCGTCGAATGGTTCGAACAGATGGACGGCAAGTTCAAGGCCCCGAAGACTTGGCGCGAGTATGCACTTGCTTCGGTTAACACCCACGATATGCCACCGTCTTACGGCTACCTCGAGTATGAGCAGGTGAAAATCCGCGAGAAGCTCAACTTGCTGGACTGCCCGGTCGAGGAATTCCAGGCATCCGCAACCAAGGAGCACAACGCGATGCTCAAGATGCTCGTCGACAACGGCTATCTTGACGCGGAACTGCTCAAGGACGAGAAGGCCAATGAGCAGCAGATCGTTGAGGCGCTGTACCGCGGGCTCAAGGATGCGCCGAGCAAGCTCATCGCGGCATCCATCACCGACGCCGTCGGCGAGAAACGCGCGCAGAACCAGCCGGGCACCAACAACGAGTACCCGAACTGGCGTATCCCGCTCGCGGATTATGACGGCAACGTCGTTCCGCTCGAGAAGCTCTTCGACAATGAGCGCCTGAAGTCGCTGACGAAGATCATGAATTCCTGACGTATTGTCGGGCGAATCGCGGTGGCCTGTCGGTTGTATGCCGGCAGGCCACCGTTGTATGTGCGGCGTGGTGGCGTGTTGCGTTTGGGCAGGGGAGGCGATATACTTATCGACTGTTGTGTTCCCAAGGGGTCCTTCAAAGCGCTTTCCCACTCGCCATCGAGGACTTTCAGGGAGCCCACGATAAGAAAACCGGGTCGTTTCGCGCTTGCGGGCGGTTAGGTTTGGAACACAATATGAGAAAAGGTACAATCGTGAAGACTTTCACACCGAAGCCAGATGATCTGACTCATGAGTGGTACGTCGTCGACGCCACAGACGTGGTGCTCGGCCGTCTCGCGACGCAGGTCGCTCTCCTGCTGCGCGGCAAGAACAAGCCGACGTACGCGCCGCATGCCGATTCCGGCAATCATGTCATCGTCATCAACGCCGCGAAGGTGGCGCTGACTGGTAACAAGCTCGACAAGGTGCTGTACTCGCACTCCGGCCGTCCTGGTGGCCTGCGTCGCGACAAGTACGCCGACCTGCTCGAGCGCAAGCCGGAGCGTATCATCACTGCCGCCGTCCGTGGCATGCTGCCGAAGAACCGTCTTGCGAAGGTGCAGCTCAACCGTCTGCACGTCTTCGCCGGTGAAGAGCATCCGCACACCCCGCAGAAACCGCAGGTCTTCGAGATCGCGCAGGTTTCTCAGCAGGCCAAGTGAACCGAAGGGAGATAAAGAAACATGGCTGAAAACACCAACGACTCCGCGGTTCTCGAGACCGAAGAGGAGCTCACCTCGTACACCACCGAAACCAACGCCGGCGCTGGTACCGGTACGTCCCAGATTGCACCTTGCTACGGCACTGGCCGCCGCAAGGAAGCCGTCGCCCGTGTCCGTCTGGTTCCGGGTACTGGCAAGTGGACGATCAACGGCCACACGCTCGAGGAGTATTTCCCGTCGAAGCTGCTGCAGCGTGAGGTGAATTCCCCGATCGTGCTGCTCAAGCTTGAGGGCAAGTTCGACGCCATCGTCCTCGTGGACGGCGGCGGCACCACCGGCCAGGCCGGTGCTATCCGCCTCGGTGTCGCCCGCGCCCTGAACGCGGTCGATCGTGACGCGAACCGTATCGCGCTGAAGAAGGCCGGCTTCCTGACTCGCGACTCCCGTGTCGTCGAGCGCAAGAAGGCTGGTCTGCACAAGGCACGTCGCGCTCCGCAGTTCTCCAAGCGTTAAGTTTGTTTGTGCGCGCTATTGCGCGTTGCAGATGCCGGTATCCCGAAAGGGTGCCGGCATTTGTCGTATCACCGCTGTGCTGGCTTGAGGCGTCGCCGCAACATGAATTTGCTGCGCCGCCGTTTTTTCCCCCAACCGGTTCGGTCAGTCTGCCTGATTTTTCGGCTTGATTTGCTGCATGAGCGTGATGCTGTACTCTGGCACCATCCACGACTCCTGCTCTGGCTTAGCGTCGTCATGATTGTCATGATGCTGCGTCGCCGACTTGGCGGTATTGCGCAAGGCTGTGCCAGGTGATGCCACATTGCCGGTCGTATCGACATCAGCATCGGCGTCAGCATCACCTGCGACGCCTGTCTGCGCGTTTGTGCCGGCAGGAACGCCTTGATGCGGGGCACGGAGCTGTTCGGTTGCCTCGGATTGCGCAATGACGCTAGGAACGGGTGGCGTCATCGCCGACGTCGAGTCATGCGGCGTGTTCTGTGCCTGTGCGATGACGTCGCTCAGGGGGTAGCGCGTCAGGTGCATCGCCATCCAATTCATGTCAGGCGAGTGCTGGGCCACACTGACTTTGGTGCCTGGGGCGGGCTCGATGCCTTCGGCTTGGGCCGAACTCCACACAGTCTGCCATGAGCTGTCGGCTGGCAGACGGAAGCCACAATCGCCGGCATCACCGTTGATGATGATGAGCAAATCTGCAGAATTGTGGGCGATCAAACGCATGGTGAACCGGCGTGCCGTTGGGTTTGACCAGTCACTGTCCACGGGTGTGGTGCCGTCAGGTAGGAACCATTGCACGCGGTTGGACTGCTTGAACAGCCCGATTTGTGTAAGACGCGTGTAGAAATCTTCGGTATGGAACAGCGAGAGGGATTTGCGTGCGGAAATCAGCCGCGACACAGATTCGAAAATCCGCAGCTGACTGTTCTTGCCGGTCGAGTCCATCCAATCCCATTGCAGCCATGTGATGTCGTTGTCTTGGCAGTAGGCGTTGTTGTTGCCTTGCTGGCTGTTGCCGAACTCGTCACCGGCTTGGAGCATCGGCGTGCCCAGCGACAGCAGCAACGTGCCGAGAAGATTGAGCGTGGCCCGTTCGCGGTGCTGGTTGATGGCGGGGTCGTCGGACGGTCCTTCGTGCCCGAAGTTGACTGAATAGTTCACATTCGACCCGTCGTTGTTGTCTTCGCCGTTGTCCTCGTTGTGTTTGCGGGCGTAGGCGGTCAGGTCGGCGGTGGTGAAGCCGTCATGACAGGAAATGAAGTTGATCGACGACGGAGCGCCGCGTCCTGGCTCGGTGGCGAAGAGGTCTGCGGAACCGCACAACCGGGTGGCCATCTCCTGCATGCCGGTTTCCCCGTTGCCCGGCCGGTCGACCGGATCGGTCAACCAGAATTGCCTGACCGAGTTGCGGAAGGCATCGTTCCACTCGCCGAAGGGCATACCGAACTGGCCGGTGCGCCACCCTTGATAGCCGACATCCCAAGGTTCCATGATGAGTTTCAGGTTGCCCAGCAGCATGTCGCTGCGCAAGGCGTACAGGAAGGGGTGATGCTTGGTGAAGTTGCCGTCGAGACGCGCAAGCGAGGCGGCCAGGTCGAAGCGGAAGCCGTCGACGCCGATCCGTTTGGCCCAGTACCGCAGGCTGTCGATGGCGAAGGTCACGACATGCGTGTTGGAAAAGTCAAGCGTGTTGCCGCAGCCGGTGGTGTCTTCCAACCGACTGGGATTGTTGCGCTGGTGCCGGTAGTAGGACAGCTCGTCCAGCCCCCGCCAGCATACGGTCGGCCCGTCGGTACTGCCTTCGCATGTGTGGTTGTAGACCACGTCCATGATGACTTCGAATCCGGCCTCGTGCAGGGCTCGGACCATGTCGATGACTTCCTGGCGAACCGCGCGCGGGCCTGAACGTTGTGCGGCCTGCGTGGCGTAGGACGGCTCCGGCGCGAAGTATCCGAGCGTCGAATACCCCCAATAGTTGTGCCGTCCGCGTTGCTGGAGAAACAGCTCATCCTGTTTGGCTTGGATTGGCAGCAGCTCAATCGAGGTGACGCCGAGCGTCTGCAAGTAGGACAGGGTAGCGGGGTGGGCGAGCCCTGCATATGTCCCGCGCAATTCCGGAGGCAGCCACGGCGCGTTCGCTGTGAAGCCTTTGACATGCAGCTCGTAGATGACGGTTTTGCTCCACGGCACGTGGGGGTGGGAGGGCTCGCCTTCGTGCTTGGTGGTGTCTCGGTCGTCGATGGCGACGGATACCGGCATGCTGCCGAGGGAGTCAAGTGTGCTCATGTTGCCGTCGGGGGATCCGTGGACGACCCCGTTGTCGACGGTGCACTCGTAGGAGAATGCGGAGGCATCGAGTTTCATGGTCCCGTCAATGCCTTTGCCATAAGGGTCAAGCAGGATTTTATGCGGGTTGAAGCGCACGTCGTGTGTTGGATTCCATTGCCCGTCCACGCGATAGGCGTAGCGCATGCCGTCCCAAGCCTTGGGCAGGTGGACATACCACAGGCCGTAGTTCGGACCGCTCATTGCGAACAGGGTTTCGCGCACGTACATGGATTCGATGATGCGCGAGCAGATGGGGAAGAGCCGCACTTCTTGCGTCCATGGGATGGGGGACCCCTTGAACAGGCGAACTGCTTCGTTGTAGAAGGCGGAAGGGCGGTCAAGCGGTTCGTAGACGCACAACCAGATACGGTCGGCTGTTTCTGATCTGACGACGGCATCCGCCCCGCCATCGTCGGTGAAGTAGAGACCTGGCCGTGTGGCGTAACGGTGCAATGGCGGATTTTTCATGGTGCCATTGTAAGGTCTGCGTAGCCTGTTTGCGCAAACATCGCACACGATATGGTCACATGTGGGGGTATTTGCCGCATTGTCGAGCGAAACTCACAGAATCGAACAAAAACCGTTCAGCTGATACCATGAGATGCTCGCCGATTCTCATGAAACGCTCAACACCACGCAAGCCGGAGAACGTACCGGTTATCCGCTACATTGTGATGAAGGTCACACATTCCGGTGACGAGCCGCCGACAGGCGGCGACCCCTTTTGCAGTACAGGCTCGAGGAGGACCAATTGGCAGAAGCAAAGAAAACAGAGGCTACCAAGCCAAGCCCCGAAGAGAAGCTGATCGCGGCTCAGGCCGAGGTCGACGAGCTGGTCAAGAAGGCCCAGGTTGCCCTGAAGGAGTTTGAGAAGCTTGATCAGAAGCAGGTCGATCACATCGTCGCGAAGGCTTCCGTCGCAGCGCTGAACAAGCATCTGCAGCTGGCGAAGATGGCCGTGGACGAGACCGGCCGTGGTCTTGTGGAGGACAAGGCGACCAAGAACATCTTCGCGTGCGAGCACGTTACCCACTATCTGGCGGGGCAGAAGACCGTCGGCATCATCCGTTCCGACGATGTCCTCGGTATTGATGAAATCGCCGAGCCGGTCGGTGTGGTCGCGGGTGTTACCCCGGTCACCAACCCGACTTCGACCGCGATCTTCAAGTCCTTGATTGCGCTCAAGACCCGGTGCCCGATTGTCTTTGGCTTCCATCCGTTCGCGCAGAAGTGCTCGGTGGCGGCAGCCAAGATCGTGCGCGACGCGGCCATCGCAGCAGGTGCCCCTGAGAACTGTATCCAGTGGATTGAGCATCCGTCCATCGAGGCGACTGGTGCCCTCATGCGCCACGACGGCGTCGCCACGATTCTCGCGACCGGCGGCCCGGGCATGGTCAAGGCCGCGTACACCTCCGGCAAGCCGGCACTCGGCGTCGGCCCGGGCAATGCTCCGGCGTACGTCGATGCCGATGTCGACATCGAGCGTGCAGCCAACGACCTCATCCTCTCCAAGCATTTCGATTACGGTATGATCTGCGCCACCGAGCAAGCGATCATTGCCCATAAGGACGTCTACGACCCGCTGGTCAAGGAACTCAAGCGTCGCAAGGCCTACTTCGTGAACCCCGACGAGAAAGCCAAGCTTGAGCAGTACATGTTCGGCTGCACCGCCTATTCCGGTGGTTCCCCGAAGCTCAACTCCGTCGTGCCGGGCAAGTCCCCGCAGTATATCGCCCATGAGGCTGGCTTCGAAGTGCCCGCCGACGTGACCATCCTTGCCGCCGAATGCAAGGAAGTCGGCGAGATGGAGCCGCTTACTCTCGAAAAGCTCTGCCCGGTGCAGGCCGTACTCAAGGCCGACAACAAGGAGCAGGCTTTCGAGATGTGCGAAGAGATGCTCAAGCATGGCGCCGGCCACACCGCCGCCATCCACACCAACAACCAGGATCTGGCCCGTGAATTCGGTCTGCGCATGCATGCTTGCCGTATCATCTGGAACTCCCCGAGCTCGCTCGGCGGTATCGGCGATATCTACAACTCCATCGCCCCGTCCCTGACTCTGGGCTGCGGCTCCTACGGCGGCAACTCGGTGTCCGGCAACGTCCAAGCCGTCAACCTCATCAACATCAAGCGCATCGCACGGAGGAACAACAACATGCAGTGGTTCAAGGTGCCGCCGAAGACCTATTTCGAGCCGAACGCGATCCGTTATCTGCGCGACATGTACAACCTCAACCGCGCGGTCATCGTGTGCGACAAGGTCATGGAGCAGCTCGGCGTGGTCGACAAGATCATCGACCAGCTGCGCGCCCGCCAGAACCGTGTCACCTTCCGCATCATCGACTACGTCGAGCCGGAACCGTCGGTTGAGACCGTCGAGCGCGGCGCCTCCATGATGCGTGACGAGTTCAAGCCCGACACCATTATCGCCGTTGGCGGTGGCTCCGCGATGGACGCCGCGAAGGTCATGTGGCTCATGTACGAGCACCCGGAGATCGCCTTCTCCGATGTTCGCGAGAAGTTCTTCGATATCCGTAAGCGCGCGTTCAAGATTCCGCCGCTCGGCGAGAAGGCAAAGCTCGTGTGCATCCCGACCTCTTCCGGCACCGGTTCGGAAGTCACTCCGTACGCCGTCATCACCGACCACAAGACCGGCTACAAGTACCCGATCACCGATTACGCGCTGACCCCGTCCGTGGCCATCGTCGACCCAGTGCTCGCGCGCACCCAGCCGCGTCGCCTGGCCTGCGATTCCGGCATGGACGCCCTGACCCACGCAATCGAGGCCTACGTGTCCGTGTACTCCAACGACTTCACCGACGCCATGGCGCTGCACGCCATCAAGATCATCTGGGACAACCTGTCCGAGTCCGTCAACGGTGAAGCCGGCCTTGAGAAGACCGCTGCGCAGGAGCATATGCACAACGCCGCCACCATGGCCGGCATGGCCTTCGGCTCCGGCTTCCTCGGCATGTGCCACAGCATGGCGCACACCATCGGTGCGCTGTGCCACGTGGTCCACGGCCACACGAACGCCATCCTGCTGCCGTATGTCATCCGCTACAACGGCCAGGTCCCGTCCGAACCGACCAGCTGGCCGAAGTACAACAAGTACGTGGCCCCGCAGCGCTACCAGGAGATCGCCCGTCTGATCGGCATCGATCCGGGCAAGACCCCTGAGGAAGGTGTGGAGAACCTCGCCCGTGCCATCGAGGACTACCGAGACAACAAGCTCGGTATGGACGCCAGCTTCAAGGCCTGCGGTGTTGACGAGGATACGTATTGGTCGCTTATCGACCGCATCGGCATGCGCGCCTATGAGGACCAGTGCACGCCGGCGAACCCGCGTATCCCGCTCATCGAGGATATGGAGGACATCGCCATCGCCGCATACTATGGCGTCTCGCAGGCTGAGGGCCACAAGATGCGCGTCGATCGTCTCGGTGTCGCAGCCACCGAGGAGGCTTCCGAGCGCGTGAAGTGATGCCCCGCGGGGCAGGTCCCCGCCCGGCATGGATCACCTGAATCCTAACCATTGCGCCGTCGTACCCAGTCGGGTATGGCGGCGCAACTCATTTCGGGGGCATGACTGGCTGCGGCCGGCCGGCATCAGCATCTGCTGGCATCAGCTTCTGTCGGCATCTGTCGGAGATGATATGGGTGGCACGGCATCGCTTGTCGTACCATCAGCCTTGCGTAATCGCGTGTTATCATACCTGCTTGTGACAGCCATTGAACAACAACCGACAGCTTCCCGTCGCCGTGCGAAACGCGGCAATTATGCCCCCAGCCGCGCCAGACGTGAACAGATAGCCTCATCCGTACTGCAGATTGTCGACCAATCCGGGTATGGCGACGTGACCGTCATCCGAATTTCCAAGGAAACCGGGATACCGCAGTCAAGCGTCCTCTACCATTTTCCTACCAAGGACCACCTGCTGGTCGGTGCGATGGAATACGCCGATTCGCTTGACGGCAAAGAGTACAACCTGGAAAGCGCATGGCCCGAGCTGGGCGAGGACATGCTCGACAAGCTCATCAGGATGCGGCTTTCGCGACGCAACCGGCTGTTGCTCATGACCTACCTTCGCGGGTTGGCCACGCAGCCGGACAATCCGGCGAGCAAGTACCTGGCGACCAAGGATATGCGCACCGTCGATCATTGGACGAAACTGTGCACGCAGTTGCAGCATCAAGGCGTGATGCACCAAGCCTTGGACGCCAAACGCACCGCGATGCAGGTTCTTGCGCTCTGGCAGGGTTTGGTGCAGGCGTATCTGCGTGACGATTCCCTTGATGCCGACACGATGCATGATCTGTTCATGGATGGCATGCGCCATCTGACGTGCAGGAACTGGCAGGAGTTCCTCACCTATCTTTCACGCCCGGACGTCGGTATCTAGGTTCGCTCCGGACGCTATGACAGCAGCCGGTACGAGAAATCGTGGATCTGGCGGAACACCGCCTCGCTTTCTTCGAGCCACGACATGCAGACGCTGTAGACATGGCCGAGCGGTTTGCCGGGCCGTGCTTTCACGTCGTGGAGTTCGAACTCCTGATGCGCGCGTGATAGCTCCGTCGCAAGGGCCAGGCTTTCATACTCGATGAAATCGTCGCTGCTGGTCGCCAGATACATGGGCGGTATCACGCTGTTGCGGACCAAGTTGGTGCTGAAGCGGTAGTCGGGGTCGACCTGCGACAGCCGCTTGAAGAAGTGGGGGCCGATAACTGACACGACGTCGTCGGGGCGTTCGTTGCGCGATTGTGCGTCCGTGGCTCCCGGTGTGAACGGCGAAAGATCGAAGACTCCCGAAACCGCAGCGACACCACGGATGTGCAGACCCGATGGGGTGACGCCGTATGCTGCGGCTGTTGCGGGGTCGCTTTGCAAGGCAGCCTGATAAAAGGCGAGTGCACCGCCGGCGGAATCGCCGGTGAGGAACACGTGATTAAGGTCGATTGGGTAGGCATCTCCATGTCCGGCAATCCAGGCGAGGCCCGCGGCGATATCGCGCAACTGTCCAAGGAAATCGGTCTGCGGCGCGGGGCGGTAGTTGAGCGAAAACACCGCGAAACCGTGTTGTGCGAGCGTTACGTTGAAATTGCGGTTGAGCTCCTTATACCCGTATACGAATCCGCCGCCGTGGATATCAACGTAGACAGGCAGCGTGCGGC
This sequence comes from Bifidobacterium thermophilum, assembly GCF_002846655.1. NCBI lineage: Bacteria > Bacillati > Actinomycetota > Actinomycetes > Bifidobacteriales > Bifidobacteriaceae > Bifidobacterium > Bifidobacterium thermophilum. The sequence goes on along the minus strand of NZ_PCGX01000010.1, from coordinate 392,906 downwards.
CTTGGCGGATAACGGCGTCATGGGGTAGATACAAATCGAGCAGATGCCCGCGGATCGTGTCGTCGAGATAGGGGATGTCGGTAATCATATCGATGTCATCGGGCACTGACCAGTACCGTGAGCGTGGCAGATCGCTTCTCGCGAACGCGAGGCGGGTGTCGCGGATGGCCTGCACAGCGTGCTCGTCGTATCCGCAATCGGCGAGGTCGGCGTCGAATTCGGTCCAGCTCGCGGAACGCGGATTGCCGAAATCAAACTGTGGGGTGGCGCCGAGCGCCGACTCATATCTCAGATGTGCCATATCTGCCTCGATTCTCCAACGCCGTCGTCGTTGTGCGGTGGTGCGTAGCCGTATGGTCCAGTCTAGTCTTTCGTTGGACGGACAGGCGGATTGCGCGTTGCGCCACACCGTGGTGGCGGACGGCAGCTTGATGTCCTATACTCAGGTGGGCTCTTGTGATGGATGAGATGAGTGGTGTCAGCGCCCGGGGCGGAGTCCCGGAACTGCGACACGCCGCAGAAATCTTATACATGGCACGTGCTTTAATAATCAAGTTGCCTGTTTTAGGCTCGCATATTGGAATCAAAAAAGCGAGCGCGGCGTCGGCGGCTCCGAGTGGGTCGCTGTCTGGCTGCGCACTGATGTGGTTACGACCGGGGTGTTATGCCTTGGGTCAAGCTCGCCGGTGCCCTGCGACAGGTTGGTAAACAGTAAACGAATCGCTAGAAAGGGCGGACGGCAATGGCGGGACAGAAAATCCGCATCAGGCTTAAGTCCTATGACCATGAGGTCATCGACCAATCGGCGAAGAAAATCGTCGAGACGGTGACGAACGCGGGTGCCACTGTGGTGGGCCCGGTTCCTCTGCCGACCGAGAAGAACGTATTCTGTGTTATCCGTTCTCCTCACAAGTACAAGGATTCTCGCGAGCATTTCGAGATGCGTACTCATAAGCGTCTCATCGACATCGTGGACCCGACCCCGAAGGCCGTGGACTCCCTGATGCACATTGATCTGCCTGCGGATGTCAACATCGAGATCAAGCTGTAAGGGAGGAGGGAACCGCTATGTCACAGAACAAGAATCGCACTGCACTGCTCGGCCGCAAGCTCGGCATGTCGCAGGTCTGGGATGAGAACGGCTTCTTCGTTCCCGTCACCCTGGTCGACGTGTCCACCAACGTGGTCACCGCAGTCAAGACCGAGGAAACCGACGGCTATAAGGCTGTCCAGCTCGGTTACGGCCAGATCGATCCGACGAAGGTGACCAAGCCGCTCGCTGGTCATTTCGCCAAGGCCGGTGTCACCCCGCGTCGTCACCTCGCAGAGGTGCGCACGGAGAACGCCGAGGAGTACAAGCCCGGTCAGGAACTGACCGCCGAGCTGTTCTCCGAAGGTACGCTGGTGGACGTCACCGGCACCACCAAGGGCAAGGGCTTCGCCGGTACAATCAAGCGCTGGGGCTTCAAGTCCTATCGTCGTACTCACGGCTCTCATAAGAACGAGCGTCGCCCCGGTTCAGTCGGTGCATGCGCTACTCCGAGCCGTATTCTCAAGGGCAAGCGCATGGCCGGCCGTATGGGTCATGAGACCAACACCGTGCTCAGCCTTACCATCGTCTCCTCCGATGTCGAGAACGGCATCCTCGCCATCAAGGGCGCCATCCCGGGGCCCAAGGGCGGCATCGTTCTCGTCCGTTCGGCAGTGAAGGGAGCCTGAAACCATGGCAAACGTTACTCTGAACGTCCTTGACGTCAAGGGACAGGCCGCTGGCACCGTCGAGGCGCCGGCTGAGATCTTCGGCATTTCCGCTGAAGACGTCCACGCCCACATCCCGCTGATCCACCAGGTGGTCATCGCACAGCTTGCCGCTGCCCGTCAGGGCACCCATGCGGTGAAGAACCGTGCGAAGGTCTCCGGCGGCGGCAAGAAGCCGTGGAAGCAGAAGGGCACCGGCCGTGCACGCCAGGGCTCCATCCGTGCTCCGCAGTGGTACCACGGTGGTGTTGTCCACGGGCCGGTTCCGCGTGACTACAGCCAGCGCACCCCGAAGAAGATGAAGGCTGCAGCTCTGCGCTACATCCTCTCCGATCGCGCCAACGCCGGTCATATCGGTGTCATCGATTTCGGTGGCATTGAGACCCCGTCCACGAAGACCGCTGTTACCGCGCTGAACGCCGTGAGCTCCAACGAGTTCACCACCGTGGTGTTCTCCCGCGACAACATCAACGAGTGGCTGTCGGTGCGCAACATCCCGACCGTGCACCCGATCTTCGCGGATCAGCTCAACACGTACGACGTGGTCACCGCCAAGTATGTCGTCTTCTCGAAGGAAGGCTTCGACGCCTTCGTTGCAGCGAAGACGAAGTCGGCCACGAAGGAGGCCTGATCCACATGGTCGCTATTCACAAGCCAGCACACGACATCATCCTCAAGCCTGTTGTCTCTGAGAAGAGCTACGCCGAGTCCGATCGCGGCCGCTACACCTTCGTTGTGGCGCCGAACGCGAACAAGGTGCAGATCAAGCAGGCCATCGAAGAGATCTTCAATGTCAAGGTGACGAATGTCAACACCCTCAACCGCGCGGGCAAGCGCAAGCGCACTCGCACCGGTTTCGGTCAGCGTGTCAATCAGAAGCGCGCGATCGTGACCGTGGCCGAGGGCCAGACGATCGACATCTTCGGTAACTGAAGGCTAGCCGAGAAAGTCAAAGGAAGAACTACATTATGGCTATCCGCGTTTATAAGCCGACGACTGCAGGCCGTCGCAACGCGTCCGTGTCGGATTTCTCCGACGTCACGCGCTCCACGCCTGAGAAGTCGCTGGTTCGCAAGCTCACCAAGACCGGCGGTCGTAACTCTTATGGCCGTATGACCTCCCGCCATCGTGGCGGCGGCCACAAGCGCCAGTACCGTCTCATCGACTTCAAGCGTTGGGACAAGGACGGCGTGCCGGCGAAGGTCGCTCACATCGAGTACGACCCGAACCGTTCGGCCCGCATCGCACTGCTGCACTATGCAGATGGTGAGAAGCGCTACATCATCGCTCCGGAAGGCGTCAAGCAGGGCGACATCATTGAGACCGGCGAACAGGCCGATATCAAGCCCGGCAACAACCTGCCGCTGCGCAACATCCCGACCGGTACCATCGTGCACGCCATCGAGCTCCGCCCGCTGGGCGGCGCGAAGATTGCGCGTTCCGCCGGTGCTGCCGTTCAGCTCGTCGCTAAGGATGGCGCTTACGCCCAGCTGCGTATGCCGTCCGGCGAAATCCGCAACGTCGACGCTCGCTGCCGCGCGACCGTCGGTGAGGTCGGCAACGCCGATCACGCCAACGTCCAGCTCGGTAAGGCAGGTCGCGCCCGCTGGATGGGCAAGCGCCCGATCACTCGTGGTGAGTCCATGAACCCGGTCGACCACCCGCACGGCGGTCGTACTCGTGGTGGCAAGCCGCCAGTGTCTCCGTGGGGCAAGGGCGAAGTTCGTACTCGCCGTCCGAAGAAGGCTTCGAACAAGATGATTGTTCGTCGTCGTCCGAATGGTAAGAACCGCAAGTAAGGGAGTGTCGAGTAGATGACTCGTAGCATCAAGAAGGGCCCATTCGTCGACGCCCACTTGCAGAAGAAAGTCGACGAGCAGAACGAGAAGGGCACGCACAACGTCATCAAGACGTGGTCGCGCCGTTCGATGATCACCCCGGACTTCATCGGCCACACCTTCGCCGTCCATGACGGCCGGAAGCATGTGCCGGTGTTCGTTACCGAGGCAATGGTTGGCCACAAGCTCGGCGAGTTCGCCCCGACCAAGACCTTCAAAGGTCATGTGAAGGACGACAAGAAGGCACGCCGCTAAAGAGGAGACAAGACACATGGAAGCTAAAGCAATCGCTCGTCACGTCCGCGTGACGCCGCGCAAGGCTCGCCGCATGGTCGACCTCATCCGAGGCAAGCGTGCGACCGACGCCATTACCATTCTCAAGTTCGCTCCTCAGTCCGCCGCACTGCCCGTGCGTAAGACTCTGGAGAGCGCTATCGCCAACGCTCGCGTGAAGGCCGACAAGGCCGGCGAGCCGTTCCGCGAGAACGACCTGTTCATCAAGGAGACCTATGTGGACGAAGGCGTGACGCTCAAGCGTTTCCGCGCTCGTGCCCAGGGCCGTGCCGCTCGCATCAACAAGCGCACCAGCCACATCACGGTCGTTGTCGCTAGCAAGGAAGGAGCCCGCTAAAGATGGGTCAGAAGATCAATCCCTTTGGCTATCGCCTGGGTATCACTGAGAACCATCGTTCCAAGTGGTTCTCCGATTCCAACAAGGTTGGCGAGCGTTACCGTGACTTCGTGCTGGAGGATGACAAGATCCGCAAGGCGCTGAGCAAGGATCTCGAGCGTGCGGGCGTGTCCCGTATCGTCATCGAGCGTACCCGTGACCGTGTGCGTGTGGACATCCACACCGCCCGCCCGGGCATCGTGATTGGCCGCCGTGGTGCTGAGGCTGAGCGCGTTCGCGCCAAGCTCGAGAAGCTCACCGGCAAGCAGGTCCAGCTCAACATCTTCGAAGTGAAGAACGCAGCTCTTGACGCTCAGCTCGTTGCCCAGAGCATCGCTGAGCAGCTGACCAACCGCGTCACCTTCCGCCGTGCCATGCGCAAGGCGGAGCAGGACGCGATGCGTGCCGGCGCAAAGGGTATCCGTATCAAGCTCTCCGGCCGTCTCGGCGGTGCGGAAATGAGCCGTTCCGAGTTCTATCGCGAGGGTCGCGTTCCGCTGCAGACTCTCCGCGCCCTTATCGATTACGGCTTCTTTGAAGCCCGCACCACTTACGGCCGTATCGGCGTGAAGGTGTGGATCTACAAGGGCGATATGACTGAGACTCAGTTCGAAGAGCAGCAGGCTCAGCAGAACAACAGCCGTCCGGGTCGTCGTGGCGATCGTCGCCCGCGCCGTGGCGGTCAGCGTTCCGCTCAGACCAAGCCCGCGACCGAAGCCGCTCAGGCGGCCCCGGCTGCAGCCGAAGCTGAGGCTCCTGCCGCAACGGAAACGAAGGAGTGAGCTGGAATGCTTATCCCAAAGAGAGTTAAATACCGCAAGCAGCATCGCCCGGACCGTCATGGTATGTCCAAGGGCGGCAACGAGATCGCCTTCGGTGATTACGGCATCCAGGCGCTTGCCCCGGCTTATGTGACGAACCGTCAGATCGAAGCCGCACGTATCGCCATGACCCGCTACATCAAGCGTGGTGGCCGCGTGTGGATCACGATTTTCCCGGATCGCCCGCTGACGAAGCACCCGCTCGGCGCCCGAATGGGTTCCGGTAAGGGCGCGCCTGAGTTCTGGATCGCCGATATCCACCCCGGTCGAGTCATGTTCGAGATCGGTGGTGTCTCGGAGGATGTCGCTCACGAGGCTCTGCGCCGCGCTATCGACAAGCTCCCCATGAAGTGCCGTATTATCGCGCGTGAAGGCGGTGACATCTGATGCCAGTCGGAACTGCAGACTATTCCATCAAGAATCTCAACGAGAAGACCAATGCGGAAATCGAGGGCTTCCTCAAGAAGTCCAAGGAAGAGCTGTTCAACCTGCGCTTCCAGCACGCAACCGGCCAGCTCGAAAACACCGCCCGTCTCAAGGCCGTCAAGCGCGACATCGCCCGGATGTACACCGTCCTGCGCGAGCGCGAACTCGGTATCACCGAGGAGCCTGAGGCTGCGGATACGAAAGCTGAGGAGAAGTAAGCATGGCTGAAAAGCAAGAGCGTAACTTCCGCAAGGTTCGTCGCGGTTACGTCGTGTCCGAAGCTATGGACAAGACGATTACCGTCGAGCTCGAGCAGCGTTCGACCCACCCGCTGTACGGCAAGGTCGTCCGCTCTACCCGCAAGGTCAAGGCCCATGATGAACACAACGAAGCCCACGTTGGCGACCTCGTGAGTATTATGGAGACTCGGCCTCTGAGCAAGACCAAGCGTTGGCGTCTCGATAGCATTATCGAGCGCGCCAAGTAACAAGTTCGGCAAGGCTCCGCGATCACCCGCAAGGGTGCTCGGGGAGAACCAGCTCGGCTAAGGAGAATCAATGATTCAGCAGGAAACGCGGCTTCATGTCGCCGACAACACGGGTGCCAAGGAGATCTTGGCCATCCGAGTGCTCGGCGGATCGAAGCGACGCTATGCCGGCATCGGCGACGTGATCGTCGCCACCGTCAAGGACGCCATTCCTGGCGGGTCGGTCAAGAAGGGCGACGTGGTGAAGGCCGTTGTCGTCCGCACCGTCAAGGAACACCGCCGTGCGGATGGTTCCTACATCAAGTTCGACGAGAACGCCGCTGTGCTCCTCGGCTCTGGCCAGGAACCCAAGGGCACTCGTATCTTCGGACCGGTCGGTCGTGAGCTGCGCGATAAGCGCTTCATGAAGATCGTGTCCCTCGCTCCGGAGGTGATCTGAATGGTAGCCAAGATCAAGAGCGGCGACCAGGTCAAGGTCATCCGCGGCAAGGATCGCGGCAAGGAAGGCAAGGTCTTGCGTGTGCTGCCCAACGATCGACTGATCGTTGAGGGTGTGCAGATCGTCAAGAAGCATGTCCGTGCCACCCAGCAGGGCCAGCAGTCCGGCATTGTTCCGGTCGAGGCCCCGATCCATCGCTCCAACGTGATGCTGATCGACCCGGAGACCAAGCAGCCGACCCGCGTTGGCGTGGTCGTTAAGCAGGAGGCTCGTGACGGCAAGGTGAAAACCGTGCGCGTGCGTGTCGCCAAGAAGTCCGGAAAGGAGCTGGCATGACCGATACAACAGTCGAAGCGCCGGCAACTCCGCGCTTGAAGCAGAAGTACTTCGACCAGATCGTGCCTGAGCTCGAGAAGGAATTCAAGTATTCCAACCCGATGCAGGTTGCTCGTCTGCAGAAGGTCGTTGTCTCCATGGGTGTCGGTGCCGCTGCCCGCGACTCCAAGCTCATCGAAGGTGCTGTGAAGGACCTGACGGCCATCACTGGTCAGAAGCCGAAGATTACCCACGCGAAGAAGTCCGTCGCGCAGTTCCATCTGCGTGAGGGCCAGGCCATTGGCGCGTACGTCACGCTCCGCGGCGACCGCATGTGGGAGTTCCTCGATCGTCTTCTGACGCTGGCCCTGCCGCGTATCCGCGATTTCCGCGGCATCGACGGCAACCAGTTCGACGGCCAGGGCAACTACAACTTCGGTCTCACTGAGCAGTCCATGTTCCACGAGATCGATCCTGATTCCATTGACCACGTCCGTGGTATGGACATCACCGTGGTGACGAACACCAAGGACGACAAGGAAGCCCGCGTGCTGCTTAAGCACCTCGGTTTCCCCTTCAAGGAGAACTGAAATGGCAAAAACCGCTCTGAAGAACAAGGCGGCCGCCAAGCCGAAGTTCAAGGTGCGCGCCTACACGCGTTGCCAGGTTTGTGGTCGTCCCCACTCCGTGTACCGCAAGTTCGGCCTGTGCCGCATCTGCCTTCGCGAGAAGGCTCACCGTGGCGAGCTGCCCGGAGTTACGAAGTCCAGTTGGTAAACATCGACGCTGAAGGTCCGCGGCCCAATCGGGTGCACAGCACCCGTGAGGGCGGCGGAAACCACGGCGAGAAAGGGCGTTAGCCCACATGACAATGACAGATCCGATCGCAGACATGCTCACGCGTCTGCGTAATGCGAGCGCGGCAAAGCACCAGACCGTGGATATGCCGTACTCCAAGTTCAAGGCGAACATCGCCGAGATCCTCAAGCGTGAAGGCTATATCGCTGATTTCACGGCGAAGGAAGCCAAGGTCGGCCAGACCCTCGAAATCACGCTGAAGTATGGTCCTCACGGCGAGCGTTCCATCCAGGGCATCAAGCGTATTTCGAAGCCGGGCATGCGTCGCTATGCGAAGTCCGACTCCTTGCCGATGCCGCTCGGCGGCCTCGGTGTCGCCATCATCTCGACGAGCTCGGGATTGCTGACCCAGAAGGAATGCCTCGACCGGGGCATCGGCGGCGAAATCGTCGCTTACGTTTGGTGAGAAAGGAGAGCTGAAACATGGCATCGCATATTGGTAAGCTCCCCGTCACCATCCCGGCTGGCGTGGAAGTAAAGATTGAAGGTCAGACCTTCTCCACAAAGGGCCCGAAGGGCTCTGATTCCTTCGTGATTCCGGAAGGCATCACCGGCAAGGTCGAAGGCAACGAAATCATCCTGACCCCGGCCGACGATCTGCGTCCGACCCGTGCCAAGCACGGTCTGGCCCGCTCGATCATCGCGTCCATGGTCAAGGGCGTGCACGAGGGCTACACCAAGACCCTCGACATCGTCGGCACTGGTTATCGCGCGCAGCTCAAGGGCAAGAGCATCGAGTTCTCCCTCGGCTACTCGCACACCATCACCGTCGATCCGCCTGAAGGCATCGAGTTCGAACTGCCGAACGCCAACCAGGTGATCGTCAAGGGCTCCGACAAGCAGGCCGTTGGCCAGGCTGCCGCGAACATCCGCAAGCTTCGTGCTCCGGAACCCTACAAGGGCAAGGGCATCAAGTACAGCGACGAGCACATCCTGCGCAAGGCTGGAAAGGCTGGTAAGTGATATGAGCGTCAAGATTTTCGGCAAGGGCAAGAAGTTCTCCCGTCTTCGTCGTCACGCCCGCCTGCGCAAGCGCATTTCCGGTACCCCGGAGCGTCCGCGCCTGGTGGTCACCCGTTCCAACCGTCACATGGTCGCCCAGATTGTGGACGATACCAAGGGCATCACCTTGGCAAGCGCTTCCACTATGTCCCACGATTTCGATGGGTTCGAAGGCAACAAGACCGAAGCGGCCAAGAAGGTCGGTGAACTTGTCGCTCAGCGCGCCAAGGACGCCGGTATCACCAAGGTCGTGTTCGACCGCGGTGGCTACAAGTACCATGGTCGCGTCGCAGCTGTTGCTGATGGCGCCCGCGAGGGAGGTCTGGCACTGTGAGCGATAACGAGAAGGAAACCCAAGTGGCTGAAGAAACTCAGAACACTCAGGCTGCTGCAGAGAACAACGACGAGCGCAAGTCCCGTCGTGGCCAGCGCGGTGAAGGCCGTCGCGGTGAGCGTCGCAACCGTCGTGAAGAGAATCACGGCGACGAGCTGCTCGATCGCGTGGTCACCATCAACCGCGTGTCCAAGACCCACAAGGGTGGTCGTACCTTCAGCTTCGCCGCCCTCGTGGTAGTCGGTGACGGCAAGGGCACTGTGGGTGTCGGCTATGGCAAGTCCCGTGAGGTCCCGGCGGCTATCGCCAAGGGCCAGCTGGACGCCAAGAAGCACATGTTCACCGTTCCGCGCGTCAAGGGCACCATCACCCACCCGGTGATTGGTCATGACGCCGCTGGCACCGTGATGCTTCGCCCGGCTGCCCCCGGTACCGGCGTTATCGCCGGCGGTGCTGTCCGCGCCGTCATGGAGTGCGCTGGCATCTCCGACATCCTCACCAAGTCCATGGGCTCCGCAACCGCGGTGAACGTGGTCCGTGCAACCGTGGCTGCTCTCAAGCAGCTCGAAGAGCCGGAAGAGATCGCGGCGCGCCGTGGCCTCTCGCTCGAAGAGGTTGCTCCGGATGCTCTGCTGCGCGCTCGCGCCGAGGGCATCGCTGAGGCCCGCAAGGCCCGTGAGGAAGCCCAGGCTAAGGCAGCCGCTGAAACGAAGGATGGTGAGTGATGGCTAATCTGAAGATCACCCTGATCCACGGTGTGGTGAACACCACCCCACGCCAGCGTGCTACGGTGCAGACTCTGGGTCTGCACAAGATCGGCCAGAGCGTCGTCCGTGAGGACACCGCCGCCAACCGTGGCTTGGTCAACGCTGTGCGCCACCTGGTCACCGTTGAGGAGGCTGACTGATTATGGCAAACGAAGAAGCAGACATCCTGCAAATGCATGATCTGCACCCGGCTCCGGGAGCCAAGAAGGACCGTATCCGCGTTGGTCGCGGTGAAGGTTCCAAGGGCAAGACCTCGGGCCGTGGCGCCAAGGGCACTAAGAAGCGCTATCAGGTTCGTCCTGGCTTCGAAGGCGGACAGCTGCCGCTGTACATGCGTCTTCCGAAGCTGCGTGGCTTCAAGAGCCCGTTCAAGCAGGTCTACCAGGTCGTCAACATCGCTACGCTGAACGAGCTGTTCCCTGAGGGCGGCGAAGTCACCGTGGCTGATCTGGTCAAGAAGCGCGCTGTGCGTGCTGGCAACCCGGTTAAGATTCTTGGCGATGGAGACACCAAGCTGGCGTTCACCATCAAGGGCGTGAAGGCTTCGGCCTCCGCCAAGGCCAAGATTGAGGCCGCAGGCGGCTCCATCTCCGAGAACTGAACTCGGTGATGCTTGCCTGCTAGACAAGCTGATGTGACCCTCTCCTGTACTAGGAGAGGGTCACATCGTATTCTGTACTGTACCCGCGGTTTCGACCACACTGTCGGCGTTGCCTCGCGTGCATCGACGCGCGTCAGGTAGACGGCATAGGGTAAACTGTGGAACTTAGAGTGTGACATTGCACGTTCGCGTGGTTTCCTCGCGCAAGACATAAGGGAAGGAACCCCAGGTGAGGACGTTAATCCAGGCCTTCAAGACCAAGGAATTGAGGAACAAGATCCTCTTTGTACTTGGCATGATCATCATTTACCGTATCGGCTCATTCATCCCGACACCGGGTGTCGACGTCAAAGTCGTCCAGCAGTGCGTCGGCAAGATGAGCACGGTATCCGAGAACTTCATCGGTCTGGTCAACCTCTTCTCCGGCGGCGCTATGCTCCAGCTGTCGATCTTCGCACTGGGCGTCATGCCGTACATCACGGCATCCATCGTCATCCAGCTGCTGCGTGTGGTCATTCCTCGTTTCGAAATGCTGCACAAGGAAGGCCAGTCCGGCGAAGCGAAGCTCACCCAGTACACCCGTTATCTGACCATTGGCTTGGCGGTGCTCCAATCCACCACCATCCTGGTCACTGCGCGTTCCGGTGCACTGTTCAACTACCAGTGCTCGCAGGTCATCCCGAACGATTCAGTATGGAATCTGGTAGTTATGGTCCTCATCATGACTGGCGGCACCGGCTTCATCATGTGGATGGCCGAGCTCATCACCGATAAGGGCATCGGCCAGGGCATGTCGATTCTTATCTTTATGTCAATCTGCTCCGGCTTCCTGCCGCAGCTGTGGGAAATCGGCTGGGGCACGAATGGCAAGGACGGCAACTGGACCAAGTTCGGCATCGTCGTCGGCGTTCTGCTCGTCATCATGATCTTCGTCGTGTATGTCGAACTTGCTCAGCGCCGGATTCCTGTGCAGTACACACGCCGCATGATCGGCCGTAAGATGTACGGCGGTTCGTCAACCTACCTGCCGCTCAAGATCAACATGAGCGGCGTTATTCCGCCGATTTTCGCGTCCTCGATCCTGTCCATCCCGACACTGATTGCGCAGTTTGGCAACAGCGACCAGAGCTGGGTCAAGTGGATTAACACCAACCTTGCCAGCACCACCACCGTGTGGTACATCGTGCTGTATGCCATCCAGATTGTGTTCTTCACCTTCTTCTACACGTCCATCACCTTCGATCCGGACGAAGTTGCCGACAACATGAAGGATTACGGCGGGTTCATCCCGGGTATCCGTGCCGGTAGCGCGACCAGCCGTTATCTTGGCTATGTGATGAACCGTCTTGATACGGTGGGCGCCATCTACCTGCTGTTTGTGGCACTCATCCCGACTGTTCTCATCATGTCTATGCAGCTGAATAACCGTCTGCCCTTCGGCGGCACGACGATCCTGATCATCGCAGGCGTCGGCCTTGACACTCTGCGTCAGGCGAAGGCTCAGACCGAGCAGTTCCAGTACACCGGATTCCTGTTCGAGAACACCGAGCACGTCGAAGGCAAGTAATCACAACCACAACCGGGTACGGTCCTTGGGGCCGTACCCGAACTGTTATCCGTAGCCGCACAAAGTGAGCACAGATAACAGTTTCGCTATCACCGTGTATGACATGTAAATTGTGTGTGGCCTCATCTGAGTCTTAGGCTCCGGGCACGAGGTCGCGGATCATTGGCTTATCAAGCCAGCAACCACAGGAAAGGAACACCATGCGTCTGCTGATCATGGGACCGCAGGGCGTCGGCAAGGGAACCCAGGCCGCTCTGCTGAGTAAGCATTACAACATCCCGGCGATTTCCACCGGAGATATTTTCCGCTACAACCTGAAAAACCACACCGAGCTCGGCAAGCAGGCACAGGCATATATCGACAAGGGCGAACTCGTGCCGGACGAGCTGACGAACTCAATCGTCAAGGATCGTCTTGCCAAAGACGACACCAGCAACGGTTGGATTCTTGACGGGTATCCGCGTAACGCCGCCCAGGTCGCGGCGCTCGACAAGATGCTTGACGAACTGGGCACCCCCTTGGATTATGCTGTCGCCCTCGACGCGGCGCAGGATGTCCTGCTGGAACGCATGAAGAAGCGTGCAGCCGAGGAAGGTCGTTCCGACGACACCCCGGAAGCCATTGCGAAGCGTCTTGAGACCTATGCGAAGGAGACCGCACCGCTGCTTGACATCTACCGCAACCGTGGCAAGCTCGTCAGCGTCAATGGCGTCGGCGAAATCGAAGCCATCAACAAAGAGATCATCGCCAAGCTCGGCTGACGATCACAGGCGGTCCGTTATCCGACGAACCGCGTGATCATCGAAGCTGGTGGCGCAACACGCCGTATGTTGCACCACCAGCTTTTCGTGTATTATTGCAATTTGGTGTGTCTTCGGATACCCATAGTAATTCGTCTGAGGAACGGAACGAGGCTCATGGCAAAAGACGGTGTGATTGAAGTCGAAGGCAAGGTGGTGGAAGCACTGCCGAACGCGATGTTTCGCGTGGAACTTGAGAACAAGCACATCGTGCTGGCAACGATTTCCGGAAAGATGCGCAAGAACTACATCCGTATTCTTCCGCAGGACCGGGTTGTGCTGGAGATGAGCCCCTACGATCTGAACCGCGGGCGTATTACGTACCGTTACAAGTAAGGTACAAGCAAAGGAAAACCATGAAGGTCAGCCCTAGTGTGAAGAGGATCTGCGAAAACTGCCGCGTGATCCGTCGTCACGGCCGCGTCATGGTGATCTGCACGAACCCGCGCCACAAGCAGCGTCAGGGCTGAGCAGATTTCCAGCGGCATATGAACAGACACTGAATCACAGCGCAAGCTGAACCCCGGGTACGCAGGCCCGGGCCGGGAAACCGGGCGATTCGGTGTGAGACCTGCGCAAAACAAAAGGAATCGCAATGGCACGTCTTGCCGGAGTCGACATCCCAAATGAGAAGCGTATCGAGATTGCGCTGACCTACATCTTTGGTGTGGGCCGCACTCGTGCGAAGGAAACGCTTGCCGCGACCGGAATCAATCCGGATACCCGCGTCAAGGATCTTACGGATGAGCAGCTCATCACGCTGCGCGACTATCTTGAAGCCAACTACAAGATCGAAGGCGATCTGCGTCGTGAAATCGATGCGGACATCCGTCGTAAGATCCAGATCAACTGCTACCAAGGCCAGCGTCACCGTAGGGGACTTCCTGTGCGCGGTCAGCGCACCAAGACCAACGCCCGCACCCGCAAGGGTCCGAAGCGTACGGTCGCCGGAAAGAAGAAGGCCACCAAGTAAGGTGGCGTGCCCCGGGCCACGAGACGGACTAGCTCATCGCCCGGGCATTCAAGTTCGTTACTAGGAAACGAGGGTCAATGGCAGCCAACAAGCAAGCTGCGCGCAAGCCGCGTCGCCGGGACCGCAAGTCGGTGCCGGTCGGGCAGGCGCACATCAAGTCCACTTTCAATAACACCATCATCTCGATTACGGACCCGTCCGGAGCGGTTGTCTCCTGGGCGTCCGGTGGCGATGTCGGTTTCAAGGGCTCCCGCAAGTCCACGCCGTACGCCGCTGGCATGGCCGCCGAATCCGCTGCCCGCAAGGCGATGGAACACGGCGTCAAGAAGGTCGACGTATTCGTGAAGGGCCCGGGTTCCGGTCGTGAAACCGCCATCCGTTCCCTGCAGTCCGCCGGACTCGAGGTCGGTTCCATCACCGACGTCACCCCACAAGCGCATAACGGCGTTCGTCCTCCGAAGCGTCGTCGCGTCTGAGCACTTTTACAATCCACCCATCCAACCCGCTTATGGCCGGTGAGTGCACCACCGATCAGAAGCTGAAAGGATAACCACAGTGCTTATCGCACAGCGTCCGACACTTACCGAGGAATCTCTCAATCCACAGCGCTCACGTTTCGTGATCGAGCCGCTCGAGCCTGGCTTCGGCTATACGCTCGGCAACTCCCTGCGCCGCACGCTGCTCAGCTCCATCCCTGGAGCGGCAGTCACTTCGGTCCGCATCTCCGGCGCCCTGCATGAGTTCACTACTCTGCCTGGCGTGGTCGAGGATGTCACCGAGATCCTGCTCAACATCAAGGGCATCGTGCTGACCAGCGAATACGACGAGCCAGTGGTCATGTATCTGCGCAAAAGCGGTAAGGGCGAGGCTACGGCGGGAGATATCACGCCGCCTGCCGGCGTCACCATCGCTAATCCGGATCTGCACATCGCCACGCTCGAAGACGATGGTGAACTCGAGATTGAGTTCACCGTTGAACGCGGCCGCGGTTATGTGCCTGCTCAGATGAACAAGCAGGATAACGACGAAATCGGCCGCATCCCGGTCGATTCGATCTACTCCCCGGTTCTCAAGGTGAGCTACAAAGTCGAGGCCACTCGCGTGGAACAGCGCACCGACTTCGACAAGCTCATTCTGGACGTGGAGACCAAGCCCGCCATTTCGCCGCGTGATGCGGTGGCTTCGGCCGGCTCGACCCTGGTTGAGCTTTTCGGCTTGTGCCGTGAGCTCAATGCTCAGGCCGAGGGCGTCGAGGTTGGTCCGGCACCGGTTGCCGAAGAGACCAACCCCGAGATGTCCATCCCGATCGAGGATCTCAATCTCACGCAGCGCAGCTACAACTGCCTCAAGCGCGAGGGGATTCACACCATCGGCGAGCTGGTGTCCCACACCGAGCAGGATCTGCTCGATATCCGCAATTTCGGTATGAAGTCCATCGACGAAGTCAAGGAGAAGCTGCAAGGTTTCGGCCTGTCGCTCAAGCCTTCGCCACTTGGCGGATTTGATACCAACAACCTCGAAGGTGGCACGTTCTTCTCGCCGGAAGATGAGTGAACCGCACCTTTGACCAACCGTTCCTGATCGGATGTTCGGGCATCTGCCCACCTGAGCGGGAACAATAAGGAGTAAACATGCCAAAACCGAAGAAAGGCCCGCGTCTGGCGTCGAGCCCGGCACATGAGCGCCTGATGCTCGCGAACATGGCGACCAGCCTGTTCCGTAACGGCAGCATCAAGACCACCCTGCCGAAGGCAAAGCGTCTGCGTCCGCTTGCCGAGCGCCTGATCACCTTCGCCAAGCGTGGTGATTTGCACTCCCGCCGTCGCGTGATGCGCGTCATTCGTGACAAGTCCATTGTCCACAAGCTCTTCACTGAGATTGCCGAGCAGATGGAACAGCGTGAGGGTGGCTACACCCGCATCGTCAAGATTGCTCCGCGTCGTGGTGATTCCGCTCCGCAGGCCATCATCGAGCTCGTCACCGAGCCGGTTGCCAAGAAGGCCGTCGTGAAGGAAGCTGAAGCCGCTGCCAAGACCGCCGCGAAGGAAGACAGCGAGGCTGTTGCAGCCGCCGCCGATGCCGCGATCGCTGATGGCGCTGCTGATGATGCTGTTGAGCAGGCTGTGGCCGCCAACGAGTCCGGCAACGATGTCGCCGCTGCTGACGCCGCCGCTGTTGACCTCGACAAGACCGCGGATGCCGCGGATGCCGAGGCTGCTGAGCAGGCTGAGGAAGCTGACGTGGCTGATGACGCCGAGAAGGCTGCTGACGAGAAGTGAGTGAACCGTCACCTTCCGTGACTGTTGCACAACACTGATGACTGGGGTCGGATCCATACGGGTCCGACCCCAGTTGTCGTATATGATCGCATATCGGGGTATTGTCACGGGACGTATCCTGCAGATGTCTGTTCACTGTCGCATGCCCCTTGATTAACGGCACATATTTATGCCAAGGTCGTATACTTGAGCCGATGAGATTGAGAATTGACCTTTCCTACGATGGCGGCGGATATCATGGCTGGGCGCGACAGCCTGACCTGCGCACAGTACAAGGCGAACTGGAACACGCGTTGGCGACCATCCTTCGACTTGCTGACGAGCGGGAGGTTCGTGTCACTGTCGCCGGCCGAACCGATACCGGCGTGCATGCGTTGGGGCAGGTGTGCCACGTCGATATATCGCCCGAGGTTCTTGACTCATGCATCGGCCATATGCGGGCGAATGGTGTCGAGGCGTTGGAGCGTCGCCTCAGGCATGTGTTGCCCGATGATATCGTTATCCGCTCCATCAGCCGCGCGCCTGACGGTTTTGACGCGCGATTCTCTGCGCTGGAGCGAACTTACGTCTATCGGATTTGTGATGAAGGTCGGCCGGTGGACCCCAGGATGCGCGGATTTGTGACGGCAATCCCGGATCGTCTTGATTTAGGCCTAATGAACGAGGCAGCCCGGATGACCGTAGGCCTGCACGATTTCGGCTCGTTCGCGACACCCAATCCCGGGGGAACAACCATCAGGGAGGTCAAGCGCGCCCACTGGGACAGAATCCCGGATGCACCGTTGGTGTCGGAGGATTCCGATACGGCAGGGTATCGGGTGTCTGTTCTCGAGTCAGGGCTGGTCTGTTTCACGATCGTCGCTGATGCCTTCGCCCACAATATGGTGCGTTCGTTGGTTAATGCTTGCGTGCAGGTAGGCAGAGGTAGGAAAAGCTTGGACTGGTTCGCGCACAAAATGGCCGAGCCGGTTCGTGAGGGTTCAACCGGGCCTATCGATGCGCGCGGATTGACGTTGGAGCACGTGTCCTACCCTCCGGATGATGAACTGGCTGCGCGTGCCGAGGCAATCAGGGCGAAGCGCACCTTGGAATAGCTGTTCGGTTGCACGTTAGTCGCACATGCTTAAGTCGGCATGTGAGAACAGCTTGGCGGGGGTATATTCTCGCATCATCGCGACACGCGGGACGGATGTGCGTGAAATTGTCCTATAATAATCAGGTTGCATGTTTTCTGCAGTCATCGCAGTGACGAGCGACTTGGATGAGTGTCCGAGCGGTCGAAGGAGCACGCCTCGAAAGCGTGTGAGGGCGAAACCCTCCGCGAGTTCGAATCTCGCCTCATCCGCAGTACCCCGTGGGTTTCACCCGCGGGGTTTCTTGTTATCAAGTCGAAAACCGCGCGGTTCCAACGGTTTCACGGTGTGTCTCGCCACCAGGCAGGGTTGCGTCGAGGAGCATACGGATACATGTTACGGCGCATATTGGGGGACGCATTAGGGGCATGGTGGGCGCGTGCCGCAACGCCGTTGAGGATGATAGGCAATAACTTTGATTCCTATATGCCGCAGCGAGATGTATGGGAGACTGGAACATTGTTCAGGTCTGCGTGCGCATCGTGTATGCCGCGGCATGCGAAGCTGAACAATATCGTCGGAAAGCAGCAGCTCCGGGCTGTGCCCTGCGGTCTGCGCATTCCCGGACATACGCAACTCGCCATATTGCTCACGGATGGGGCATGGCGTCTCCCGTCTGCCATGCGGCGTATGCCGGGGCATACGTAAACCGACATTACGGCTCCTGGGCGGGCCTGAAAAAGTCGCGGATTTCGCATCATCGGAGAGATATTCAGAGATTATTCGAAAAATCTCTCTCGCGCAGGATTTTCGGCGTGATTTTTCGGACTTGCTGATACACAGGCATACAGAGACGAAGAGGACCGATGGGCCAGACGTATTTATCTGGCCACCCACAGTTCGTCGAGTCGTGGGTATTACGGGATCGCGAACTATGCCAGGTGTGGCGTCATTGCTTGCTGCTGCTTGCGAAAACCGCAAAATCGGCGCTCGGGTAGCCTTGCTCAAACGCCTCGTAGCAATGCCCCGTAATCAGACGCACCAACACGAGCATCTGATTGGTGCGGGTGCTGGCTGCTGTAGCCCCGGTGTTCGAGACGGTGTTGTCGGGGGATGCGAGGGCGGCCAACTCCTCCAACGCGCAGTCGATTTCGATGATGGACACTGTGGACGCCTGCAATCCTGTTGATTTGTCGGTTGCAGTGCTCGGATTGGCGAGCAGATTGGATATGTCGTATTCTTTCTGCCGCAAATCGCCGGTATTGCCCGCGATAGACATCAACTGCGACCCGGCGGCATGATGGTTGTCGCTTGCGGTGAGGGTCGCGCCGGCCACCCCCTTGGCGGCGAGCACTTGCAATGCGGAGCCTGCACGGTCTTCGGCAAGCGCGAGTTTGCGAAGAATTGCTTTGCTTAACGGCAGTGCTGTCAGCCCATCGAGACGCTGTCTGCGCAGGGCGTTGCCGTCGTGGGCGCTCGCCGTGTAGGTCTGTGAGATGCTTTGCGCGAGATTGTTGGCCAGCCATTGGGCTTGCGCGCTGCGGATGACCCCTTCTGAAATGCGTTGCGGACATGCTGCCGCGACGGTCTGCCAGTCTTGCGCCGACTGCGATGACGCCAAGTATCTGACGATGATTGGCCCGTGCTGTGCGCGGGAGTCGTTGTCGGTGGCGGAGCGGTAGGAGCGCTCGCAGTCGGTTTCCTGATATTCCGATTCGGCTCGTCCTGCGATTCTGGGGGATGAGCATGCAGTCGTGGCAGTCATCACCGCGATTGTGGCAACGCATATGGCGGCGTATCTGAAGATAGTGCGCGCACGGCGAAGGAGGGGGCTGCGTGTCTGCATAATCATCTAAAGTAGTACGTAACTGTGACTAATTGGGCAAAGCGCTCGGTAATAACTTCACATAGGAGGTCTTGCAGGATGGAACTGGACCTGGCAGGTATTCACCAGCTGGCAGCTGGTCAGGGAATTGACGCCGAGACGCTGGATGATGCACTTTCTGAGGCATTGCGACTGGCTTATCTCAAAACACCGCACGCGGCGAAGCATGCCCGCGTCGAGCTTGACGAGCGTGCAGGCACGTTCACGATCTGGGCTCAGGACGAGATTCCGGTCGAGCCGACCGAGGATGACCCTCATCCGGCGCCGAAGTTGGGGGAGGAGTATGACGACACCCCGCATGATTTCGGTCGTCTCGCCGCCGCGACGGCGCGTCAGGTCATCAGCCAGCTGTTCCGCAAGGCTGAGGATGACCGTGTGCTTGGCGCCTTCGCAGGGCAGAAGGGCAAGCTGATCACCGGTATCGTCCAGCAGGATGCTAAGGATCCGAGCAATGTACATATCGCCGTTGGCGATGTCGAGGCGTTGCTTCCCCGTCGCGAGCAGGTGCCGGGCGAGCGGTACCGTCACGGCGAACGTCTGCGCGTGTATGTGGTCAATGTCTCCCGCGGCCTGCGCGGACCGGAGATTGTCGTGTCCCGTTCCCACCCTGAACTCGTCCGTCGTCTGTTCGAGCGTGAGGTGCCTGAGCTGGTTTCTGGCGCTGTGTCCATCATGGCGATTGCACGTGAAGCGGGCGCCCGCACCAAGATCGCGGTCAAGGCGAACACCGACGGCGTCAATCCGAAGGGCGCGCTGATCGGCCCCGCGGGTTCCAGAGTGCGTGCCGTCATGGAGAATCTCGGCCATGAGAAGATCGATATCGTCGATTGGTCCGCAGATCCGGCGAAGTTTGTGGCGTCGGCGCTGTCCCCTGCGGTTGCGACGGATGTGCAGGTCATCAGTGAGAAGAACAAGACCGCCATCGCGTTCATCCATGACGACCAGCTGTCGCTCGCCATCGGCAAGGAAGGACAGAACGCCCGTCTCGCCGCGAAGCTGACCGGTTGGAAGATCGGCATCGAGTCTGCCGAGCAGCATAAGGCGAAGCTCGCAGCCGAACGGGCAGCCGAGGACGGCGCGTCACAATCGGCTGAAAACAAGTAGACACGGCTCGCGCCGCAATCCACAGTCTCCGGTATGCTGGATTGCGGCAATCCGGGCCCGGCAGTCCATACTTCCGGGTCGTGACACGGAGACGAGGTAACAGATCATGGTCGCACGATGAGACAAGGTAAGCTCGCCATCATCGAAGTGTGACTGCGCATATGCGCGCAGTCACGGAATAGGAGAAAACTGAGTGGCAAAACAGCGCGTATATGAACTGGCCAAGGAGCTTGGCGTTGACAGCAAAACCGTCCTTGAGAAGCTCAAGGACATGGGGGAGTTCGTCAAGTCCGCGTCTTCTACCGTGGAGGCGCCGGTCGTTCGTCGTCTGAAGGCATCCTTCCCGAAGCAGGATGCATCCAATAAGCCAAACGATAAGAAGCAAGGTGCAAAGGCTGCACCGCGTCCGCAACACTCCGAGCATCATCAGGAGCAGTCGCAGGCATCAAGCGAGAGCAATGCCGCGAAACCGGGGCCGGCACATCTGCATGTGCCGAAGCCGGGTGCACCGCATCCGGGGCCGCATGCCGGCCAGCGTTCCCAGCAGGGTGGCCGTCCCGACCGTCCCCAGCGTCGTGACGACCGTCGCGACAACCGCGAGGGACGCAATTCCCGTAACGGTGAGCAAGGCCGTCCGGGTCACAATCCGCGTCGTAATGGTCCTCGCCCAGGGGCCAGCGGTCCACACGCGTCGCGCGGAGCCCAAGGCGCCGCGTCGCAACAGCGTTCCGGAGCCCCGCATACCGCGACTCCTGGTCCGCGTCCGGGCAACAATCCGTTCAGCCGCAAGCAGGGCATGCACGTGCCCACTCCGGGTGACATCCCGCGTCCGCACCCCATGGCGCGCCCGACCGTCGAAGGTGGTCGTGGAGGCCGTGGTCGTGGCGGCCGCAATGGTTTCAGCAACGGCCGCGGTGCTCGTCCGGGGCAGTGGGGCCAGCATCGTCCTGGCCAAGGTGCCGGCGCAAACCGCGGTGGAAGCGGCAATCATTTCGGCGGCGGCTTCCAGAACGGCGGCGGCAATGCTGGTCCATCCCGTGGCGGCGGCCGTGGTCGTGGCGGTGCCGCAGGTGCATTCGGTCGTCAGGGCGGCAAGTCCTCGAAGGCACGCAAGAACCGTCTCGCGAAGCGTCATGAATATCAGGAGATGAAGGCCCCGGTCATCGCCGGTGTGCGCATCCCCGCAGGCAACGGCCAGACTGTGCGTCTGCGTCAGGGCGCGTCCCTTGCGGATCTTGCTGAGAAAATCAATGTCAATCCGGCGGCGCTCGTCACCGTCCTGTTCCATCTCGGTGAGATGGCCACGGCGACCCAGTCCCTCGACGAGGCGACCTTCCAGATTCTTGGTGAGGAAATCGGCTGGAACATCAAGATTGTCTCCGCTGAAGAGGAAGACAAGGAGCTGCTGCAGCAGTTCGACATCGACCTTGATGAGGAAGAGCTGCAGGACGACGAGAACCTCAAGCCGCGTCCGCCTGTGGTCACGGTCATGGGCCATGTCGATCACGGTAAGACCCGCTTGCTGGATACCATCCGCAAGACCAACGTGGTCGCTCGTGAGGCTGGCGGCATCACCCAGCGCATCGGCGCATACCAGGTGACGGTCAAGCTTGACGGCGAATCGCGCAAGATTACCTTCCTCGATACCCCTGGCCACGAAGCCTTCACTGCTATGCGTGCCCGAGGCGCCGAACTCACCGATATCGCGATCCTCGTGGTCGCCGCGGATGATGGCGTCATGCCCCAGACCGTTGAGGCGATCAACCACGCGCAGGCTGCGAATGTTCCGATTGTGGTCGCGGTTAACAAGATTGATAAGCCGGGCGCCAACCCGGAGCGTGTGCGCGGACAGCTCACCGAATTCGGCCTTGTGCCGGAGGAGTACGGCGGCAACACCATGTTCGTCGACATCTCCGCCAAGCAGGGCACGAATGTCGACAAGCTGCTCGAAGCGGTGCTGCTCACCGCCGACGCGGAGCTTGATCTGCGGGCCAACCCCGATATGGACGCCCGAGGTGCCACCGTTGAAGCCCGACTCGACAAGGGTCGCGGCGCTGTGGCGACTGTGCTCGTGCAGTCCGGCACCCTCCATGTGGGTGACGCTATCGTGGCCGGTACCTCGTATGGCCGCGTGCGTGCCATGCTCGACGAGAACGGCAATCATATGAAGGCCGCCGGCCCGTCCACGCCTGTCCAGGTGCTTGGCCTGACTTCTGTGCCGACCGCAGGTGACCTGTTCCTGGTCGCCCCTGACGACCGTGCGGCACGCCAGATCGCTGAGAAGCGTCAGGCCACCGAACGCGCGGCCCAGCTGGCCAAGCGCCGCAAGGTGGTTTCGCTCGAAAGCCTCAAGGAGCAGTTCGCCAAGTCCGAAGTGGATATGCTCAATATCGTCATCAAGGGCGATTCCTCCGGCTCTGTCGAGGCCCTCGAGGATTCGCTCATGAAGATCGATGTGTCCGAGGAAGTCGGCATCCAGGTCATCCACCGCGGTGTCGGTGCCATCACGCAGAACGATGTCAACCTGGCGAGCGTCGACAAGGCCGTTATCATCGGCTTCAACGTGCGCCCGAACCGTCAGGTCGCCGATCTGGCGGAACGTGAAGGCGTGGAGATCAAGTACTACTCGATCATCTACAAGGCCATCGAGGATGTCGAAGCCTCCTTGAAGGGCATGCTCAAGCCCGAATACGAAGAGGTCGTCACCTCGCACTCCGAGATCCGCGAAATCTTCCGTTCCTCCAAGTTCGGCAACATCGCCGGCGTCATGGTTCAGGACGGCGAGGTCAAGCGTGGTACGAAGTGCCGCATCCTGCGCAACGGGGTCGCCACGGTCAACGACTTGGAGATTTCCTCGCTGCGTCGTTTCAAGGACGACGTCCAGTCGGTCAAGGAAGGCTACGAGGCCGGTATCAACCTCGGCACCTTCAACGACATCGAGATCGGCGACATCATCGAGACCTTCGAGATGCGCGAAATCGAACGCAAGTAGCCGCGACGGACGGCCCAAGCCGCCCACAACGGTTCGGAACACCAGGTAACAGGCCAGTGCACTCCATGGCGCACTGGCCTGTTGCGCAACTGAAGACATGAAGACTGCCCGCGGGCGGTTACGCCCTCAGCCTGAAACAGGCACACGTGACTGGGCTGTGGGAATATCAAACCAACGAACGTATCAGACCGGCCTCGAACAGACCGGCTCCTAGAACTCTTAGAAAGGAACACCATTGGCAGGGACGAATCCACGGGCGGCGCGCATCGCGGCGCTCATCCAGCGTGTGGTCGCATCCGCGTTGGAACGCCAGCTGCACGACGAACGGCTCCACAGCGTGACCATCACCGACGTGCGGGTCACCAACGATTTGCAGATCGCTACCATCTACTGGACCCAGCTCGGCCACGACGGCAAGGAGCAGGGTGAACGCAAGCGCGCCCAGCAAGCGCTCAATCAGGCGAAAGGCCGTCTGCGCACGCTGGTAGGTCGCAAGGCGGGGCTGCGACTTACCCCGGAACTCAAGTTCAAGTTCGACGAGGTGCCGGGAGAGGCGACCGAAATCGAAGATATTCTGGTCACCGCCCGTCGTCGTGACGAGGAACTCGCGAAAAGCCGCGAACACGCCCAGTACGCCGGCGAGGCCGATCCATACAAGCATCCTGAGGAGCGGGAGAACCGCTGGGCCGAAGATGACGAGTACGATGCTTATGACGACGACAACTACGGTGAGGAATCCGACGACGCCGTCGATACCGGCGACGAACATGACGATACCGACAGCGGGCTGACAGGCGGGCAGGATGCCTGACGGCCTCATCGTCATTGACAAGCCGCAAGGGGTCACGAGCCATGACGTCGTTGCCGCGGTACGGTCGGTGCTTCACGTGAAACGCGTCGGCCACGCAGGCACGCTCGACCCGATGGCCACCGGCGTGTTGGTCATCGGGTTCGGCTACGCCACCCGGCTGCTCAACTACATCGTCGACCATCACAAGACCTATGAAGCGACCATCCGGCTCGGGATGCGCACCACTACCGAGGATGCCGAAGGCGAGGCCATCGAGTGGCCTGCTGAGGAACGCGAACACGTGCGCGCGCAAATCGCCGCGCTTTCCCGGGAAGTGATTGAACAGGCGATTAACACCCACCTGATGGGGGAGATCAGCCAGGTCCCGAGCTCCTACTCCGCGGTGAAAATCAACGGCAAACACGCCTACGATCTCGCCCGCGAAGGCAAGGAGGTGGCCCTCGAGCCTCGCAAAGTGACCATCGGCAGCTTCGACGTGCTCGCCGTCCATGAACCGGATGCGGCGCAGGGCACGCGCGATATCGACGTGTGCGTCACCTGCTCTGTGGGCACGTATATTCGGGCGCTCGCCCGCGATCTGGGCCATATCCTCGGGGTCGGCGGATACCTCACCCGGTTGCGGCGCACCCATGTCGGCGCGTTCAGCCTCAAAGGAACGCATGTCTTGCCCGCCCGCAGCGAGGAACACAGCTTCACCACGCGCGACGGACGGCACGAAACCCGCATGAGGGCCCGGCTTGATACCACGAAGGAGCAACTCCTGGACGCCGCCCTGACCATGGGGCAGGCCGCACGCATGACCATGCCCGTCGTGGATGTCAGTGACAAGCAGGCGCAGGATCTGCGGTACGGGCGCAGCATTGGCGTCACCGTGGCGGGTGCCACAGCCGCCATCGCGCATCCGACAGATACCAGTGAAGACGTGGTCGCCATCATTGTCCCCGACAGCGGGACGCCGGCGCAATCGCGCCCGACGGTGGTCTTCCCCGGCGCCTGACCTTTTGCTAGAGTAGACGCGGCAATCCAAGAATCCAAAACATCGAAGACAACCAAGACATCACAACCAAGACATCCAAGAGTTTCGGGACAACGACAAGAGGAACAGCATGAACATCACCAATCTGGTTCCCGACGTCAACGGGCTGGTCAACTGGCCGACCTTGAGCGTCAACCGTAAATCCGTCGTCACGGTCGGATCCTTCGACGGCATGCATCAGGGGCACCGTGCGGTGATTGGAAGAACCGTTGAATTGGCCAAGCGCAACAACGCCTTCTCGGTGGTCATCCTGTTCGACCCGCGGCCGAGTGTCGTCCATCAGTACGCAAAAACCCATCAGGGGCAGCAGCCGCCGGCGGATATCGCCGATCCTGAGCGGCTCATGGGCGTCGACCAGCGGCTGCGCGTCATGGACGAACTGGGTGTGGACCACGTGCTGCTCGTGCGGTATACGCTCGCGTTCGCCGCGAAATCCTTCCGTTTCTTCCTCGGCCAGCTGGTCGGCAAACTCGGTATGCGCACCCTCGTGCTGGGGCAGGACGCGCATATGGGGGCGGGCCGCACCGGCGATGTGAAAGCCATCGAGAATCTTGCGCTCGCCACCGGTGTGTTCGAACTGGACATCGTTGACGACCGCGGGCCCGGATACACGCGTATCCCGCAGAATATCGCATATGTTGCGCCTGAGGGACCGGGCGAGCCGAAAGACCCGACCGCCGGCATGACCAAGGCCAAGATGCGCGCGTGGAGTAAGAAGCATCAAGCCAAACAGGCGAGAGTGTGGAGTTCCTCGAATGTGCGCTATCTGCTGTCCCATGGACGGATCAAGGATGCGAACGCCATTCTGGGCGCGCCTCATGCCATCGAAGGCACGGTTGTTCACGGCGAGCAGCGCGGTCGTGGCATCGGCTTCCCGACAGCGAATCTGGACACGCAAATTGACGGATTCCTGCCTGTCGATGGCGTGTACGCGGGGTGGCTGGTTGACTTGGGTGAGTCGAAGAACGGCGATGATGCGCAGGATTCGACGACGTCAGCAGATGCGGCGGATCAGGCGTCACAAGACGCTGCTCGGCCCGATGTTGCGAATGCGGACGGCACCACGCCAGCCGCAAGCATCCCGCGGCCGCTGAACCTTGCCTCCATTCGATCGCGGCTTGCTCCGCACTCGCCATACCGTTGGCCGGCGGCTATCTCTATCGGCACCAAACCCACATTCGAAGCCGAAGCCGGCGAGCCGGAACGTGTCGTTGAAGCCTATGCGGTGACCGATGACTGGCTTGACCTGTACGGGCATCGCGTTCGCATTGAATTCACCGGATTCCTGCGTCCGCAAATCAAGTTCGATTCCGTGGACGCACTGAAAGCCGAGCTTGCGGTCAACGCCAAGCAGGCTGTGGAAGCCGCCCGGCAGGCCTGAAAGGCTGTTGGCGCTGGCATATCGTCAGCCGTCTCTCACCGGCGCTTCGTGAGTCCCAGTGCATCCAACGCATCCCGCAACGACGTCACCTCGACCAATTCAATCCCCTTCGGCGCGGAACCTCCCCGCCGCTTGCTTGAACGGGTCGCCGGAACCACGGCACGTGTGAACCCGAGCCGTGCCGCCTCGTTCAACCGGTGGGTGAGCTGGGGGACGGGTCGCACCTGTCCGGTCAGCGATATCTCCCCGATTGCGCAGGTCGACCGTGCGATCGGCGTACCGGTCGCTGCGCTCGCCAACGCCGCAACAATCGCCAAATCGCACGCTGGCTCTTTGGCCGATGCCCCCGCGATGGTCGAAACATAGACGTCGTTGGCAAGCAGATTCACCTTGCCATGACGGTACAGGACCGCGGTGAGCATCGCCAAGCGGTTCCCGTCCACACCGTTGACCGCACGACGCGGGGTGGGCAACACGGATTTCGTGACAAGCGCCTGCAACTCGATTGGCAGGCTGCGATGCCCGTCCAGGGTGAAGGTCACGCATGTGCCGTCTACCGTCTCCTGCGAAGCGGACAGGAACAGCCCGGAAGGGTCGGCCACCTCTTCTATGCCCTCGCCGCTCATATCGAAGCAGCCAACCTCGTCGGTGGGGCCGAACCGGTTTTTCACCGCATGCAGCATACGCAGCGCGGTTTGGGTATCGCCTTCGAACTGGCAGACCACATCGACCAGATGCTCCAGTGTGCGCGGTCCGGCGATTGAACCGTCTTTGGTGACGTGACCGACCAGGACAATAGGGATGTCAAGGGTTTTTGCGGTGTCGATAAGCGCACTCGCGACCTCACGCACCTGGGTGGAACCGCCCGAGATGCCATCGACATCTTGGGAGACGATAGTCTGCGCGGAATCCACGATGGCGAGCCGCGGATGTTCCTGAGCGATCAGCCCCAAAACGGTGGCCAGATCAGTGGTGGAGGCGAGCAGGAGATTGTCCTGCACCGCATCGATGCGTGAGGCGCGCATGCGCACCTGCGCCTGCGATTCCTCGCCCGACAGGTACAGTACGGTGCCATCCGGGTTCGTGCGCGCCACATTTCCTGCGGTTTCGAGCAATAGCGTTGATTTGCCGATACCCGGTTCGCCGGCGACCAGAACGACGGAACCGGGGACTATGCCGCCGCCCAGTACACGGTCGAATTCGCCGAATCCGGTGGGAATACGGGCAACGCTTTCCGTGCCGACTTCGCTGATTGGCTTGACCGTGCCCTCACCCACCACGGCCTGTGCCTGCGTGCGCGAGGTGCGGCCGGGAGCGGCGGTGCGCGATTTTGCGGCGGGACGCGCCTCATGGAACTCCTCGACCGTGCCCCATTGGCCGCATTCTGGGCAGCGCCCGTACCATTTAGGGCCGTTCCAGCCGCATTCTGTGCACACGTACTGCGTCGTAGTCTTTGCCATAGTGCCGAAGCTAGCGAACTTTCGCGACATTGCGCGGCGGGCTCAACGTGCGTTCCCGATGATGCCGGGCACGCGTCATGCCGCTGTGCGAGAATAAACCGTATGGCGAACACTCAACAATCCTCATCCCATGGCAAGCTCACTGCGGTCATCGCAGTGGCGGCGGTGGTTATCGTGCTGGCACTGCTGTCGGCATTCATCTGGCCCGGCTGGGCGCTCAACAAGACGACGACACCGGCGAGTGCGCCGACCACCAGCTCGACGGCGAGCGGCAAGAAGTCAGCGAGCGCGAAAGTTCCATCGACTCCGACCATTTCGGCGAAAGCTTTGCCCACTGACGCGACCAGTCTGCTGAAAGCCATGCCGGACAGCGTGGTCAATTATGCGCGTACCGACGCCAACCCGAGCGCGAACTGGACATCCACGTCACCGCTGGAAGAGTACACGATGACGTATTCCACTGGGGATGACACAAAGAACATCTCACTGATTACCGCACAATGGTCCAGTGCAGATGATGCAAAAAAGCAGTATGAGACGTTGACCGCCTCGCTGACTGGCGACGAGATCGCATCCGGCAATGTCAAGGTCAGCGGCAAGACTACCGGCAGCTATGTGATTCGCAAGGACGCCTCCGACAGCAAGAAGGCGGTCGCCGTCTGGCTCAACGATACCGCGGTATTTCAGGCGAACGGTCCGAGCGACGCGGTGACGACTTTCTGCCAGAAATTCCCGTTGTGACGATGCCGGAGCGCGTTTTCACGTGCGCTGTCGGAATGTCGTTATCCAAAGTCGCTGAATACGTGTAGTATTAGGCGAGTTGCAATCTTTCGGTAATAAGAATGGAGGCTTCAGATGGGTTCCGTCATCAAGAAGCGCCGCAAGCGGATGAGCAAGAAGAAGCACCGCAAACTGCTGCGTAAGACTCGTCACCAGCGCAAGTAGTTGCACCGGTGAAGCCTCGCGCGCAACATGCGAGTAGCTCACAGCTCAGGCCCCTCTTCGGAGGGGCTTTTTCTTTGCCTTACCGGAGCGGCTGCCTTGAACTGGTGACATCCGGACGCGGCTTCGGCGTAACCGGTTGGCGAGAGAACGCATAGGCATGTTGTGTATGTTGGGGGATGCGGGGTCCGTGGGATTGCTGTGGAGGCGGACGGACTCCGGTGGCATCTGTCGGGTTGTGTATGTCCGGGCGTACGGGGTCCGCGAAAACGCTGTGGAAGAAGGTGATGTCCGGTGGTATCCGTCGGGTTGTGTATGTCCGGGCATACGCAACCCGACATGGCGATCGCACGCCGGGAAAGAAAACCGCGAACGGGCGGGATCACCATCCGTTCGCGGTTCGGCTATTCACGTTATTACTGCGCACAGGCCCGTGCGCATGGGCGATTAAAGCACGGCGTCCAAGGCATGCTTCAAGTCGGCGATGATATCGTCGGCATTTTCTAGGCCGCAGCTCAGACGCACGAGGTCGATGCCGACGCCTGCTTCCTTGAGCTGCTCTTCGGTGAGTTGGCGATGCGTGGTGCCCGCCGGGTAGAGGATGCACGAACGCGAGTCCGCCACGTGGGTGGCGATGGACACGAGCTTCAAATGGTCGAGGAACGCGGAGACCTTGTCGCGGCCACCGGGCACTCCGAAGGCGATGACGCCGCACGTGCCGTTCGGCATGTACTTGCGCGCGAGCCCGTAGTATTTGTCGGTTTCGAGGCCGGGGTGGTTGACCCACGAGATGCGTGGATCCTCGTTGAGGAACTTCGCCACCTTGTAGCCGTTCTCGCAGTGCCGCTTCATGCGCAGACCCAGATCCTCAAGGTTCTGGCCGAGGATCCATGAGTTGAACGGCGAGGGGATCGAGCCGAAGTCGCGCATAAGCTGCGCCACGCATTTGGTGATGAACGCGCCGCCGTTGCCGAACTCCTTGGCGTAGGTCACGCCGTGGTAGGAATCGTCCGGGGTAGTCAGGCCCGGGAATTTGTCGGCGTGGGCCATCCAGTCGAAGTTGCCGGAATCCACGATGGCGCCGCCGACGCACGAGCCGTGACCGTCCATATACTTAGTGGTCGAATGCGTCACGATGTCGACGCCGTACTCGAACGGACGGCAGTTGACAGGCGTCGGGAAGGTGTTGTCGACGATTAGCGGCACGCCATGCTTGTGTGCGGCGGCGGCGAACTTGTCGAAGTCAAGCACCATGAGCGAGGGATTGGCGATGGATTCGCCGAACACGGCCTTCGTGTTGGTGCGGAACGCGGCGTCGAGCTCTTCGGGCGTGCAGTCCGGGTGCACGAAGGTGCAGTCGATGCCCATGCGGCGCATGGTCACGTTGATGAGGTTGTATGTGCCGCCGTAGATGGCGTTCGAGGCGACGATATGGTCGCCGGCGGAGCACAGGTTGAACAGCGCGAAGAAGTTCGCCGCCTGACCGGAGCTCGTGAGAATGGCCGCGGTGCCGCCCTCGAGTTCGCAGATCTTCTTGGCAACGACATCGTTCGTCGGGTTGGACAGGCGGGTATAGAAATACCCGGATTCGGACAGGTCGAACAGGCGGGACATCTGCTCGCTGCTCGTGTATTTGAATGTGGTGGACTGGACGATTGGGGGCGTGCGTGGCTCGCCGTTCTTCGGCTGCCAGCCGCCCTGGACACAGATGGTGTCAATGGAATGCGATTCGTCTGCCGTGTCGGCCGTCATATCGGTCATAGGGTTTGCCTTTCTGTGATAGGGCATCGTATCGGATGTGCGTCAACGGACCCTATTCAGTGTATCCCCAGCCATTCCACTGACTCTCATATGCGTGATGTGTAACGGATTCGGGTGGTTCTCGACGGCAATGGCTGTATTCTGGCGGATTTGTGCCGCAGATACCCGCTCAGGCTGTAAAAGAAACCCCCGTGGGTTGCCCCGCGGGGGTTTGAAAGGGAGGATTTACACGCTCACTTGTTCGGGTTGGTGAGCACGCGCGGGCCCGCCGGATCGCCGACGATGACCTGATCGACCATGTTGAGGAACAAGCCGTGCTCCACCACGCCCACGGTGTGGATGAGATCCTCGGCCAGCTCCTGCGGGTGGTCGATGCGCCCGAGGTGCAGGTCCACCACGTAGTCGTTCTCGTCGGTGAGGACCGGCTTGCCCTCGGCGTCCAGGCGCAGCGTCGGCTTGTAGCCCTTCGCCTCGAACTTGCGGATCACTTGGCCGTTGCCGAAGGGGATAACCTCGACCGGCAGCGGGAACTTGCCGATGGTGTCGACGACCTTGGACTGGTCGACGATCCACACGACCTTGTTGGAGTTGATCGCCACGATCTTCTCCCACAGAAGGGCAGCGCCGCCGCCCTTGATGCCGTTGAAGTTCTTGTCGACTTCGTCGGCGCCGTCGATGGTGATGTCGATGTGGTCCACATCGTCGATGTTCACAATCTTGATGCCGTAGCCCTCGGCCTGCTCCTGCGTGCGACGGGAGGTGGTGACACCGGTGAACTTGAGGCCTTCCTCCTGTACGCGGCGGCCGAGCTCATCCACCAGGAAGCGCACGGTCGAACCGGTGCCGAGACCGGCGATCATGCCATCCTGGATGAGCTTCGCGGCTTCGATGCCGGCCGCCTTCTTCAATGCGTCTTGCTGTGCCTTGTCCATAATGCTCCTTTGAGCTCGCTGAATGACAGACATCATGGCAGCCCGCCGCGGGTCGATTCCGGGCTGACTGTCACGATGTCGCTTCGCCTCGCATAATGCGCCGAAGTCTGCTTCTATAGTATCGATGCGGCGGTATTTCCGTGGGATTGTTGCAGACGCGAAATGTTCCTGTGCATGCGTTCACTTGGTGCGGGGCGGGAATGGCATTGGCTCACTGCGTATTACGGGCGGCGCCAATCCTTGCACGGCCATTGCACGTCTCACGGATCTTGCTTCTTCGTCGCGGCATGCAGTGGCGGCTTTGTCGCTCGTCATCCCAGCTCTTTACGCGTACGCGCCCCGCACACGACCCCTGTCGTCAGCAAACATACGAGCGTCAACACGATGAATGCCTTGGCGCTGATCGGCGGTCTGAACGACATACCCGATGATGATATGACAATCAGGGAACACCAGATCACGGCATAGACCACAGCGCTGAGTATCGCCGCGGCAATGACGTCAATGACTCCTTCAAGCGCTGATATGCCGACGATTCCTTGAGGCGTTGCGCATATCGTTTTCAGCATCCTGTCTTGTTCGAGATGCTCTCGTGCCGCCGTATCGGCCGCCTGGACAAGGAACAGGACCGCGAGCAATGCGGCGCCGCTGATGAGCAGCAATGTTCCGGACCTGCCTTCATTGCGGTATTCGATGAAATAGTCGATGAACCCTTGTTTGGTATATAGCTTGATGGTGTTGTCTGCGTGCGTTGCATTCCAGGTATCGACGACGTTGCGGCTGTGTGTTGCATTGATATAAGCCATCAACGGTTGTGCTTTCCCCTGTGAGTGCAAAGATCCCTTCAACGCGAGGTAGGAAGGCGACAATCCCGGGATGTCGTCGACAATTGCGACGATTGTCGCGGTGTGCGCGGTGTTGTCTATACCGCGGATGGTGATGGTGTCTCCGAGATGTTTCCCGTTCCCGACGGCCGCCACCTTGTTTTCGCCCAGATCCGCCAGATCCCCTTCCAATGCTGTCATGCCGCAAGCATTGGCCGTCAAGGATCGCCGATCCGTGAAAGCAATGGAATACAGGGTGGTGTCGTCATCGTCAACGGCGAACCCTTGTGTCGTGAACACCGTGGATGAGCTGATTGTCGATTCGTGTTGAAGGAACGTTGACAATGCCGGCTCATACGCTGAATCCCCGCGTGCGACGATGGACGATGGGATTGCGCTCATTTGGGTTGATACGCTTTCGGCGGTCGCGGTATCCATGAGGGTGAGGAATGGGCACACAACCAACATCAGAATCGTGACAGGGAGAGCGATGGAGGCTGTGCGGCTTGCGTTCCTGACGCTTCTTCGGCTCGCTACGACAACTGGGGCCGATGAGGTGAACGCGGCGGTGATGCCTCGCACAATAGCAGGGAATATCCCGGGGGCAGCGATGGCGGAAGCGATGATGAACAGGAGTATTTCACAGAACACTCTTGCTTCGGGCTGGATTTGCGTCGGCGCGAATCCAATCGCCATGCCGCCGATGGCCGGTATCGCCGCCACGACCATGCGGCGGGTATGTGTTCCTGTTTTTTCGGTGACCACTTCTCGAATCGCCTCCAGCGGCGACACGTTTGTGATGCGCTTGGAAGCATAGAGGATACCTATTGCTAGTGTGCAGATCATGATTGCCAGCGAGCCGATTGCCGCGGATGGATGTACGATTACGGTGAATGATGGTGATGCCCCGCCGGCGGACACGAGCAGCGCCGCAAGAGGGAAGCATAGAGCGCAGCCGGCAAGGCAGCCGATGACGGAACTCGCACTGCCGTATGCGCCGAGCGATCGAAGCAAAATGATGCGAATCTGTGTTGCGGTTGCGCCATTGAGATAGAGTAGAGCGTATTTTTTCCGCTGCTCTTCGACGACAAAACCGGTTGCGGAGACGATAAGCAATAATGCTGTCAGCAGTGAAAACAGCAGCATGATTCCCGTCAGCGTCTGCGAACCTGAATAGTAGGCGTTGGTCTCTATGCGCTGGATGATATTGCCTGCTGTGGCTCCGTCTTGAAGTTGGGCGGATTTCCATACGAGCGCACACGCGGTGACCAATGCCGACGTGGCAAACGTGGAGATGCACAGCGTCCGGTATGAGGAGGCGTGGCGTTTACGGAATTGTCGGGAAACCACGCTGAGTTGCGATGACATGGCGCACCTTCTTACTGAGCGTCTTCGGTTGTTGACGGAGTTGAAGCGAAGTTGCCGGTACTGAAGGCCAACGCGATATCTGCAGCGGTCATGCCGCGGTGGATGCCGACAACCGAACCGTCAACAAGGAAAATGACCTGATCTGCGCATGCCGCGACATTGGGGTCGTGTGTGACCATGATCACGGTCTGTTTTCTGTCGGATGCCATGCGGAAGAGATCCATCACTTCACGTGTCGTTTTGGAATCAAGTGCTCCTGTTGGCTCGTCGGCGAATAGGATATCCGGATGAAGCGCCAGTCCTCTCGCAATGGCGACGCGTTGCCGTTGCCCGCCGGAGAGGTCTTCCGGGTAGGCATCCGCGTACTGGTCCAAACCTACATCCGCGAGTGCACGGCGAGCGTCCTGCTCAGGTAGCGCGTGTGATCCAAACATGCTGGGAAGCAGGACGTTCTGGGTGGCGGTGAGTTCCGGGAGCAGATTGTAATTTTGGAATACGAATCCGAAATGTTCGCGGCGGAACGTTGTCAGGTCATTGCCTTTGAGCGTGGTGATATCGGTGGTGCCGCAGATAACATGCCCGTGTTGGGGGCTTAGCAGCCCGCTGGCGCAATAGAGTAGTGTCGACTTGCCTGACCCGGAGGGGCCCATGATTGCGCTCCATGAACCGCTTGGAAAGTCAAGTGAGATATCGCGAAGAATGTTCGTGTTGTTTGAATATGAAAACGTGATATCACTCAGTGACAGGACGATGCTCGGGTCAGTTGCTTGCGTCGGTGCAGGCGTGACGTCGTTGACGGTGTGTGGTATCGGCATGCTCATGGCCTCCTCGATGATTCGCCATTTGGCTTCCGTGTGAAGTGGCGCACTTCAGAAACCGTAACGCCAAGTATATCTCAGTGCGGAATGAGCGCTGCTTTTCGTATCGGTTCTTCCGGTCGGGGCGGGGATGGCCTGTTGTGTGGTGGGGGCGTTGGGGACGACACCTCAATTCTGGCTCGGCTTACAGCGTGACTATGATGTGATGACCTTTGATGCTTCGCAGCTCGGGCCCATGGTCCCACTGACTGCCGGCCGCCCGCCTACCCAAGCATGAATCGGGCGCCGTTGAGCTCGATGGAGCCGTCGCCTTGCACGTATCCGTCAATCTCCACCAGCCCGTGAATATGGCGGGGCTCACCGCTGAATGTCGGGCTGCTGGACGGAGGTGGGGAGAACCGCAACGTGCCGGAGAGCGTCAAGCCGGGGACCACGCGCGAGCGATTGCCGCCGGATGATGCGGAAGCGGTCGAGGAGGCCGTCGGTACGGTCTGGTTATCGGGGGTTGAGGCGGCTGATTCGTCGTCGGTTGAACCGGCAGGTTCGGCGGTGCTGGTGTCATCATCCGCGTCCGTTGTCGCGGCTTCCGCGGTCCTGTGGTAATCCGGCAGATCATCCGGAACGCCTTCCGGTTCGGCCAGCTGCTCAGCCAGCGATTCGGCGCGCCCGCTGCCGGAGGAAGTTCGCGAAACCGGCCCTCCGCCTGCGCTCTGTCCTCTGTCTGCGCGTTGCCTGCCATCCGCACCAGGCACGCCGCCGGTGTCTTCGGCGCGTCCCAGATGGTATTCGGCCGCGGAAATCTTCCCTTCCATCAGCATGTGCGCGTCTTCGGGTACGACGGTGCCCTTCGCGTATTCCGAGGCGAGCAGCGACTGCCAGCCCTCAAGCGGCAGATACCCCGGTTTGACACCGCTGCGGCAATCGCCCGCATACCCGTGGGCGAGGTGGTCGACTTTTTCGTTGCCGGGATTGTTATTATGCCCCTTGACCCACACGAATTTCACCGGTCCGGGCCGTTGCGAGATCTCATGGTCGATGGCGGCGATGAGCTCACGGTTCTTCACCGGCTTGCCCTGCGAGTTCTTCCAACCGTGCTTTTTCCAGCCGCGCACCCAGGTTGTGGAGCAGTTGATGGCGTACTGCGAGTCTGATTCGATCACGAGCGGCTCAGCGCCCGGGTGAGCGCGCAAGGCTTCAAGCACCGCGCACAGCTCACCGATCTGGTTGGTGCCGTTCGAGGCGCCGCCGGCGTCGCAATCGCCCTCGTGCTCGTGCCCGGGAGTCCCGCCCGCGTGCGGCGTATGGTCGGCCCATGCCCACCCCATCGGACCGTTCGGATTGCCTAGTGCTGATCCATCCGTCGAAACCGTGATTGTCATGCCTCCACCTTACGGACAGGTGGGGATACGCTGCAGCGGTCGCAGGAACGCTCAATCGGCGCGGTTCGTCCTGTCTGCCGTCGGGATGCGGCTGCCTGGCCATTCGGGCGTGTCGCCATTTGACTTGAAGTGAACTTGAACCTTTAGAGTGAAAGCATCACGACGCGGATAGGGAATCGTTCCGGACAGCGCGTGTTTGCCGGGCAACGCTCGCGGCGGCAAAACTGCGCGATCCGCGCCACAACACAAGGAGTGCAACCATCATGAAATCAACCATCTATTACGGTCCTCGTGATATCCGCGTCGAGGAACGCCCGATTCCCGCTATTAAGGATCCGGGCGACTTGATTATCCGTGTCGTCCGCACGTGCGTATGCGGGTCCGACCTATGGCCTTACCGCAGTCAGGACGTGAACTCCGCCGGTACCCCGATCGGGCATGAATCCATCGGCGTCGTCACCGAGGTCGGCGCTGACGTGACTGCCGCCAAACCCGGCGATTTCGTCATCGTGCCTTTCCCCATCAGCTGCGGCGAATGCGTGGCGTGCAAGGCCGGCTTCGAATCCAGTTGCTTGAACGGCGGGTACTTCGGCGGAGCCGAAGGTGAAGGCTGCCAAAGCGAATATCTGCATGTGCCGCATGCCAATGGCACGGTTGTCAACGTGTCCGAGGCGCTCGCCGCAGACGATATCCCCGGTGCGCCGGCGAGCCCGAAGGATTTCTCCGATGAGATGCTCGCCGACCTGCTGACCCTGTCTGATGTGATGGGCACCGGCTATCATGCGGCTGTCAGCGCCGAAGTCAAGCCTGGTGATACCGCTGTCGTATTCGGCGATGGCGCGGTCGGCCTGTGCGGCGTGCTGTCCGCCAAGCTGCTGGGCGCTACCCGGATTATCTCCATGAGCCGCCATGAGGATCGTGCCGCAATCGCCCGCGGATTCGGCGCCACCGACATCGTCCCCGAGCGTGATGACGCGGCGGTCGCGCGCGTCATGGAACTCACCGGCTCCGGTGCCGATGCCGTGCTCGAATGCGTCGGTTCCGCCCAGTCGTTCAACACCGCGTTGCGTGTCGGCCGTCCGGGTGCCGTCATCGGCCGCGTGGGTCTGCCCCACGGCGTGCAGATCCCGGCAGAGGCGACGTTCTACCGCAATATCGGTATCAAAGGCGGTCCGGCCCCCGTGCGCACCTACGCCCGCCAGCGCCTGCTGCGAGAAGTGCTCGCCGGCAACATCCATCCGGGACGCGTCTTCACCAAGACATACACCTTGGATGAGGTTCCGCAAGCCTACGCCGACATGGATGCACGCCGCGTCATTAAGGCGTTGGTGAAGGTGTCCGAAGTCGAAGGCTGACGGTCGACAACGAGCGCGATGGGTGGCATGATGCGTGAGCTTGATGTATCAGTTCGCATCCGCATCGGAGTCACGCCGGAACCGCATCTGAGCCGACATTGATATTGCAGCCACGTCGGACTCCCGCATTGTCTCTGCCGCCTAGGACCACAATCTTGGGCGGCAGGTGCGCGCCGGTGTTCTGCAATAGTGTTGCGATGGTGCGATATTGGGTTGTGGGGTTGTACTGCGTCGGTAGGATGTCTTCAGAATGTCAGGATTTCAAGGATTTTCGAAGAGGCAATCGGGGACGGAAAGGAGTCGTTGATGGCGACATACACCATCGGCCAAATGGCAAGCAAGCTTGGAGTATCCACTTCGACACTGCGGTATTACGACAGTGAGGGATTGCTGCCGTTCGTCGGGCGCACCAGCGGCGGGGCGCGCGTGTTCCGCGATGAAGACATGCCGATGATCAACATCATCGGATGCTTGAAGGCAGGCGGCATGCCGATCAAGAACATCAAACAGTATGTTGACTTATGCGACCAAGGTGATGCGACCATCGAGCAGCGGCTCGATATGATTCGCAACCAGCGTGACGCGGTTGTTGCCAAGATGCGTGCATTGCAGGACAATCTTGACGCGCTCGACTACAAGCTGTGGTACTACCAGACGGCCGACCGGCTGGGGTCGTGCGAGCAGGTTGATGCGCTGCCTGATGAGGAGCTGAGCCCCAAGATGCGCGAATTGCGGCACCGGCTGAGCCATTGAAATCATTGGATTGTGCCGCGCGGTGTGGATTATGGTCTGCGCGTGTGGCGTGATCGACGCGGAAGTTTGCGTCACGGAAGCGTGAAACCTGCTTATCTCCCGCGAACCGTGGGAGATAAGCCGCGAATCGGTGATTTGACAGAGAAGTCCCGGATTGCCGCGGGAGTTTATCGCGAATGCGCCAATCCGCCACAGTTCTCCCAAAACCTGACTCGGGACCGATTTTCAAGAATCGCGGGATTCCAACGTTTCCCTTGGGAGATTGTCCGCATGAACGCGTGATTCCCGCAAACTCCCACACCTCGCGCGGGAGATTAGCGCCCGATAGGCCGATTCGCGTTAAACTCCCGTCCGCCGGACAACAGCGTTGCTGCAAGAAGCTCGAACTTCGTAAAAGATCCCAGATGTCGCGTCGCTGGATTCGGCGTGGCGGCGGTCCGGACAATCATGTTCCGCAGGCTGATTGTGTCACGGAATAAGACGGGGCACGGCGAATCAGATCGAGTCACCCCGCAGCAGACAGCCGCACATATCCGGTCGCCTTGAGCGTGAATCGGATTCGCGATGCCGCGAAAAGATCGACCGCGTGCTCGACTATCCTGCCCTGGGTGTCGGATGCGTCGCGCCGGATGCGCACAACCGGCGAGCCTGTCGGGATATCCAGCAGCGCCGCGTGTTCGTCGGATGCCTCAAAGGTTTCCAATGTCTCTTCGGCATCGGATACGTCGACGTCATATCGCGTGTTCAACGTGCCGTACAATGATATGCCGAAATCAGGATACGTCAAGAGGTCGGGGAATAATGCCGCTGGCAGCGTGCTTTGCTCCAAGGACAGCGGTGTGCCATCCAGTCGTCTCAACCGGCTCATGCGGTAAATCGGGTCTCCCATCTGCAAACCGAGATGGCGCGCGTCGCTTGGGCCACAGGTAGTAAGTGTCGCGCTCAGCACGGTCGTATCCAGCGTGAAGCCTTGTCTTCTTGCGATATCGGGCAATGATTCGATGGTATCGATATTCCGCACGATTTTGCCATCTGAAACGACGATGCCGCCGGCCCGGCCGATGAGACGGACGATTTCGTGATTGCGCTCCATGGCGTCGAGAGCCGATCGCAGCGTCGATCTCGTGACGTTCAACCGTTGCGCAATCGCGCGTTCGGTGCCGATTCTTTCGCCGGCGGTCAGTTGGTTGGTTCTGATAATCGTGCGTATCCGCCGGATGGTTTCCGTGTGTTCCTCTCGAGGTGCTTCCATATCAATCTTCCCGATGGGTTGTGTTTGCGCAAACACTATCAGGTGAATATGTTGCGACGATTACGGTTGCATGCAACGATGCCCGGCCCCGTGAGTGGTTGCGGGTCCGGGCATCGTCGATGGATTTCGCGAGACCGGACTGACCGGCGCTCGCGTTCGGGTACACGAGCTACCGTACGTACCCGACGATTTCTTCTGGCTACAGCTTGAGCGTCGCCAAGGTCTTGGTGAACGCGTCCATGAACCAGTCCACGTCGTCCTCGCTGAACACCAGCGGTGGACGCAGCTTCAAGATGTTGCCGTACCGTCCGCACACCGAGGTGAGTACGTGGTTGTCGCGCAAGGTTTCAAGGATGTCCAGCGCTGCCTGCTGATCGGGATCTTTCGACCCGGGTTTGACGATTTCGCACCCGATGTATAGTCCCGCTCCGCGCACATCGCCGATGCATGGATGTGCACCTTGGAGTGAGGCGACAGCGTCTTTGAAAATCGCGCCGACCCGCTTGGCGTTGCCCATCGTGTCCTCGTCACGCATCACGTCGAGTGTCGCCTGCGCCGCGGCCATGCATACCGGATTGCCGCCGAAGGTGTTGAAATACGGGATCGAGCCGGCGAACGGTTCAAGCACCTCGTGGCGTGCCGCCATGAGCGAGGTCGGCAGACCGTTGGCCATCGGCTTGCCGGAAGTCACCAGATCAGGCACGATGCCTTGACGTTCGAAGCCCCAGAAGGCATCACCGGTTCTGGTGAAACCAGGCTGGACCTCATCGGCGATCCACACGCCGCCAAGCTCATGTACCGTGTCGATGACCGGTTGGAGATAGCCGACCGGGTCCGGGTACACGCCGTCGGAGGAGAAGATCGAATCGGCGAGGAACGCAGCGAATTTCACGCCGTGACGTTCCATATCGGCCACCGCCTTGCGTACCTCGGCGGACATCCATGCGCCGAAGGCTTCAGCGCTGCATGATTCAGCCGGCTCACCGTCGATTTCGAGACGATAGGTGTCCGGGGTGGGGACCATGCGCATCTTCAAACCGAGCGTCTGGGCGGTGCCGAGAGCGGGGGAGAGTTTCGACGTCAACGCCGAATTGCCGTGATACGCCTCGTGTGTGACAATAACCCCTTCTCCGCCGGTGTACGCCTGAGCGACACGCACCGCAAGATCGTTCGCCTCTGATCCGGTGCATTGGAACATGATTCGGTCGATTGGCCCGGGCATGGTGGACAGGATATCCTGCGCGTAATTGAGGATGTTCTCATGCAGATAGCGGGTGTGCGTGTTGAGCAGGGATGCCTGGCGCGTAATCGCTTCGACGACCCGCGGATGGCAGTGCCCCACAGAGGCGACGTTGTTGTAGACGTCTAGGTACTCCACGCCGTCGGCATCCCACAGGTGGGAGCCGCGACCCTTGACCAGATGCACCGGATTGCGGTAGAAGAGCCGGTACGCGGGGCCTAATACCTCACGTTCCTCGGTGAGCTTGCGCGTCTCGGGGTCCAGCGCGGCCGCCATTTCCGGGCGGAAACTATTGGTGTCCATGATCGTCGAACGGGTTGCCATGATGTCCTTCTTCCTGTTGTTTGCGGAAGGTGTTGCTGACAACTGCAAATATAGAGAAACACGCAAATGGCTTGCCGCCCGCCGATTACCGCGATGTAACAAAACATGGGATCCAGGTAAATGGCTATGGCTCGGGTACCTGGCTTTTCGCATACCGGCCCGAGAGTCCCGTGCCTTTTGCGGACGCCATGAAATATGCCATTAACACAGCCACGGATTTTCTAACTGTTTCGTAACAGATTCTCGGGGTGCCGTCGTGCGCCCGAATCCAATAATGTCAGGTAAATCCTTGGTACGACAGGCACACAGGCATGCTTGCCGCCAATCATGTGAAGGAGGATGTCATGTTCACCGTTGCCCAGTATCGTGCGGCATATCTCAATGGCAAGCTCAAGCCCAGCGATGTCATCTCCGGGCACCTGCGGTATGCGCATACGGTTGCGGACCGTGTGAATGCGATCAGCGCATACCGTGAGACTGCCGTGGAACAGGCGAAGGCGAGTGATTCCCGGTACGCATCCGGCAAACCCAAGGGGCCGCTTGACGGGGTGCCGGTCATTGTGAAGGACAGCTACCATGTGGCCGGGCTGCCCAGGTGGCATGGAAGTGCCATCCATGATGGCGATCCCGTCTCCTCGGCGTCTTCCGAACCGGTGATGCGGCTCGAGGAAGCCGGAGCAATCATCGTTGCGAAGGGCACGATGCCGGATATGGGCATGCTGGCCAGTGGCATCAGTTCGCAGTTCGGCATTGTGCGCAACCCGTGGAACACCGAGTTGAGTCCGGGGGGCTCGAGTTCCGGTGTCGGGGCCGCATTGGCGTGCGGCCTTGCCGCGTTCGGACTGGGAACCGACATCGCGGGTTCGGTCAGGTTGCCTGCCGCGCATTGCGGGCTTGCAGCCATCAAGCCCACGCAAGGGAGGATCGCGTATTCGCCGGCGAGCGTCATGCGGTCTTCCGGTGTGCTTGCCCGCACGGTTGCCGATGTCATCGAGGGCCTGTCCGTGGTCGGTCAGCAGGCGGACAGCGACCCGTGGTGCCTGCC
This sequence comes from Bifidobacterium thermophilum, assembly GCF_002846655.1. Taxonomy (NCBI): domain Bacteria; kingdom Bacillati; phylum Actinomycetota; class Actinomycetes; order Bifidobacteriales; family Bifidobacteriaceae; genus Bifidobacterium; species Bifidobacterium thermophilum. Next base: position 351,236 of record NZ_PCGX01000010.1, on the reverse strand, counting down.
CGGTGCCTTCGCTGCGGTTCCTGAGCAATCGGTGCTGGCGAAAACGCCTCGCGTCGGCGTGCTGCTGGACATGGGATATGGCCTGTCCCCTCAGCGCGCTGTGGCGGAAGCGGTAGAACGTGCGGCAAAGCGGCTCGAATGCTACGGATGCATTGTCAAGCCGTTGCGATTGCACTTGACCGACGCCGATTACGAAAACGCCGATCGGGTGTTCAAAGCCCACGCCGCCGCGGAAATTCGTGCATCCCGCCACCCGCAGGCTGTTCTGGATTTGGTCGCCGATTGGGTCAAAGAAGCAGACACACTGTCCATGGCTGATTACGAGGACGCGATGAACGGCCTGCTCACCACTGTTGCAGCCATCGAACGCGAACTTCAAGGATTCGACTATCTGATTAGTCCTGTCATTCCGGTTACCGGGTTTCCCGCGGACAGTCCGGGGCCTGGGGACGAATGCGAACTGCTCCATCACACGCAGTTCACGGCCTGGTGGAACCAGACCACACGGCCGGCGGCAGTGTATTGCGAGGCGATGGATGATGCCACGCATCTGCCGGTTGATGTGCAGGTGATTGGCCGCAGGTTCGATGACGCCGGAGTGTTGGCGCTCGCCGGATTCTTGGAACGGACTCGCGGCTTCGATATGCAGTTCCCGTCTTTCGAGGGGGTGCCCGATGACCATGAATGAGTCAGTCGCAGTTACAGCGAAGACTGATGAATCCTCCTGGATTTGGGGTGATGTGAAGGAAACTGATATCACCCCGAGCTGGGTCGGCGGTGATGGCATCTTCACCGAAGGCGCGGATGCCCACGGCGATGCCGTACTACGTCGTGTGTTCACCAAGGAGAGCCGGCCCTACGCCTCACCGTTCGAGAGCATCGCGACAATGATGAAAATCGCGGGTGATGCAGGTATTTCCCCGCAAGTGCTGTCGGTGGGCGATGACCAGATCATCATGCGTAAACTGCCTGCCACCTGGAGAAACGCGAAGCTTGACGAATTGCGTGATCCGTACGTGCTTTGGGCGGTGCTTGAACAGCATCGCCGGGTCCATGAACTGAGCATCCCCGACGGGCGGGAAGTCATGCACCGCGACTTGATTGAGGATGTGTTCGGCATGCGTGATCTGTATCGGCATACGGGCAAGCGCATGCCAAGGGATGTCGATGGCCTGTTGCATGACCTTGACAGCTTCATTCGACGCGTGGACGAGTTCCATGAGCCCGCCGTCCCATGCCACGGGGATGGTGCGGCTTCGAACATCCTGCTCGATCCCAAGGTGCGGCCCGGTGATGTTGCGATGCCGTTGCTGTCCGGCTGGACGGTCAGCGGCGTCATGGATCCGCTCGAGGAAGCGGGATCGGTGCTTTCCGAGGTCGGTCCGTTTTGTGGTGTGCCGGCCATGCTGATTAACGGGCTGGGTCTGCCGTCCTCGGCACTGCCGGTCGCCCAGTGCTTCGGCATTCTCGGCGACTTGTACTGGGCGTTGATTGGGCTGTGGCGTAGCGCCACGACCGACACCCCGGAAATCGATTTCGCTAAATACGGGTTATGGCGTCTCGTCAAGGCACGCAACCAGCTGCTGCTGCCGACAGGCCCGTCCGCTTGGCTGAAGGAGTTGTGAGATGAGCGATCAGCAAGAACAAGTTCCGATGGTTGTTGATGGCCGGGTGAAGCATTTCAAATACATCGAAGTGCCGGCTGAAGTTCGAGATGCGATTGAACAGGCGAAGATATGGCAAGGCCAGACCGTCTTCGCACAGCCGCTGAGCGGCGGGCTCACCAATGAGAACTGGAAAGTCACCGATGAATCATCAGCGCCGTACTTCCTTAAGGTTCCAGGCAAAGGCACCGGGTTCATCGACAGGTCCAATGTGGATGCCGGCACCATGCGCGCCTCCGACTTGGGCATTGGCGCGTCAGTCTATGAGTTCGATCCCGAAACCGGTATTGAGATCACCGAGTTTCTTGATGGCTGGGAGACCTGCACGACCACGTCTTTGCGTACGCAGGAGCAAGGTATTCAGGCCATGGATATCTACCGCAAACTGCACTCTGGTGAACTTTTCGCCAACACCAATACGTTGTTCGAGCAAATCGACCAGCATCTGGAACAGGTCGATAGCATGTCCATCGACCTTCCCGATTGGGTACACGGGCTGATTGGCGAATACCATGACGTGAAAGCACGATTCTTGGCTTCCGGGCTCGATATCGTCCCGTGCCACAACGATCCGATGCCAGGCAACTTCATGGTCAAGAACCATGAGATGCGCATCATCGACTTCGATTTCTGCGGTAACAACGAGGAAAGCTGCGAAGTCGCTTTGTTCCTCGCCGAGATGTTTTACGACGAGGAGGAGATGATGCCGTTGCTGGAGGAGTACTTCGGCAAGGTGGACGGGCACAAGCTCGCTAGGGTGCGGGCCGCGCGGGTCATCGGCGACGTGAAATGGGGATTGTGGGGAATCATCAACTCGGTTGTGCGCGATGTCACTTTCGACTACTGGAAATACGGCATCTGGAAGCTGATGCGCGCATACACATACAAGAAGCAGCTGGACTGGCCAAAAGTCAAAGATTCCATCTGAATTCACCATCAACCATTCAAGAAAGGAGTAGCCATGAAGAAGTTTGTCCGCTCGTGGTCCGTGAAAAAGAAGATCACGGTATTCGCCGTACTGTACGGCATTGTGCTCGCCTTCGCCATCCTGCCGCCGCTCTATCTGTGGGGCAGCGGGAAGACCGCGCTGTTCCTTGGCGCACCGATGTCCATCTGGTATTGGCTGTTCAATTTCATCGCATTGCTCATCATCATGGGCTTGTTCTATTGGATCGAGGATGTGCGCGGCGAGGTGGATCCCGAGGAACCATCCGCCAACGAAGCCTCACAGACCGCAATCGGAAACGCCGACGAATTCGCGGCGAACACATCTTCGGAAAGGAAGTGATGACCAATGGCTGTCATGTTCACCATGCTGGGACTGTTCTTCGCCGGCATCATTCTCATCCTGTATATCACACAGAAACGCTCCCACTCCTTTGACGACTACGCAGTGGCGGGAAGATCGTTCGGCCCATGGTATGTGGCCATGTGCTACGTGAACTCCTGGTGGCCGGGCACCGTGTTCATCTCGTTCGCGGGGCTGAGCGTGGCCTCGGGCGTCTTCGGGTTCTACGGTCTGGCATATTCGACCCTCGGCCTGTCCTTCATGTATTTCGTGGCAACGAGGGCTTGGCGATGGGGCAAACAGTACAATCTGGTGACCCAGCCGGATCTGATGCGGCTGCGGTATTCGTCCAAAGCTGTCGGCGTGGTTACCTCGCTGATTGGCGCGATTGCGATTCTGCCGTGGACTATTCTCGGCATGCAGGCGCTCGCCACGGTCTTCCATATCGCATCGAACGGCAGCTGGGCATTGCCGGTGTGTCTCGGTGCCGGTCTCGCGGTGATTCTGATTCGTCAAATCTGGACCGTGCAGATGGGTATGCGCGGACTCGTGTATACCGATATGTACCAAGGAATTTTCGCCTATGTCATCGCCGCAATCGTGTGCGTGTTCCTGCTGGTCTCGCCATCCTCTCCGGCGAATTGGGGCGACTTATCTCATATTTCCACCGATTTGCTGAAGGTTCCCGGCGATGGCGGCCAGTACGGACCGTGGTATCTGTTCTGCCAGATCTTCACTGGTGTAGTCGGCGCGTTGTGCTGGCCGATGAGCTTCGTGCGCATCTACACGGCAAATAACGTGAGATCTGTGAAGCAGTCCACCAACCGGGCGATTGTCATCTCCGGTGTGTTCTACGCGTTGCTGACTTTGGTCATGCTTGCAGCCGCACATATTTCAGCTGTTGCCAAGAATCCGCAGGCAGGTTGGACCACGTTGCTCAATCAGTGGGGCGGAGTATGGCTCTTGGGCCTTGGTCTGGTGATGATTTTCGCCGGATCCATCGGCCATATCGATGGCAGCATCCAGGCGGCCGGCACGCAAATCGCGAACGATATCATCGGCAACAAGGTACATCTTAACGATGCTACGAAGACCAAGGTATCGAAGATCTGCATGGTCATCTTCGTGCTTGTCTCCGCGGTACTCGCATATTTCACCAACGGCATGTCGCGGTTGCAGCTGCTCGCTCAGCTGTCTTACCAGGGCATCGTGCAGATTGCGGTTCCGTTGTTCTTCGGCATCTTCTTCAAGTTCGGCAACAAGTACGGCGCTCTGTCAGGCATGATTTCAGGCTTTGCCGTCGCTGCGGTGCTGACCGTCATCTATCCGGACGACATTGCGGCACTGGGCAGCCTGACTTCGGGCGTGGTCGGCATGATGGTCAATCTGGTGCTGTACGTGGTTGTCTCTCTGGCGACGCGCAATCGCATGAGCAAGCAGGAAATCGACCATGTCGATGAACTGTTCGAAGTCGCGTCCGCTCGGCGTTCCGCGCTGCCGGCTGCTGAAAGCTCGCAGGTGGAATCCGAGGTGATGGCTACTGAGGATGCTGTTGTGCAGTGACAGTGCCTCGGGGCGATCAGAGTCCCCTTCTATTCGAGCCTTGCTTTTCTCATTGCAGGAAGGCAAGGCTCGTTCCATATCGCCGGTCGGGATTGCCCGACGGGTCTGTGTGTGAGCGAATCCTCACATGGAGGGGACTGAGCAGCGTCGGGTTGTCGATTTGGTGCTGCTTGCAGGTCGTTGTGTGCGCCAATCCTCACACGATGGCGGTTGAACGGTGTCGCTCGGCGGGTTTCGGCCAGTAAGCAGGTCGTTGTGTGAGTGGATCCTCACACGATGGGGTGCGGACGGTGTTGAATCATCGATCCGGGATCGCCAATCGGTCGTTGTGCGAGCGAATCCTCACACAATGAGGGTCTGGGCGGTTCTCGTGGCTGGGGTTTGGCTATCCGATGGGTCTGTGTGTGAGCGGATCCTCACGCGGAGGAGTCCAGAGACGGCGGAGTGGTCGTGGTCATGCTGTTTGATGCTCGTTGTGTGAGTAAATCCTCACGCACCTCCCGTCTTGACGTTCCGACCGGCGGCTCGGGCCCCTTGAAACGGCCATCGTGTGATTGCATCCTCGCACGGCAGGCATATTGACCGCGGAAACGGCCGAGATAGCAGCTTACCTGCCCGCCGTGAGATTGAATCCTCGCATCCCGCCCCTCGCGCGTCGCCCCAAACCCAACCGCAGCCAACGCAAAAGACCCCGCCGCGGAGACATTCCGCAACGGGGTCCTTTCATCTGTAGGCCTTCTGGCCTGTCAGCCGTCAACTATCCGGCTTGTCCAACCTTCCAGCTTTCCAACCTTCGGTCTACCGGCATCAGCCTTCAGGCTGCCGCAATCAGCGTGTCTGACATATCGGCAGACACCGACCGGCAATCACTCAGCGAGCGCCTTGTCCACGACTTCGGTCGCTTCCTCGAGCACCTTGTCGAGGGTCTCGGGGGAGTCGAAGGATTCGGCGTACACCTTGTAGATGTTCTCGGTGCCGGACGGACGGGCGGCGAACCAGTTGTTCTTGGTCGTCACCTTGAGACCGCCAATCGGCGCGTCATTGCCCGGAGCCTTGGTGAGCTTCGCGGTGATTTCCTCGCCGCCCAGGGTAGTGGCGGTCACGTCGTCGCCGGTGAGCTTGGCGAACTTCTGCTTCTGCTCGAGAGTGGTCGGCGTGTCGATGCGCTTGTACCAGCTCTCGCCGAAGCGCGCGACCTGGTCCTTGTGCAGTTCGGCCGGGTTCTTGCCCATCTTGCCGGTGATTTCCGCGGCGAGCAGGTCGGGGATCAGGCCGTCCTTATCGGTGGTCCACACGCGGCCGTCCTTGCGCAGGAAGCTCATGCCGGAGCTTTCCTCGCCGCCGAAGGCGACTTCGCCGGTGAACAGCGGGTCGACGAACCACTTGAAGCCGACCGGGACCTCAACGAGCTTGGCGCCGATGGAAGCGGCCACGCGGTCGATCAGCGAGGAAGACACGAGGGTCTTGCCGATGCCGGTGCCTTCGGGCCAATCCGGACGGTTCGGGTTGCCGTTCTTGTCTTTGCCGAACAGGTATTCGACAACGACGGCGATGTAATGGTTCGGGTTCATGACGCCCCAGTCAGGGCACACGATGCCGTGACGGTCGGCGTCCGGGTCGGTGCCGCCGACGAGATCGTACTTGTCCCAAGCTCCGTTGTTGAGCGAGTCGACGAGACCCTTCATCGCGTACGGCGAGGACGGATCCATACGGATCTTGCCGTCGTGGTCGATGGTCATGAAGCGCCAGGTCGGGTCGACCTGCGGGCGCACAACCTCGATGGAGGTGCCGTACACTTCGTTGACCAGCGGCCAGTAGTTGACGGACGCGCCACCCAGCGGGTCGATGCCCAGACGCACGCCGGAGGACTTGATCACGTCGAAGTCGATGACGTTGCCCAGATCCTCGACGTAATGCTTGCGGAAGTCGAAACGCTCGACGAGATCGGACTTGACGGCCTGCTCAAACGGAACGCGCTTGACGTTCTTGAAATCAGGTAGCAGCTCGTTGGCGCGCTTGGCGATTGCGTTCGTCGTCTCAGCCGGGGCGGGGCCGCCGGTCGGCGGATCGTACTTGAAGCCGCCGTCTGTGGGCGGGTTGTGCGACGGGGTGACGACGATGCCGTCGGCGAGATCGTCGCCGGAGAAGCGCTGCGTGCCGTCAGCTGCACGGTTGTGCGTCAGGATAGCCTGGGAGACGACCGGCGTCGGAGTGAAATCGTCGCGCGAATCGATGCGCACACGCACACCGTTGGCGACCAGCACCTCGATAGCGGTCTTCCATGCCGGCAAGGACAGGGCGTGGGTATCGCGGCCGAGGTACAGCGGGCCGGTGATGCCGGCGGCCTTGCGGTGCTCGGCGATGGCCTGGGAGATGGCGACGATGTGGGCCTCGTTGAACGAGGTCTTCAGGGAGGAGCCGCGGTGGCCGGACGTGCCGAAGCTCACGCGCTGCTCGGGGACGTTGACGTCGGGGACGATGTCATAGTATTTGCCGATGACCTCGTCGACATCAATCAGATCAGCTGGGGTGGCGGGAAGACCCGCATTTTTTGCTACCATGTCTTCAATTGTGCCACGTCGTTTGGATGTTCGCCCGGAGGCGTCCCGACATATGGCAACGATCGCCGCTCTTCGCTTCTTACGTCAGTAATGAAACGTTTGCATTGGCGGTATCATCGTATTCTCCTTGATTGCTATCGTTTGCATATGATTGGCGACATACGGGCGTCGGGGCCGATTCGGTGATTGCGGCACCCGGCATCGTCTCGCACCTCCGACCGCTCCATGCCCGCACCTGTGGCACGGCATCCGGCATTCCCGCAGGTTCGCCTACATCCACCGGTTCACCTGTACCCGCAAATCTACCCGCGACCACGCACCCGCGACCTCGTGCCAGCAGCCACGCGCCAACGCGGCATCTTCCTTGAAAATCCACGGCTCGAGACGATTCAATCCAAAGATGCCTGCGAAGATGCTTGCAAGAAACGAAGTGCGGCGCTATAGTGTAAACGATTCGTTTATTGCAGGGTTGCAAGTCAAACAAGACGCAAGACCTGAGACACGATGGCAGTGTCATATCTGTCACCGAGCCTCGGGTCTTTTTGTTGACGCCTTGTGAATACGAAGTGGAAGAACAGCCCAAGGAAGGAAAGACGATGGCTGAATCAACTGCCTCGCAGATTATCGACGCGGTCGGTGGTCCGGGCAACATCAAGAGCCTGACGCATTGCGCCACCCGTTTGCGGTTCGAGCTTGTCGACGCAGGCAAGGTGGACCAGAACCGACTCGAGCACATGAAAGGCGTGCTCGGTGCCGTTCCACAGAGCGGTGACCGGTACCAGGTCGTCATCGGCGGCGGCGTCGCCACCATGTACGACAAGATCATGCAGCTGCCCGAAATGGCCAATATCGGCGGCGGCGAAGTCAACAACGACGGCTCCAAGAAACTGTCCAACGCCGAAGTCAAGGCCCAGGAGCGTTCCAAGGTCAAGGGCAAGCACGCGTGGGTGGACAACTTCTTCGAGTTCCTGTCCGACACGTTCCGCCCGATCATCAACGTGCTGCTCGGTGCGTCGCTGATCATCGCGATCCTCAACGTGCTCATCGCCTGCCATGTCATCTCCAATGACACGGAAAGCCCGACCCTGCTGCTGTGCAAGGCCGCGTACGAGGGTGTCTTCTACTTCCTGCCGATCATGATCGCCTACAACGGCGCGAAGAAGCTCAAGGTCGACGGCTGGGTCGGCGCCACCATCATGGCGGCCCTGATGACCCCGCAGTTCATGGCCCTGTCCGCGCCTGACAAGTGGGCGGGCATCTTCGGCGACAAGAGCGGTCTGTCCGCGGCCAAGAGCGCCCTCAACTGCGTGACCAATGCCACACTGGGCACCCAGTCGTGCTCCACCAAGGTGTTCGGCCTGCCGTTGCAGCTCAACGACTACTCCGGTTCCGTGTTCGTGCCGCTGTTCATGGTCGCCGTGCTCGCGCTCGTCTACAAGGGTCTCGAGCGGATCATCCCCGACAGCGTGCAGATGGTGTTCGTGCCGTTCCTGTCCATGATCATCATGATCCCGGTCACCGCCTTCCTGCTCGGCCCGCTGGGCGTGTGGGTCGGCAACGGCCTCGGCGTCGGCCTGGCATGGCTGAACAACAACGCGCCGTTCATCTTCGCGATCCTCATTCCTATGCTTTATCCGTTCCTCGTGCCGCTTGGTCTGCACTGGCCGCTCAACGCCCTCATGCTGGTCAACATCAACACGCTGGGCTACGACTTCATCCAGGGCCCGATGGGCGTGTGGAACTTCGCCTGCTTCGGCGCGACCGCCGGCGTGCTGGTCATCGCGATGCGCGAGAAGAACGTCGACATGCGTCAGACCGCGTTCGGCGCGCTTATGGCCGGCCTGCTCGGCGGTGTGTCCGAGCCGAGCCTGTACGGCATCCACCTGCGCTACAAGCTGGTGTACAAGCGCATGCTCATCGGCTGCTTCATCGGTGGCGTGGTCATCGCAATCCTCGGTTGGATCTTCCCGTCCACGCTCGCTAATGGCCAGGTCGTGCACGGCGTGACCACCACGGCCTTCGCCTTCACCTCGCTGCTGACCATCCCGGTGTTCAGCCAGATGTGGGTTTATGCGATCGCCATCGCCGTGGCGTTCTTCGTGTCCATGTTCCTGATTATCACGCTCGACTACCGCACCCCGGAGCAGAAGGCCGCCGACCATGCGGTGGAAGCCCAGCAGGCGATGGACGAGGTCGAAGCTCCAGCAGCCCCGGCCGCCGTGAACGACAATACTGCTGCAGTTGCAGCTGCAGCTGCAACTGCTACCGCTACCGCGACCAAGACCGCGACCGATACGGTTGTCGCCCCGGTTGCCGGCCACGTCATTTCCTTGGATGAAGCAGGCGACCCGGTGTTCGCCTCCCGCGCGCTCGGCGAGGGCGTCGGCATCCAGTCCACTGGCTCCACCGTGTATGCCCCGGTGTCCGGCGTGCTGTCGACGGTGGCCGAAACCGGTCATGCCTTCGGCATCAAGACCGATGACGGGGTCGAAGTGCTCGTGCACGTCGGCATCGATACGGTCAAGATGAACGGCGAGGGCTTCACCCCGGCCGTCACCAAGGGTCAACGCGTCAACGCTGGCGACAAGCTGGTGACCGTGGACTTTGATAAAGTCAAGGCGGCAGGTTTTAAGACCGTCACTTTGATGACGGTTCTGAACACCGCGGCGCTTGGCGGCGTGACCCCGAAGACGGGCATCGACGTCAAGCCGGGAGACGCCGTTCTGGAGATCTCCCGCTGAATCGCGGGCTGATCGGAAGGAACGTCGTGGACATTCTCCGCGTTTTCAACAACAATGTCGTGCTTGCGCGCGACGGCGACCAGGAGGTCATCCTCACCGGCCGGGGCCTTGGTTTCAAAGCCAAGCCCGGCCAGAGGGTTGACGACTCCAAAGTCGTGCGGAAATTCGTTCCTTCCGACGGCCGCGATCCCGATCATGTAGCCGAATTGCTCGCGGATATTCCTCCGGAGACGATTCGGCTGGTCACCGACGCCATGACGCGCGTGGGACTCGGCCAACAAGCCGAACAGACGCCTACGCTCGTCATGGCGCTCGCCGATCACGTGGTCGGCGCGTTGCGTCGGGCCAAGCGCGGCACCTCCGTGGAATATCCGCTCGACGCGGAGGTCCGTTCCTTGTACGCCAAGGAGTACGTCCAAGGGGAAGCGCTGGTTTCAGCGCTCAATGACAGTCTGCATGATGTCCTGCCCCGCAGCGAGGCGGTGGCGTTCGCGTTGCATCTGGTCAATGCGGGCTTTTCCAATGGGGATTTGTCGTATACCTATACCATGACGGGCGTCATCCAGCAGATGCTTGTCATCATCGAGAAGACTTACAATATTTCGCTCGGCCAGCACAATGTCAGTGTCGGCCGGTTCATCACGCATCTGCGCTACCTGTTTGTGCGCATCTATCAAGGCCGCCAATTGGACAGCGAGCCCGAGCCGGTAATCGAGGCGATCAGGCAATCCTATCCCGATCAGGTGCGGTGCGCACGGAAAATCGCCGATGTCGTCGCGCTCCGATTGGGCGCGGAGCTGACCCCCGCGGAAATTGCTTATCTGGCTTTGCACGTCGCCCGCGTGGTATCCGACGTCGATGAACGCGAACAAGACGACGTGTTGCCGGCGGATGATCAGCGCGATTGATTCAAATTGCTGTTGTCAGGCGCTGTCGCAGGTGCGGTTGCGGGGGCGGAGGCGCGTACTGATGGCGACTTGGGCGCGGAGCCAGACTCAGACTGCGGTGCCGATGGCAGGTACTGATGTTGGTGCCGATGCTGGCACGGTCACGGGCGCGGCCGTGGAGACGGAGGCCGTTCCTGACGCTGTTGCCGATGCAGATGCCGGCGCCGCTGCGCTCGCCTTGGCCGGGTCGCTTTCCGGGGCGCGCACGGTCAGCGATTGCCGATCAACGGTGATGAGGATATGCCGTGTGCGGCCGAGCATGTCGCCGTCCACCTCCGCAAGTGCCGACTTTTCCAGCTTGATTTCGGCGCTGACGCCCTGCATCTGCTCGATGGTCGAATTCGTGGACAGCGGGCTTTGCTGCGGCTTCTTGGTGATGGTCTGATGGACCACGTCATTGAACAGGTTCGCCCAGCCGAGCAGGCCACCGGTCGTGTCGATAATCTCGAAATCAAGTAGCCCGTCATCATAGGACGCGCTGGGCATCAGCGAAAACACCGGTATTTCGCCGCAATTGCCGGCCATGAACGTGCGGAACACGAGTCCGTCAACCGTGTGCGTGTTGCCGTGTGCGTCGGTCACGGTCACATCCGCCTTGAATTTCGGCGTGAACAGGTTCTTCGCCCCGCTGACGAAGTAGGCCAGCCAGCTGATGTTCTTCTTGAGTTGCGGATCGGTCTCCTCGATCATCTGCGCGTCAAAACCGACACCGCCGATAATCATGAACGCATGCGGGTGATCTTCGTTCGGGTCGTCCAGCAGGGATAGGCGTCCAACGTCGACCTTCCTTGAACCGTGCGATGTGGCGATGGTCAGGGCCGCCTCGAAGTCATCCACGGGAATGTTGAGATTGCGGGCGAACAGATTGCCCGTGCCGATCGGCAGGATGCCCATCGCGTGTCCGCTGCCCGACATCGCGCTCGCCACCGTACGCACCGTGCCGTCGCCGCCTACCGCGACCACGACGTCAGCGCCATGTCCGAGTGCTTCGAGTGCGCATGCGCGGCCGTCCTTGTCAAGCTGCGTGTCGATGAACTCGATTTGTTTGATGCCTTTGCTTTCGCAGAACGACTTGATTTGGCGACGCCGTTCGTTGGCCTGCGGTTTGGATGGATTGATGATGAACGCGTAATGGACTTGGTCGTCTTCCCGCTGTTCAAGTACCTTGGCGACATGCTGGCGACGCAGATGGCGGACAAGGAAGAACACGGCGACACCAATCGTTACGACAGCGACGATGATTGCGATAACAACAACCGCTATGGGCATCTTGGACGACTGCATAGGTTCCATTCTTATCTGTTTCGCTGGGATGTCCATGGGCAAATCTCGAGAATTTGACGGTCCCTCCACGAATTGTTTCGCGTTGTCGGCGCCGGCACCTACTGCCAGCAGTCACGTGTCGGCTTGCCGCATTAGTCTTGAACTATGCTTGATATTCAATTCATCCGTGAACATCCGGACATTGTGAAGGAGTCCCAGCGCAAGCGTGGGGAATCCGTGGAACTTGTTGACGAGGTGCTCCGCTCCGACGAAACCCGTCGTGAGTCGCTCAAGGCGTTTGAAGCCGCGCGCGCCGAACAGAAGGACATGGGCAAGAAGATCGCCACCGCCGCTCCTGAGGAGAAGGCGAAGATCATCGCCCAGACCAAGGAGCTGTCCAATAAGGTCTCCGAATACAAGGACACCGCAGACCAGGCCGCGGCCGAGTATACGACCGCGATGTGGAAGCTCAGCAACATCGTCGAGCCGGAAGCCCCGGAAGGCGGCGAGGATGACTACGTGGTCGTCAAGAAGGTCGGCACCATCCGCGATTTCGCCGCAGAAGGCTTCGAACCGAAGAACCACCTCGAGCTCGGTGAAGGCGTTGCCGGCATCGATATGAAGCGTGGTGTCAAGGTCTCCGGCTCCCGCTTCTACTTCCTGCGCGGTGCGGTCGCCCGACTGCAGATCGCTATGCTCACCATGGCCGTCGACCAGGCTGAGGAGCACGGCTTCACGCTCGCCATCACCCCGACGCTTGTGCGCCCCGAAGTCATGGCCGGCACCGGCTTCCTCAACTCCCATGCGGACGAAATCTACCGTCTGCGTGAGCCGGATGACCAGTATCTGGTCGGTACGTCTGAAGTCGCGCTCGCCGGCATGCACGAGAACGAGATTCTTGATCTTGACAACGGCCCGCTGCGCTACTGCGGCTGGTCCAGCTGCTACCGTCGCGAGGCGGGTGCCGCCGGCAAGGACACGATGGGCATCATCCGCGTCCACCAGTTCGACAAGGTTGAGATGTTCGTCTACTGCAAGCAGGAGAACTCCCGCGCCGAGCATCAGCACCTGCTGCAGATGGAGCAGGAGATGCTGGGCAAGGTCGAGGTGCCGTACCGCATCATCGACACCGCCGCCGGCGATCTGGGCGCTTCCGCTGCTCGCAAGTTCGACTGCGAGGCCTGGGTGCCGACGCAGAACCGCTACCGCGAGCTCACGTCCACTTCGAACTGCACCGAGTATCAGGCGCGTCGTTTGAACATCCGTGAGCGTACCGAGGACGGCTCCACCCGCGCGGTGTCTACGTTGAACGGCACGCTGGCCACCACCCGCTGGCTGGTCGCGATCCTCGAAAACCATCAGCAGGCTGACGGTTCCATCGAGATCCCGAAGGCCATGCGTCCGTACATGGGCGGCAAGGAAGTCATCGAACCGCGCAAGTGGGAGGCCTGAGCCTTTCTTTTGATTCGCGTTTGCACGCGTATCGTGCAGGTATGTTTTCGCTGGTCCGCAGTCTGATGCAGACCTTGTGATAACATAACCGTTTGTGCGTGCAAACGCATGGACAGGTGTCCGAGCGGTCTATGGAGACGGTCTTGAAAACCGTTGTGGTGCAAGCCACCGCGAGTTCGAATCTCGCCCTGTCCGCAATACCCCGTGGGTTCAACCCGCGGGGTTTCTTGTTATCAAGCGGAAAACCGCGCAATCGGGCTTCGGCCGACATGTCATGCAATTGGGGTCCGACGGACGCATCGTGAGATCGGGTTCCGGGCAACGTATCATGTGTTGTCCGACCTCGGGAACCCCGTGGCGTGTATCCCGTAACCCTCTACCGACGCTGAGGGGCGTCTCAGCGTCGGTAGAAGCGGAGAGGTGACTGCGCTTGCCGATGCTGACTTGATTGGCGTGAACAGTTTGAGCGGTCGGGTGTGTCCCGATGCCGGCGTGGACTGGTTCCGATGTCGTCGTGCGATTTCCAGTTTGGTCCGCGGGTTCGGATGGTTGCGTGGCCGGTGTCCCGGTGGCTGGTCTTTGTGGTGTCGGCGGATCGTTGATGTGCTGCGGTTTGCGGTGTGGCCGTGGTTGCATGGATGGTTGACGGCGGATGCCTTTGTGGACTGGATTGGTCTTTGGCTTGTATTTTCCGATTTGGTCCGCGACTCGGATGGTCGGGGTGGTCGGCCAGCCGGCGGCTGATGGTGATGGTATGAGTGGATTGTCGGAATTCCGCGGTTCTGTGGTGGTGCCGTGGCTGGTGGCCGAGGGCGTTCCGATTCCTGTGCGGACTGGTTCCGATATCGTCATGCGATTCCCGATTCGGTCCGTGGGGCTGGACGGTTGCGTGGCTGGTGTCCCGGCGGCTAGTCTTCGTGGTGCTGGCAGATGGTTGATGTGCTGCGGATTCGCGGTGCGGTCATGGTTGCGGGGTGCCAGATGGCGTGCACCTTTGTGGACTGGATCGGTTTTCGGCTCGTATTCTCCGATCTAGTCCGCATTTCGGGCACCCCGGGGTGATCCGGGCGGTGGTTGATTGTTGCGGTGCAAGCAAATCCTTGGGATTCCGCGGGTTCTCGGCCGCATCCCAGCTGGTGGCCGGGTGCGGTCCGGTGCCGGCGTGAACTGATTCCTATTCCGCCCGGCGTGCTCCGATTCGGTGCAGGGACGTGATGATGTCCGATTGCCCGTCAAATCCCATCCTTCATCCAGGAGCCACCATCCTCTAACGGCCCTGCCCCCCCCTCAAACCATACAGATTGAACGCCGAGGCAGCCCGGAAACAGTGATGGCACCGTATAAGCCAGATTGACACGATACAACCTGCCTCATCAAGCTCAGACACTCGGCCAAATCACTCGGCCAAATCACTCGGCCATACTACCCGGGAGTGTCGTTCTGCAGTGTCACCCAGCAGCATCGCTCGATAGCGCCACTCGATGCCACCAGCCGACACATCAATAATCATTGACACCGCTGTGCGCGACAATAAGAGTCATGAGCGAGCGTAATCACGAGAACATTGGCAACATCAACAATCAAGAGTCGCCATTCCATGCAGGCGAGACCATCATCGCCCCGCACGGCGGCCCGATCACCGACGTCATCTTCGATTATTGCGATGTTCTGCTGGATTGGCGTCCGTGGCGCGCGCTTGAGGGCTTGTATCCCCAAGACGTGATCGACATGTTCTTCGATTCCGCGGACGAGTGGGGCTACGATTTCATCGACCGCCTGCTCGATTCCGGCGTCCCGACGCAGGATGTCCTTGCCGAATACTCACGCCACCACGGTCCGGCGGTCACATGGGTGCTGCGGATGTGGCTCGAGCATGAGGAGCGGGCGATTTTCGGTGTGCTTGACGGTATGGAGCAGCTGGTCGATGACTTGCAATCTGCCGGCGTCGGGGTGTGGGGCCTGACGAATTTCACCACAGAGGCGGTTGATATCGCGCATTCGCGATTTGATGTGTTCAAGCGGTTGCAAGACACGCTCGTTTCGTCGCAGGAGCGTCTGCTCAAGCCTGACCCGGCGATTTATCTGCGCGCAATCAATCGCTTTGGTGTCGACCCGCAGTCCACCGTGTTTTTCGACGACAATCCCCGCAACGCGCGTGGGGCAAGAATCGCCGGTTTGCGCGGAGTGACGTTCACATCCGCCGACCAGGCGCGCGCAGTGCTTGGCTTATCCTGATCATCCCCGATGCGGTTCAATCAGCCGGTCCAATCAGCCGGTCCAAGCGGGCAGTTCAATCGGACAATCGGACCGCCATCGTCCGTCATTCACACGATGCGCCGGTCCGCCGCCCAACGCGTCAGCTCGGTCCTGTTGGACAACTGGAGTTTGCGCAGCACTGCGCTGACGTGGGTTTCCACAGTTTTCACCGAAATGAACAGCTCGGCTGCGACTTCCTTGTACGTGTATCCGCGGGCAATCAGCCGCATGACTTCCTGTTCGCGCGCCGACAGCCTGTCGAGCTCATCGTCGTGGATTTCGCCTTCGGGCGCGATGCCGCCGTTTTGAAAGGCGGATAGCACAAATCCGGCGAGTTTGGGGGAGAACACGGCGTATCCTTCGTGCACTTGTCTGATGGAGCTGGCCAAATCATCGCCGGTTATCGTCTTGGTCACATATCCGCGAGCTCCTGCCCGGATCACCGAGCCGACATCCTGAGGCGAATCCGAGACGCTCAACGCCAGGAACACGGAATCAGGGGAGAGCGGGTGCGAACGGGTGAGGATTTCCGTACCTCCACCACCTGCGCCGCCAGGCACATGCACGTCGAGGAGCACGACATCGGGCTTGATCTGCGCAATCATCTCGATGGCGCCCTCGACATCACCCGCCTGGCCGACGATATCGAAATCTGGTTGCAAGGTGGCGATAACGCCAGCCCTGAACATCTCGTGGTCGTCGACGACGGCGATGCGGATGTCGCTGCCGTCCGCGTTGCCGTCTTGTTCGCTATGACTCATTGCTCCTCGATTCCTGATGTCCTGTGCTGGTCGTTGCCTGCGCTGTCCATGATATGCGTGCGAGCGCCGGCAGGACTCGCAGTGCCGCCGATGGGCATGTGCATACGCACTTCGGTGCCCCAATGCGGCCGGGACACGATCTGCACTGTGCCTCCGCGGCGTTTGATGCGGCCGATGATGGATTCGCGGATGCCGAGGCGGCCTTCGGGTATGGCGTTCACATCGAAGCCTTCGCCGTGGTCGCGCACGTAGACGTCCACAGTGGTTGCTCCCGCCTCGCAATAGACGGAAATCGGCTCCCCGCCGTGCGTGACCGCGTTGACCAGCGCCTGCCGGGTGGCGTTCAGCAGCGCGTCGGTCTGGGTGCATGGCTGCGCGTCGCCGACCGTCACCACCTCAATCGCTTTGCCTGATTCGTCTTCGACTTCGGCGGCGATGTCCTTGATGCCTGCACTGACGGATTTATCGGGTGGAGTACGCTCCTGATACAGCCAGTTGCGCAGTTCGCGCTCCTGCTGGCGCGCCAGTGCGAGCACGGTCTGCGGCTCACTGCTGTGCAGCTGGATGAGTGCCAGCGTTTGCAATACCCCGTCGTGTAGGTGCGCGGTCATATCCGCGCGTTCTTCCTCGCGTTCTTTGAGTGCGCGCTCGGTGCTCAGGGAACGCGTCAATGACATGATCCACGGGATGACGGCGAGTGCGGTGGCAACCAGCAGGGCGACTGCGGCGAGGATGGTTTTGCCGTGCACCTGAGGTGTGCTGGGTTCCAAGAGTACGGTGATGCAGAACGCGCCGACGAGGAGCGCCAGCCCAAGTATCGCGGTGGGCCACTGACGTTGTCCATCGTTGAATCGCAGCCAAGCGATGAGCACACCGCTGACGGTCATAATTGCCGGGAGAATCATTGCGGTTTCCCCGGTATAGAGCATGACACCGCTGATAATCAGCATGATGACGCCTGACAAGGCGATGATTGCCGGTTTGGGGGCGCGGCGGATGGCATCCAGCAGACTTTCGCCGTTCTCCGTCGATTCGGCGGCAGGAATCGCGCGCTCATCGACCGATGCGTAGGATGTGCTCGGCGGTGCGGCGGCGGATGGCGTTGCCGCACCGGCCGCGGCTGCATCGGGTATGGCTGTGTCTGGCGTGGCAGTATTCAGTGTGGCAGTATTCTGTGCGGTCGGAAGACTCGTCGCCGGAACCGAAGCAGCAGGAGCGGGAGTCGGTGCAGGCGTTCGTGATGGACCGCCCGCTTGTCCCGGCACATACCCGGGAACAACCGTGACCGGCTGCGGTATAGCAGCGGCCGAGGCGCCGGGCATCGGGTAGGGGGCGTTGCCACGAGACAGCGGCGATTGGCTGACAGGGCTGATACGCTGCGCCTCACGCACCGGATCGCCGACCGGCACGGTCAGCCACAGGAAGATATAAGCGATGATGCCTGCGCCGAAGACAAACGAGGAGCAGATGAACGCGAGCCGGACCAGCCACACGGGGATGCCCAGATGCATGCTGATGCCCCGGCAGACACCGCAGAGCATCCTGCCGTATTTGGGCCTGAGCAGCGGCAGTTTCGCCGGCGCAAGCGGAGCCGGCGCCTGATATGGCCGCGCGTCGGCGGGCGGGGTGTTCGTCCGCTGAGGGGCGTTCGTGGTTTGCATCATGATTCCATTGTGCGCCCCTTGGGGCATATCATCGGGGTTCATACCCTGTTTTCAGGGATAAATCGGGTGTTTCCCCGATACTTTCGGCTGCGGGAGATTGCTGTAATGGAGGTATGAGCAATACACATGATCAATCGCAACAGCCGATGCCGCAGCGGCAGCCCGGCGGTGCGGCGGCACAGCCGCTGCAATCAACGCAGCCTGGGCAATCTGCGCAATCAACCCAATCAACTCAATCCACGCGGCAAACGCAACCCAGTGAGGCGCACGGTCGCGGCGCCCAACAAGGCCGTGACGACAGCGCCCAACGCCAATACGTCAATTCCACGGCGGCAGGCCAGTCCGGCTCCCGCAACGGCAATTGGTATCTTCCCAGCCAGCCCGAACCGCACGAAACAGCGAAACGCGACTGGCGTGACATGTTCTTCGGGTGGGTCAGGCAAAGCGGCCTGGTCCGCACCGAAGACCGGTATATCGGCGGTGTGTGCGCCGGTGTCGCCCACCGGTTGGGCTGGAGCCCCGCCTTGGTGCGTGCCATCGTCATCATCCTCGCCTTCTTCGGCGGTTTCGGCGTGTACGCCTACATTTTCGCGTGGCTGTTGATGCCGGATGTCACCAACGACGGCCATATCATCGCCGAGGATGTCCTGCACGGCGGTGACGGCTGGCAGTGGGTGTTCGCCCCAATCGCCATGTTTATCGTCGTCAGCACGGTCATGTCGTGGCTGATGAGTGACCGCTGGCGTTGGGATATCACCGGGTGGGTCTCGCTTGTTGCGCTCGCGCTGGTCTTGGTGATGTTCAACACAACGACGTATCGTTCCGGTCGCGTAAGGCCGATTGCGCCTCCAACGCCGATGCCGGGGGCGCCCATGCCGGGCAATCCTGCGATGCCGATGCAAGGGCAGGGACCTGTCCCGCCGGTGCAGCCTCAGCCGTACCCGCGGTATGTGGCTCAGCCTGCGCGTCCGGTCGAGGCCGCGCAACCTCGCACGGTACGCACTCGACGCAAGCCCGCAGGACCGCTTGTGGTGCTCGCCTCGTTCGGCCTGGTGCTGTTGTCGGCGGCGCTGATGGTGTTCTGGGTCATGAGCCATAATCATGGCGAACCCCGAATGGTCAGTATGGTCGCATCGGCGACCGGTTGGATCGGATGCGTCTGCGTCGCACTCGGCGTTCTGCTGGTCGTGCTTGGTGCCAAAGGACGCCGTACCGGCGGCTTGCACCCGCTGGTGTGGATGTCGGTGTTCATCACGGTAGTCATGGTGTTCACCGCGGGCGCCACCGGGTATTGCCTGACTGACATCAACCGGCAGGCGGAAGGCTACGAACGGGTGGATGTCAACGGTTCGACGACCCTGACCGCGACCAAGACGACGCTCAAACGCCTCAATGACGGCATCTATTTCGTTGGCGACAGCTATTCCGACGACAAGGTGACGATCGACCTGAGTGATTACGGTGAGCGTTACGGCACCCACAAGATGACCGACGTGGAGCATGACTATGAGTCGTACTGTCCGACGGGCACTTACCGGATTATCGCGAGCGACGTCAAGGTGGATGTGAAACTGCCCAAATACTGCACCTACCAGTTCAAACACGCCGGTTACATGGGCGCCAACGGAGTGGGCGGCGAATATCTGCTGGTTGACTCCCGATTCGTCCAGGTGGGATTCGACGACGGCGTGTACATCGATATGTCGGCGTCGGATCAAGGTCATGTGGCCAATCCTGAGCCGTCCGCCTCTTCGGGGTCTGACAGCAAATCTTCTCATTCGTCGAAGTCCGATTCGGACAGCGACAGCGATGATGAGGATGACGACGATGATTATGACGATGATTTCGACTTCGTGTCCACGCCGGAATTGACCATCGACGCTTCGACGATTCAGGGATGGGTTGGCGTGAGCTACGGGGGCAACGGCAAGGGGTATGTCCGCATCTCATCTGACAACGCCAAGAAAGAAGGTACGAAATGAGTGAAGCCAAGGATCGGGATACGGTCGAAACCGTAACCATGCAGCACATCAACGCGGACGAACCGGTCGCGGAGACCAAGGTCATGCCGCAGGCGGAGTCGGACGATGCCGCGCGTACGGAAGTCATGCCGCAGACCTCCCGGATGATGGATGCCGCACAGACGCAGGTCATGTCGCAGTCGGTTTCACAGGAGGACGCCACCCGGCCGGTGGCCCGGCGGCCTGAACCGGTTGAACAGTCTGAACCTTCTGAGCCCTCTGACTCGCATGAACCGTCCGGGTCGTCCGTTCCGCGTGGCGGCATTCCGCTCGATGAGTTGGCGCGCCGCCGGCAGCAGGCGGCGGATGAGGCACATCGCCAGTCACATCCGCTCGGCGACAACACCGTGCCGATGTACACGGGCGCACCCTTCAAGTCTGCCGAAACGACTGCCCCCGTCGAGCCGGCGTCTGTCATTCATACCCCGGCCCCGACGGGCGTCAGCGCCGGAACCGTGGTGCTCGGTGTGTTACTGGTCTTGCTCGGCGCGGTGGCGATCGTCATGGCCGGCATGGTTCCCAATTGGCCGTTCGGTGCAGTGGATCCGTGGGTCGCCGCGGCGGTCAGCATCGGTGCGGTCGGGGTCACGCTTGTGGTTATCGCCATCATTTGGGCGGTGACCAACGCGGTGTCCAGCCGTCGGCGCGAACGCAAGTAGCGCACAACGCGGGAACACGAGGCGTGTCCACGTCCGCGATACAGCACCGCCGCCACAAAGCCCGACACCCTGTCGGGCTCCCAGCTTCTGCTGACGCTGACGACTTGCTGAGCGTCGGCAGAAACAGGGGGACGGGCTATCGCAGGCCCCAGAACATGAATACGATGATGGACAGGGTCAACGCGGCGAGCACGAGCGCGGCGACGATAACATGCCCGGTGCCGGTCGCGATAGACGGCTCGTCGGGGTGTCTGCGGACATTGCGCATCACCATGGTGAACACCAGGAACAGCAACAACAGGCAGACGGCGGCGCCGATTTGCAACACCGTCCAACCAGGCCGCAGTACGTCGGCACGATTCGTCAGCGACAACGCCGCTTTCCCGAGCGTGACCAGATACCAGCCGAGTGTGCCGGCGACCAATACGGGAACCACGACGCAAGCGGCGAATAGGGGAGCCGTACCGCGCCCGAATCGCGGAGTACCCGCCGGCGTGCCTTCGGACTGATGATTATGCCCCATCAGCGTCTGCGTTCTCGATGTGCGCAGTCGTCCACTGACCCACAGTGCAACCGCCCCGATGACAGCGGCAATCACGCATAGGATTTGCGCTACCATCAACGCGAGCGCCAGAGAAACCGCCCCGATGATGCCATGCGGTGTTTTGGAAGGAGCCGCAAACCGTTGATGCGGCTGGCTTCCGGCGATCATCGGCGTGGCCCAGTCCGTAGCCGTGGCACCGGCGGCGATGGCGTTAGCCCAATCCTCGAGATTATGCGTGTAATGCCGTTCCAGTGGTAATCCAGGCAATGACAGCGATGAGCCGGTACGCATCTGATGATTCGTCGGGTAGTACCGTACCGTCACATTCGCATTGCCGTTACGTTTCGCTGCATCGATTAGCGTGCGCGCGCCCTGCTCGATGGGCATGGACGGGTCGATGGTTCCGTAATTGATGAGCAGCGGCATGGTGAGGGCAGCGTAATAATCCTGTGCCGGGAAATCCGCATACTCCAGCCCGATAAGCGAGAAATCAAGGCTGATCAGTGTCGGCAGCTCATCGACCACGCTTTGAGGCGCACCCGCGATGGTCGCATATGAGGTTGCCGCCATTGCCATCTGGTCACGCCCGGGCACCACCGGCGGGGATGTGAGGATCATGAACGCGATATCCGGCTGTCGTTTCGCCATGACGGTGGCGATCCACGTGCCTTCTGATTCCGCATACACGCCCACCTGCGAGGGGTTGACGTCGTTCAATCCGGCCAGCAGCTTCCATGAGGCAAGATAGTCGCGGGCCATGGCCTGATAGTCGCGGCTTGTCCATGAATAGTTGTCCAGCCGCTTGTCCGGCACCAACGTGACGATGCCCGCGGACGCCATCGCGGGGGCGATATCGCCGTACACTTCAGACGCCTTGCCGGTCCCGGCGCCATGCACGAACACGCACGCGGGGCGTTTGCCGGGGGCGCCAATCGGTTCGCGCAAGATCGCGTTCACGCTGACCGTGTCGGTGAGTTTGATGATGAGTTTCGTCGTTTTGACTTTGTAGGTGCCTTCTTGCGCGGTTGACAGGCCATTCGCCGCGATCGCGGTGCTGGACGAACCGACCGTGATATGGTCCGTATACGGTTCCACCCGCCAGTTTGCGCCGATTGCAGAACCGATGCCCGCGAGGATGATGAGAACCACGAGCGCCGCGCCTTCGACGATCATGAGCCGGTGACGTCCGCGCT
Source organism: Bifidobacterium thermophilum (assembly GCF_002846655.1). Taxonomy (NCBI): domain Bacteria; kingdom Bacillati; phylum Actinomycetota; class Actinomycetes; order Bifidobacteriales; family Bifidobacteriaceae; genus Bifidobacterium; species Bifidobacterium thermophilum. The sequence continues at coordinate 328,659 of NZ_PCGX01000010.1, read as the reverse complement.
CCTTCCGGGTTTCCGCGGCCGTTGCGGTTCCGGTGGTTGCGGTTCCGGCCGCTGTCTCGCGTTCTTCATGGTCTTCCGTTGTGGTGTCCAAATGCCGTTCCTGCCTTCGTGGTCTGGATTGTCCTGATTCTTGGATTGTCCTGATTCTTGGATTGTCCTGATTTCCCGGTTTCCCGTCGCCTTTCATGCCTTCGCACCGGATGGAGAATTTTGCGGATTGTGCGGTTCTTGCCTGCCGTGCTGGTAGTTCGCGCCCTGTGCCGCTGCCTGTCGCGCCTGTGCTGCTTGCGCTTCGTCGAGCCCCGCATATCCCTCCAGCCGGACCGTGTTGCGTACGGTCTGCTCGGTCAGGTTGCCGCCTTGTTCGGTGATATGCGCCGCCAGACGCTCGTATTCGTCGAAAGTGGTATCCGAATACGTGCCCAATTCGCCGCGCAGATAGGTCTCGAACGACGTCTGCTCAGGCGTATCCTCGGCGGTGGTCAGTACGCGCATCGCCTCCCCGAGCGCCGGCCAGCGGCCCGCGAATTCGCGCGCCCATGCGACTTGCCGGGCAATCACCTGCTCCTGGCGTGCCACCCGTTGTGCGGAAAGTCGGGGAATATACGGTTCGATGCGTTCGCGGTAGATGTCAGGCGCCGTGGAGGCCATCATCCGTGCGTATTTTTCGGTGACCAGATTGCGCCCGACGCGGTCCGCCTGCCGTAAATCGTTCTCGTAGCTTGCCAGCAGCGCCGGAGTCCAGGTGAGGAACTGGCTCAGCCGCATCTCGTGAAACATCGGCCAGTTGCCTTGACATGCCGCCCGGCCGCCCTCATTGTCCGTGCGTTGGAACTGGTCCCATTCCAGCCGAATCACCGTTTCAACCATCGGATCGTCGGCATGGACCGTGACCATCGGCGGCTGTTGGGACATGGCACCCTCTTTCTGTCGGATTCTATCTGATTTGCAGTGCGAACATTTGCCATGATATGCATGCCCATCCCGCTATGCATGGCCTGATTCGCCGCCGGCGCTATTGCGACACACTGAGCGCGACTGTGCAGACGGGGCAGTACGGATGCAACTGTGCAGATGCAACTGTGCAGACGAAACCGCTGGAAAACAATCACGCAGCCGCTGAACCGCCTACTGCCCAGTACCGAATGCCGACCATTCGGCACATTGCCGGCGGTTCGTCGAACTCCCGCCTAGATGCTGTGCAAACAGGCGGCATCACTGACGATATGCGCCTCGACATGCGGTCGCTGCCATTCGAGGAAGCGTTCGTTGCTGTGCGTCAATCCTTCACGTTGGAGTTCGGCGACGATATCCGAGCATATGGCATTGACCATAGTGCTGATTTCATCGGCGGCTTCACGCGATGGTGCCCCTTCGCCATAGCAGGCGTCGCCGGATAGTCGCAGAATCTGCTCCAACTGCTCGCAAACGCCGGCGAGCCGCGTACCCATGCGGGTGCTGAGGCGGCGCAGGGCGGCGAATCGCCACTTGTAATAGGGTGCGTATCCGGCAGAAACCGGCGTGTTGATGAGGAACACCAGCGAGGAGACCGCGTCCGTGAATTCGCTGATGGACAGCCATGCCGCGCTGCCATCACCGCGGCGCAGCATCCGGGGCAGATTGTATTGTCCGGCTTGGCTGATCATGCCCAATCGGCGCGAAATCAGCGACAACCGCACATCGTCAGGCATGAGTTTGAAACCTTGGCGAGTCTTGGAGAATGCGCCCAGCGGGTCGGCGAACACCTGGCCGTTGGTCGCCGTGGCGAGAGTCGCCTCGTCCAGCATCAGCCATTCATGCGGATGATTGGCACTAGGAGCTTGGCGGTATCCGGTCAGGGATTCGAAGAAGTCGCCGATACGGAACACGCCGACCCGCTTGCCAGCACCTTGCGCTCGCGGTGTGGTCTGGCGCGGTCCGAACCCGAGGAATCGCTCCGGCAAGGCGTCGTAGTCCGCTTGCAGGCGCTCGCCGATCCGCTCGTAATCCTCGTCGGTCAGCCACAGGCAGAAGCCAGGGCCGAAATCGTGGTCGCGGGAGAGCAAATCGTCAAAACCGTAGCATTCAGAGCCATGTCCGACCAATCCGGCGGCGATGCGACCTTGATACTCCGGGTAGCGTTCCGCGATTAGCGGCTTGCCGAATTCCGTCCAAGTGCGCCGAGCCAGTTGCAGGCCGGTGATCTCCGGTTTGAGATCAGCACTGTCCTTAGGGATGTTCCGCTTGCTATCGTGCCTGCGATTAGGTCGTGCATCATGTTGCCCTTGCGTTGCCCGGTCGGCGGCATGTGCGGCGGATGCCGATTGCTCGGCAAGCGCGTCTTTGGCGGCCTGGAGATTCTCGCTAGTGGTCCGGTAATACTCCGTGTCGGTGCCGTAGCATTCGGCGATGACGTTGAGCGCCTTGCCATACAAGGCAGCGGCATCTGCAAATGCGCCGTGCATGAAACGTACCTGTGCCGCAGCAGCCAGCGCGGAAGCATAATGCGCGCTGTGGGTCAGATCGCCTTCATCGTAGATTGTCAACGCATGCTGAGCGTCGTCGTCGGCTTGGTCAAGTAACACGGCAGGGGATTGCGCATTCGCTTCGCTCCTGCCCGCGGCCTCGTTCTTGCACGCCTCATGCCACAATTCCAGTTCGACTTGCGCAAGATTGACGTAGGTGGATGCGATGTCGGGGTCCGTGTGCCGGTCCGCGCCCGAATCCTCGAGGATGCCCATTGCCTGCACGAGCTGGTCGCGCGCCTCACCCAGACGGTTCGTCTCGCTGTAGAGCATGGACAGGTTGTTATGCAGCGCGGCAAGCCGCCTGTCGCGGGGTCCGTAGGTTGTTTTCGCGTTGTCAAGCGCCTGGCAGTACAGGTCTTCCGCTTGGTCGTATTGCCGTGCGGCGCGCATGGCAGTGGCGGCGTTGACGAGCGTCGTCGTCCACGCCTCGCTGCCGGCGATTCCCATGCGGATGCCCAGTTCGAGCGCCCGTTGCACAATCCACTGGTTGTCCTCGTGCCGTCCCTGGGAACGGTAGAATCCCATCGTTTCGTTGAGGACGGTCAACAATCCGGCGTTGTCGCCGGCGTTTTCGGCATCGGTCATTGCCTGTTGCAAGTAGGCTTCGGCGTCTTGACCCGCGCGATGCTTGTCATAGATGGCGTCCAGACCGGCGAGGAACGTGTCTACGTCAAATCGGTGGTGATGGCTGTCTGAGGCGTGATTGTCGGAATCGGCGGAATCGTTGGAATCGTTGTCATTCCGGTTTTCGGCATCATCCGAGGCTTCGGCATCTTCGTCATCGGCTGCGGTGCACGGCCTTGCGCCGAACAACGCAGCAGGATTATTTGCCGCCTTGAGCGCCGCCATCAACGCGTCCGGCGCCGGCGTGGAATCCGCGCCATCGCCGGGCATACTGCCGCGCCCAGGGATGCCATCGCCGGACATATCGTCGTCATCATGGGTGTGCGCCAAATCATTAAGATTCGTCATGGTCCCGCTTCTCCAATTCCTCATTGAGCCAACGCACGTAAGCCCTTACCGACTTCTGCGCCATATTGTCATCGGGCCTGGGCTCTGTCGCTTCCGATACTAGAGCAGCATACGCTTCGCGATCGCTGTTGTACGCTGCCGCCTTGATACCGTGTTTTTCCGCGGTCTGCACAACCACGTTGTCTATCTTGTGGCTCAGCTCTTCCGTTGTGATGTTGATTGGGATTCCCAACCGTCGCAAGTTATCGAAGGGATCGGGTTCTTTGGAGCTGGCAGATGCGTGACGGCCCACGGGTTCGCTCTGCGCGGTGGAGCCGGAGAGCTTCCACACGACGCGATCGACCGACGCGAGCTCGCCTTTCGCCAGACCGAGCGCCACCGCGTATGCGAGGTTCCAGCCGTAAAGTTGGGCGTCCCTCGTGGTGCCGCGCTCGCTTAAGTCGCTGTAGTCCTTGAGATACTTGCCCAGTCCGAGCACATGATGGTACAGCCGCATCATCGGCAGGTTGATGCGATTGGTGGGGATGTTCGCGTCGATGAGCAGATACCAGGCCAGCACCATGCCGACCGCGCGGACGGGGGATAGCGGCAGGGTGATCAGGCAGTACACCACGAGGAAGATGCGAAGGATATCGATCTGGCGTTTGCCGTCGGAGGCGGTAGTTCTGATGCTTTGCAGCCTGCGTTGATTGATGATCAGCACCGCAGCGGCCGCGACCGCATAGACGACAGACAACAGGTTCGCAATGGGTGCCATGATGCCGAGCCAGGTGAATCCCTCATATCGGATGAGGATCTGTGTCAGGCTCGCGCACCCGCCGGCTTCGGTGAATATCGATGTCCCGGCGAACATGCCAGATACCCCGGAGACGAATGCGCACCCGAGCAGCATGAATATGCGCGGCGTGCCCATGGAATACATGACGGTATTCGCTGCCCGGCTGGTCTCGGATTGGACGTCGGACAACGCTTTCAGGCCATTGGAGGAAAGATGGTCGGTCAGTTCGGCGACGCTCGGGTTGACCCGGGCGCCGGAACCGTCGGGAGCCCCGGCGAAATCAGGGTGTTCGCGATAGAAATCCTTGAAGGCGACGGCAAGGAAGTCCATAAGCTTGATTTCCGGAGGTGTCAATGGGCGCGAAGGCGTGCCGCGCAGGTAGATGTGGCCTTGCGGATCGACGCCGACGGCCCCCTTGTCGATGAGCGAAGCGATACCGGAGCCGAGGTAGGTCCGTTTGCCGAAGCCCCATGCCGCCACCATCGGTTCGATTTCCGGCCGGTCGCGCCAGTACGTCACTTTCGACGGATGGCGTCCGCGCATGCCGACCGCTTGGCATATCGGTGCGGCGATCAGGATGTTGATCAGGCCGAGGAGAAAGAACAGGTAATCGATGCCATCTGTGGTGACTTCGGGCTTCTGCGCGTTGTAGATTTCCTGGATGCTGCGGCCGCGGAAAATCATCAGCATGCCGCAGTAGTATGCGACATACAGGACGTACATCACTGCTGTTATGACCACGGTGACCAGCAGGATGCGCCCGAAGCACGACCAGTCGAATATCTTGTGATAGTTAGGATTGGTGTAATTGTCGTCCGGCGCTTTCTCCCAGTACCGTGCGGCCTTCCTGCCCTTGTAAGGCGGAATCGGGGGTAGTGGTTGACGGGCTTGGCGGGCATGCCCAGCGTGCGGATTTGCAGGGGATTGCGGATTGGCGGGCGACATAGGCTGGGTACGCTGTTGCGCGCTCGCCGCGGAAGATTGAAGAGGCTGCTGGGACGCAGGGGCAAGCGGAGTTTGCTGCACAGGGGGTTGTTGCGCTGCGGATTGTGGGTATGGCGCGATAATCGGGATGATTGGCATCTGCGTCATCGGGGATTGCTGCGCGGAAACCGTCGGGGACGCCTGCGGCGTAAGGGGCTGCGACGGGGAAGTCTGCGGTGTGGGGGAGGACAATACAGGTGGTTGCGTCATGGTCGTCGGTGAAGCCGAGGCATCTCCTTGGTAGGTTCCTGCAACGTCGAAGCTGATACCATCAAAGGAATTGTCTGCCGGGAATGCCGAAGTGAACGGTCGAGGACTGTTCTGGTCGTCGTGCTCCATGGCGTGTGTGCTCCTTTATCGCTGGCCGTCGGCCCGGTGTTGCATAGGTTTGCAGCATGGTCGGCTGGACTGTTGCTGCCTCGGTGCCGGCAGCGTTGGCAACGTTTGCATCCGTTGGTATCATCCTAACTCTCACACGGGGCCGATTGGGGGTATCGTCAATCCGGAGGTCGGTGCGGACGCCAATTTTGCATGCGTTCACCTGTGATTCATTCGCCGGATGCCGCGCGGCGGTGCGGGAGTACTCGCCGGATTTGGGAGAAAAACACCGGACATGGGTTTTCGTGATTTTCTCCCACGAAACACGTAGTTCTCCTGCACGCCGGAATCTCATGTCTGAATACCCCAATCTCTCAATATCTCTCATTCGTCCTTCGATTCGGAGAGTTGTTCAGAAAAAGTCTGAACAACTCGCGTCCGAAGGCCGATTCCGCGAGAAATTGAGATTCAGCGTGGTCCGAGCGGCGTGCGGCGGTCGTCGGGAATCCCGGGATATCAACGATTCTGGATTGCCGACGATATCGGACAACCCACGCGGAATCTTAATAAATTTCCAGATTGCGCTTCTACGGGAGATATTGAGACTTTTCTCTCAGTATTTCTCCGGAAACGGCATATTGCTCGAGTTTTTCACATTCCGCAGGTGGGGCGGTCGACTTGGCGCCACTCCGACAGAATACTGGTCTGCAACCAGACTCGCTGCGGCCAAACAGAACAGCCCGCAACCGGATGCAGCCCCGCGGTCAGGAGCAGGTGCCGTCGTAGATTTGTTGTGCGATGGCCATTTCCGTATCTCCTGCCGCGTATTCTTCGAGCCCGGACTGATGATGTTCGTTTCGCTGGCGGTTGACGCCCATGAACTGGTAAGCGTAGGCGTTGGTCACCGCCTCGTATCGCGCTCCTGCAATCTTCGGACGGGCTGTACCGCATGCGATGGAGATTGAACGATGCGCCAGCTCATGCTTGGCCGCGTCGAGCATCCAAGGGTCGCCGCGAGCGCCCAGATCCCACAACACATACCCTGTGTTGAACATGATCTTGTTGCGATAATCCAACGTCTCGTCCTGGCAGAAGAAGGCAACGGTGCTCGGATTGTTGCCTCCGCCGCCTCCGCCGCACGCCGAAAGGGGCTCAAAGCTGTATGTGACCCCCATCTCATTCGTAATGGTATCGATCGCAGCCCAGATTTCTTGTTCGCTGGCACGGTCGTCGGCTTGAATGCCCGCGATCTTGGCTTCACGGTTATGCAGGTCGGCGACCACGTCAGCGATTTTCGCCAGCACCGCGTCGGTTCCGGACTTCAGTTTCGCCGCTTGCTGCGCGGCATATGTTGGATTGTCGAACCATCCGGATGCGTCAAGCAGCGCCTCGAGCTCCTTGGGATCGACCGGCCACTTGCCGTCGATCCGGTACGTGATGGATGCCGATCGATACCGGTAGAACTCGACCATGTCGTCGTTCCATGCGAGCAACGCGTCGATGGTGTGATTGCTGATTGCGTCGAGGTCGGTGGACGACAGGTGTGAAAGATCGCCGGCACAGGCGGATTGGTCGTTGTTCAGCGTCGTCAACTCGGCAGGTGCCGTCGTGCCGTCGCTGTCGGCCCAGCCTTCGAGACTGGCTATCGCCGAGGACAGATTGGCGCACGTCTGTTCGGCTGACAGGTTCCAGGAACTTGTACTCGCCGAGCGTGACTCGCTGGGGGAAGCGCTTTGCTGCAGTCCGGTGAATTGCGTGTGATAGTTCGCCATGCCCGTCTGCACGTTCTGGACCGCCATGCCGCTTGCGAGGACCAGGACCATGACGAGGATGATTGCGATGACCGCACCGGCATGCGATTGTTGGCGGGCAGCGGTGCGCGCGCTTGTGCCGGTAAATGGTGCATTGCTGACCTGCGACGAGTACGGGCCGAAAGTGTTGCCGGGGTGTTGCCGAGTGAACGGACCCTGATGGCGGAACGCTCCACCGCCATTGCTTCCTGGACTTTTTGACCACGGGGAGGTCTGTATGGGCGCTGCTGGCCTCTGCATGGCCGGCAGCGTGACTCGAGTCTTGGGAGGCGCGGAGGGCGCGGGGGCAATAGGTCGCGCAGGAGGTGTGGATGCCGCAGAATCAGTAGGTTGCGTGGTGGTCATCGGGCGTGCGGGAGACATGGGGCGAGGGGGCTGCAGTATGGGTGTTTGCCGGGGCACTGCCGGCGATTGACGCGGTACGGCAGTGGATGCGGCCTGTGCGGGATTGACGGCAGTAGAAGGATACTGCCGGTATTCCATCGCTGCGGCGTTGCTGGATACCGGAGCATTGGCAACACCCGGTTGCGCATGATGTAGCGGCTGCATTCTGCTGGGTTGGGTACCGTAGGACTGCGTACTATAGGTTTGCGCCCCCTGAGTCGGCGCACCTTGTGGTTGAGCGCCGCGCGGGCTTGAACCAGAAGGGTGGATTCCATAGGGTTGCGAACCGGATGACTGGTACTGACGGCCGTCCATATAAAGTCCATTCTTTATTGCGCTATTGCTCGGTGTCATTATAGTGTGCACCCCAACCGCATGCAGACGCCCTGTTTCTGCCGATCACTCTACAAACTGGCTAAGCTGGTGGCTCTCTCAGCGTAGATAGTTTGTAGAAAGCCGGACTCGCATGTTGGGCTATCGTTCGGAAAAAAGAAAGGCCAAATCACTGGAATTCCAATGATTTGGCCTTTGATGGTCGGGCTGGCGGGATTTGAACCCGCGGCCTCTTCGTCCCGAACGAAGCGCGCTACCAAGCTGCGCTACAGCCCGTTTTGGCAACGTCCGCTATCATACAGCAATTACAGAACAATGCCAAATCGGTGTGTCGTCATTGTTCTGTGTCATTCATCGACGGCAGGATGTTCGTCCGAGATGGGATTGTTTCCGGGGAACGGACGAAACTCAGCCATGTCCGGCTGCCAATTGGACGGCATGAACTCGACGGATTCGTAGTCATAGGTATCTGTTGTGCTTCCTCCGGGCTGGTACTCGCATGTGACAAGGAAGACAGTGTTCCCCTGGCCGTTGAGATGACATGGATACCATACACCGGTCCGTATCGCCGTCATCCAGTTGCGGATGCGGTCGGCGAAAGTTTTCGGATATTCGGGACTGACCCAAGACTGGTTGCAATCGGTGATTCTGACTCCATAGGTCATGGTGTCTATGGCGTCGGGATCACCGCAATCGAAAATCGCACAGTAGCGGAAGCCCTCGGCTGTGTACAACGAAATATCGAATGGGGCTACGACGCCGCGCGCGCCATGATTGTATGTCAGGTCGCCGGTCGGATTGTGTGACTGGCACTCGCAGCATTCGTCCCATTCCTGCGGATCGGGTTCATGATCGAAGCTTTCGCACACGATTTCGCGATCTTCCTTGTGAGTTGCGAGCGTCTCGCTCAAAGATTGGAAAAAGCCCGGCATCGCAGAGCGTGGTTCGCCTCCGTTGTGCCATTGCCAGAAAGCTTTCGCATCTCGGGTCAGACGAATCTGGTACTGCTCCTCCAGATCAGCGATTTCCCGGTCGCTGATAGGAGGGGCGAGCCGTGCGGCTGTGTCGATACCGATGTGCTGGAGAAGCAATTCGTACTCGTTCAACAGATTCTGTACTTCTTGGTATGCCATGTCATCGCGCTCCGTGGTTGTCCCCGCCTGATGTTGTATCTTCGTGCACGTCGGCGTCGATGTGCACGACTTACAGGTTATTGTAGTCACATGCATGGCGTTGTGATGGATTCGGATGCTGCCGCGTGTATTGGCACTTCGATACACTGGGGTGCATGACGAATCCTGAACAATCCGCGGAAGACACCGCGGAACAGCATACTGAAGACGCGCCGGTCATGACGACCGTCGAACATGCAGAACTTCTGCTGGAGCAAGACAAGAAGATCCGCTCCAATATCGATGAAGGCAAGAGCCTTGACGAGGCGATCGACCCGAGTAACAAGGAATTCGGCCCGCTCGCACACCCCGAGCAGGTTCAGATGCGTGTCGCCAAGCGCGCGCTCATGCTCAAGGAAGGTGTGCAGCCGTACCCGGTCCATGTCGATGTGACCGCTACCATCGGCGAGGTACGTGCCAAGTACGACGGCAAGCTCAATGCCGGTGACGAGACGCAGGACGTCGTCGGCATCGCCGGTCGCGTGCTTTTCCTGCGCAACGGCGGCGGCCTGTGCTTCGTCAAGCTCGCCCAAGGCGACGGCACCGCCATCCAAGGTATGATCTCCAAGAAGGAGATCGGCGCGGATTCCTTGAAACAGTTCAAGCAGATGGTCGATTTGGGTGACCACCTGTTCCTCAAGGGCCGTGTCATCGCTTCGAAGACCGGCGAACTGTCCGTCTTCGCCAGCGAATGGCGTATCGCGGCGAAGGCCCTGCAGCCGTTGCCCGCGCTGCATAAGGAGCTGAGCGACGACACGCGCACCCGCAAGCCGTACATCGGCATGATCGCCGACGAACGCATTCGCGATATGGTGCGTAAGCGTTCCGCCGTGGTCTCCTCGCTGCGCCACACCTTCGAAGGGCATGACTTCCTCGAGGTAGAAACGCCAATGCTGCAGACCGTGCACGGCGGCGCCGCGGCACGCCCATTCACCACGCATATGAACGCCTTCGATATCGACCTGTATCTGCGCATCGCCCCGGAACTGTTCCTCAAGCGCTGCCTCGTGGGCGGTATCGACCGTGTGTTCGAAATCAACCGCGATTTCCGTAACGAAGGTGTCGACGCCACGCACGCCCCCGAGTTCACCATGCTCGAGGCCTATCAGGCGTACGGCAATTACGACACGATCGCTGCGCTGGTCAAGGAGCTCATCGTCAAGTCCGCGCTTGACGCCTTCGGCAGCACGAAGGTCACGCTGCTCAACGGTGAGGAATACGATTTCGGCGGCGAATGGAAGACCATCAGCATGTACGATTCGCTCTCCGAGGCGCTGGGCGAGGAAATCGTTCCGAACGGCGGGCCGGACAACCCCGGCACGTCGGTCGAGCACCTGGGCGAGATCGCCGACAAGCTGGGTGTGGAACGCGACGACGTGGAGAACCACGGCAAGCTGGTCGAGCACCTGTGGGAGCACTTCTACGAGGACAAGCTGTACGAGCCGACCTTCGTGCGCGACTTCCCGGTGGAGACCAGCCCGCTGGTCAAGTCCCACCGTTCAAAGCCCGGCGTGGTGGAGAAGTGGGATCTGTACGTGCGTGGCTTCGAGCTGGCGACCGGCTACTCCGAGCTCAACGATCCCGTGGTCCAGCGCGAACGGTTCGTCGCCCAGGCCAAAGACGCGCTCGCCGGCGATGTCGAGGCCATGGATATCGACGAGGACTTCCTTGAGGCGCTCGGCGTGGGTATGCCGCCGGCAGGCGGTACCGGTATGGGCATCGACCGTCTGCTCATCGCGCTGACCGGCGCGACCATCCGTGAAACGATTACCTTCCCGCTGACCAAGCCGCTGAACCTTCAGTAAGTCATTTAAGTAAGTCATCCGGGTTCCCGAACCCCAGGTTTGGCGGGTTTCCGGGTTTCCAAGCATCGGTGCCGGCTCAGGATTCTTGAGGATTCTCGAGGATTCTGAACCGGCATCAATGCTCAGTGGACGATGACGGCGCGCCTGTCATCTTTCGAGCATGTCGCGTGCCGACACGACGATGAAGAGCCCGTTGTTTTTCATGTCTCGCGCCTGTTGTGCCAACTTGTCTGTTTTGACGAATAACGCGTAATAGTGGTGTTTGTACCCGGGAATGCAATCGGTTCGTGATTGCAGCGCCGCAACGGTCTGGGTGATGTCCAGACTGTTCTTCCATTTGCATTCCCCCAAGAGAATGCTGCTGTCGGCCGCATTCGCCGCCACGACATCGATATCGGTGGTTTTCCGTGTCGCTGGATTGCCGCCCCACCAACTGCCGACGGACAAGGCAAGGAATGGCATTTGTTCAGTTCCATCGACGTGCCAGACCCACTGCTGGCATATCGTTTCGAATTGTTGGCCGACATAGGTATCGAGCACCGGTCCGAGTAGTGCGGCCTTGGCGACGAGCCTGCCTGTCCCGTTTTCCACGCTGACGATATTGGGACTGACGAAACGATACCAGAAAGCGAAAAACGGGTCGGCGGGCTTCCATAACCCCTTGCGGGAGTGAGCGGGATTGTCGCCGAAGGGGACGATTCGATCGATAAGGCCCAAATCCTTGAGAACATTGAGGTATTTGCTCACGCTGGTAATTGGTTGGATGCCTGCTCGGTCCGCTATGGTGTTTTGTCTGGTGGCGCCCCCTCCTATCGCTTCCATGATGGAACTGTATGTCGTCGGGTCACGGAGTTCCTGCCGTAGCAGCATGAGTGGTTCCTCGTAGAGCAGGCCGCTGGAGTCGAACAGGAGGTCGGACACGTTTTCCTCGTATGTTTTTCCCGGGTCGATCTGTTTGAGATAATACGGTGTGCCGCCGAAGGTCGCATAATACTTGATGATGTCCTCGACTGAAGCGAAATCAAGCATGCGCGCTGTATCGAAGATATCAAAAGGTTTGATTCGCAGTTGTCCTGTGCGACGGCCGTACAACGGGCTTTTATACCCCAGCACTTCGCTCTCCATGAAACCTTCGTTGCTGCCACACAAGATGATCATCGTGTTGGTGTTCTGGAACTCATGGTCGATGGCAATCTGAAGAACGGAGGGGAGGGAAGCGTCAGCCATCGCGGCATATGGGAATTCATCGAAAATCAGCAGGAAACGTTCGGTGCGATTGCTGATGCATTGTGCGATGAAGGACAACGCGTTCTGCCATGATGCGAATGGCGTGGTGCTGTCGGGCAGATTGAAAAATGCGAATATCGCCGCGGAAAAATCGCGAAGATTGTTCGCTGTCGTCTGTTGGCGCGCGGTGAAGTACAGTGCATGCTTGTCGCGTGAGAATTCGTCGAGCAGTGCGGTTTTTCCGACCCTTCGTCGGCCGAGCATGACCATCATCTGGAAGCTGTCAGTGCTCCACATGCGGTTGAGGGCTTGCAGCTCTCGCGTTCTTCCAATAAACATGGCGGCGAGCTCCTTTGGTAATGACGATTTTGGCTACACTTTTAATACTCATAAGTATTATACTCATGAGAATCTTATTCTTTCCAGGGAGCCTGGGCGACTGCTGATTTGCAATACAGGGTTTTCGACTGGTCGTCTGACGGCTGATTCCAAGGGTTCATGGTGTGAGCCAATCCTCACAAAACTCGGCCTGCGGGTGCTAGTGACGCTTGGTTCGGCAAGGCAAGGTGTCGTTGTGTGAGCGGATCCTCACACAACGCGTGCTGTTTTCGTGGCTTGCACCATTGCCTCGTCCGGCAGCAAAGGCTATAGTTGATGGCCTGTTGATTGGCGATTCCGTCAGAGCAGAGGAGTAGGGAGGAGGTATGAGAGAGATGAGATTCGCGGATTGGATTCGTGGAGCCCGGCCGAAAACGCTGCCATTAGCGGTGGCTCCGGTCATCACCGGCGCCGCTGTCGCCAGTGTGTCCGGCGCGCCGTATGATCCGCGGTTCCTTGCGGTGATGCTGTTGTGTATGGGTGTGGCGTTGTTCCTGCAGATTGCGGCGAATTTCGCAAATGATTACTCGGATGGCATCCGCGGTACCGATGAGCACCGGGATGCCGCAGGTGCGGCTGGACATGCGGACGATGAGCAAGCTGCGGTGCGTGCGCCAACCCGCTTGGTCGCTTCCGGCGTCGCTCCCAGACACGTGTTGTTCGCTGCAGGCATGAACGCGGCGCTCGCTTGTATCTGCGGCCTTTCGATATGCGCGCTGACCGGGTACTGGTGGTTCATCGCGGTCGGCGCGGCGTCACTGATTGCCGGCTGGTGTTACGTGGGGGGAAGTCACCCGTACGGGTATCACTATCTGGGTGAGGTCTTCGTCTTTGTGTTCTTTGGGCTCGTGGCGGCATGCGGGACGATGTTTGCGCTGTCCGGCTGCGTCACGGCGGGCGCCTTGTGCGCGGGAACCGCGAACGGATTGGTCGCGGTCGCCGTATTGTGCGTGAATAATCTGCGCGATATCGAATCCGACCGCGCGCATGGCAAACATACATGGATGACCGCGCTTGGCCGCACGCGGGGTACGGTGTTCGCCGATGCGCTGTTGGTTGCGGCCTCGATTCTTGCGATTGCCCAAGTCGCCGGATGGTTCGTGTCGGTTCCTGTTATCACTGCGGTGTGCGTGTTCATGTGCATCGTCCAGATAGCCGCTTGCGATGCGATTAGCCGCGTCGACTACCGACGTGCCCTGCCCCTGTGCACGCTTGGTTCCCTGTCGGTCTCGCTGGTCTTTGCAGCGGCTGCGTTCGTGGTGTAACCCACGCGCCGGAGCATGGTCGCGCAGCGGATGAGGGTGGCCGTGTCCGCACTTCGCGCAAGAGGACCGCATTTGGGAGGCCGAGGCGCTAGACTGGGACCATGACTTACAAACTAGTACTGCTCCGACATGGTCAGAGCGCATGGAACAAGACCAATCAGTTCACCGGCTGGGTGGATGTCCCGCTGACCGAGCAGGGCGTCGAGGAAGCCAAGCGCGGTGGCCAGCTGCTCAAGGAGAAGAACGTCCTTCCGGACATCGTGTTCACCTCCCTGCTGCGTCGCGCCATCAACACCGCGAATTACGCGCTTGACGAAGCCGATCGCCTGTGGATTCCTGTCCAGCGCAGCTGGCGCCTGAACGAGCGTCACTACGGTGCGCTGCAAGGCAAGAACAAGAAGGCTATCCGCGAGGAATACGGCGACGAGAAGTTCATGCTGTGGCGCCGCTCCTATGCCACCCCGCCGCCAGAGATCGATCCGAACGACGAGTACGCGCAGAACCATGATCCGCGCTACACCGGCGATCCGGTTCCGGAAGCCGAGTGCCTGGCCGATGTTGTCAAGCGCGTCGAGCCGTATTTCAAGTCCGCCATCGAGCCTGAGCTCAAGGCTGGCAAGACGGTTCTGATTGCTGCTCACGGCAACTCTCTGCGCGCCATCGTCAAGATGCTTGACGGCCTGTCGGAAGAAGAGATCGCCAAGGTCAACATCCCGACTGCTATCCCGCTGCTGTACGAGCTGGACGAGAACTTCAAGCCGATTAAGCCGCGTGGCGAGTACCTCGATCCTGAGGCTGCCGCTGCCGGCGCCGCCGCTGTCGCCAACCAAGGCAAGTAAGTCCGGTTTGCAGGCATGGCCTGAATTCTTTCGCAAGTGCCCGCGTCGCCTATATCAGGCGGCGCGGGCACTTGCATTTTGCGGGGGCGACGGTAGGAGACGGTAGCGGGAAAGGTACCAACAGCTATACGTGCGTGGCTGTACGTACGCGCAGCCACGCAAAATAACAGGCGGGCCCGCGCCCCCATATGAGACGCAGTCCCGCCTGTTTCAGAATCTGATTGACGGCACCCGCTGTTCAGCGGTTTTGGTCACAGGTCAACGACGGGCGTGTCTTCGTCGCGGCCGGGGTCCTTGCTCGGATCGAAGCCGGACACGATGTACACCACGCGCCGCGCAGCGGACACCGCATGATCGCCGAGCCGCTCGAGGAAGCGGCCGATTAGAATCACATCGATGAGCTGCTGCTTCGTGCCGTTCCACTGATCAGAGAGCACCAGTTCAAAGGTCTGATGGTGCAGTTGATCAAGCTTGTCGTCATCGAGGATGATGTTCTCCGCAATCTTCGTATCCCTGTCCGCGAGCATGTCCACAATTCGGTCAGCCGTGTTGCACAGGAACGCAACCATCTGCGTGAAGATCTCACGGGACTCCTCAGGCAACGCATTCTGCGGATAGGCGCGACGGGCAGCCTCCGCGATATGCCGGGCCAGATCACCCATGCGCTCGAAAGTCGAAGCCAGGCGCAAGGTGGAGACGACGACTCTCAAATCGGTCGCCACCGGGTTTTGCTTGGCCAGCAACCTCACGCACTGGTCAAGGATGCTGGACTCCAAAGCATCGATTTCGATATCGCCGTCAATAACCGCCTGAGCCTTGTCGATATCCGCGTTCATCAGCGCATCCCCAGCGCCGTTGATCGCCTTGCGGACGTCTTGCGCCATACGATCGAGATCGTCGGCGACGGCTTTCATCTCCTCATTGAAAATAACGCGCATTGCTCTGCCTTTCCGGGATTGTTCCATTCGCTGCGTGAGCGGTCGCGCATGCTTCCTTATTGCTCATCGGATGCTGTTGCCGCAGTCGCCACTCCTCCCAGTCTATTCGCAACACGCGCGGAATGCCACATCAGCTGGACGTAGTTGACGATGGTTCGTGTAGAATTCATGTAACCGTTCATCTGCGGTTCATCTTGGTGCCGTCTCGGTGTGGCATCACCACAGCAAACTGTGCGACAATGGCCGCATGGGTTCATGTTGGACTGTATGGTATTGCGTGGTCGTGGTGACGATCGCCGCCTGTGTGGCTGCCGTTATCGCCGTGACGTTGAACGATATTCATCATGGGGTCAATCCGTTGCGGCGGCTTACCTCTCACCCACAAGGCGGTTTTCTGGGGCTGGGACATCGCACGGACCAGCGGCAGGGGCGGCAAAACGTGGAAGACCTTGAGGATTCCACGCAAGCGCTTTTGGCAATGATTCCGGTTGCATCTGCCGTGGTGGATGACCACGATGACGTCATTAGGGCGAGCTCCGCCGCGTATACGCTCGGTGTGGTACGGGACGAGTCGTTGTGCAACGAAGATATCCTCGCGGCAGTCCATGAAGTGCGCAGCACCGGCGGGCGCAAACAGCTGGATATCACCACACAGACCGTCCCACAGCGTATCGTCGGGCCGAAAGGGGAGTCGGTACAGGATGCGGGATTACAGCAGGTTCGGGTCATCAACGGCGTATCGCGTCCGAATTGGCTGAAAGTCACCGTCGGCAGAATCAACTCGCGTTTCGTCGTCGTGCTGCTGGATGACGTCAGCGAATCAATCCGGTTCAGCCAAGTCCGCGAATCCTTCATCCAGAACGTTTCTGAACAGCTGATCGAGCCTTCGCAAGCGTTGGAGCGTCTTGCGGATTCGCTGGAACATGATGATCTTGACCGTGAGTCGGTCAAGCGGCAGGCCGTCGAAGTCAGACGCGCGTGCAAACACATGGAGCATATGGTTTCCGATTTGCTGCTGCTCATCCGCTCGCAGGAACCCGTCACCCCTTCGAGTCATAACCGGATCAATGTCATGGACCAGCTGCGCGATGTCGTGCAATCCCATCTCGGGCGGGCGCAGCAAGCCGGAGTGCAACTCGAGCTGTCCGGAGACGACAGTCTTGATATCAACGGCGAATCTGATCAAATCAAGGCCGCGGTAGGCAAACTCATCGAAAACGCTATCGGGTATTCCCCTCAAGGCTCGACGGTCGCGGTCTCGGTCAAGCGCTCGCAGGAGGGCGGGCACGCGTCTGTCAGCGTCATCGACCGGGGGTGTGGTATACCGAAGGCCGAACAAGAGCGCGTGTTCGAGCGTTTCTATCGTGGCAGCGAGCAGAACGAGCGGACCGAGCATGGCATTGGTCTGGGGCTTGCGATTGTCAAACATGTGGCGCTGACCCATCACGGCAATGTGACGGTATGGAGCGTTCCCGGGCAGGGGAGCACGTTTACGATGTCGCTGCCGCTTGCGCAGGACATAGTGACAGCCTGAATTTGCGAACCTGATTCAAGCGGGCAGACCGGGCACCGTAATCTGTGGATGCTCAAGGCACCCGGGGCGCACGGGTACTAGTGATGTTCGTGATATGTGGGTTTTCTGCGCCGTTGGTTACCGATTCGAGTCAGCGCCGCTGCAACAGCGGGAAGGTGGCGCAGCAGCTATTTTCCGAGCCTGCGATAATCCCAACGGTCGAAATGCTCCCAGACAAGCAGGATGATTCCGACGAGCACGCCGGCGACGCATACGACAAGCTCCTTGAGTGCGGGCACATGCAAGGCGAGGAGCATAGCGCACACAATCAATGCCGCCATCCACACCGCCGTACCAATGAGGAACACTTTTCTCAGGTCGACACGCACGGGCTTTGGCGACGGCCTGCGGGCCGCAGGATCGAAAATCGGAGCCAACTTCATACCATTACCATAACGTGCGGGGTAACCTTATAAGATGTTGTTCGCCGGAAGAAAGGATTGCCACAGCCGTGTATGTGATACGTCCAGTCCCAAAGCGCTATGCGTGGGGATCCTACAGCCGTCTGCAAACCCTGTTCGCCGACGAGCTTCCTGCGCAGATGCTGGACGACGGCCAGCCTCTCGCCGAAATGTGGTTCAGCGGGCACCCGCAGTCGCCCTCGCGGCTTGAAGCCCCGGACGGTTCGTTCACCACGGTGCCGCAGGCGATTCGAGACCATCCTGAAGCAATGGTCGGGCGGCGCGTATCCGAGCAGTTCGGCCCGGAACTGCCCTTCCTGTTCAAAATCATCGCCGCGCGCATCCCCCTGTCGTTGCAGGTGCATCCCGTGGATTTTGAAGCGCGCGCAGGGTTCAACGCTCAAAACGCGCAGGGTATAGCGATGGACGCCCCGGAACGCTCGTTCCATGACGCCGAAGCGAAAAGCGAGATGGTCGTCGCCCTAGAGCCGTTCCACGCTTCCGTCGGCTTTGGCACCATCCGCTTCATGTTGCGTAATCTCAGCATGGTCGGCCATCCGCTCGCATCGCGCATGGTCGAAGCGTTGACCGAACGGACCATGCGTATCGGACAGACGCCGGAGGGATTCGAGCAGGCCGATGCGATGATGCCGGTGTCCTCGATGGTCTGGCCTGATTCACGCCGACGCATTTTCCGGGCCTTCTATACAGCGATTACCGCTCCGCCAACGGACGACCTGCAAGCGCAGTTGCGATATGCCTCGCTGCGTGTCAGCGATCCTACCTCCCGGCTCGCGTTCCGGCATGCGCTCGCCGCCGCCGAGGCGTTTCCCGCAGATCCCAGCGTACTCACATTGCTGATGCTCAATCCGGTCTCGCTTCAGGAGGGTGAATCCGTGTTCATCCCTGCTGGGACCCCGCACGCGTACATCCATGGCACGGCCGCTGAAATCATGAACAATTCAGACAATGTGCTCAGAGCGGGAATGACCGTGAAACATAAGGACATTCCACGGTTGCTGCATACGCTCAACTGTCAGCCCGGAGCCCCGGTGGATCCTGCCGATTCGCAGTTCGGGGACATGGCGACGCGTGATGGCAACCTTATTGTGTACCGGCCGCATATCGATCAGTTCATGCTGGCGTACGGCACCACCGGTCCGCACGCCCAGGCGTGGCCGGTGATGGACAGGGTTCATCGGCGCTATGGTGCGTTGTTGCGGCAGCTGACCTTGGGACGTGTGAATCAGGGGCGCAACAAGCCGCGTATCGTGTTGTGTACCCATGGGATGGTGCGATGCTCCAGCGAACAGGAATCCCGCGTGCTTTCCGTCGGGCAGGCGGTGTTCGTGCCCGCCTGCGAAGGGTGGGTCACTGTGGAATCCGCCGGAGATGAAAGCGAAGGCGTGGCTGGTCGAGATGGCCAAGCCGGTCGGGATGGCCTGGTCGGCGGTTCCTTCCTCATGGCGACGACGCAGGTGTGACGCATCTTATGGTGCTGTCGTCGGCTGCCAGACAGAGAAAATCTGAAAATCTCGACGACAGCGTGGAATCGTCGAGATTTTCAGAGAAAAGTCTCATAATCTCTGTTAACGCCGCGATATCGAGATTTTTTCAGATTCCGTATGTGCCGTTCCGTTGGGCAGCTGCCGTAAAACGTTGAAATTCCAGGCTTTGAAAGCGTTGTGGCATGTGCGGGGCGCGTTGTGAAATCTCAAAATCTCTCGATATTCGCGAAACCGCCGAGTTTTTCAGATGTTTTTCTCAATATCTCGCCGCATCGGCGTATTTTGCGAGATATTGAGATTCCGGTACGACGTTCCGGTTTCGTTTTCTGGTTTCGTGTTTCGGTTTCGCCTATATCCCGATCCCACGAAAAACAAAACTGCCTACGCCCGCACCGCGGCAGACGTAGGCAGTTGAAATATTGGATGAATCGCCGATTACAGGTGCTCGACGATGTAGTCGACGCACTTGGTGAGCGCCACAATATCAGACGGTTCGACCGACGGGAAGACGCCGATGCGCAGCTGGTTGCGTCCGAGCTTGCGGTATCCGCCGGTATCGACGATTCCGTTGTCGCGAAGCGCTTGGATGACCTGCTTGGCGCTGATTGCGTCATCCAGATCGATGGTCACGGTCGCGGTGGACCGGGCGGATTCGTCCTCGACGAAGGGGTGTGCATATTCGCTGCGTTCCGCCCACTGGTACAGCAGCGACGCGGATTTCGCGCACCGGGCGTGGGCCCATGCCAGCCCGCCGTTGTCGTTGAGCCAACGGATCTGGTTTTCCAGCATGATCAGGTTCGCCACGGACGGCGTGTTGAGCGTCTGATCCTTGCGGGAGTTGTCGATTGCGGATTTCAGGGACAGGAAGGCGGGAACCCAGCGCCGCGCGCCCTCGAGCTTCGTGCTTTCCTCCAACGCATACGCGCGTTCGATGGCAGCGGGGGAGAGGATGGCGACCCACAGGCCGCCGTCGGAGCCGAACGCCTTCTGCGGGGAGAAGTAATAGGCATCGGTCTGGGAGATGTCGACCGGCAGGACGCCGGCACCGCTGGTTGCGTCCACCAAGGTGATGGCGCCCTGTTCAACGCTGCCGGAGATCCGCTTGACCGGTGTGGCCACGCCTGTTGAGGTTTCGTTATGAGCCCAGCAGTAGGTGTCCACGTACTCGGTGAGCTCGGGGAGTCGATAGGTTCCCGGTTCCGAGCGGAAAATCTCCGGCTTCTCAAGGAACGGGGTCTTGTCGGCCTCGATGGCGAACTTCTCGCTGAACGAGCCGTATACGCCGAAGGCCGCCTTGCGGGTGATGAGCGAAGCACACGCCATATCCCAGAATGCGGTCGCGCCGCCGTTGCCGAGAACGACTTCATAACCGTCGGGGATGGTGAAGAACTGAGCAAGACCCTCGCGAATGGACCCGACGAGCTGCTTGACCGGCGCCTGGCGGTGGGAGGTGCCGAGCAGCTTGGTGGCGCCGGCGTCGAGAGCCTGCACCTGCTCAGGGCGGATTTTGCTCGGACCGGAGCCGAACCGACCGTCCCGTGGAAGCATGGATTCGGGAATTGTTACTGTATTGCTCATGCTTGCTAGGGTAGCCAATCGGGTGGATTGCCGACATCCCCCGTACATATCGTGGTCATTGCCATGGATGCCCCCGATGGTTGCCGGCTACTGCTTGCCAGTCGGGGCGAGCAACGGGATTCGTGATTGTGGGACACGCCGATGCGGTCGTGCTTGCCGCCTGAAATCCGTTGAGCTTCGGTGGTTGTCGCGGTGTGGGTGACTTGAGTGCAACGTTTGACGTGTTGCCATGTGGGCAGGAGGGGTTGTAAGGTGGGACGGTAATTGATCACACCAGTCGTCTCCCGCCGTATGTGCGGTGCAGGTAGCGGCGGGTTGGTTCCGGCCTGTGGCTCCCGCGGGCTTTCAGGATGACGACGCAAGGAGTACTCGAGTATGAAGCATGCGGCACGAAAGACGACGCGAACGGGTCGTCATTTCCGCGTAGCCGATGTACTTGCGCCATCCCCCCGTGGTTCCCATGCGGCGCATGCCGTGCGTGGTGCGCGTGCCATGCGCGCCGATGGTTCCGAACAAACGCTGGGTCTTGATCCGGCGCTCGCGGCGAAACTCGAGGAAGTGGCGCCGCTGACCAGACGTGCCATTCGTGAATCGGCCCGTGCGGCCCGCCGCAAGTCCCGGTTCATGGCTTCAGGCTCCATGGTCGCGTTGGCCGGTGCGGCTGCGGCGGCCTTGAGCTTGAGCAATATGAACGCCACGACGTCGCTGGCTTCATCCGAAACGGGTATCACCACTGTCCAGACCACCAAGTCGGCGACGGGCAGTTCGGTGTCCCGTTCGCAAGAGCGTACGTCTCTTGGTTCTTCGGCCTCAGACAGCACGACGAGTTCAGGCAACTGGTCCTTGGGCGCTTCGAACTCCGAGCTTGACGTCGCGCAGATGTCGCAGACGACTGTGTCGAATCCTGCGGTCGCGGTGCTGTATGAGGCCGATAAGAGCATTCTTCCCTCCGGTTTCGATCCCAATCACGATTCGGGTGATTCCGGTAACCAGTATTCGTTTAGCCAGTGCACATGGTGGGCGTATGTTCGCCGACACCAGCTTGGGCTGCCGGTCGGTTCCCATCTCGGCGATGGAGCCCAGTGGGCAGCATCCGCGAAGAAGCTGGGCTATTGGGTGGATTCCACTCCGCGCCATGTCGGCGATGTCATCGTGTTCCAGCGTGGGCAGTTCGGCTCGAGCGCAGTGTACGGCCATGTCGCCATCGTCGAGCAGATCAACGCCGACGGTTCGATTGTGACCTCGGAATGCGGCGCGTCGCTCAACGGCAAAACGGTTTCCCGTACTTTCAGCGCGGACCAGGCTTCGCAATTGCAGTTCATCCATTACTGATTTTCCCTTGATGTTTCGCTGATTGCAGCTGATTGCTGGCGGGGATGCCCGAGCGGATTTCAGTCGTGTCGTCGTGCCTGATGATTGCGTTATCAGCGTTACGATTGGCAGCTTTTTCGGCGTGTCCTGCGGTATTGCGCGGGTGCAGCGCATAGGTCTCAGATTTCTGTAAGTCTGGCATGCTATTGTGCTGTATTGATGATGAAACTAGGTAGATCTCTTACAGCGATGGTCGCAGTTGCAGCCGCGTGTATATCGTTGGCGGCGATTGCCCCTTCAGCGTCCGCACAGTCCACGACGACCGACGAAGCGGTTACGTCGTCGCGTTCGTTCCCCAAGACCACAACCGTCAAGAAGAATCTGCTCGCCGAATCGACGTCGACCAGCGTGGATTCCTCCTCGAACTGGGGTGGTATTGAATCGTTGAATCCGCCGCAGACCAAGTCCACGGCAGAAAAGGAAGCTGAGGCCAAGGCCGCAGCGGAACAGGCTGCAGCACAGGCAGCGGCGCAGGCGGCCGCCCAGGCTGCGGCCCAGGCCCAGCAGCAGGCGGCGAGCCGTTCGCAAAGCCGCAGCAGCTTAAGTGCTTCTACACCAAGCCCGAGCAGCACTGCGACGGTCAACCCGCCTGACAGTGCATCGGCCAGCGCTCTGGTCGCATACGCTGCGCAGTTTGTGGGTGTGGTTCCGTATGTCTCAGGCGGCAATACTCCTGCCGGCTGGGATTGCTCCGGCTTCGTGCAGTATGTGTTCGCGCAGATGGGCATCAGCCTGCCCCATTATTCCGGTGCTCAGGCCGCGCTCGGTACGGCGGTGCCTTCTTTGGCCGAGGCACAGCCCGGCGATATCATCGCCAATGGTGCGCATTCGGGCATCTACGTCGGCAACGGCATGGTGGTCAACGCATTGAACCCGAAGGCTGGAACCGTGTACACACCGGTCGCGTACGCGTACAGCGGGTCCTACTCCATCCGTCGGCTGCTCTAGCGGCGGTTCTGACTCGCTGCCAGTGGCAGTATTCGCTGGTAAGGCGCCCCAGTCGGGCGCCTTATCTGTTTTCCGGGGTCTCAATCGCAGCTGTACCAGATTTCCGGGATTTTTTCTTGCGACACTTTCCCGGAAGACCCACAATGGTGGAGTAAGGTGAAAGTAGTGGTGGCGTACCGCTGCGCCGCCAATGAATGAAGGAGGTCGTCATGATTAACGACAAGGCAATCCTCGTTGGCGTGGATGGATCCCATGCAAGTTACAAGGCCACATGGTGGGCTGCGAACTATGCGAAGCATGCGGGACTGACCCTGCAGATCGTGTGCGCGTACTCGCTGCCGAGTTATGCCGCCGTATCATTCGATGCCACATACACCGCGATGGGCGACGACAACGCCGCGCACAATGATGCACAGGAAATCCTGTCCAAGGCGAAGGCCATCGCCGACGAGCAGGGTGTCAAAGCGGCGACACTGATTGTTACGGGCGATCCTGCATCGGTGTTCGTCGAGCTGTCGCGCAATTACAACCTCATCGTCATCGGAAACCGGGGCAAGGGCGGTCTTGCCGAGCGGCTGCTGGGCACCACGAGCTCCTCACTGCCCGCATACGCGTACTGCCCGATTGTTGTCGTGCCGTACACCGATGACGAAGGCAACCTCATGCACTTGAACAACAAGATCACGCGTGTCGCCGTCGGCTCCGACGAATCCAAGTGGGGCCTCAAGGCGCTTGAGATCGCTGCTGATTTCGCGTCAAGCTGGAAGGCTCAGCTCGATGTAATCTCCGCTGTACCAAATGTCAAGGGCGCCGCAGAAGACAAGGGTGTCATGGATTCGTACATGGATGACCTTGCCGTGCGCATCAAGCCGATTGAGCAGGCTCATCCCGACCTTGAAATCCACAAGGAGATTGTGCCAGGCAATGCGGTCGAAACGCTCACCAAGGCGAGTTATGACCATGACGTCGTGGTAGTCGGCTCGCGCGGTCGCGGTGGATTCACCGGGCTGCTGCTTGGTTCCACCAGCCAAGGTCTGCTCCAGCATGCGGTCAGCCCGGTGTATGTGGTGCCGCGCAAGTACGTGGAAGCGGCGGAATCCCAGCTCGACACCGTACCGAGCTCCCCGGCGGATGTCCCGACCAAGCCGATTGACGATATTTCCGGTGTCGAGGCCGTTCAGGTGCCCACCGCCGGCGCCGAGCAAGCCAGTGCCATCGAGTCGAAGATCGACCCGGAGCATAAGTAGGGATTTGGGTGTCCGGCAGCTTGCCTGACGCCCCTTCAATACGCTGATGCCGCCATCTGCAACACCTGCAGATGGCGGCATCAGCATATATAACCGGCTGATTACTTGCGCACCGTGACGTTCACGCGCACCGGCGTTTCCTGACGGTACGTATGGGCGACCGTGCAGCCCTTTTCGATGTGACGGGCGACACGCTCCTTGAGCTTGGCTGCATCTTCCTCGCTCAGATCGGCGGAAGTCGCATCCACGTTTACCTGCTCCTCGAAGGACAGGTAGGAATCGCTTTCCGGGTCATAGGTGCCGTCAACGACGATTTTTGCGCCCGAGCCCTCACCCAGCGTGTTCTCGACCGGGAACTGGCTGGACAGCGCCGCGCAGCCCGCTAGCGCGACCTTCATGAGGTCGCCGGGGGTGAACAGGCCTTTGCCGTGGCCGAACTTGAGGTGCGCGCCGTCCTCGCTGAACGCGTCCCATGAACCGTCCTTGTTGCGTTCTACCCAGAGTCTTTTGCCCATGTTGTGCCTCCTGGAGTTGCTGGCGCGCTTCTCGCGCCGATGCTTATAGATTAGCCCAAGCACCTGCCCGATATCCGCTCACAGCGGGATTCGTGGACTCGACCGCGTCTGCAGCGATGTCACACCCGGTATCACACGCCGGTGTTTGGGCTGATACAGAGTCGTTTGCAGGATGGCTACCGGCGTAAATCGGCGGGTCACTGCTACCATGGGGGCATGCCTTTGACCGCCGAACAGCTTGCTGATATTCGCACCCGTATTCCGGAACGCCCGCAGACGGACATTCCCATGCCCTACGAGGACTTGGTCCGCAAGATTCTCAAGGAGGGGACGCTGAAATCAGACCGCACTGGTACCGGTACGATTTCGCTGTTCGGTCAGCAGATGCGCTTCGATCTGAGCAAATATTTCCCGCTGCTCACCACCAAGACCGTGTTCTTCCGCGGCATCGCTTACGAGCTGCTGTGGTTCCTGAAGGGTTCCACCAACGTGCGTTGGCTTCAGGAGAACAACGTGCATATCTGGGATGAGTGGGCCGACGAGAACGGCGATTTGGGCCCTGTATACGGCGCACAATGGCGTAGCTGGCCGGCGCCGACGCCCGAGGACCCCAACCGCACCATCGACCAGATTTCCAATGTGCTTGATCTGATTCGCAACCATCCCGATTCCCGTCGTATGGTCGTCAGCGCTTGGAATCCCGCGGAAGTCGAGCATATGGCCCTGCCGCCATGCCATGCGCTGTTCCAGTTCTATGTGGCGGACGGCAAGCTGTCATGCCAGCTGTATCAGCGCAGCTGCGATATGTTCCTCGGCGTACCGTTCAATATCGCGTCCTATTCGCTGCTCACCATGATGATCGCGCAGCAGACCGATTTGGAACCCGGTGAGTTCGTGTGGACCGGCGGAGACTGCCATGTGTACGACAATCATATCGACCAGGTGCTCGAGCAGCTCTCCCGCACCCCGTACCCGTACCCGCAGATGGAAATCCGCAAGGCGGATTCGCTGTTCGATTACACGTATGACGACTTCAAAGTGGTCGGCTATCAGCATCATCCGACCATCAAGGCACCGGTTGCCGTCTGAAGCATCGTCTACACTAATCCCAGTCCATTGAGTTCAAGGAGTTTATGAAATGGGGTATGACAGTAGCCAAAGCGGCTATCACGAACGCAAGCCCGGTATGGCCGGGCTGGACGACACCGAGGATTGGGGTGATGATTATCCCAAGACCTTTACGGTAAATTTGATTTGGGCACAGGCGCGCGACAATGAGGGACGCGAAGGTGCCATCGGTTTCCAAGGCGGCATGCCGTGGCACTTGGCCGAAGATATGAAGCGGTTCAAGGAACTGACCGTCTCACATCCGGTCATCATGGGACGCAAGACCTGGGAATCGCTCGACCCGAAGTTCCGCCCGTTGCCGAACCGCGACAACATCGTCGTATCGCGCAACAGCGGCTATCAGGCGCCTGGGGCGACGGTGGTCGAGAACCTTGACGACGCCTTCGATTTGGCACGGCAGGAAGCGATTCCCGATGACGGGCTCGACCGCAGCGAAATCTGGGTGATCGGCGGTGCACAGATATTCCGTGAGGCCTTGCCGTTCGCCAAGCAAGTATTCGTCACGCGTATCCGTGCGACGGTGGACGCAGACACGTATGCGCCGGATATGGAGGAGCTCGCCTCCACCGGGTTGTGGAAACTTGTCGACGTGACGCCGTGGATGCTGCCGAAGCACCCGGAGAACGGCATCCGCGAGTACCGGTTCGAAACCTACCGCAAAACCGACGGCGAGACGGAGGACGACGAAGAAACTTTGTGATGCACGGTCGCGGACTGTTGTGTGCAGTCCGCGGCAATCCGTCTTGTCGATTCCGCATCCATAAATCGTGAAAGGGGCTGCTGCATGGCCGCTACTACGCAATCATCCCAGGACCCACGCTATACGGTGATGACCGTGTGCACCGGCAATATCTGCCGGTCGCCGATGGCGGAGATCATCCTGCGCGAACGATTCAACGAGCGCGGGCTCTCCGACCGGGTGCGGGTCATGTCCAGCGGTGTCAGCGACGAGGAATATGGGCATCCAATCGATCCCCGGGCGGTCGTGGTGCTGCGTGAGCGCGGCTATGAGATTCCGGCGCATCATTTTGCGCATCGCATCACGCGTCAGGAAATCAACGACAGCGACCTGTTCCTGCCGATGACCGCCTCGCATATGCGTGCGCTGGTCAGGCTGCTGCCGCCCGCCAAGCGTGCTGAAGTGCATATGTATCGCAGTTTCGACCCGAATCTGCCGAAGCCGCCTGCCGGGCGTGAAGATCAGATTGACCTGGTCGACCCGTGGTATGGCGGTCCTGAGGATTTCAACATCGCCATCGATCAGATTGAACAGGTCGCCCCGTACATCGTCGACTGGGTAAGCGAGCAGATCGGTCAGTGAATTCGCGTCGCGCGCTCTGCAGGCAATGCCGTGTCGGCGAGGAGCCGTTGTGGCGCAAGACTCATGAACGGGTCGAATGCGCTGCGCCGCGTATGCCATGGCATACGTCATACACCAGATGCAAGTTGTTCCGCCCTATCCGGGAGTCGGAATGTCGAGTTATGTATGCCGGGATATACGGTGCATGCAGGGCGGAAGTTGTTCTGCCCTAACTGAGAACCGTAATGTCAGTTTGCGTATGCCGGGATATACGTCGCATGCCGGAATGGGAGACACTTCACCCTGTGCGGGAGCTGTTATGCAAGAGGCGTATGTCCGGGCATGCGTAAACCACAGAACATTGCCCGTCGCTGATTGAAAACCGCCTTGGCCGAACCGGTACTGACCCGCTGAACCCGTGCCGTCCGACTGAGAGTCAGAGCCGGCCGGCCGAACCGGCGCTGACCTGCTGAACCCGTGCCGACCGGCCGAACTGGCCATTCATCCGGGTTCTGTTGACGCCGTCAAACCGGCTCTCTCTTCCCAAACTGGTTATGCTGGGAGCCCCCGGCGTAACCAGTTTGGGCTACCGCGGGGAAGCAGACGATGGCGGGATGCGGTATCTGTCCATGATTGGTGCGTCGCAGCAGCTGCATCATCGCAGAAAACAAAGAACCCGCCTTTTGTGGCGGGTTCAGTATCCGTACCCCCTGAGAGAGTCGAACTCTCGTTGTCAGATTGAAAGTCTGGTGTCCTAACCGTTAGACGAAGGGGGCGTCAAACAACTTAGCTATGTTAAACACAAAGCCGCCAGAATGCAAAATCCGTTGTTTCGGCGTGTCGTTTTTTGCGGCTTGCGGATGATGCATTGGCGGCATGGTTTTCATATCGGCGGCCATCCGCGCGGTATCAGCGGCTGCGGTAAGTGAAATCGTGTATGACCCGTCCGGCCTCGAGCCCTTTCTTTTCGAAGTTCGTCAGTACGCGGCCCTCGAAACGGCTTGATTCCGCGAAATTGGCGTGCGGCATATCGAGCGCGAGATCGGCGTTGCCCTTGCCGACATGCCCGGTCGGCAGACTGACGGTGATTTCGCCTATGTTCTCGAAGTCGTCACGTCCGTCCATCACCTCATGCACGTGCAGCGCATAATCCTCGATGTCCGTGGCGATACGCCACAGGCCGCCGGCGATTAACGCCCGGTGAATGGCTTCGGCCAGAGCAGGCTGGACGATCCGGCGCTTGTGATGCTTCATCTTGGGCCATGGGTCAGGGAAGAAAGTCCACACTTCGTCTACGGTCGCCGCATCGGCTTTCGCGAACAGTTCCGGCGCGTTGATCTGGGCGATGCGCAGGTTATTCAGATGTTGTTTGCCGGCGCGTAGCATGGTGTGGGCAACGCCCGGATCATAGACTTCAAGCGCCAGATAATTGGTCTGCGGGTGCTGTGCGGCGGCCGCGACAATGTTCTCACCCTGCCCGGTGCCGATTTCGATGACCAGCGGGTGAGCGTTGCCCCACGTGTCGTGGATCCACTCGCGTGTGAGCCTCCAGTCATCGCGGATGTCCAGCGACCCTTCCGCCGCATTTAACGGCAGCAGATATGTGCCGGCGTAAGTGTCCCATGCGCGTTGCAGACGCGCGTCCAGTCGGCCTGAACGGCGGACGAAAGACAGGACCTTGTGCTCATGCCGGATCGGCTGGGTTCCGTCCGCCGGTTGCGCGTGCTGTGCGTCCTGTGCGTGCTGTTGCGTGTGCTGTGCGTCCTGCGAGCCCGACTGCGCGTTCTGTGTGGGGTGTTCCTCGTGTTCTTGCATGGTTCCTTTATAGCGGCCGGTATCGGACACGCGCCGATGCTACCAGCGGGGTACCTCGAGGCCGCCCAGACGCCAGACGCCGTAGCCTGCGTCTGGAAGCGCGAATCTGGCACCATGGTCTGCGGCCGCAACGCTTCCTTCGCCGGCGACCAGCTGCGGATCGGCGTTGCCCAACAATTCACGCGTGACATGCACCTGCTGCCCGCCCTGCCGTGCGGCGACAACGAGCAGACGGTCCGTCACACCCTCGCGTAGATACGCGACCGCGTCCGCTTGCACGCTGACCCAGCGCAGGCCGCCGTGGGCGAGTGCGCTGGACGTTTTGCGCAGCTTCAGCAGTTCACGATAGCGAGCGATTGTCGCGCTATGGGCGCTCTCAGGCGCATCCCAGTCCATCGGGGTACGGCTTTCCTCTCCGGTGATACCGGTGGAGTCCCGTTCATCGCCGGCGAATACCATCGGCACGCCGGGATAGGTCATCATGATGCCGAGCGCCGCATGGGCCACTTGCGGGCTTTGCGTGAGGGTCAGGATGCGCGCGCTGTCATGGCTGTCGATGAGATTCCATTGGGATTCGGCGACTTTCCACGGGATTTGGGCGAGCAGTTCGCGCATGGTGTCTGCCATCGCTATGCCGCTGCGCCGCGGGAAGGTCTCATCGAAACCGAAGCGCTTGACATGGCTGTTCGGGTCGGCCACCCACATCCACAGCGGATGGGCGAACGCGGCGTAATTCATGACGCCTTGCCAGCCGTCGCCCGCAAGATCGCGTGTGGCATCAGGCATGTATTCGGCGATCAGTGTGCCATTGCCGCCGGTCAACTCGTCAATCGTAGCCCGGATGGTCGTGGCGACGGCGTGGTTCTCGTCCATCGCCGCCCAACGGCCCGTCTGATTTGCCACGTCGATACGCCAGCCATCCAGCCCGTCTTCGCCGCCGAGCCACTGTCCGGCGCTGCTGGATGCCCCTCGGATCATGCGGTCGACCAGCTTACGTGACGTCCAATTGAGTTTCGGCAGCGATTTGATGCCCATCCATGCCACGTAATCGTCCGGGTACCGGTTCCACAGGTAGTAGTCGCGTTCCTCACTGTCGGGGTCGTGTAGCGCCCGCTGGAACCATTCATGGCTGGAACCGGTGTGATTGAGCGTCAAATCGCCCATGATGCGCATACCGCGGGCGTGGCATGCGCGCGCGAGCGAACGAAGCGCCTCGTCGCCGCCGAGCAGGGGATCGATATGGTCGAAGGTCGAAGCGTCATAGCGGTGGACCGAACGCGCCGGGAAGCATGGCGTGAGATACACGGTGGTGAAGCCTAGATCCTGTATGTAATCGAGATGCTCCTCGATACCTTTCAAATCGCCGCCGTACCACTGGCGGCCGGTTTCAACACCGTAGGCGAGCGGTTTGGTCGACCATGCGGTCGGATGCGCCCAATCGGGTGCCTGCCGTGTGGCGGATTGCTCGGATCGGGCGAAGCGGTCGGGAAAGATTTGGTATGTGGCGCCTTCTCGATTCCATGCAGGCGATGGGGAGAAGGTGGTGATGCGAAAATCGAAGACGTCGCTGACTTCGCGGTCGAACACGCCGAGCGCGTTGAGCCAGTCGAATCCGCCGTCGCGCAACAGGGCGAAGCGGTAGCGGGTATCGGGATTGTGGATGGGCAACGGCGCCTCGTACCAGGTTTCGGTATCGGTGCTCAGAATCGGCCGGGCATTTTCTAGGTGCAGCTCGTCGTCGGCGAGTGAGTGCAGTACAACCGCGGTGTATGGTGCGGTTCGCGGAATGCGCACGCGGACGCGGATGGTGTCGCCCAGATTAGGGCAGGGGTTGGAAACATACAGCGTCGAGCCGTCATGATGGGGAAGCGGTGGCTGGGGGTCGTTGGCTTGTGTGCTCGTCGCTTGTGCTGGTCGAGGTGATGCTGTCGTCATGTCGGTCTCCGTTTCCTGCAAACGTTGTCTTTGCATCGAGCGCGTGATGCGCTTCGTCGCGTCGCGTATTTCATGATGTGCCACGAAGGGAACTAGGGCCGATGATACAACGGTGATGATGACGTTTGCATGGTGTGGCGAATATGGGAAAGCGGCATTCCGTCGGTAGAATACAAGCATGGATGACAATCAGAATCAGGCGATGCCGCCATCGGCGGACTATCAGCAGAATTTCATTCCTCCATCAGACGATGACTTGCCCATCGAGGCGACGCAGGTGTTGCACGGGGTCCAGGAGACGCGGGAAATGCCCAAGTCCCAGACGTTCCTGTCCGGGCTTTCCGAAGAGCAGACGCCGTCTGAGTCTGCTGGCTTCGGGCAGTCGCAGGATGCGCCTACGGTTCCGCTCGCCGTGGCGGATGTCCAGCCGGCATGGGCGGGCGGGGCGCCTGGCTATGGTGCCGAAGCGAATGCGCCAGCCGGGCTGTATGCTGCCGGCACGTACGGACGGCAACCTATGGGGGATGGTCAATCGGCGGCGCAGCAGGCGTCCTCGGGGCAGATTCCTCCGCAACAGCCGTATGCTCCCGGCGCATTTGCCCAATCGCCCTATGGCCAGCCGCAACAGGGGCATCCCGGATTCGGTCAGGGGTATGCGGTGCCTGCACAGGATCCATATCGGTACGTGCAGCCGAATCAGCCGTGGAATGTGCTCACGATTATCGGCTTCGTCTTTGCGTTCATCAATCCGTTGGTTGGCTTGATTTTCTCGATTATCGCTTTGGTCATGGTGCGCAAGTCGGGCGAGAAGAGCCGGGGATTGGCGATTGCCGGTATCGTCATCGGCGCGATTAATCTCGTTGTGGTGATTATCGCCGTGTGTGTGTTTGCATCGGCGTTATCTCAGATTGCGTCCGACTATGGCTCGGGCGCTGGGCAATCGGATGGATCTATGATGTGCATCGATGGCCAGTGCCAGTCCTTGCCGGGAATCGGGTCGAATGGCGGGGGTGCGAGTGGAAGTCTGCCAGGCGGTGATGCCGATGGTGCTGATGGGAATGGCTCCACCGACGATGGCGGGATTCTCGGTGATGGCGGCGAAGACTGGGATGATTACAGTGGTTTGCTCGGTGGCGATGTCGCCGTGGCCGACCCTGTGGCCGTTCATGTGTCGGGTCTTGGTGTCAGCGTCGTCACTGCCAGTGCGGCCGTCGCGACTGAAGATGCTTAAAACCGCTAAATCGCAAGGTTTTGCGATGCTGATTGGCGGGAGTGAAAAAAGCGACACGCCGAAGACAGTGCTCGATTTGCGCTCATCGTCATTCTGAGTAATATAAACACTCGGCTGCTCCACGGAGCAAACGCCACGGCCTCGTAGCTCAGTTGGTTAGAGCGCCGCCCTGTCACGGCGGAGGTCACCGGTTCAAGTCCGGCCGAGGTCGCGAATGGTAAAAACCCGGTTCATCCGGGTTTTTTTAACCATCCATGGCTCTGTAGCTCAGTTGGTAGAGCGAGCGACTGAAAATCGCTAGGTCAGCGGATCGATCCCGCTCGGAGCCACAAGAACCCCGATTCCGTATGGAACCGGGGTTTTCTCATTTCTGAGGCCTTGGCAGTCGCTTGGTGTCTGGCCGTCTCTCGCGTCGAACCTGGGTGATGGACAACGTGTGTCCCGTGGTTTGGCAGTGCGAGTGTCGTCCGTTATCCTCTACAAACTGTTTACGCTGGGAGGACTGTTCGCGTCACCAGTTTGTGGAGTGTTTCGAGCGAATTTGTATCTGTTCGTTGCACAATCGTGCTGTTGCATGACGGGTAGATACCGTCGGGATTCTCGGTTGGATTGGTTATACCGGGTCGTTGTGTCATTGGGCGGTTGCATGGCGGCGGGATAGACGCCAGTATCTTGGACTCAGACGATGTTTCTCTCCGCACTGCGATTGCGCAGTTGCACAGCAGGCAGATACCACCGCAATCCGTAACCCCCCGAGTGCAGAAGTCATAGGTGACCAGTTGGCGGTGCGGTCAGCATACCGTTCTGCAATCCCACCCGTACGGAAACCGGTGATATCTGCCTGTGGCTTGTGGCGCGCCATGGGCGTCGGATTCGCGGAATATCGCCATGTTCTAGATGTACGTCAGCGGGAATCCCAGCCGTCAATGAAGATTTTTCATCTTGTTCGCCTCGGCGTGTCGCGATGATGAAATGGATATCAGACGTGGCGACAAGGAACGGCCGTCTGTAAGAAACAAACGAGAAAGGCGCATGACATGAGAAACAACAACGGCAACATCAGTGACAACTCCATCAGCAATACCAGCGGCAATCTGGAACCGAAATGGGACGCCGAGGATTTCATCACTTTGCGCAAGGGCATGAGCATTGATGACATCCATGCGGCCATCGAGGCTGAGCTTGCCGGATTCGGTGATTTCCATCTGCCGGTGCAGGTGTGTGATTTCCGTGCGTCCACACCAAAGAACGAACAGCAGATTGTGTTTTCGTTCAAGGGCGACCAGTGGAAGCCCATGGACGTGTGGTCTCCCGGGGACGCCCGCATCTTCGAGCAGTTTGCCGAAATCCGCCTTGTGGCAAGATTCCGGATTGATGATTCTACAGGTGAGCCCGGCATGGAGCTTGACAAACGTGAGAGTTTCGGCGACGGTGTGCTGTTTGGCGATGATGCTTCGACGCGAAGAATGCTGCGCACCGGCATTGACGATCCATTGAAAGGAGTATACGGTCTGGCGGTCACCCCGTTGAACGCCATTATTCCGATTACCGATGACGCCGTCATCAGATTCCGTTCGATTGCCAACGGTCGTTGGAACTGCATCGATATCTTTTCGGGGGTGCAATGGCGTCATCGGCATCGCAAGTACGCGATGTTCTATCGCGACGACAAGAAGGACGAACCGTTGATCCGGCGCAGCATCGAGCTCTATGAGCAGCAGCTGCATATGCTCATCGTCACCGGAGCGAACCCGAAAATCGCGCTCGCAGATTAGCAGTCGGCGCTGCTGCGGTGGCTTGTGACTGTCGTTGT
The DNA here is from genome assembly GCF_002846655.1 of Bifidobacterium thermophilum. Classification (NCBI taxonomy): domain Bacteria; kingdom Bacillati; phylum Actinomycetota; class Actinomycetes; order Bifidobacteriales; family Bifidobacteriaceae; genus Bifidobacterium; species Bifidobacterium thermophilum. Next base: position 294,585 of record NZ_PCGX01000010.1, on the reverse strand, counting down.
GATGAACCAATCACATGCCTCGGAATACTGCAATATGCCATACACATCACACACTACGCAAGAACCATCAATCTGATTCGCCGTTTACTAGGTATCGGCGGCGTTCATGGAAAGGGAATACCATGACAATTCACAACATGCAGGGAATGCAGGAGCGGACACGCCTCGATGCACAGCAGGAAGCTCGCACCGAGCCGATTGTGCGGCCGGTCGAACCGGATTTCCCTGATTTCGGGGATAGCGGCGACCGACATGGATGCGACTGGGATGAGTCGATCTGCGACGAGACGGCCACACACTACACGCACTGCATATGCGGCGACCCGGATTGCGAGTCGGACCACATCCAGTATTACTGCGACCGTCATTACGCTTTGACGCTTGCGCTTAGGCTGGATCATTTGCGTGAATGCAAAGGATATGAACATGACGAGCCGTGCGAGGATAATCGCGTGGTCACGCTCATGCATATCTCCGATTTTGGTCCACTGGCGGCCTGACGGGCGGAAGAGTCGCACACCTCGATGACATACTGACACGAGGTAAAACAAACGATAAAGCCAGTTTCCGGTGCGTCCTGCTGATTGAAGAAGCACCGGAAACCGGCTGGAATGGAGAAAGAGAGAAAGATGTTACTCGTCACCGTAACGCCGCGCCAGCTGCAAACCGGCTCGTAGGAGTTCGTCACGCACCGATTGTGGGGATTCGACCCGTACATCGGCGAGTGCGTACTGCAACGCCCACCAGATAATGCCCAACTTGGGACTGCGTACGCTGACCCGGTAGTGGAATGCCTGGACCCCTTCGTGGTCGTCATCAGGGTCAAAAGGCCCGTCGACACGTTCAACCTTGGGGTTGTCGAACCATTCATACACATTGGTGAGCACGCTCGGTCCGATGCTCATGACCACGTCGACCAGTGTGCCCATGGTCATGTGCGGGCGTTGTCTGGCGAATGCGACCGCGTCGAACCGGGGTGCGCCGGTCAGCTTCCGCGGCAACCCGTTCTCGTCCCAGGTATCGGCGGGTACGGCGATTCGCGTACTGGTGATCCGTAGATCGCGGATGCGATTGACGGCGAAACAGAATAGGTTGGTGTGATTCTCATTCTGGTCGGTGTTCTGGGGGACTGGGCAATTGTGGAAGTGCCCGAGCAGATAATACCCGCCCTTCTTGTACACCATGTTGTATGGATCGAACACATAGCGTCTCGGTTTGCCGGTCCGGCGGTCCAACCGCTTGACCAACCTGCCTTGCTCGTCATAGTCGCAGTAGGAGAAATCAACGGCCAGCTGGTTGTTCATGGCCTCGGTGATCTTCTCGATTGTGGCGAGGAACTCCCCGTTGATGTGCTCGTAGCCGTCGATGGAGATGTCCGGCAGGTCCGTGGAAGGGGCGCTGCCTCCGGCAAGCTGATACAGGCCAGAGATGACCCCTTGGAGTTCCTCCGGATCAATCCGGGAGAGCATCAGGCTGTCTTCGAGCAGACGAACTTCGGAAGGAGAGAGCACCGGTGCCATATACCAACGGCTGTCGTCGCTTTCTTCGTCAGCGGATGTCTCACCGTCGTCCGCGCGGCGGACCTCGCGGCCGAGAATGCGCGTGTACTCAAGGTATTGCAGCTGGTTGATCACGGTTTCCTTGGACGGCGCCTTGTAGAAGGAGTTCTGACGGTTATCGGCCTCGAGCAGATCGATGATGTCGTCAGGCGTCAGTGGGTGGTCATCGCTGCTGTGCCTCCACAGTGTCGCGAATACGTCCATTAAAGGGTTTGCGGCGCGGGTGTCGCGGATTTCCAGCGCTGACCGCCAGTCGTCAGCGCTTCGGATAGTGTCATCAGGTGTTGTCATGGTATCCCCTCCTGTGATGTAATTGCTCCTCGTTGATCCCCACTCCAGTATGCCATAAAGCATCTCGGCACATGGCGGTCAATCTGATACGCGACTGACGGCGATAGACGATTGGCGGTATGCGAGTGATAGCAGACGAGTGGCGGTGGAAGGAAAGCGGTGGTTGACTCTGCTGGCGGTACGTCTTGCAGGGCTGGTGGCAGACAACCGGCGGACATATGCTGCTGGCGGGGCATAGCAGGTGGCAGAGCCTCTCTCAATTCCGCTCTTCGCCGTGTCTTCCTGCTGAGTGACTACAATAAGCTTCGTCAATGGCGTTCCTACACAATGGGAACTGTTCGAAGGAGAACACACATGGTATACAGAATGATCTTTAATCAGACCGCATATTTTGGCCGTGGCGCAATCCGTGAGATACCTGTAGCCGCCAAAGCGCGCGGGTTCAAGAAGGCATTCATCGTCACCGACCCGGTGCTACTGGAAACCGGCACTGTGGCGAAAGTGACCACAGTACTAGACGAAGCCGGTCTGCCGTATGAGATCTTCGACAATGTCAAGCCGAATCCGCCGGTTGAATGCATCCAGGACGGCGTGAAGAAATTTGCTTCCGCTGGAGCCGACTTCCTCATTGGTCTCGGCGGTGGCTCGCCACAGGACACGTGCAAGGGCATCGGCATCGTCACCGCGAACCCACAGTTCGCCGACGTGCTGTCTCTGGAAGGCGTGGCGGACACCAAGAACCCGTCCGTCCCGATTTTCGGCGTGCCCACCACAGCAGGCACAGCGTCGGAAACGACCATCAACTATGTAATCACGGATACCGCCAACAAGCGCAAGTTCGTGGCAGTCGACCCGCATGACATCCCGGTTGTCGCCTTCGTCGACCCTGATTTGACCGACTCCATGCCTCGTGGACTGAAAGTCGCCACCGGTCTGGACGCGTTGACCCACGCGATTGAAGGCTTCATCACACCCGGCGCGTGGTCGCTGTCCGATTGCCTGTCCATGCAGACCATCCGCATGGTCGCCCAGAACCTTGCCAAGAGCGCCGACGGTGACAAGGCAGCAGGTGAGCAGATGGCATACGCAAGTTACATCACCGGCATGGCGTACTCCAACGTCGGGCTCGGTCTGGTTCACGGCATGGCACATCCGCTCGGCGGACGGCTCGGCGTTGCCCATGGTGTGGCCAATGGCATTCTGCTCGCCCCGGTTATGGAATACAACAAAGACTTCACCGGCGAAAAGTACCGTGATATCGCGCAGGCCTTCGGTGTCGCGGACGCGATGACCGGCGATTTGGAAACTGTGCGTGAGGAAGCGGTCCAGGCGGTGCACCAGCTGACCGTCGACCTTGGCAATCCGACCAAGATCTCGCAAGTCGGAGCCACCGAAGCCGACCTCAAGCCGCTCGCACATGACGCGTTCCACGACGTGTGCACACCGGGCAACCCGCGCAAGGCGACCGAGGAAGACATCCTCGCGATTTACACGTCGCTGATGTAACGGCTCATATGCACCGTTGCGGGACTGATTCCGTCCTATTACACGAACTGGTTACGCTGAGACATCTCCCAGCGTAACCAGTTCGTGTAATAGGACGGGTACGGATTCCGTTGTGTACCGGCGACCGCGGCACGCGCCAATCGCTATTGGTTCGAGCCTGCCAGCGTCAGTGTGCTGCCGTCGGATTCGGGCTGGCCCTCCGCATCCGCGTCGGCTTCGTCCTGCTCGTCGCGCTTGGCCACGTCGAACTGCTCTTTCAACCACAGCCGCTCCGCCGGGTTGATGTCCATACGATCGAGATACCGCTGATACATCGGGTACAGGGTGTGCATCCACGGGTACAGCGCGTACAGCGTATGCTCCGGCTTGCGTTTGCGCCAATGGTCCGGATGCGCGGCGAACGTGTTGCGGAAACGGTTCATGTAATTGCGGAACGACGTGAACGACGTGTCCATACGCCTCGCGGAAATGCCGCAAATCATGCGCTGGCAGTACACGGTTTTCATCGAGCGGCCAAGCAGATGCAGGGAAACGTCGATATCCTCATGCATCACGTCCTCACGGTCACGGCACACTTCGTTCGCAATCTGGCGCCATGCGCTCGCGCGCAATGCCATATTCGACCCGAACAGCAGCACCTGGTCGCCATCTGCCCGGTACATGTGCCGGCGCACGCTGTCATCGCCGCGCAAACCGACGCGTTTGGCAGGCATATCGTAGTAGACGACCGGCCCGGTCGCGCCCATCGCTTCGGGATCCTCGGTGAAAATGCCCGAGACCACTTCGACCCAGTCGGGTTTGAGCATGCAGTCGGCGTCCACGCGCCCCAACACGTCGCCGGTGGCGTGGTTCAGTCCGTAATTGCGCGTCGGGATGAGCCCTTGCTCATCATCCTGATGCAGCAGGCGGACCGGCGCGTCAGGATGTTCTTCCATGAACTGCTTGACAATGTCGACGGTCGCATCGGTGGACCGGTTATCCACCACAATCACTTCATGGGGCATCACGGTCTGCCGGGTCGCGTTCGTCAGACAGTCGGCGATGCGCTCCTCCTCGTTCCACGCGGGAATGACAATCGATACGGTTAGCATGCTTTCTAGGATAAGCAAGGACGTCTACAGTGCCGCGCCTGCACCCGACGCTACGCTTGCCGACAACTGTCGACGCTTCGTGTCGCCTATGTAGAATGGGGAGCCATGAGCCAACAAGAGGAACCGCAAATCGATCTTGCCTCGGTCTTCCCGCAAAAGGGTGACCCCCGGCGCCCGCCAGAATGGTGGGGGCGCGGCCTCTTCTATGCTGTCATTGCTGTGTTCCTCGCCGTATTTGTGTGGAATTCGTGGGGAAAAATCGACACCATCGTCCTTGATGTTGTGGTGTCGGTGTTTATCGCGCTCGCCATCGAACCGTTGGTGATCAGGCTGATTCGCCACGGTTGGAAGCGCGGCGCGGCCTCCGCGGTCAGTCTGATCGGTGTCGGAGTCATCGTGGTCGCCTTGATGGTGCTGTTCGGCAACATGTTCGTCCAGCAGGTCATCTCCATGGTGCAGAGCGTGCCCGCATATTATGACCAGATCACCGACTTCGTATCCAAGGAATTCGACTTCCAGCTGCCGCAAATGGAGAATCTCGGCAACGAAGTGATGAAGAACCTCAAGACATCATGGCTCACAGACGTCGCCGGCCAGGCCTACAACACCACGGTCGGGCTGTTCGGCTTCCTGTTCAACCTGCTTACGGTGCTCATGGTCACGTACTATGTCTCAGCCGCAGGCCCCCGCGTCCGCCGCAGCCTGTGCCAGTGGCTCGGCCCGTCCACCCAGCGTCGTTTCCTGTTCGCCTGGACCGTCGTGCAGGATCAGATTTCCGGCTTCCTGTTCTCCCGCACGATTCTCGCGGCCATCAACGCCACATGCACCGCGATTTTCCTTGATGTGATCCATGTGCCGTACTGGCTACCACTCGCGCTGTTCTGCGGTCTGACTTCGCAGTTCGTGCCCACGATCGGCACGTATCTGGGCGGCGCCCTGCCGGTGATTTTCGCGTGGGCGTCGCACGGGCCGACATACGCGGTGATTGTGGTGGTGTTCATCGTCGTGTACCAGCAGATCGAAAACCTGATTTTGTCTCCGAAGATCTCGCAGCGCACCATGGATTTGAACCCCGCAATCGCCTTCCTGTGCGTGCTGATTTTCGGCTCGTTGTTCGGTGCTCTTGGGGCTTTCCTCGCATTGCCGATCACCGCCAGCCTGCAAGCCATTTTCCGCGCGTGCACGAAACGCTATGACCTGATTGATTCCCCACTGATGAACGATCCGGAGCCGAAGAAGAAATCCAAGGTCGTCGAAGGTGCGGAGGCATTCAGCGAGCATGTCATCAAACCGATGAGCGAGCGAATGCCCCGCGTTGCGCAAAGCTCCGGCTCACATGTTCCGGTGGGCGAAGAACTGCGTGAATTGCAGGAGCAGATGTACCGGCATACTTCGGAAGCCACACCAGGTGACGATGTCCCGACCGTGGCGATTCCCAAAGGCGTAATCAGCCCCGAAGCCAAACCGCTTAAGGGCACTGACGAAACCGAAGACCATCAGCATGGAGTCCACGGTAAACCGAACCGCGATGTTGATGCGGCTCCAGAAGCTCACGCAGCACCCGAAGTTTCCCAGGCGTCCGAAACTCCCGAGATGCGTGAAGCCACCGGGGTTCTCAAGTCTGCCAAGACCCCTGACAATCCTGAGTCCCCGCACCGTGCGCAGGAACGCGCCCAAGCCGATGACAATCCCAGAAAGAAGTGGCACTGATGGTCCTGCTGTCCGTCCTTGATATTCTCCTGATGATCCTCGGCGGCGCCGGACTGGTGTACCAGGCGATTTGCGTGGTCGCCTCGCTGTTCGCCAAGCAGATCACCTTCCCCGACGCGCCCATGGACACGCGGTATGCGGTGCTGATTTCCGCCCGCAACGAGGAAGCCGTCATCGGCAATCTCATCAATTCAATCCGTTCGCAGACCTATCCGTCACAGCTGGTGGATATCTGGCTGGTGGCGGACAACTGCACCGACAACACCGCAGGGCTGGTGCGTGACATGGGATGCCATGTCATCGAACGCTTCAACAAGGAGCAGGTCGGCAAAGGCTACGCGTTGAGCTATCTGCTGGACCATATGATCAGCGAAGGCGTGACCGACCGCTATGACGCGTTCTTCGTATTTGACGCGGACAACCGTCTCGACAAGCATTACATCGAGGAAATGAACAAGGCGTTCCATGCCGGATTCAAAATCCTGACCAGCTACCGCAACTCCGTCAACCTTGCGGACAACTGGGTGTCTTCCGGTTCCGCGCTATGGTTTATCCGCGAATCGCGATTCCTCAACAACTCGCGTATGCTGTTCGGATCGAGCTGTCATGTGGGCGGCACAGGGTTCATGTTCTCCCAGGAAATCATGCGTCGCAACCGTGGATGGAAGTTCCATCTGCTTACCGAAGACCTTGAATTCAGTATGGACTCTGTTCTTCACGGCGACCGGATCGGGTACTGCGGCACCGCAATCCTCTACGATGAGCAGCCGGTCACTTTCGAGCAGAGCTGGCGTCAGCGTCTGCGCTGGAGCAAGGGATTCCTACAAGTGTTCCGCTATTACGGTCCGGCGCTCATCAAGCGTGCGGTGCGTGAACGTGACTTCTCCTGTATCGATTTCACCCTGGTGCTCTGCCCGTTCATGGTGCTCGGCATCGCACGATTCCTGCTGGGGTGCCTGTTCGCGGCATGCGGGTTCGTCACATGGCAGAGCCAGCTGAACTCGATTGGCGGTTGGACCTACGGTATCGTGCTCGGTGTGCTGGCCATGATGGGACTCGCGGCATTGACCTGCGTCGCCGAACGTGGACAGATCGGTGCCACCAACAAGGAGCTGTTCGCCTACGTGCTCAGTTTCCCGATCTATATGCTCAGCTATGTGCCGATTTCCTTCCAAGCGGTGTTCTCGAAAGCCGAATGGAAACCAATCGAGCACCGAGGCAAATAACCGACAGGCGGCTTGGGCTGTCACCGTACCGCTGCCACGCAGGTCGCACGACGACATCCGAAAAGCCCACGCTGACACGTTCAGCGTGGGCGCTAAGCTGGGTCTGCACCGGCCCGCCTGCGAATCACGCGGGGTGACCAAGGCGAAATGACCGTCCGACGGAAGGAGTGCGTGGTGGGAGCACGGGTGGAGCTGCGCAGGCAACAGCGGACACAAACAAACCGGCTGTTGCGTATCGCCATATCATCCGCCGTGACCATGCTGCTGGTCATTGGCTATGCCATCGGTGATATGACTGACGTCCTGCCCGGAGTGCTCACCTTGTCCGACGTCGCCAATCCCTCCTATGCAAGCCCACAATCTGCACGCGCGGCATCGGTCCTCACCGGCAAAGCCGACAGAACACGCGCCATCGACGCCACCGCTGCACAACAGCTGATTGACGCATTCGCCGCGGATCCCAGCGTCGGAACCGATTTCTCCATCGTCATCGCGGATGCGAAAGGCACTGTCGTCGCAAGCCATGAGCCACAAACCCAGCGCGAACCCGCTTCGACGATGAAAACGCTGACGGCGCTCGCCGCCTCATCGGTTTTGGACATGGGCTCAACGCTGGAGACAGGAGCCTATCTCGAAGGCAGCGGGCAATCCGCCACTGTGTATCTCAAAGGCAGCGGGGACATGCTGCTGGGGTCGGGGCAGAGCGACCCCAATCATGTCAACGGTCGCGCAGGCCTGGGAACGCTTGCGAGTGACACCGCCGCTGCGCTCAACCAACGTGGAATCACATCGGTCACATTGAAATATGATGACACGGTGTTCGCCGATCCGAGGTATCCCGCGACTATTGCGAAGAACAACCCGGGCAACATGTATTACACGGCGGTGTCCTCGATGGCGGTTGACGGTGGGCGCCAATGGACTGCCGACGACAAGCACGACCCCGACCTGTTCACCAGTTATCCGTTGCTCTCTATGACTCCGGCGGTGGATGCGGCATCGACATTCGCGCAACGCCTTACGCAATACGGCATCACGGTGAACGGCAGCCCATCCGCGCAGCGTGTGCCCCAGGGGTTGTCTCCGATTGCGACCGTCCAGTCCGCGACGCTTGCCGAAATCATGGCGTTCACATTGCGACACTCCGACAACACGCTCGCCGAGGAATTCGGGCGTCTGCTCGCCAACGCGACCGGCAACGAGAACAGTCCCACCGGGGCGACTACGGCCGTCAAACAGGAACTCGACAAATTGGGCGTGTCCACCAACGGGCTCGTGATGGCCGACTGCTCCGGTCTGTCCGACGGTTCAAGGCTCACCGCCACCACGCTGGTGGAGGTCCAGGAACGCAATGTCAAGATCGGCGCCGCGGTGGCACAGGCGGAAGGTCTGTCCATCCCCGGGCTCGTCGGCACCGCGAAGAACCGTCTGACCGATCAATCGGTGGCAGGCCAGTTGCGCGTGAAAACCGGCAGCCTCGCGCAGGTCACCTCCATGGCGGGCAATGTGTCCCGAACCAAAGGCGGGTTGCTGTCCTTCGCCGTAATCGTCAACAATCCAACGAATCTGTATTCGGCGCGAATCGCTATCAACACGTTCATGAGCTCGTTGGCCGGGCTGTAAGGGCTGTAATGGGCTGTAAAGATCGCATTGGGCTGTAAGAATCAGAAGCTGTAAGGAGTCGGCATGGCATACACGGCAACCTTGAAATCCGCCATTGGCAAGCTGCGCGGATGCTTGGAACGGGCCGGCCTCGGACGGCAGGGCGAACAATTCGCGCAGCACGGCACGCACACTCCTGCGGGCGATGCGCCCCTCGTGTTGGTCGCATGCTCGGGCGGCCGTGATTCCTTGGCGCTCGCCGCGCTCGCCCACATCGTGTGCGGAACCTTGGGATTGCGCTGCGGAGCCATGATTATCGACCACCGCATGCAGGAAGGGTCCGCCGGTGTGGCTGCGCAAGCGGCGAGCACGTGTGTGGATTTGGGGCTTGACCCGGTGATCGTGCGCATTGTGCACGTCAATCAAGACGGCAACGGCCCGGAGGCGGCGGCTCGGGACGCCAGATACGAGGCGATGTTCGACGAGGCGCGCGCGTGTGGAGCGCAGGCCATTCTGCTCGCCCACACGAGGGACGACCAGGCGGAGACCATCATCATGGGGCTGATGCGTTCAGGCGGTGTCGACGTGCTGGACGGCATGCGCGAATGTAACAACCGGTATGACGATGTGATGCTGTTGCGCCCGTTCCTCGGCATCACACGGAAGCAGACGACTGCGATATGCCGCGATTTGGGAATCAGCTGGTGGGATGACCCGACCAACGGCGACAACATCCCCCAGGGGGAGCGGTTGCCGCGTGACTACCCGCTGCGTTCCCGGATTCGGCACGACCTCATGCCGTTGCTTGACGACATCGCGGGCGGCGACATGGCCGGTCATCTCGCCCAATACACCGATATCGCCGCCAGAGACCGGGATTATCTCGAGTCCAAAGCACTGGTTGCCTACGATTCCGTCGTCACACCGGAGGAAACCGGGGGAAGCCTCGGGTGTTCGCTGGACGCGAAGGCGATGTTCTCCCTGCCTGCCGCGATCAGAATACGAGTTATTGCGATGGTGTGCGCGAATCTCGGCATTGCCGCGTCAATACAGCACATCGAATCGATTGAGCGTCTCATCGTTGACTGGCATGGCCAAGGTGTGGTGTCGCTTCCCAGTGGTTACCAAGCTTTCCGCAAGAAACACGTCATTCGCGTGTGCCAAGATAGTGGGCATGAAAATCGCTGATGTTCAGGACCGGATCGACCACGAGTTGATCAGCAAGGCAGATATCCACAAGAAAATCAATGAGGTCGCCGCGCAGGCGAGTGAGGACTACCGCGGCAAGGACCCTCTGCTCGTCGCCGTGCTCAAGGGGGCGGTCAACACCATGGTCGCCTTCTCGCAGGCGATGAGCATCCCGGTGCAGATGGATTTCATGAGCCTGTCCAGCTACGGGTCGGGAACGTCAAGCAGCGGCACGATTACGGTTCGCCAGGATTTGTCGACGGATGTACGCGGCCGCAACGTGCTCATCGTTGAGGACATCGTGGATTCCGGGCGTACGCTCGCATGGTTGGTCGAGGAACTCAAGCGCCGAGGTGCACAATCCGTGGAGGTCTTCGCGCTGTTGGAGAAGCCGTCCCGTCGTGAAGTCGACGTGCAGGTAAAGTACAAGGGGTACGAGGTCCCTGACGAGTTCGTCGTCGGATTCGGCCTCGATTATGACGAACGCTTCCGCAATCTCGATTCGATCGCGGTGCTGAAGCCGGAAGTATACCAAGGAGAACAGGCATGAGCTATCCGCAAGGCCCGCAGCAGCGGCCGCCTATGGGCGGAAACAACGGCAATCCATTCCGCCGTGGCGATTCCGATAACTCGCCGAAGGGAGGCAACGGGGATCACCCGTGGTGGCAGTCCCCTTGGCTGTGGGTCGTGGTGCTGGTGCTGCTGACCATCGGCGCGTTCCAACTCTTCGCCTCCAGCGGTACACAGACCATCAACACGCAGGACGGTCTGAAACTGCTTGAGGACGGGCAGGCCACCTACGCCGAAGTGATTGACAACCGGCAGCTGGTCAAGCTTGAGCTCAAGAACGACTACACGAAGACCGACGCACAGGGCAAGACGCATAATTACGGCAAGAACGTCCAGTTCTACTACACCTTCGCCCAAGGCGCGGATATCATCAAGGCCGTGCAGAAGGACGACCCGAGTGACGGCTGGACATCCAACATGCAGCAGACGAGCGCGATGTCCTATCTCATCACGTCCATCCTGCCGTTGATTATTTTCCTGGGGCTCCTGTGGTTCATGATGAGCCGCATGAGCAACGGCATGCTCGGCATGGGCGGGCGCAAGAACAGCGGGAAGCTGCTTGAAGGTCAGACCCCGAGCACCCGGTTCGCCGACGTCAAGGGTGAGGACGCTGCACTGCAGGAGGTCGAGGAAATCAAGGACTTCCTCAAGGATCCTTCCAAGTACAAGGCCTTGGGTGCCCGTATTCCTCGTGGTGTGCTGCTCTACGGTCCTCCTGGAACCGGTAAGACGCTGCTCGCGCGCGCCATCGCAGGCGAGGCGGGCGTGCCGTTCTACGCGACTTCCGGCTCGGACTTCGTCGAGATGTTCGTCGGCCTTGGCGCCTCGCGTGTGCGTGAACTGTTCGATGAGGCGAAGAAGAACGCCCCGGCCATCATCTTTATCGACGAAATCGACGCTGTCGGCCGCAAGCGTGGCTCTGGCATGAGCGGCGGGCACGACGAACGCGAGCAGACCCTCAATCAGCTGCTCGTCGAGATGGACGGCTTTGACAACGATACGAACCTGATTATTATCGCCGCGACGAACCGCCCAGATGTGCTTGACCCGGCGTTGCTGCGTCCAGGGCGTTTCGACCGTCAGGTTGCCGTCGAAGCCCCAGATCTTGAAGGCCGCGAGGCGATTTTGAAGGTCCATGCCAAGGGCAAGCCGTTCGTGCCGGACGTCGACCTGCATATGGTCGCCGTGCGTACGCCTGGTTTCACGGGCGCTGATTTGGCGAATGTGCTCAACGAGGCCGCGCTGCTGTGCGCCCGTGCCGGTGCCCAGCTGATCGACAACCGTGCCATTGACGAGGCCATCGACCGTGTGCAGGCCGGACCGAAGCGCCAGTCGAAGGGCATGGCGCTCAACGAGTTGCGCAACACCGCCTACCATGAGGGCGGCCACGCCTTGGTTGCCGCGTGCATGCACGACACGGACCCGGTCACCAAGGTGACGATTCTGCCGCGAGGCCGCGCCTTGGGCTACACGGCCGTCATGCCGACCTCGGACCGCTATTCCGAAACGCGTAACCAGCTGCTGGACCAGATGGCGTACGCGATGGGCGGGCGTACCGCTGAGGAGATTGTGTTCCACGACCCGACCACAGGCGCGTCGAACGATATCGAGAAGGCGACGCAGATTGCCCGCAAGATGGTGCTCGAATATGGTTTCTCTTCGAAGCTCGGCGCAATCAAGTGGGACAATGCGGACGCCCAGGACGATTACGACGGGTTGAAGCCCCGCCCGTACTCGGAGCGCACCGCTGAAATCATCGATGAGGAAGTTGACAAGCTAATCGAGAACGCGCATACCGAAGCGTGGAACGCGATTAACGACAACCGTGACATCCTCGACGAACTGGTCCGCCAGCTGCTGGTCAAGGAGACCCTCAATGAGAAGGAACTCGCCGAAATCTTCGCGAATGTGAAGAAGGCTCCGAAGCGCGAGGTATGGCTGTCTGACGAACGTAGGCCGGATTCCGACAAGCCTCCGGTCGAGATTCCGGACTCACTCAAACGCGGTGTTGGAATGAAGCCGGGCGAGTGACCATATGGATTCCATACGATTGACGGGGATTCGCACCGCCGCAGGGCAGGGCGGATCCCCGTCCGCTTGTTCTGGCCATGACGACGCGCCGCGGTGGCGTGATCTGCGTGCCGATGTCACGGTCACGCTTGATCTGCGGGAAGCCATCGCCGGCGATGACATCACACAAACCGTGGATTACGCCCAGCTGACCGATCGGGTGCGGCAGGTCATGGCGGCCGGCGCATACGAGTGTGCGCTAGTAGAAACGATTGCAGGACGCATCGCGCAGGCGGTGCTGCTGTCCCACAGGGTCCACTCGGTCGATGTCGTGCTTCATGCCGGTCACCCGCACGGGGCGGACATCGACGAAATCGTTGTGAACGTTCATCGTATGGCGGACGATGACAGCCGTGTCGGCGCTACGCCGGCGGCGCAGGCGAGCGGATTAGTGCCGAGGCAAGACAGCGGTGAGAGCGGCGGCGATGCGTACGCCGGCAACCCGTCAGATGGCGGACGACACAGCGCCAGCCAATCCGGCGTCACAGAAAGGCATGCCAATCCCACGCGAGTGCCGGCGCAGCAACCTTCCCACGCCGTAATCGCCATGTGTGGTGGCAGCGGGGACGGGGAACACCTGATGCGCGCCGCGGTTGTCGCCTTGGACAGTGTGCCCGGCAACCAAGTGACCGGAATCTCGCCGCTGTACCACGTCAGCGCCATCGACGGCCCGGATTCAATGTCAGCGGTGGTGCTTGTCGATACACGGCTGGACCTTGCCGCACTCAGCCACCTGTTGGCTTCCATCAACGACAAGCATCGCGACACACTTGCATTGCACGCAGTGACCATGCGCTCTGATGCCGAGGACGGCCGGCATGAACAGGTCGGCTGGCAGGAAGCGAAAACCAAGGCGTCGATCCTCGCTCCGTGGATGGATATTGAGCCGGATGCCAGCTTTGACGGCGACCCGCTGTCCTACCTGTTGGCACTCGCTCCGGATGCGACGCAAGTGGGGTTGCTGTCGGACAGCTGGATTCTAGGAGGAATGCAATGAACAGCACGGACGAAACGAACCGTCAAGCCGGTCAAGCCAGTCAGATTGCTACTGCCGCTACGACCGGCGTGGCCGGTGCTCCATGCGCGGCTCATCAGCAAGGCACACCCGATGATGGCATTGATGATGCGGCGATCCGCACCGCCGTGAGGATGTATCTCAAAGCAATCGGCGAAGACCCGGATCGCGATGGTCTGCTCGACACTCCCGATCGGATCGCCCGCGCTTCGCATGAGCTGTTCGCGGGTCTGCACAGCAATCCGCAGCAGGTCCTGGAGAAGCGATTCCCGGTGGACACCGATGAAATGGTTCTGGTACGCGATATCGAACTGTATTCGGTGTGCGAACATCATCTGCTCCCGTTCCACGGCGTCGCGCACGTCGGCTATATCCCCTCGCACGGGGCCGTTGTCGGACTGAGCAAACTCGCGCGGCTGGTGGACGTGTACGCGCGCCGCCCGCAAGTCCAGGAACGGCTCACCCAACAGATTGCGGACGCGCTCATGGAGTATGCGGATGCGCGCGGTGTCATCGTGGTCACGGAGTGCGAGCACTTGTGCATGTCCATGCGGGGCGTGAAAAAATCCCAAGCCCGCACCACGACATCGGCGGTTCGCGGAATCATGAAGGACCCGACGACCAGAGCCGAAGCGATGAGCCTGATCTTCTCGCAGCGGTGAACACGGAAAGAAGGCACACATGGACCAAGCATTGCAGGCGTTGCACGATGCCCCCAACACCATGGTGATGGGGGTGCTCAATATCACCGAAGATTCATTCTCGGACGGAGGCAAGTGGCTTGATCCCCAGGCCGCCGCCGAGCACGGCCATGCATTGGCTAAGGCGGGGGCGCAGATTATCGATATCGGCGCAGAATCCACCCGTCCCGGCGCCAAACGTGTCAGCGAGCAGGACGAGCTCAATCGCGTGCTCGGTGCGGTTCATGCGCTTGCAGACACCGGCGTGCCGCTGTCCATCGACACCACCCGCGCCAGTGTGGCAGAAGCGGCTTTGGAAGCGGGCGCGTCGATTATCAACGATGTGTCAGGCGGCCGTTTGGATCCACAGGTTCCGCATGTGGTCGCCGAACACGACTGTCTGTATATCGTCCAGCATTGGCGCGGCTGGCTTTCGGGCTCGCAGGGCGCGACCCCGGATGCCGATACCTCCGTGTACACGGGCGGTGTCATGCACGATGTCCGTGAGGAGCTGCTCAGACAGGTCGACGATGTGCTGGCCGCCGGAGTCAGGCCAGAACAGATCATCATCGATCCGGGGCTGGGGTTCTCCAAGCCGAGCGCGGCGCATAATTTCCCCCTGCTTGTCGGCTTGGATACCTTGCGCGCGAGCGGGTATCCGGTACTGATCGGCGCGTCTCGCAAGCGTTTCCTCGCTGATGCGGGGATTGACCCCGGCAATATGGCGGCGCGGGATGATGCGACCGCCGCATTGTCCGCCGTGTGCGCCGAACATGGCGCGTGGGCTGTGCGTGTCCATGATGTCGCCAAATCGCTGGCCGCCGTCACGATGGGCACCATGTGGCGGACCTACGCCAACGCGTGATGTGGGCTGATTGCGTGCTGAACTTGGGCTGAATGCGGCATTCGTTATTTGGAAAGGAGCTGCGCACATGGACACCATCACGCTCACAGGAATCCGTGCGCAAGGTACGCATGGCGTGCTGGAGCATGAGCATACGCGGCCTCAGCCGTTCATCGTCGATGCGGCAATCGAGCTTGATTTGCGCGCTGCCGGCCGGTCTGACGCGCTCGATGACACGGTGGATTATGGCCGGGCGGCGAAGGCGATCGTCGGGATTATCGAAGGGGAGCATGTCGATCTGATCGAACGGCTCGCCCAGCTTGTCGCCGACGCGTTGCTCGCATTTGAGCGGGTTAGGCGGGTCACGGTCACCGTTCATAAGCCGCATGCGCCGATCACCGTGCCCTTCACTGATGTGAGCGTGACCATCACCAGGGATGCCGAGGATTGCCTGACTGCCCCAGCGGACGATGACGTTGCGGTCGGTGATTGTGGAGATTACAGCAATCACAAGGATTGCGGCGATCGGCATGAGGGCAGCGCTCGGAGCGTTCACCACGTCGTGTTGTCTCTCGGTGCGAACCAGGGCGGAAATACCGCTGCCATCACCGGGGTGTTGCGCGACGCCGTCCGGCAGCTTGATGCGATCGAGGGCACGCAGATCACTGGCGTGTCGTCGCTGTATCGCACCAAGGCGTGGGGAATGCCGCAGAATACGCCGGATTTCCTCAACGCCATCGTGCTGGCATCCACCACGCGCAGACCGCGGGAGCTGCTGCAGACGATCCACGATATTGAGCAAAGCGCCGGCCGCGATCACGGCCAGCATTGGGCATCACGGCCGCTTGACATTGATATCATCGATGTCGACGGCATGGTGTGCGACGACCCGACGTTGACGTTGCCGCATCCACGGGCGTGGCAGCGTGCTTTTGTGCTTGTGCCGTGGGCTCAGGTCGATTGCGACGCGCGGCTCGCCGGCCCGCATGGCGGCAAGGTCACCGAACTTGCGCGCAATACCCCGGACGCGCACAGTGTGGAGGTCGTCTGTGACGATTGGATGGTTGCACAAGCGGACAACCTAGGGAATCCCGATACGCAAGGAGATTGATGATCATGCGAAGAACCCCGTGGTGGCAGTACGCGATTGCGGTGCTGGCAGGCTGTCTGCTCAGTGTGGGTGTGACGAAAGTCGCGGAAAACATCCAGTTTGACATGCTTGGTGCGCCGATTGTGGTGTCGGTGGTCATGCTGGTCATGGGACTGGTGGTGCTGGGGTTGGCGATCCAGGTGCGTATTTACGCGCGGACTGATCCGAAGAAACGTACACGCAGGCTTGATCCCGAGCGTGCGGTCAATACGCTGATCCTGTCGAAGGCGCTGGGGCTTGCTGCGGCGTTTTTGCTTGGCTGGTACGGGGTGCAGTTGATCATCGCGTTGCCACACAGCGATGCGCCGTATTATGCGGGGGCGATTCGCGAATGCGCTATCGCGGCGGCGGTCAGCTTGATTGACATGATCATCGGCATCATCAGCGAGTGGTTCTGTCAGTTGCCGCCCGATGAGGGGCCGGAGAACCCGAAGATCAAGGAGCGCCAGCGTCAACAGCGTCAACTCGTCCGTGGCGGCGTCGCCAAACGCAGCTAGTGTGCGTGCCGCTTCTGCCGACAGTGAGTGCGTCGTCAGCGTCGGCAGAAGGTTGGTGGTTCTCACCAAACTGGGTGTTTCCCAAACTGGTTACGCTTGTGCCCGGTTTTCTGTCACCAGTTTGTGAATATCCCCAAACTGGTGACGCTGAGAGTGGGTTTGCATAGCTAGTTTGGGAAAACGAACCGGCTACGCCGCGGTGTTGCTGGTTTCGCTGCCGGATTGCAAGGTTTCGAGGGTCTTGTCTGGGACGCGGATCATGGCTTCCTGTGCCATCACCGCGACCAGTTCGCCGTCGCGCGAATACACCTTCGCGAGCGCCAGCCCACGTCCATGAGCGGCGGTCGGCGTATCCTGCACATACAAATGCCACTGGTTGATGTCGATATCCCGATACCACCACATCGAATGGTCGATGGACGCATAGGAAATCCCAGGTGTCGAAATGCTCAGCCCCGCGCGCCGCAGCACCGGCTCCATCATGATCTGGTCGCAGCCGAGCGCCAGCATCGCCCGATGCATCACCTGCGGCACGTCTGCGGTCCCATCCGCCTTCATCCACACCATCTGACGCCCACTGTCCCGGTCCGCGGACTTGTGGTCGGCGCCCAACATGATGGTCGGCGTCACATGACGGATGTCGAATGGGGATTTGCTGGCGTAGAAATCAGCGAACGGAGACTTTTCCGCATACGGTTCCATCAGTTGTTTGGCGCTGGTCAGTCCTTCTGGACCCGGCACATCGGCCGGCATCGGATCGGCGAATTCGACACCCCGTTGGCCGGTTTCCTGGAAGCTCGCGATGGCGGTGAGAATCGGCCCCTGCGCCTGCGTGACATTGACGCGCCTAGATGAGAAGGAATGCCCGTCACGCAAGGTTTCCACATCGAAGAGCACATCCTGGTGAATATCGCCGGCGGCGATGAAATACCCGTGGACGGAATGGGGCAGACGTCCGCCGGGCACGGTTTTCGCCGCGGCAATGACGGACTGGGCGATCACCTGGCCGCCATAGACGCGCCCCGTGGGGAAATACAGGCTTTCCCCATTGATGTAGGTATGGTCCCGATGCGGGGAAGGGGTGCCAAGCTGCAGCACCTTCACCAGATGCTTCAGCGGTGTCATCGATTCACTGTGCGTCATAGTCGCTCTTTTCTGCATGCCCGCCGGCCAGTGCGGTGAGCGCGTATTCGGTCGGCGTCATGCGCCGCATGGTGTAGTCTAATCCGTTTGACGGAATATCTTCGGATTTCGCGGTGAAATCCGTTTTCGTCAACGAAATCCGCATCCTGCGCATGTGCCGAGTGTTATGACACAGTACAGCAGGTGTGTATTTCCGTTGCGATTCGACTTGTCCTCACGCGTGTAAACGCACGGTGGCGTCGGGTGAACATCCGGTGGCTGCAAGGTGAACCGGGCGCCGCCCCGTGCTTGATTCCGGTCGGATTCGACGAAAGAGCATACCAAGAAATCCAAGAACCAAACCCAAGACCAGAACCCAAGGCCCAAGCCCAAAACTCAAGAACCTCCCGGTCGGTTGCCCGACTGGGAGGTTCCATGATTGATTGCCGTTCGCCTATCGCACGATGTAGAGCACCGGCGAACGCATCCGCATGCTACTAACGCGTCAGCTTGCGATGCAGACGATGAGGCCGTGCCGCGTCCTCGCCGAGGCGCGCGACCTTGTTTTCCTCATACGCTTGGAAGTTGCCTTCGAACCAGTACCAGTGCGCCGGATTCTCGTCCGTGCCCTCCCACGCGAGGATATGCGTGGCGATGCGGTCGAGGAACCAGCGGTCGTGGGAGATGACCACAGCGCAGCCGGGGAATTCGAGCAACGCATTTTCCAGGCTTTCCAGCGTTTCGACATCAAGGTCGTTGGTCGGCTCGTCGAGCAGCAGCAGATTGCCGCCCTGCTTGAGTGTCAGCGCCAGATTCAGGCGGTTGCGCTCGCCGCCCGAGAGCATGCTCACGAGCTTCTGCTGGTCGGAGCCTTTGAAACCGAAGCTTGCCACATAGGCGCGGGTGGGCACTTCCACGCCGCCGACCTCGATGAAGTCAAGCCCGCCGGAGACGGCCTCCCACAGGTTCTTGTTCGGGTCGAGGCCCGCACGGTTCTGGTCGACGTAGGAAATCTTGACGGTGTCGCCGATGGTGAGCTTGCCTGAAGTGAGCGGCTCCAGACCGACGATTGTCTTGAACAGGGTGGACTTGCCCACGCCGTTCGGACCGATCACGCCGACGATGCCGTTACGCGGCAGCGTGAAGCTCAGATCGTCGATGAGCACGCGGTCGCCGAACGCCTTGTGAATATGTTCGGCTTCCAGCACCTGCGAGCCCAGACGCGGCCCCGGCGGGATCTGGATTTCGGAGAAGTCAAGCTTCTTGGAGTTGCGTGCCTCCTCTTCCATCTGGTCGTAGCGCTCGAGACGCGCCTTGTTCTTGGCCTGACGGGCCTTCGGCGAGGAACGCACCCAGTCGAGCTCGTTCTTTAGGCGCTTGGCGAGCTTGGCGTCCTTGGCGCCCTGGATTTCCATACGCTTGGCTTTCGTCTCCAGATACGTGGAGTAGTTGCCCTTGTACGGGTACAGGTGGCCGCGGTCGACCTCGCAAATCCATTCGGCCACGTTGTCCATGAAGTAGCGGTCGTGGGTGACAGCGATGACGGCGCCCTTGTACTGGTGCAGGAACTGTTCGAGCCACAGGATCGATTCGGCGTCCAGATGGTTGGTGGGCTCGTCGAGCAGCAGCAGGTCGGGGGCTTCAAGCAGCAGACGGCACAGGGCAACACGACGGCGCTCGCCACCGGAGCACACGCTGACCGGGGTGTCGGGGTCGGGGCACTGCAGCGCGTCCATCGCCTGCTCGAGTTGGGAGTCGAGATCCCAGCCGTTGGCGGCGTCGATTTCGGTCTGCAGCTTGCCCATTTCCTCCATGAGGGCGTCGTAATCGGCGTCGGGATTCGCCATTTCCTCGCCGATTTGGTTGAAGCGCTCAACCTTCTCGGCAATCGGACCGAACGCCATCTTGATGTTCTCGCCGACGGTCTTGTCTTCGTCGAGCGGCGGATCCTGCTGGAGGATGCCGACCGTGTAGCCCGGGGTGAGGGTCGCTTCGCCGTTCGAGACGGTGTCGAGACCGGCCATGATGCGCAGCAGCGTGGACTTGCCCATGCCGTTGGGGCCCACTACGCCGATCTTCGCGCCTGGCAGGAAGCTCAAGGTCACGTCGTCGAGGATGACCCGGTCGCCGTAGGCCTTGCGCGCCTTGATCATTTGATAAATAAACTCAGCCAAAGTTGTTCCGTTCTCCTGATGTGCGCCGGGGAGGCGCATATGGAATGTAATCGGTCACAATAACCCTTCCATTATGGCGTATACGGTCTACAGCGGGTGGGTCGCTGACGGGGCGCGCGGGTGGGGCATCGGGTTTCGGCGAGTTGTGTGATTGGTGGGTTGCATGGCGGGCAGATTTAGGTGGTTCGGAGAGTCTGATGGGTCGGTATCTTCCCGCGGTGCGACGGTGTGGTCGCATGACGGGCTGATTGGGTTGGTGTGGCGCGGGATTGGGCCGGTATCTGCCCGATGTGCGACATCGCGGTCGCCCCCGGCCCGTCGTTGCTGTTCGTATCTTGGACGGGAAAGTGGACGCCTCCTCGCCTTCCTCGTACTATCAATCGGCGGGACATGCGATTGACGGGATTATCCTTCGTCTGGACTTGCGATAGACAAGACTATCGATTGACAGGACTTGGATTAACAGGACTTGCGATTGGCGGGACGATCAATCGACTGGGCTCGATGATTCCGGATTCGCGTCTGTCAGTTGCAAACACTCGGAAATACTGCAACACCGGCAATCACATTGCCGTTGCGCCCGCGGAGGTGAGATACATCATGATTGCTGGATACTCGGTACTCACCCTGCTGTTGGTGGCGCTCGCCGGCGTCGGAGCCGGCTTCGTGGGGTACGCTGTGGGCGCATCATCGCTGATTTCCTACCCTGCGCTGTTGGCGCTGGGAGTGCCGCCCGTCCTCGCCAACGCGTCGAACACGGTTGGCGTGCTGGGCACGGGATTCGGCGGTGCGCTCGGTGCGCGCAAGGAGTTGCATGGATTGCACCTCAGGGCCGCGATTTACGTGTCGATTGGCGTGGTCGGCGGCATCCTGGGGGCGTTGCTGCTGCTTGAACTCGACCCGAAGGTCTTCGAATTCGTTGTCCCGCCGCTGATTGCCCTGAGCAGTGCCGCAATCGCCCTCAATCCGCGCGGGCGCGCCGAAGCCAGGCAGGCCGCCGCGGCAGCGCAGGCGCAAGCTGTCCAGCTGGGACTGAATGAGGCATCGCCGGACGGCAATACAGGGAAGCGGCGTTCCCGCCCGCTCGTCCGCACACAAACCGAGCCGCTCTCCGAAGACCCGTGGTGGGTCTGGCTTGGCGTGTCATGCTGCGCAATCTACAGCGGCTATTTCGGAGCCGGCGCGGGCACGTTGGTCCTTGCGGTGCTTGACGCCGCCGGCATCGGACCGTTCCATCAGGTCAACGCGCTCAAAACCCTGATCGGGTGGGGCGCGAATATGAGCGCATCCTTGGTGTTTATCGCGCGTGGCGTCGTCGATTGGCCGTTGGCCATCGTGATGTGCCTCGGCTGCTTCGCCGGCAGCTACATCGCCCCGCCAATCACTCGGAAAATCCCTGCTCGTATCATGCGCATCGCCGCGGTGATCGCCGGCATTGCCCTGACCATCGACCTGGCCATCAAGACTTACTGATTGTGGACTGCGCTCCAGATTTCCCGCCAACGTCCATCGCCCGTGTTCGCAGACCCGCGTTCACCGACCTGCGTTCGCCACTCCGCTTTCACACCGTCTTGCGTTCAACCCCGCCTTCACCCCGTCGCCACCGCTGTCATCGATGTAACCCACTGCTGCCTCGCCGCTTGAACCATCGTGCCAGCCGCGCGTCGAATTCGATACCTCGCGATAAACTGAAGTGTCTGAATAACGCCGCGGGAGTGCGGCTGGGTCGCGATTGCGACCGACATACGATCGAAAGAACATAGTGACTGATTCCAAATCTTCTCAGCATGCCCACAAGCACGACAACAAGCGGCATGGCAATTCCTTCAAACACCACGGCAAGGGGGAGCGCAAGGGCGGCAAGCGCTTCAATCGACGTGACGGCAAGAATTCCTCCTTCAAGAACCAGAACATCGAGGAAGAACTTCATGAGAGCAAGTACGTCGCGGCAGCAGAGGCTGCGGCGGCCGATTCCGCTGCACACCGCGACGAACCGCCGCGCACCTTCGCCGAGCTCGGGGTTCCGCGCGAACTGGTCGATGCGCTCGAACGTGACGGCAAAACCACGGCGTTCCCCATTCAGGCGGACACGCTGCCGGATTCCCTCGCCGGACGCGATATTCTCGGTCGAGGCCAGACCGGTTCGGGCAAAACCCTCGCGTTCTCCATTCCGTTGATCGCCCGCCTTGCGCAATCCAGCGACACGGATGACGCCATTCGTGATTTTCGCGCCATCAAGGACAGCGGCGACAAGGACGCTCGCAAGAAGGCCATGCTGCCGCATCCGCGCGCACTCGTCCTCGCGCCGACCAGAGAGCTGGTCAACCAGATTGATGAGGTCATCCGCCCGCTCGCTGAAGTGTACGGCATGCGTACCGTCACCATCTACGGCGGCGTTCGTCAGGGCCGCCAGGTAGATGGACTTCGCCGCGGCGCGCAAATCGTCGTCGCCTGCCCCGGACGCCTTGAGGATCTGCTCAATCAGAAGCTGCTCACCCTTGAATCCGTGCGTGTCGCCGTGCTTGACGAAGCCGACGAGATGGCGGATATGGGCTTTTTGCCGTCCGTCGAGAAACTCCTCGCGCAAGTCGCTCCGGACGGTCAACGTATGCTGTTCTCCGCGACCCTCGACCACGGTGTCGACAAGCTTGTCGATGAGTTCCTCCACGAGCCGAAGGTCCATGCCGTGGATGCCGCCGACGCCCAAGTCGACACGCTCACCCAGCACGTGTTCAAGGTCACCAAGGACGACAAACCTGAAGTGATTCGTGCGCTCGCCAGCGGCAACAGCAAGCGTATTATCTTCACCCGCACCAAGTATCAGGCCAAGGAGCTCGCTGAAAAGCTGGTCAAGCACGGCATCCCTGCTGTCGATTTGCAGGGCAACCTGTCGCAGAAGCAGCGTGACCATCATCTTGCCGCCTTCGAGCGGGGATTCGTTCGCGTCCTCGTCGCTACGGATGTCGCCGCGCGAGGTATTGACGTCAGCGATGTCGCCTTGGTGATTCAGACCGAGCCGCCGGCTGACCCGAAGTCCTTCCTTCACCGTTCGGGCCGCACCGCGCGTGCCGGCGAGCATGGCGATGTGGTCACGCTGGTGCTGCCGAACCAGCGCCGGTCTTCGCATCGTCTGTTCCGCAACGCCGGCATCGATGCGGAACCGGTTGCGGTCACGCCTGAATCTCCCGAACTGCTTGAACTGGTGGGCGAAACCGCGCCTGTTGTTGAAGGCTGGGATTTGGGTCAGGTCGATTTCGGCGACAAGCACGGCAAAAACGGCAAAAAGAAGGACGGCGGCAAACGCAAGGGCCGCCATGACCGCGACGATAAGGATCGTCGCGACCGTAAGAATCGTCACGACAAGGGCGGAGCACACGGCAAGGGCCATGCCCCGCACGGGCACAAGGGCGACGACGTCCGTGAAACCTTCGAAGGCTTCAACCAGCCGGGATCCGTTGATTTCACGGCGACCGAGGATTACCGCAATGCCAAGCATCACGGCCATAAGGACGCTGAGCATCGCAAGCACGGCAAGAACCGTTTTGATCGTGGCGCTGCGCATCGTGATGATGACATGCGTGATTTCGGCCGGGCGGCCTACCGTGATGTCGATCGTTCGTTCCGAGACGATGAGATGCCGCAGCGTCATTCCGGCCGTCGTATTTCGTCGTACGATGAAGGCCCGCGCAATCGCAAGCAGCGGCGTGAACGCGAGTTCGGCGAGCGTTCCGGCGGCTGGCGTCATGGGGGCAAGAAGCATCGCGACGATGTTCGATTCGTCAGCGCGAAGCATGAGAAGAAATCCAAAGCCTCGAAGAAATCAAAGCCCGCGGGGAAGCATAAAACCGGGCATAAGCATACCGGCGGCAAGAAGCATCGCTGAGTGACCAGACGGGCGGGAACGCAGATACGTTTCCCGCCCGTCTTGCGTTACGATGGAACGAGTGCGTGATGAAGGATGGTGGTCATGGACTGGCATGCATCGGTTTATGGGGGACGCGGCGGCAGCGGATACGACACGCCTCGCGATTTCGGCGGTGAATCCGGTTCTTCGTATGGTGCGCGCGACGAGGTTGTTCCTGAATCCAAGCTGAAACGGCGAGGGGGAGCCGCGTATTATCGTGCGTTCGATGTCCTTTCCAGCAATCGGATGCGTGATTTCACATGCACCTATACCGATGACGGCGAAACGCTTCACGCGACGGTCCACAGTACCGAAAACTTCTTGAGCGATTACGATGTCAGCACGCATATTGACGAGAATCGTTCAGATTTCACCGATTCTTCTTGTACCTGCCCCGCGTTCAGCAGATTCGGCGGCATCTGCAAGCATGTGCTGGCGTTGATCATTGCCTACAACGAAGATTCAGATTCGTTCACTGTAACAGGAGGCGGATCACAGCGGAGCGCTCGCCAGCGCCGCACCACGTCGCCGATGCTGGAACGGTTCATGTTCGACGAAGAGCGTCGTCAAGCCGATAACGCGAAAAACAGGCAGCTCGACCTGCTCAAACAGGTCAGCGCCGCGGAAAAGAACGGCGGAGTGCTTCCTGCTGTGCAAACCAGTCGTCATCTGCCGATTGGCAGCGTGCATTTGGAGCTTGTGTTCTCGAAATCATTGCGGATATCAGGCGGCACGATCCGTCTCAAACTCACCGTCCCCTCACTCAGACTCGGCTACGTCGTCAGCGGTATTCCCGAATTGCTGAGCGCTGTGCGGGAGCAGGAGTATGTCCAGTATGGGCAGAAACTTGCGTTCGTCCACACTCGCGACACCTTCGACGAACAATCGCGGAAGATGCTTGACATCCTTGATCGCGCGGTGCAGGTCAGGGAAAGTCTCAACGCGAGCATGTACTATCCGGCCACTCGTGTCGCTTCGGGCGGCGGATATCCGGTGGCTGACGACGAATTGGCGGAACTGCTTGGCTTGTTCGTCGATACCGGCGAATCCGTAGGGTTTGTCAGGAGCGGTTCGGCGTTCGCCAACGCGCGCGATATGCGCGTTGTGGATGCCGACCCTGATTTCGGACTGCGAATCACACCGGCTGCCGATGGCGGATACGCGATCACCCACACTGCCAGCGTGATTGCGGTGATTGACGGGCACCCCTCCTCGTATGTCATCGTCGGCTCCGCGATCGGGGCGGACCGTGAATGGTTCTCAGCCAACACGGATGGTCTGCCGATGATTTTCCGGTGTTCGTCGCAATTGGCTCGGCGCAAGCAGCTTGCCATCGCTTTGTGCGGGGAAGATCGCGAAATCGAACAGTATGTGAGTCCCCGGGATCTGAATGTATTCAGCCGAACCGTGCTTCCGCAGTTGACGGTCGGTGCGATTGACGGTGTGCCGGCCGGGCAGGAGTCGGATGATGGGCCGGTGGCCGAATCGAGCGACACCGCAGATTCTGTTGCGACGTCCGCTGATGATTCGAATAGCGAGACGGTGTCTGAGACGCCTCAGTCCGGCAATCCGAATGAGCTTGGGGCATCTGGCGTGTCCGGCAATCCGGCGAATGACTCGGACCGGGATCAGGATCAGGACCAGGACCAGCATCAGCGTCAGCCCCTGCGCGGCTTGATCGCTGATATTCCGGCGAAACTGCTGGCCACCATACAACAGCCGTGCAAGATCGAATTGTATTTCGACCGCGATCGCGATGGCATCACGTGTGATGCCCAAGCCAGGTATGGCGATCGCCGATTCCACATCTTCAACGGCAACGGCGCGCATGACGGCGTGGTGCGCGACACGGCGACCGAACGGCTTGTCGTGGAAGCGCTGCTGCATTATTTCCCGCGCCCGGACGGTCCGGTCGCGCGGTTGGCTGAAGATGACGACGAGGGCATCTACCGCCTGCTGACAGAAGGATTGCCAGTGTTGCGCGGTCTGGGAACCGTCTACTCGACACCGGCGTTCGACGGAGTGACATCCATGCCGTCTCCGGTCGTCAAAATCGGATTGTCCATGCGTTCCGATTTGGTGGAAATCTCGCCTATCGCCGATGAGGTCGATCCAAACGAAGTGCCGCAGCTGCTCAACAGCTACCATCAGCGCAAGCGATTCCATCGGCTGCGTGACGGCAGATTCGTCAACTTGGCGAGTATGGACACCAGCGAACTTGACACCGTTGCCGACGATTTGGGCATAGATCGGGATGAGTTCGCCGATGGAGCCGTGGACGTGCCCGCATTCCAGGCGTTCTATCTTGACGGGCAGGCCGATGATGACGATAAGGACGAGCGGTTCAGCCAGTATGTTGACAACCTCAAGATTATCGATCCGACCCGTTACGAAGTGCCTGACAGCTTGAAATCCGTGCTCCGCCCGTATCAGGTGGAGGGCTTCCGATGGCTCAACGCGGTGTGCGACAAGGGGTTCGGAGGTATTCTGGCGGATGAGATGGGTCTGGGCAAAACCGTGCAGATGCTCGCCATGCTGCTCAGCCGCTTGGATGAATCGCGTGAGCACGGGCCGAATCTGATCGTCTGCCCGGCGTCCTTGGTCTACAACTGGGTTGCGGAAGCGGAGAAATTCACTCCAGAACTCCATGTCGTCGCGCTGGCAGGAAGCAAAGATGAGCGTCAGGCGATTCTCGCCAGTGCGCGCAATTATGATTTGCTCGTCACATCATATGATTTGCTGCGGCGCGATGTCGATGATTATCGGGATATCACCTTCACATGTATGGCGTTGGATGAGGCGCAATACGTGAAAAATCATGCGACGAAATCCTCACAGGCGGTTCGCGCGATCCAAGCCAAACACCGGTTTGCGCTTACCGGCACGCCGATTGAGAACCGGCTGTCCGAATTGTGGAGCATCTTCGATTTCCTCATGCCGGGGATGCTGGGTAGTTACAAGCATTTCCGCGGTCGTTTTGAAATGCCGATTCTCAGCGGCGACGCCATCGTGCAGCGCAGGCTTCAGGTGTTCGTAGGTCCGTTTATTTTGCGGCGTCTGAAGAAAGATGTGCTCGGCGACTTGCCTGACAAGATTGAGAATGTCATCACTGTCCAGCTGGAGGGCGAACAGCGCAAACTGTATGCTGCGCTTGAGCAGCGGTTGCGCGCTTCCATCAACCGGGATGCCGATTTCGATTCCGGTGCCGGGAAAATCAAGGTGCTCGCCCAGCTGACCCGCTTGCGGCAGATCTGCTGTGATCCGCGGCTCGTGTACGAGAATGCGGGGAAGAAATCCGCCAAGCTTGACGCCATTGAGGAGCTGGTGGAGTCGTGCCGTGATGCGGGTCGTAAGATGCTGATCTTCTCGCAGTTCACCAGCTATCTGCATCTGATCGGCAAGCGGCTGCGCAAGAACGATATTGACTATGACGTGATTACCGGCGCGACCCCGAAGAAGAAGCGGCTTGAACTGGTCAACCAGTTCAACAAGGATGACACTCCGGTGTTCTTGATTTCGCTGAAAGCCGGCAACACCGGTCTCAATCTGACTGGTGCTTGCGTGGTGGTGCATGCTGACCCATGGTGGAATGCGGCTGCGCAGAATCAGGCGACCGATCGTGCGCATCGCATCGGGCAGACGCAGGATGTGAATGTGTATCAGATCGTGGCGAAGGACACGATTGAGGAGCGTATTCTCAACTTGCAGCACACGAAGTCCGATCTTGCGGCGAAATTCGTGGACGATGCCTCGACGACCGGTGGTAGTGCCATCAGCCGGCTCACCAAGGACGATCTGCTCGCGTTGCTCGGGTGAGTTGCCAGGCGGTCGGTCGGTGGCCGGTCGGGCGATGGTCGGGCGAGAACGCCGTTGCGGACGGCGACCGTATTGCGCTGCGAATCGCGCAAGTATCACGCGGCGCCCGAGCTGACGATATGCCAAGTTGCGAATCGGGCAGGGGCGCAAGGACAGTCACTTGCCGCCATGCGGGCGCGGAACGGTGTGGATTTTTCCGGTGAAGTTGGTCGAAGTGATTTGCCAGACGGTGACGCTTGCCATCTGCTGCGCGGTGAACGGCACGTGATCCATGCCGGCTTGCTTGCTCATCAGGGCTTGCATGGCTGTGATTTTCTCATCCAGATTCGTTATCACCGATGCCATACCCGTACCGACAATCGAGCGGAAGGACGCTGACCAGTTGCAAGGTGTGCGGCCTTCATGCACCTGATGGTCGCAGTCAAGCTCAAAGGCGACCGGAAGCGCGTTGCCGGCTGCACTGATGGCGTCGATTTTTCGTCCCTCGTGCGATGAATGCAGGAAGATGCGCAACTCACCGAAATCCGGTGGCAACGGTGTGCCGTCCGCTGACACGTTGACCGGAAGATCGTCTTCGGGGTGTGCAAACCGAGCGAGGCTGAAATCATAGCCGAAATTCATCGGCACGATGGTCAACCCTTCGGCATCCTGGTAGGCGATACGAACGACTTCGCACGCGTCAAGAATATCCTTGATTTGCTGCGGGGAGCGTACTTCGCGATCGGCTCGGCGCATCGGACGATGCACTCCGGGGGCCGTCGAGGCATGTACATGCGGCGCGCGGCGTAAAGAGCCGGATGGCGGTAATGGCGTCCTGAGTGGGGCGGGCGCGGCAT
This sequence comes from Bifidobacterium thermophilum, assembly GCF_002846655.1. Lineage (NCBI taxonomy): Bacteria > Bacillati > Actinomycetota > Actinomycetes > Bifidobacteriales > Bifidobacteriaceae > Bifidobacterium > Bifidobacterium thermophilum. The sequence continues at coordinate 265,734 of NZ_PCGX01000010.1, read as the reverse complement.
CCTGCGGTGTTGGCGTGTGTCGTGGCGGCTGAAGAGCAGAATCGGTCATGAAATCCTCACAGTATGGTGATGCGGTGGCATACGAGTTGCATTCGGTACGGGACGCGCATCCAGGCGGTTGTTACAGTGCAGTATAGAACGTAGGGCGCCTCGCGACGTGATATGCCGCAATGATTGAACGCCCCAGGGCATGAAGTCGGTTCTCGTTTTCAATGATTCTCAATGCGCTGGTATCGGATGGTGCGACGCCCGACGGAATCCGACGGAATAGTGAACATTGCGCGGGATGACGGCAATCGTGCTGGTAGATGGGCATGGTGATGTTGGCCGGCATATGCCGCAGGGGCGCACGATGGTGCAATGACGGGCGAATCCCGGAACGCAGGGGCGGCGCAACTCGATGATGGGGGCGAAACTCGTGCACGTATGTCCCGGTGGCTGAGGTAGGGTGGCTGGGCAACCTAGGGGAGCTGCGGCGGGGCCGTGGCTGAGAGTGCGCAAGGCGCAGACCCTGTGAACCTGTCCGGGCAATACCGGCGAAGGAAAGGAACAGCCATGACGGCATTATCGTCTGCTCATTCGAATCATATTGCTGAAGCGACAATCGCATCACACGTCGCCCAAACCGGTGCGTCCGGTGCATCTGGTGCATCCGGTGTGCCTGGTGAAACGTCTGGATCTGCGGCAAAGCATGTCCCGCTCGCACCGGCCAGCGCAAGCGGTGATTACGCTTTTCTCGGTGCGACGCCCGGCAGTGTGGCTGACGCGTTCTACATGTCGGCCGCCGAGGATTGGCGGGCGGCGATTAATTCGCGGTTTGTCAACGAACTGTTGGATGACACGTTGCCGGACAGTGTGCTCATCAGCTATCTGATTCAGGATTTCACGTTCTTCACGCAGCCGACGTTGGAACGGTTGACCGCGCAGGCGCCGACGCAGGAGATTCGGGACATGCTCAACCAGCAGGCCGAGTTCTTCGCCGATCAGGAGAAGCCGTATTTCCTGCGGTTCCTTGAGGAATACGGGGTAGACGAGCGGCATCAGGCGAGCGTGCCACAAACCCCGGCGAACCGCGAATATTGCGCGTATCTCGACCAGATTGCCGCGACCGGCAGTTTCGCTCAACTCTTGTGCCTGATGTGCGCGATGGAATGGCTGTACCTGGCCTGGGCCAAGCGCACGGTGGATGCGGGTGTCGTCCAGCAGGTGCCGGCGCACCGCGGCTGGGTGGAGCTGCACGAAGGCGATCTGTTCCGCCGCTGGGTGGGCAATCTCATCGAGCTGGTGAACCGGTATGCGAGCGTCGACGGCCCGGAAGCCGCCGTATTCCCCGAAGTCGCACGGCTCGAGCGCGCGTTCTTCGAGGATTCGTATGCGTATGCGGTGGGGGAGCCAGAAGGAGAGCGGGAAAGCTGACGTCACGAACGCGTGCTGGCTGCCCTTGACGCGTTGGCGGCGGATGAAGATCCGCTGGCGACTGTTGATAATCCTCTGATCAGGAGATAACCCGAGCAGTTTAATCACGCAGGTGGCCGCTCGACTTATCTGAAAGCATATGGGGGGCGGCTCCCGCGAGGATTGGAATCCCGCTGCCGCGTAATTTCAATCACCACAGGAGCCGTTGCCACAACTCAATTCAGGCTGTACAGCTGGGCGATTTTATCGGCAAACCAAGCACTCCGGCGCTTGATGTCATCAGCGGTCCATGTCGTTTTCGACTCGAGTGTCTCGCCGTTCTCGACATCCGGTATGGACACGTTGATTTTCAGCGGCATCGCCAGACCTGTGATATCGCTGCTGGTCGGATCCTTGTACCGCTTCTTCTCGTCGAAGGTTCGTTGCCCCAGTTCGCTGTTGTATGGGGTGAGCGTGAGATTGCCGATCAGGTGGACGCATTCCGCTTGGATTTCCTTGGCTTGGTCTGGATTGTCCGGGCTGATCGCGTTGTTCCACGTATCAGGTAGGTTACCTTCCGGCAGGATGTGTTCGATGGACCAGCGACGTTGTTTGGTGCTGTTCTTGACGAAATCGTCAAAGGTGTCCGGGCGCGCTTTGCTGACGATACCTTCGCCCGGCAGGCGTCGTTCGAGGTCGATCAGGACAAAGCGCGTTGTCGCCTTGTTCTTGTCGTAGATGCCTTGCGTGCACAGGGTTGTACGGAGCACATTGTCGTCGACACTGATGGCGTTCAATCCTTGGATATCGCCTTCACCGTTACGAATGAGATTCAGTGCCGCGATTCCGGTGTACTTGTGTTGCTTGAGTTCGCGGGTCAGACGGATGATGCGGGCTCTGATATTAGAGGATTTTGGCACCAGTGTGATGTTTCGCCGCACGTAGAAGGCGATGAGATAGTCGAGAATCTGTGGGAGTGCATCTCCGAGCTCGAGGCCGGGATCTCCAAGCAGCTCCATCAACAGCGGGTACGACTGGGTCGATTCGAGTTGAACCAGCGCCTTCAGCCGCTTGGCGATGGTCTGGTCGTGATGCTCATGCTCGGGCAGACACAGAATCTGGGCATAGATGCCTGCACGTTCTTGGAGAACTGACAGATAGTCGGAGCGTTTTTCACTGTAGTACTGGCGGATTCGGCTGCGGTAGAGTTTGAGCGCGCTGCTCTTGGTGATGGATCTGTTGTCTTCGCTTTCGAACGCGTCCCAATTGTTCAGGAGGAACTGGGTGGTGATGGTGGTATCCGGCTCGCCGTCGCGGCTGAGGGTTTCGGACAATGCTATCCACTGGTTGGTGGTTTCTTCTGCCTTGCGGTCGAGGTATTCGCCTGCGTCCGAAATGAATTCCGCCTTCAGCAGGTCGACTAGTGTCAGCGGCAGGCCTTTCGAGTTCATCGAGGAGAACACGTTGAACGCGTCGGTGACATCTGACACATGGATGCGCAAAATGGTGACCTTGAGCAGCTTCTCATAGAATTTGTCCAGCTCGCCGATGGTCGGGAATGCGTCGGCTCCGAACAGTTTGCGAATGTACCCATACCGTTTTGCGAACGCCGTGCGTCCGGTGCGTCCGGGTTCTTTTCTGTTGAGAACACGCAGGAGGCTGCGGTAGACGGTGTCATCCTCCTCGAGCAGGTGGAGTCGAGGTTCTAGGGCATCGTCTGAATTGTTGAAAATCAGACGGCGCTTGATATCTGACTGGATGGTTCCGGTCTTCATGATGTCGTCTCTTGACGTATTCTCGTCATTGGAAATCTCTTGAGCCCGCTGCCAGATGGCCAGCAAGAACAACGAGACTGTGGTCAGGCGCTGCTGACCGTCAATCACGTCATACGCATCCGGGATGTTCTTTCCCTGCTGCTCATGCGGGACCACCAGCAGATTGCCGACGTAGTAGTTCTCGTCCTCGTAGCGGATATCGGCGAACAGCTGGTCGATCTGGTCGGTTTTCCAGCAATATCGATGCTTGAATGGAGGAATATACAGCTGTACTGTTCCTGCAATCGGGAGTGTTTCGTTGATCGGTTCTTGGTGTGCTTGAATGTCCATGGTCGTCCCCTGTATCCAAAGCCGTGGGCTTGTCCGGTTGCTGTCATTAGGTCATCTAATTGATGACCTAATGATCAATGATCCAGAAGATCTGGACAGAAACAGACAATCTGATTGATTTCTTTGAGCTGATCGGCGTGTTGGGGAATTGCCTGAACAACTGCTTGATGATGGAGCCTGTTTGGCGAGTGTTGGCTAACGGCAACCCGCCGACATGGTGAAAGCAACCAGAATGACAGCGTGCTGCCGTGCCATCGACGATGTTGCTGATTTGGCCCGTCGGGCGTGTTCGCCGGTTACACTGTAAACAATCGTCTCGTTATCAGGGGGGGTATACAGTGTCGTCGATGTTTGATGTATTGAGTCAACACACGCCGCAGAAGCATTATCCGAATCGGCGCGTCTTCTCGTCCATTGACGAGTTGCGAGAGAGACTGCGTGCGGCCGAGGGAAAGCCGATAAGGGAAATTGACGGCACCGGTCGTACGGTCAAGAAGAAGAACAAGGGAGGCCAAGGGGAGGCTCTTGAGGAATCCGTTGCCCAATATCGAATAAACTCAGATCCGAATCCGGATTTACTGGTCGGGGGAATCCCATATGAGTTGAAGATGACTCCACTGCGCCATTATTCAAAGAAGAGTAAGAAGCCAAGGGATTTCGACCTGTACGCGAAAGAGCGGCTGGTCATCGATATCATCAATTACCTGAAACTTCCGGATGAACATTTCGATACGTCCACGTTTTGGCGAAAAGCCAAGAATATGGTGATTATCTATTACATCGATGACCGCAAAGACCTGCAGCTTGAACCGCGTAACCAATGCAAGATATACAAATCGGTCATACTGGATTATCGCGACCAAGAGCTGGCGACTATCCGTGAGGACTGGCAGTTCATCCATGACAAGGTAGCTGCAGGTTACGCCGATTTGCTCAGCGAGTCAGACACGAATTATCTGGCTGCATCCACGAAAGGCAGCACCGCCGCGACTTCCATACGACGGGCGCCGGCTCCGGAGGGGTCTGCCGAACGGTACATCAAAGCGAAACAGCGTGCCTTCTCGTATAAGGCATCGTATATGTCGATGGTCGCGAAACGGCTGCTGGGCACGAGTGACGGTGAACGTCTCCAGCTGTCTGCTGACGAATCGTTGAGCCAATTTGTCAGATCCCATGCGAACCAGTATGTGGGCCATACCTGTCGGGAAATCGTGAGCAATCTGGCCGAGTATCATCTGCCAAGCGTGAAGGCCAATCAGTACAAGCAGCGCATGGTATTGGCGATGCTCGGTGTCAAGAGCAAGAACGTCGATGCCGTGGAGCAGTTCAAAGCTGCTGGAGTTACCCAAGTCAAGGTGGTTGAACGGTTTAATGATGAGTTGCCGAAAGAGAGCATGTCCTTCCCGTATATCACCGAAGACCAGTGGAATGAGCTCGGCGACCCGACGGCTACATGGCACGACTCGTTCATGTACCGGTTCTTTGAAGACAATCGAATGTTGATATGCTCGCTTCGTAACCGGGGGACTCGGACTCACAAGCGCGATTTCATGGATGATACTTTCGAAGGCGCATTCCTGTGGAATATGCCCGAAGAGGACATTGAACGGTATATCCGGCCGGTTTGGGAGCGCGTGCATCAGTTGATGGTCGATAAGGTGCCGTTGCATTACGGGGAGCGGAGAGGTTCGAACCTACTGCCTGACTCGTCGTTCAATGGCGTATGCCACATTCGCCCGCATGGCGGTGACGGTGCCGACCGCATATTGCTGCCTAATGGGGAGAGCATAACCAAGCAGGCATTCTGGCTTGACAGGCGGTACGTGGCGAAGATTATTCACGAGCATCTCGGATAGTGCCCTCGGCGGTATCTCCTGGCATTGCGACCCCAGGAGATACCGTGAGTATCACAGGAACGGCAGCATGTTGAGTTGCTCAGCGAGATATGTTCCCTTGATCCAGATATCTTGGCGATACATATGAAGCCCATTGACGACGACTGTCTTGAACTGTGGGCGCGAATCGTTGCCGGACCCGCGGACGAACACCGTATGTTCGGCGGATTTCGGCCAGTTGGGCGCTTCGCTTGGCACGCCTGTCTTGTTAATGATGGGCGTGCCATCCTTGTGCCGCTTCGGGACAATACGCAATTCATGGTTGAAAACGAGTTCTCTCATGCGCTCCCAGACCGCCCTTACTTCGGTGTTGATGAAGTCATCGGAGAAGGTGAAACGCTTGAATCCAAGGAAGACATTCTCGGCGAATGGTGCTTCAAAACTTGGTTCCTCGAAGACGCTGCATAGGAGTTGGGCCTCGGAGAAATACGTGTAGAACGACGATTCCTCAAACCCGACTGACGGGTCTTGCAACTCATCGAAGTCCACGGGGAACAGTTTCATATCCTCTGTCCTGCCGCCTTTCTTGGTGAGTACGAGTGATTTCCCGTGTACGCCGAATTTGGCGAAGGTCTCCACCTTGCCCATCTTCTTGGCTGTGCCGCCGAACATACGAACGGTCACGGCTTCGCCGTCGCTTTTTGCGGGCCTGTTGTCGATTCCGAATATCCGGAAAAGCTCCTCAACGGTTTTCCCGCCATATAGGTCGGTGATTCGATGGCATTCGTGATCTAGCTCGCCAAGGCTGCGAATATCATCGGGAAGGTCATCGAACGTGATTCCGGCGTATTTGTTGTAGATTGCCGTCACAAACGCCGCTTTCAGGCGGAATCGCGGCTTGTTCGGCCACTTGGGTGAGGTGTCGATGACTGAGAGTCTCTGCCTATTCAGTTCGCTGCTGATACGCGGGTACTGGGTCTCTGGGTCTTCAGGATGTTCTGCGTTGATTTGTATGATGAAATCTCGCACGATTTCCCAGTCGTGTTTCAGCAGTTCCTTGTCTTCCCCGATAAAATCGACGAACTGGTACCCCAAGAGGGGGAAATCGCCGTAGTCGGCAGGAGAATTGGTTTTGTGAGCGTAAAGGTAGTACACGAAGAGGAGATGCCGGGCCTTCTCCCAGAATCCGGAATGCTCGAAATCCTCGTCGCATATGTTGTCGAGTTGTACTGCAGTGACTGATACTGGCTCCTTCGCCTTGTATCCACTGTCGCCGTTTGCCTTGCTCTTTTTGGACGTGACCAATCCGGTCGTCTTCAATTCGACGGGCGTCCCATCCACAAGCAAATCGGGTCTGCGGTCGCTGTCGGCGGGATACCCGAGAACGGATTGTTCAATGATGGCGCCGGCGTATCCCTTGTTGCGTTTGCCGTTAAGGACATGCTGTGTATCTACTTCCTGCAAAGTCTTGCCGATGCATTTCGAAAGTATCTGCTCCAACTGGGATCGTGTGAAAACGTGCCGCTCATCAAAGGCCATACAGGTATTGTATGCCGGCCATGCCATCTCAGCGGTTACTGATCATTGCGTCTCGGGTATATCCTGGGCTTGTGAGTGAGCGTAGCGCAGCATCGACGAGGCGGAACTGGTCGCTGGACGAGACCATGATGGCCTTCGCGCTGTACTACGTTCTGCCGGCTCGCGAATGCGATGATAAAGGTGCTGACGTGCGCAGGCTCGCCAATCGTCTCCATCGCACGCCATCGTCTGTGGCGCTGAAGATATGGAACATCGCAGCGCATGACCCAAACCGCGTGGGTTTGGGCAAAGTCGGTATGCGTCATGGCAGCAAGCTTGACGAGCAGGTGTGGGAAATGTATGCCGAATCGCGGGATACGTTTTTGGAACAATGTTTGCAGTTGCTGTTCCATACGTATGGATCAGCTGGCCTTGAGAACGACGATATTGTCGGCACACCTTCCGTGCTGGAAACGACGCATATGCTCATGACGGGCGGCGAGCGTGAGGCTACTGTTATGCAGCGGATTCACCAACAGTATTTCAGGAACCTGTTGGTTAAGAATTATCATGGCCGGTGCTGTATGACGGGCATTGGGATTGACCAGTTGCTGGTGGCGAGCCATATCAAACCGTGGAATGTGTCGGATGCGGTCGAAAAAACCGCTGCGGGCAACGGGCTGTTGCTGAATGCGTTCCATGACAAGGCGTTCGACCGCGGGTTCATCACGATTGACGATGACTATCGTGTCCATGTTGCGCATTCCGCGGTGCCTCATGACGAGGCAAATGACCGATGGCTGTATCGCTTCGAGGGAATGCGAATCGAGTTGCCCGAGACGGGCAGACCATCCCATCGGTTCATCGAATATCACAACAAGGAGATATTCCTCGACGCTGCATAACGGCACCGGTATGCGAACGCGTTGGCGGAACCGCGCCTACTCCCTCTTGTTGTTCCGTTCCGCTTCGTCCTGCGCGATGACTTTGCCGATTCGGTGGGGGATTTCGGTAACGAGGGCGTTGCCCATGCAAAACGCACGATGTCCGTCGGTCATACCGTCCGCGGTCCATCCCTTCGGGAAGCACTGGAGTTGGTCAAGCTCGTCGGGTACGAGACGGCGAAGCCTGCCATCCTGCAGCACGACATGCTTTGTTCGGCTCGCCCCGGCACCGCCTTCCCCGGTAAGGATGGTCCTGCTCGGTCGATCGAGGGGATCGGGGAACGCGACCGGTCCTTCGGAGTACGTGTATTGGTAGCCGGTCTTCGTAGTTCGCTGCTCGCGTTTACCGCCCTTGAGATACTGCCATGTCGGCAGGTGTGCCTCGTCAATCCAGTATTCTGCAGGCACTTGGTCGGCGGGCACAAGGTACTCGCCGAGTGTGTGGAACGGTCCGTCGTACACGGCGTCGGTCTTGACGGTGAGCACATGCCCATTGACCATGACACCTGCATTCTGGAACGGGCTGGTCTTCTCGCCCTTGCCGAAGGTTTGGGTCGCCTTGTACGGGTCAATGCCGATTGTAAATGTCCGAGATACGGCGTTCTTCTCCGCCGGCGTGACAGGGAACGAGCGCGCGAGCACGCCCGACTCGAACAGCCGGGTATGCAGCGCTTCCGCAGTCGTTTCCCGTTCAGCCCCATCCGCGTATTCGGCGTAGATATACACGCGGCGGCGGCGCTGGGGCATGCCGTATTCGGCGGCGTTAATCACATGCCATTCGACGTCGTAACCGAGACGGTTCAGGCAGGTCAGGATGATGGCGAAGTCACGGCCGCGCTGGCTGGCGGGAGATTTCAGCAGCCGGTCGACGTTTTCGAGCAGCACGAGACGAGGATGACGCATCTCCAGCAGCCGGTTGATACTCCACCACAGGACGCCCTTCTTCCCGTCGATGCCTGCGGCCATGGAAAGCGGCTTGGCGACGGAATAGTCCTGGCAGGGGAACCCGCCCACGAGCATGTCGAACTCGGGAATCTGCCGTGTCCCAGCCTCAACCTCGTCGAGGGTCTTGGCAATATCCTCGTTAACGATTGAGTCCTCGCCGAACCGGTGCGCGTAGCACCGCGCGGCGAACTGCTTGCTCTCCTGCCCGTTGGGCTCCCAGTTGTTCGCCCACACCGTCTGGAACGGGCCGGCGGAATCCTTGTGGAACTCGGGATGCTCCGGGTTGTCGTATCCGTCCAGGCCGAGGCGGAAGCCGCCCACGCCCGCGAACAGCTCGGCAATACGAATAGTCTTGTCCATCAGTTCCACGCTCCTGTTCCAGTCAGAGCAGCAATATTATGCTAATCCCCAGATTCGATCAACCTGGGAAAGTAAAGGGCGTGTTCTTATATAAGAGATTTCTCGGCGCTTCACCCCACCTCACTCACACGGGTACCGCAGCCCCCAGCGCTCGCGGATCTGATCGAGCAGCCGCATCATCCGCAGGGTGTCGGCGTGCGGCATGTCCGGGCATTCGGTCGATCCGGCGGCGATGGCACTGGCGCAGGCGGCGACCTCATACTCGTAGCCGGTCAGCTGCGCGGGTACGGGGATGCTGCGAATCAGCGCGTGATCCTTGTCATACACGTCGATGCACTCCACATTGTTCACGTTGCGGCACATGAGGTACCCGTCCGTGCCCCAAATCGCCCCATCGCGGTCGGAAACGGCAAGCAGCGAGCAGGTGCTCACCGCCATCACGCCGTCATCGTAGAACAAGGTTGTCGTACTTTGCGCGTCCACGCCGGTTTTGTACGGGATCATCGCGGTCTCCATGCGGGCGATGCTGCGCCCGCCGCCGTCACCGCCGATCGCCATATCGATAAAATTCAACGGATACACGCCGACATCAAGCAACGCGCCGCCTGCAAGCTTCGGGTCGACGATTCGCTGCTTGCGTGTGGTCGGATAGCTCAGATTCGCGCTAATCGCGCACACATCGCCGATGGTGCCGTCCTCGACCAGCCGGCGAATCATTGCGCGCGACGGCATGTACCGCGTCCAAATCGCTTCGGCGCACAGCCGTCCGGTCTGCCAGGACATGTCAATCACATGTTGCGCCTGCTCGGCGTTGACCGTGAATGCTTTCTCCACCAGCACATGCTTGCCGGCTTCCATACACGCGATCGCCTGCTCGGCGTGCAGCGAATGCGGGGTCGCGATGTACACGAGGTCGACTTCCGGGTCATCCAGCATCTGCGCGTATGACCCGTACGCCACCGGAATGCCGTACTGCGCCGCGAATTCGTCTGCGCGCGCCTGGTCGCGGGAAGCGACGGCGTACGGTCTGGCATACGCGCGGTACGTCGGGTCTTGCGCCATCAGGGTGAGGGTGGTCGCCATCTTCTGAGCGATACGTCCTGCGCCAAGAATCGCCACATTAATCGGGCGTTCAGGTGCCGCGTACGGTGCCGGTGCCGGTACGGTTGCCGCCGTCGCTGCCGTTGCGATGCCGGACGTGCTTGATGCGATATCTGTGTGTGCGGTGGTGTGCTCTGCCATCGATGCTCCTTTGGTCCAGTCGTTGAATCACACCTTACGAGCACCGCCTGAACGAATGATGATGCCTCCCGACCGGCGGGGCTGCCCGTGGCGGTGCGGATGATTGACGGAGTACGTACGCCGGGGCATACGCAGGCTGGTTGTCGCTGCCGGGAATCAGCGGCGGAGAGAGAGGTTCGGCATGTTCCGCATGTCCCGACATACTTGCGCAGACAAATGACGGGGCACGCCGGCCGAGAGATGGGGCTGGCGTAGCTTGATTTGTCATGTCGCGTATGCGGCGGCATGCAGGACTTGCGGTTGCGGCGGAAGTTTGCGCGGCGAAGCGGACAAGCGTCAAGTTGTGTGTCCCAAGACATGCGTGGCGTGCTGTTTCTTGCGGTGATTTGGGACAGGGGATTGGGGCGTGCCGGTTTGCGTATGTCTGGGCATGCGTGGCGTGGCTGAGTGCCGGTCCGGGAGGCGGCGTCCTGTTTGGTCGCGCCGACCTGCGTATGTGGCCGCATACGTTGGAGGCGGCCAATCGGTCCGTTGCTCAGAACAATGCCGCAAGACACCGCCGTTCGTAACACTGCCGCTCGCAACGCCGCTACCAACAACACCGTCGCCCAGAACAACGTCGTACAACACGGCATCTGATAGTGCGGCATAGATAACGGCAATAGCCGACAAGGCGTTTCCGCCGCGCAATCGTGATTGCATACCATACAGGGCAACACGGCACATGGCAGGAATCGGGCTTTCCACCCGGTGACGTCCGTGTGAGCGGAACTCGCGAGAGGAGTGGGCGCAATGACACAGGCAACAACAACAGCAGCGACGGCAACAACAGCAACGACAGCACAAGACATCACCGCGAACATCGCCGATCGGGTGCGTGGCATCCCGGCGAATCCGTTTGCCGCGGCCAACGCGCGGGTCGCCAAATATCGGGCCGCCGGCCATGACATCATCGACCTGAGCCAAGGCAATCCGGACGGTCAGCCGCCGCAGTTCATGATCGATGCGGTCGCCCAGGCCGCCCGCGATCCCGCCGATTTCAAATACCCGTCATTCAACGGCAAACCGGCCTTCCTCAAGGCGGCGGCCGGCTGGTACCAGCGGGAATTCGGCGTGACCCTCGACCCGGCCACTCAGCTGCTGGCGACTGCGGGCGCGTCCGTCGGCATCAGCGCCGTCATCCAAACCCTCGTCAACGCCGGCGATCTGGTTGTGCTGGTCGGCCCGTATTACCCGCAATACGAGGGGTCAACCGCAGTGGCACAAGGGCGGGTGTACACGATTGCAACCAGCCCGGAGCGTGGATTCCTACCGGATCTCGACGCCGTGCCGGACGAAATCTGGGACGAGGCGAAACTGCTCATTCTCAACTATCCGAACAATCCGACCGGTGCCGTGGCGACCCGGGAACTGTTCGAAACGGCGGTGCGCATAGGCAAGGAGCATCATGTCGTTATCGTCAACGATTTCGCCTACGCCGGCATCGGCTATGACGAGCAGCCGCCGATCAGCCTGTTGAGCACCCCGGGAGCCCTTGACGTGTCGCTGGAATTGTGCTCGCTGTCAAAGATGTACATGATTGCCGGCTGGCGTGGCGGTTTCGTGGCCGGCAACACTCAGCTCATGGCCGCGGTGAAATCCGTGCACGCACAGACCAGTCTGCTGGTGTCCTCGATTGTGCAGGACGCGGGTGCGGCGGGGCTGAACAGCGACCAGTCGACGGTCCGCGTGCTCGCCGACCGGTATCACCACCGGTATCTCGCCCTGCGTGAGGGGCTTGCCGAAGCGGGACTGCACCTGACCGACTCGCATGGCGGCCTGTTCGCTTGGATGCCGGTTCCCGGCGGTGATGATCAGGCTTTCGCCCAGTGGCTTATCGGTCAGGCCGGCGTGGCGGTGATCGCCGGTTCCGATTTCGGCCCGACCGGCGCCGGATACGTGCGGTTCAGTCTGCTTATGCCGCAGGAGACGTTGACCCTGGCGGCACACCGTATCCGTGACACGCGCGGCGACGCTTGGTGACGTGCTTGATGACTTTGGCCGTCACGGTCCGCCGCCCGCATCCGCGCATTCGGCTCGAACCCCTGTAATCATCCGACAAACCAATCAATACAACCGACAACCCAGAGAGGAAACCAATGAAATACGCAATCATCGGCGCCGGCGGCATGGGCACGCAGTATGGCGTTCTGCTCCAGGAATTCGCCGGCAAAGACGTCGACTTCATCGATACGTGGCGTCCGAATGTCGAGAAAATCCGTGAACAAGGCGGCGTCTACTGTTCGCAGGACGAGAAGGACCGTCACCTCGTGCCGATCAGCGTCTACTACCCGGAGGAGTATCACGGTGACCCGGACGTGTGGATTGTATTTGTCAAGCAGATGCAGCTCGACGGCGTACTCAAGCGTTGTGCCCACCTGTTCAATGACCGGCAGTATGTGTTCTCCGCGATGAACGGGTACGGGCATTTCGAAAAACTCGCCGAATACTTCCCCAAGGACCATATCATCGGCGGAACCGCGTTGATCGGAGCGGTCGTCTACGGTCCGGGCGATGTGAACTTCACGGGCGGCGCCCACGCGAAAGCGATGAACATGTGCTGCTACGACGAAAACCAGACGACCATCAGCCCTGAGGAACAGCAGATATTCGACGATTTCAAGGCCGCGACCCTCAACCCGACGATTGTGGACAACTTCCTAGGCATGTGCATGGCGAAAATCGTGTTCAACTCGGTGCTCAACACCCTGTGCACCATGTTCCTCATCCGTTTCGGCGAATTCGAGGGTTCAGACGTGGCCAAACGTATGACCGAAGAGCTCGTGGACGAGGCTTACAGTGCGGCCGAACACGCGGGCATTAAACTGCTGGGGACCCGTGAATCGGAAGTCAAGACGATTCTGCACACCGCCGGCGTGGCCCATCCGCTGCACTTCCCGTCCATGTACCAGGACCTGACCAAGGGCAGGCCGACCGAGGTCGACTACATCAACGGCTACATCGCGCGTATCGGACGCGAGCATGGGTATGTGTGCAAGCTGCACGAGTTTGTCACCGATGAGCTGCATCTGGCGGAACGCGCGTTCGCCATCCACCATCCCGATGTCATCGCCGCCGAGGAGGCGAGCCTCAAGTAACAGGCGTCGCGTCCCGCTATCGCCGCGCGTCCCGGTATCGCCGGCAGGTTCGTCACAACACAATCCGACGAACCTGGCGAAACCGACGAAACCAACGAAACCGACAGAAAACCGACAAACCCAACCAACCACGGTGCGACCGGACAACCCGGCCGCACCGTGATATTTCCGGCCGATTTTTGCGCAATATCAGTGCAAGGCACCATGGTGATCGCCGATGTCGATAACGACGTCAAAAGAGAATCAATATCCGGCAGGCAATCTTGGAAAACCGCGAAATATCAAGGATTTCGACCTCTCGAACGCGCTTGGGGCGTGCGTCATAATCACAGCTGATAGCCACGCCGGCACATCCCGCCCAATGCGGTCATACATTACAACCAACGCCGCTCAACCAGCCGGAACACCGCTGGCAGGGGAGCGCGGCGAAACCGACAGCAAACCGTCCGGGCGCAGCTCGGGTGATTCAAGGAGAGAGAGCAATGTCAGTACGCACCGTGTGGAACACCAGTAGGAAACTCATCGCAGCAACGGCCGCCGGCATCATGCTGGCCGCCGGTCTCGGCGCATGCGGCTCGAGCAACGCCTCGACCGCCAGCCTCGACTCCACCAAGGGCAAGACCACGAAGATCGTTGTCGGCGTCTGCCCCGGTCCATACGGCGACATGGTCAAGAACGTGTTCGCGCCGCTGCTTAAGGACGACGGGTATGAGCTGACCACCAAGGAATTCACCGACTACGTGCAGCCCAACAAGGCGCTCGCCTCCGGCAGTATCCAGGCCAACCTGTTCCAGCACGGCAACTATTTGAAGAAGTTCACCGCCGACAACCACCTCGACCTCACTTCGCTCGGTCAGACCCCGACCCTCGGCCTGGGCATCTACTCGAACAAGTACAAGAAGCTCAGTGAAATCCCGGACGGCGCCACGGTTGCCATCGCGAACGACGCCAGCAATCTCGCGCGTTCCCTCGGTGTGCTCGAGCAGAACAAGCTCGTCACGCTGGACGGTGAAGTCGACGCGACCAAGGCGACCATCGACGACGTGAAGAGCAACCCGAAGAACTTGAAGTTCAAGACCCTCGACGCCGCCCAGCTTGTGCGCTCCCTCGACAACGTCGATTTCGCGCTCGTTCCCGGCAACTACTCGTGGGCTGCGAATCTCAAGCCGTCCAGTGCACTCGCCCTCGAAAAGCAGACCAGCGGCGTGATGGAGGTCTTCGTCGTGCGCACCAAGGACAAGAACAGCGACTTCGCCAAGAAAGTCAAGGCGCTGCTCACCAGCCAGGAGTACAAGGACGCCATCGCCAAGAGCGAGTTCAAGGACTTCGGCAAGCCGGCAAGCTGGAAGGCGTGAGGCCCCGTGAGCATCATCGAACTGCAGGACGTCCACGTCACCTTCCATGAGCGGCACAATACCGTAGAAGCGGTGCGCGGAGTCAGTCTCACAATCGAACAAGGCGAGATCTTCGGCATCGTAGGATTTTCGGGAGCAGGCAAAAGCACCCTCGTGCGCACCATCAACCTGCTTGAACGCCCCACGCAGGGCCGCGTGCTCATCGACGGCTCGGACATCACCGGCGCAACCGGCGACGAACTGCGCAAACTGCGCCGCAACATCGGTTTTGTCTTTCAAAGCTTCAACCTGATTGACAACATCACCGTGGGAGCGAACATCGTGTTCGCACTCAAAGCCGGGGGCGTCGACAAAGCCGCATGGCACGACCGGGCCGTCGAACTGCTTAAACTCGTCGGCCTTGACAGCAAAATCGACAGTTACCCGTCAAGCCTGTCCGGCGGGCAGAAGCAGCGTGTCGCCATCGCGCGGGCGCTCGCCAACAACCCGGAAATCCTACTGTGCGATGAGGCGACCAGCGCACTCGACCTCGAAACCACCGAGGAGATCCTCGCGCTGCTCAAACGCATCAACGTTGAGCTCGGCATCACCATCGTGTTCATCACCCACCAGCTTGATGTCGCCAAACAGATTTTCGACCATGTGGCCGTTATGGAAAACGGCGTGATTGTTGAGCAGGGTGAGACCTTCGACGTGTTCAGCGCGCCGAAGCATCCGACCACCAAATCCCTGGTTGACCGCTATCTCGGCATTGCGATTCCGCCGCAGCTGGTGCCTTCGCTGCCAGCGGGCACGATTGTGGAACTGCGCTACCGGGGTGATGGTGCGTTGGAACCGCTGATTTCGGACGTCACTCGAAAGTATGGGGTCAGTATCAACGTGCTGCATGGGGATGTCGAATACTTCGGTCCCAAGCCGATCGGCACGCTTATTGTGCTGATCGACGGGCCGGCCGAAGCGCTCGCCGCCGCGTTGGATACCTTGAAAGCGCACGTGTACAGCTATCGCGAACTCAATCGTGAACGGCTCGCCCGACCGGCGTACGGCGATGGCCAGCAAGGGGAGGAGTGAGTATGGATTCCACATGGCAGATTCTGCAGGAGCACCTGCCACAGGCGCTGATTGACACTGCGTACATGGTGGTGATCTCCGGTGTGGTCGGCGTGGTGCTCGGCTCGTTGGTTGGCTTGCTGCTGTACCTGACGGAAAACCGGCTGTTCCACCCCAATCACGTGCTTAACAGCGTGGTCGGTTTCATTGTGAACGCGATTCGCTCCCTGCCGTTCCTGATTCTGCTGGTCGTGCTGATTCCGGTGGTTCAGGCCCTGATCGGCGACCCATACACGCCGACCGGCGGCGCAATCGCGCTGTCTGTGTCTGCGGTCCCGTATTTCGCGCGAATAAGCGAAAGCGCGTTCTCGGAGGTCGATGACGGAATCATCGAGGCGTGCCTGTCCACCGGAGCTACCACAAGGCAAGTGCTTACGGGCGCGGTGCTGCCGCAGGCGCGTCCGAGTTTCGTGCGCGGCGTGGTGCTCATGATTATCTCGCTGATTGGCGCTTCTGCGATGGTCGGCACCATAGGAGCGGGCGGTATCGGCGACATGGCCATCCAGTACGGATACAACCGCTATGAAACCGGTGTGTTGCTGGTCATTGTGGTCATTCTGATTGTGTTGGTCCAGATTATCCAGTGGATCGGTGACCGGCGTGCCCGCCATCTGACGCACTGAATGCGTGGTCGCGATTGCGCGTCACTCGCCAATGCCCATCGTGTGAGCAATGCTTGCATGGTGGGCATTGTGCTCTGCCGCCGAGTGTTTTTCGATTCGATTGATGCCGATTGGCTCTGTGGACGCCGTGGGTGCCGTGACGCGGATGTTCCCATGGCACCTGCGGATGGGTCCACGATCGTTGCGCAATAGCCCGTGTCTTCTCCGGGCGAAGAAACGGTGCTGCGTTTTTTCGCGCGTTGTCGTTACAATAACATCCGGCTCGTTGTCGCGTATACGGGATTGAGAGAGCCCTGGCACGAGCGCACGCGCGAATGATTATGGAGAGACTGTGGATCTTGGTTTGCAATTCTCAGGCATGAATCCTGCCGGCATGAATCCCGCCGGTACCAACCCCGCCGGTATGGATACCGCCGGCATGAACGCGCCGATTGCTGGTATGCCGGTGGCCGGTCGTGTGACGGCTGCCGTACCCGGCACCCCTGCAAGCGACAATGTGATGCTGCGCCCGTTGGCCGACCGTATGCGCCCCAAGCGGCTTGACGATGTCATCGGCCAGGACCAGGTACTCGCTCCGGGCGCACCGTTGCGTCTGATGGCTTCCCCGACGACCTCGCAATCCGTGGTCGTCCCCGGCGCCGCCCTGCTGTACGGTCCTCCGGGAACGGGCAAGACCACGATTGCGCATCTAATCGCAGAGGAGTCGCATCGGCGTTTCATTGAGCTGTCCGCCGTCAATGCGCGTGTCGAAGAGCTGCGAAGCTCGCTGTCCGCTGCCGAACGGTTGAAGCGCCGCGGTGAGGAAACCGTGCTGTTCATCGACGAAATCCACCGGTATTCGCGCGAAGAACAGGACATTCTGCTGCCTGCGGTGGAAAAGCGTCTCGTCACCTTCGTCGCAGCCACCACGGAAGCGCCGTCCAGCACGCTTGCTCCGGCGTTGCTCAGCCGTTGCATCATCGTGCATTTGCATCAACTCGGTGTTGACGGCCTCAACAGGATCGTGGACAGGGCGGTCGCCTCGCCGGACGGTCTTGGCGGCTCGGTCACCTTGGATCCGGAAGCGCGCAAGCTGCTTGTTCTCAGCAGCGGCGGCGATGCGCGTCATGCGCTCACCACGCTTGAGGCGGCTGCTTCCCGTGCCGCAAGTCAGGCGACGCCCGGTCAGGTCGCGGTTGTCACATCCGACGATGTGCGCAGCGTCATCGACAACATTCCTTCCTACAGCGTCGATGACCATTACGATATGGCCAGCGCGCTCGTCAAATCAATGCGCGGTTCGAATCCGGATGCCGCCGTGTATTGGGCGACACGCATGCTCGACGCGGGTGAGGATCCGATGTTCATCGCTCGGCGTGTCGTGGTTTCCGCCGCGCAAGATGTCGGACTTGCCCAGCCGCAGGTGTTGCAGACTGCGGTCGCTGCGGCCCAAGCGGTCGAGATGGTCGGCATGCCGGACGCGCGCGTGCCCCTGATGGAAGCAATCATCCAAATCGCCGTGTCCCCGAAGTCAGATGCTGTTTTGAACGCTGCGAACGCCGCTCAGAAGGACATCAAGGACGGCAAGCTTGGCATCGTGCCGCTGCACCTGCGCAACCCCACGGATGCCGACCATCGTGCCGCGGGCAATGGCATGGGCTATATCAACCCATTGGAACACGGTGGGTTCGTAGCTCAGCAATACATGCCGATGGGCATCGAGGACACTGAATACTATCGGCCGAGAAATTCCGGTGTGGAAGCGAAAATCGGCCCATGGCTCGCGCAATATCGCGCCGCAATGCGCAACGCGAGCGGTTCCGCCGACGAAGGGGAGACCGGCACATCAGAGGCGGATGCGGTCAACTGATTCGCCGCGGTTGCCGCCGCGGTTGCGAAACCTGCGGGTGGTACCAGAGACAAGAGGCGCTGGTACCACCCGCAACTGCATGGTCTGCAACCGTTTACATCGGCGGGAGTAACCGCCGCCGGTCGTGTGCCAGCGAATGTAGCTACGTGCGGAAGGTAGCCACTTACGGACGAACTGCCTGCAACCGTTGTCACATCGCGTGCAGAGCGGTCATGGATGCGCGCAGCGCTTGCGCGATGCGCCGGATATCCGTGTGGTGCAGCGGCTCCCGGAATGAGAATCGCAACGCGGATTTCGCTTCCGTTTCGCTCAACCCCATGGCCAGCAGCGTGCCGGGGGCTTCGTGACGTCCAATGGCGCATGCCGAACCCGAAGACACTTCAATGCCACGCGCGTCCAAATCGACGAGCAGCGCCTCGCCATTGACATTCGGGAAGGTGAATGACGCATGGCCGGGCAAGCGATTGACCGGGTCTCCGGTGAGTGTGGCTCCCGGAACCGCCTCGCAGATAGCCTTGATCAGGGCGTCACGCGACGCGGCCAGAGGAGCGTCGCGTTCCTCCATTCCCGCGCATGCCTCATGGAGTGCGACCGCCAGTGCGATTGCTCCCGCGACATTCGGCGTGCCGGAGCGCAGACCACGTTCCTGCCCGCCGCCGCTGACAATCGGCTCGATGGCCACACGACTACGGGTGAGCAGTGCGCCCAAGCCTTTCGGCGCGCCGAATTTGTGTCCGGACACCGCGAGCGTGTCGGCATCAAGACCGCGGAAATCCACGGGAATTGTGCCGGCCGCCTGCACGGCGTCCACATGGACGGGCACTGCGGCATCATGGCAGATGCGTACCGCGCGGCTCACCGGCTCAATCGTGCCCACCTCATTGTTCGCCATCATGATGCATGCCAGGGTCGCACCCCGCCGGGCCTCGCGAGAGAGCGCATCAAGGTCGATATGGGCCTGAGCGTCGACCGGAATGCGCACCACCTCGAAATCGAAGAAATCATGCAGCCATTGCGCTGATTGCGCGACGGCCGGGTGCTCCACCGCCGAGATGAGGATGCGGTGGGCGGGGGAGTGCGGGGATGCGGATGCGGGTGTGGACGCCCGTGCCGGCGTCGATGCCGATGCCGCTGCTGCTCTCGCCTCCCGTTCGCGCCTGATCTGGGCGAGCGCGATGCCCTTGACGGCGAGATTATCCGCCTCGGTACCGCCCGAAGTGAAAATCACGTCGCCGGCGTGCGCGCCCAGATCGGTGGCGAAGGACGCGCGTGCCGCATCAAGGGCGCGCGCCGCCGTTTTGCCGCTCGCATGGACGCTAGACGGATTGCCGTATCCTTCGGTCAGGAAGGGGGTCATCGCGTCAATCACGCTGGCGGGCACGGCGTCGGATGCGGCGGCGTCAAGGTATAGTTCGCGTTCCGGTCTGTCCGACTGAACGGCTTGCGACTCCTGAGTTTGCGTGTCTTGGCTGGTTGCGTTCTGCCCGGTCATGCCCAATCCAATCCAAGGTCGATTGCGCGCACGGAATGGGTGAGCGCACCGACGGAAATCACATCCACGCCGGTCGAAGCAACTTGCGGGACACGCTCCAAAGTCATGGTGCCGGAGGCCTCAACAATCGCCCGGCCCGCGATCATGGCGACGCCTTTGCGCGTGTCCTCGAGTGAGAAATTGTCCAGCATGATGGTGTCCGCACCGCCTTCGAGCACTGCCGGAATCTGGTCAAGCCGGTCGACTTCCACCTCAATATGCGTGGTGTGGCCGACTTGGTCACGAATATGCTTGATGCCGGCTGTGAGGTCGAGTCCTGCGGCCCGCATGGCGGCGATGTGATTATCCTTGACCATCACTGCGTCGGACAGGCCGTAGCGGTGGTTGCGTCCGCCGCCGCAGACAACCGCGTACTTGTCGAAGGGCCTAAGCCCTGGCACGGTTTTGCGCGTGTCCGCGATACGGGCGTGCGAGCCGGGTGCCGCATCCACGGCGTCAACGAATGCTCGGGTCATCGTGGCGATGCCGCTCATGCGCTGGGTGAAGTTCAGAGCGACGCGTTCGGCGGTCAGCATGCCGCGTGCGTTGCCGTGGATGGTGGCGAGCGTGTCGCCGGCGGTGAAGCGTTCGCCGTCCTTGATGCACATGGTGACTTGGATGCCGGGGTCTACCTCGTGAAAGGCGGCGGTGAATACCTCCGCACCGCTGAATACGCCGTTTTCACGGGCGCTCAGCATGGCGGTCGCCGTTTCATCGGCGGGGATGGTCGTCGCGGCGGTGATGTCCCCGGTCGGCGCGTCCTCCATCAGCGCGCGGCGGACCGCGTCTTCAATGACCAGACGGGTGAGCATAGCTGGTTCTCCAATCTTGCATACGAGTGCAACTGTGTGGCGAGGGTGGTTGCCTGTCGGGACACCATGAGTGAAAGCGGTTGCAATGAGGCAATCACTTTCACCGATGGGTTCCGAGCGCGGCGGTGCCGGTATTAGGGTTGTGCCGGATATCAGCCGCGGATGAACGGCCGCGAGCAGGCCTGGACGCTGTCGGTGTCCGGGAAATCGGTGCGGGCGTGGGCGCCGCGCGATTCAGTGCGGGCCAGAGCCGCGGTGGCGGCAATCAGGCCGATAGCGGCGAGATTGCGGTTTTCCAATGCGGTCACGGTGTCCGCAATATCACCGGGTGCGGGCGCCGATGCGGTTGCGGGCGTGGTCGTGGCTGCGGTGGTGTCGTCGGTTGCGGTAGCGGTCGCATCGGTCTTCGGCTTCTTGGCTGTCTTGGCCACCTTGGACAGCGCAGCTTGCGCCTGTGCCCGCGTCTGCTCGACAAGGCCGGTCAGACGGCTTTGGGCGTGGCTCAGGCCGTCGGCATCGCGAAGTACGCCGACGCCGTGCCACATGGTCTGCTCGATGGTGTCGCGTACGTCGGCGGGTTTGGCGCTGGGTTCGGCTTGGGTGTCGGGGCTTGGCATGGCAAGCGTCTGCGGTTCGGTGATTTCGCGGGTTTGTGCGTTCGCCGCGCTGCCCAGCAGCGGCTGGGGGTTCCAGACGGTGTCCTCGCTGTCGCGTAACGCGGCTAGACCTGCGCGGCGGCCGTACGCCAACCCTTCGAGCAGCGAGTTCGAGGCTAGGCGGTTCGCGCCTTGCACACCCGTTCTCGCGCATTCGCCGGCCGCATACAGGCCGCGGATGCTGGTGCGCGCCCACAAATCGGTGCGGATGCCGCCCATCCAGTAGTGTGCCGCCGGGGTGACGGGAATCGGTTCGCGGCTCCAATCAAAGCCCATCGAACGGGTGTAGGCGTCGATGGTGGGGAAGCGGTGGGCGAGAAATGCGGCGAGTCCGGGCTGGTCCAAGCCCATCTTGCGCCCGATGGCCGTCGCATCCAGCAGTACCGGACGCCCGCCTTGGGTCATCATCTGGCGGAAGTTCTCGCGGGCGACCACGTCACGCGGGGCGAGTTCTGCACGCGGGTCGATTGCGGTCATATACCGTTCGCCGCGTTCGTTGAGTAGGATCGCGCCCTCGCCGCGTACCGCTTCGGAAATCAGGAAGTGCTCGCCCACGCCGAGTGCGGTGGGGTGGAATTGGTAGAACTCGAGGTCGGCGACTTGGGCCCCAGCGCGCCAGGCAGCGGCCAGACCGTCGCCGGTGGCGACCTGTGGATTCGTGGTGTACGGGTAGAGCCGGCCGGCCCCGCCGGTTGCGAGAATCACGCGGTCTGCCATCAGGGTGCGTAGTTCTCCGGTGGTGGTATCGAACAGGCGGATACCGCGAATCACGTGGGTAACGCCTGCGGCCTGCGCCTCAGACGCAGCCAGGGAGTGCGCATCAACCGGTTCAGTGACCAAATCCACGACGAAGGCATGCTCAATGATGTGGATATGCGGCGTGTTGCGTGCGATGGCACTGACATCAAGCTCGACGATCTTGCCGGTCGCATCCCCGCCCGCGTGTACGACGCGGCTGCGGCTGTGCGCGGCCTCCAATCCGCGCAGCAACGTGCCGTCCGGATGCTTGTCGAAGCGCACGCCGGCGGCGATGAGCCGGCGCACCTGTTCGGCGCCTTCACGGGTGAGAATATCCACGGCTTTCGGTTCGCATAGGCCAGCACCCGCGGCGAGCGTGTCCTTCGCATGCAGTTTCGGGTCGTCGTCAGGGAAGATGGCTGCGGCGATACCGCCCTGCGCATGGTATGTGTTCGATTCAACCAAATCGGTTTTCGTGATGAGTGCCACGTCCTGACCTGGCAGACCGGAATCTGGGTCGCCGTTCGCGACGGCGAGCGCGGCACTCAGCCCGGCGATACCCGCGCCGATGACGGCGATGGTCGGGGTGCCCGGTGTGCTGGATGTGTTGGGCGTGTCTGGCGTCTCCCCGAAAGGCGTGGTTTTGGTGTTGTCTTGGGTCAATGAGGTCATGATTGCCTACGATTCGTGTATTCCCGTTGAATTTCGGGCGTCATCGGCCCAGCTGGCAGGGTATATGGGGCCGCATACGTACAATACGTGCGATTCCGCCGCCTGTTGGCCGAGCCGGAAAATGAAATCAGCTGTGCCGCCGCAGGATCATGGGTGGACGCGTAGCATGCGGTCGAGTGCGATTTTCGCTTCGCTCGCGGTCTGCGGGTCCACGACGATCTTGTTGACGACCTTGCCGTCCACCAGGTTTTCCAGCGCCCACGCGAGGTACGCGGGGTGGATGCGGTACATCGTGGAGCACGGGCAGACGACCGGATCCAAGCAGAACACGGTTTTATCCGGGTGCTGGGCGGCGAGCCGGTTGACGAGGTTGATTTCGGTGCCCACGGCGATGGCGCTACCGGCTGGCGCGTTCTCGATCTCCTTGACGATGTAGGCAGTCGAACCGGTGCCGTCGGCGGCGTTGACCACGTCCATCGAGCATTCGGGGTGCACAATGACCTTGACACCGGGGTAGGCCTTGCGGGCGCGTTCGATTTGCTCAACGGTGAAGCGTTGGTGTACGGAGCAGAAGCCCTTCCACAGGATCATCTTCGCGTTCGCGTACTGTTCGGGCGTGGCCCCGCCGTTCGCCTTGAACGGGTCCCACAGGGGCATCTGGTCGAGGCTCATGCCCATGGCGAGCGCGGTGTTGCGGCCCAGGTGCTGGTCGGGGAAGAACAGCACGCGCTTGCCGCGTTCGAACGCCCATTCAAGCACGGCGCGCGCGTTGGAGCTCGTGCACACGATGCCGCCGTTGCGTCCGCAGAAGGCTTTGAGCGCGGCCGAGGAGTTCATATAGGTGACCGGGATGATCTGCTGCTTGCCATCAGCGTCCGGAGTGCTTCCGCAGATATCGGTCAGCTGCTCCCAGCAGTCGGTCACCTGGTCGATATTGGCCATGTCGGCCATTGAGCAGCCTGCGGACATATTCGGCAGGATCACGTTCTGGCGTGGGGTTGAGAGGATATCTGCGGTCTCGGCCATGAAATGCACGCCGCAGAAGACGATGTTGTCGGCTTCCGGGCGGGTGGCGGCATTCTTGGACAGCTGGAACGAGTCACCCACATAATCGGCGTGCACGATGATTTCGTCACGTTGGTAGAAGTGGCCGAGGATCAGCAGTTTGCTACCCAGCTTGTGTTTTGCGTCGATGATGCGCTCCTGGAGTTCCTCGTCGCTTGCCTCCGTGTACTCCTTGCCGAGCGGCTGCTGGCGCGGGGCGTTGCGCGGGATCATGTCGAGCGCGCTGGCACCCGGGCCGTACGACGGTTTGGTTGTGTCGAAGGCCCACGGGTCTTTGGTCAGGCCGGCGTCACAGGTGCGGGTCGCGCCGAGCCGTTCGATAATTGCGTCTACGGATGTCATGATGTTCCTTTCGATGGTGCCGCGGGCAGTGGTTGTTCTGCCATTCGCGGCGAAACAGGTTGGTTGTAGTGCTGTGAAGTCTGGCGTGGTGGGCAGGTTACCGTGGGGTCACTGTTGTGCCGTGCGCTGTGTCGGTATCGTCGGTATGTCCCGGCTGCCCGGTTTCGCAGGTTTTGTGGATTTTGCGGATTTCCCGGTTCCCGTGTGGGCGACGTACCGGTACAGGCAGGCCGGTCGGTGCGCGCCGCGCGCGAGTTTTTCACCGGTCGGCTCGACCATGCCGGTCGAGAGCATCCGCCGGCGGAAATTCGGTGCGTCAAGCTTCCTGCCGTAAATTGCCTCATACACGTTGCGCAGCTGGCTGAGCGTGAATTCGCTGCCGACTAGGCGAGTCGCGATATCCGAATATTCGATTTTGTTGCGCACGCGGGTCAGCGCGTATTCGATGATGTCCTTGTGATCGAAGGCCAATGGCGGCAACTGGTTCACGGGGAACCAGCGCACGTTCTGGGCTTCGCGGAAATCCTTCGCCTCGGTTTCGCCAATCAGCGCCCAGTACACGATGGATACCATCGGCAGTCCGCCGTGCGAGCGGCTTGGATCGCCGAAAGTGTACAGCTGCTCGAGATACTGCGGGTGCAGGCTGGTGGTGGATCGCAAGGCTTTTTCGGCTGCGTATTCAAGGGATCGCCCGCCTTGCAGGTCGCCGCCAGGCAGCGCCCAATCGCCGAGGAAAGGCTGGCGGATGCGGCGGACCAATGGGATGCGCAGCGTCGGAACGGCATCGCCGTTGGACGTTCGGCTTGCGGTGTGGTCGATGCCGTTGCTGGCTTCGGCTGTGTTTGCAGTGTTGGTGCGTGAGGCGGTGGCGTGGATGTCAGGGGCGGTGCCGGATGCGGTATTTGCTGCTGGCAGGTTGTCGGCGCGGCCATCCAGATCGGAGGGGCCGAGCGCGAGAATGACGACGGATACGCCGATATTCGGCGGTTCCTTGGCGCGCTCGCTGACATTCGCTGAGATGCGCATCGCTTCTCCTTTTCCCTGATTTCTTGCAGTTTCCCTTGGTTGCCATCACCATACGACTTATGGTCAACATGACTATAAGGGGGTGTGGCGTTTGCATGGTGCCGCCGTTCCTGGGTATGTATGATGACAATAAGTCATCATGACCATAAGTCGTTGTCGGCTGTTTCGGGCCGATCGAACATGGGCCAGGGCATAATGGGCGATGCAACGCGAATCATGCAGACTGGCAGGCGGGTGAGGATATGCGGGAATCAACGGACAAGGCTGGTCGCCATCAGTGTGACGACGCGGTGGCTGTGCGGGCGGTGCCGGTGACGCAACCTACGAGTGCTGTGTCTGTGGCGTCCGAAAACGCCGCAGCATCAGCGAAATCGCCGAAGTCAGCGCAATCGTCGGCATCCGCAGTGCGCTCGGCGTCGACGACGCGAGGCAAACGCAACCCCAGCCGCCGGGCGAGCCGCCGACGTCGATCTACGTCAAAAGGCCAATCCCGCCCAGAACGTTACGAACGCGGCACCAGAAGCTACACGATGTCACACATTCGCGGCAAGGACACAAGCATCGAAGTGCTCGTCCGCAGCTATCTGTTCAGGCATGGGCTGCGCTTCCGCAAGAACGACCGGCGCTATCCGGGACACCCGGATGTGGTGCTACCCAAGTGGCGCACGATTGTGTTCGTCAACGGTTGCTTCTGGCATGCTCACGCCAATTGCAAAGCCTTCTCCCGTCCCAAATCCAATGTCGAATTCTGGTCAGTGAAACTCATGCGCAACGGTGAACGCGACCGACTGCAACATGCCCAGCTCGTCGCCGACGGGTGGCGTGTGATCGTGGTATGGGAATGCGAGCTGGCGAAACCGGTGCGAGAGGTGCGTCTCGCTAGGTTGTACGACCAGATCACCGCGATGCCGGACGGGCAACCCGGCATCATCGACGACACGATTCCCGCCGGCGGCAAGGGTGAGCCTGGCGCCATCGTGTGAGGATTTGCTCGCATAGTGGCGGTCGGGGTGGTTCGGAGCCGTCCGCGTGGTTGAGTCTGGTGTCGTTATGTGAGGATTGGCTCGCACAGTGGCGGCTGGAGTGACTGGAATCAATCAATCGGCGGGTCAGGACGGTCGGTGTGTGAGGATTGGCTCACACGGTGTCGGTTGGGGTGGCTTCGGGTGGGTGATTTGGCTTGGTGACCCGTCGGTGTGTGAGGATTCGCTCGCACATTGACGGCTGGGGTGGTTCCGGGCCGTCCGTGTGGTTGAGTCTGGTGTCGTTATGTGAGGATTCACTCACACGATGATGCTTCGGCCTGGGGCTGTGTCGCTCCATCGTCGCTAGGTCGTCGCTATGCCGTCGCCGCACCGCCGCGCAATTATCGTCAATAACCCCCGGCGCACCCCGCATTTGTCGCATTGCGCCGATAGAACCGAATCATGCAGGAAAACTCAGCACAGCCCACCGCCGCAACCCATCCGGCGGCCTCCCTACCGTCCTTGTCCAAGCGTGCTCTGGAGTCCAACCCGTTCAGGGCTATGGCCATCGGCGAGGAAGCCGACCGGATGATCGCCCAAGGTGTCGATGTCGTCAAGCTCAGCCTCGGCGAACCGGATTTCGGCGCCCCGCAAGCCGTCCGCGATGCCATGCGCGAGCAGTGCGACGGCCGCCCGCTGCCGTATACCGCCGCGCTCGGCATCCCCGAACTGCGCGAGGCAATTGCACGATTTTATGAGCAACGCCATCACGTCAAACTCGACCCCAAGCGCGTGGTCATCACCGAAGGCGGTTCCGCGGCCCTCCTGCTCGCTCTGGCCCTGACCGTCAATGAAGGCGACGACGTGATTTGCGCCGACCCGTCCTACCCATGCAACCGCGAACTGGTGCGCACATTCGGCGGCAATATCATCGACGTGCCGACCAGCGCCGCCACCCGATTCCACCTCAACGCCGACCTGCTCAACGCGTATTGGACGCCACGCACCCGCGCGGTCATGGTCACCTCGCCGTCGAACCCGGCCGGCACGAGTATCGCCTTCGATGCGCTCAAAGGAGTATGCGACACCGCCCGCGCACACAACGCCTGGCGAATCGTAGACGAAACCTACCTTGACCTGGCCGATGCGGAACCCGACGGCAGCGACGTGCGCAGCGTCCTGTCCGCCGACCCGGACGCCATCGTGGTCAGCAGTTTCTCGAAATACTGGGGCATGACCGGCTGGCGTCTCGGCTGGGCCGTGTTGCCGGAAGCGATTCTGCACGAGGCAGACAATCTCGCCACGAATTATTTCTTGTGCGCGCACACCCCGACCCAGCATGCAGCGCTCGCCTGTTTCACGTCGCAGACGCTTGAGGAATGCGAACGCCGCCGCCAGGAATTGCTGGTGCGCCGAGGTTTGGCGCTTGATGGGCTTGCCAGCATCGGTCTGCCTGTCGAGGTCGAGCCGAACGGTGCGTTCTATGCGTATTTCAACGTGTCGTCCACAGGTTTGGATGCGTGGACCTTCTGCGAGCGCGCGTTGCGTGAGGCGCATGTCGCGTTGACTCCGGGCGCTGATTTTGGTCCGGCGACGGCGCACACCCATGTGCGCTTGTCGTATGCTGCCTCGCGCCAGGCGATCGGCGAAGGCATCGCACGCGTCGGCCAGTTCCTCAAGACGTTGTGAAACACGACGGCCGGACGCGGTCGGATGAGCAATAACACGCTATGACGCGTCATGACGTACCGTAATACGGCGGGAAGTGTCATAGCGCGGATTGAATCAGCTGATATCAGTTGAAATATGTTGATGTGGGCGTCCGGGGCATCTTCCGGGGTGCAGTCGCGCTAGTTGACTGGCCATCGGCTTGAAACGCCCACGATGCTGAGTGCAGGTCACAGGTCTTTGACGAACCAGTGTTCGGTCCCTGTCTTCGGATACCCCTCGATGTGGAATATCTCGCGATATCCGAAGCGCGGATAGTAATCTTTGCCTTGGAAACCGAATGTACAGAGCAGGCAGTGACGGCACCCATGGGCTCGGGCGGTGTCCTCGGCTTGTCTCAGGAGGCGCTCGCCTAGATGCTGACGGCGATGTGCCGGATCGATTGCGAGCACGTCGATTTCCAGCCATTGCCCGAACATCGTTCCGTAGATGCCGCCAATGATCTGCCCGGATTCGGTGCTTCGTCATCGTCGCCGGGCGATGTCGAAGATTTGGCCGAGATGATGTCTGCGGATGCGGTAGAGCCTTCGGACAAAGTTGCATCTTCGGCTGAGGCGGCAGACGCGTCAGCCACGGTTTCCGGCTCGAGCGGTAGCGGGCCACACGCCGTCAATTCGTCATCGCGCGCGACAATCGTGAACTCCTGCTCATCGGTCGTCTCAAAATGGGCGAGATTATAGCGTTGCAGAATGCGTCGAACACATTGCCGCTCGGCTTCACTTGGTCCGGAAAGGCTCTCGATGCGGATACTCATCGGCGGACGCGAATGTGACTTACTTGGCCGGCTCGTTGATGACCTGCGCGTAGCGTCGTGCGGTGGCGGCAAGCGTGTCGTCGTCGATGCCCGCGCCGACTCCGTACACCACGAACGGCGGCAGATAGCGCGCACCCACGTAGTCAGCCATGGTTGCGAACGGTTTGAGCAGCTCCTCCATGGTCGCATGGTGCGAGCCGTCATGCTGATAGTCCGCTTCGCCACTGCCGGCGGAAACGGCGAGCATGATTTCCTTGCCTTCGAACGCATGCCCGGTCGAGCCGTACGCCCAGCCATATTCGAGCACCTTGTCCTCCCACAGCTTGAGCAGCGAGGGGGAGCTGTACCAGTAGAAGGGGAACTGCAGGACGATTCGGTCCGAGTCCTCGACGAGACGCTGTTCGGTGGCGACGTCGATGCGACCGTCGGGGTACGCGGCGTACTCGTCGCGGACGGTCACGTCATGATTGGGGTCGTTGAGCACGGCTTGCGCGAGTTCCTTGTTGACGCGCGAAGTCTCAAGATTCGGGTGGAACAGAAAGATGGTGGTTTTCATATGATTCCTTCATCATGTCGGATTGCGGATGCTGTGATTGGGGATTGTACGCCGGGTGACGCGACTTTTCGCCGATTGATGACATATCGCTGCCAAGCCCGTTGCCTGCCGGGGCTCAATCGGTACTGCCGCCTGATGTGCTCTGATGTGACCAATCGACAACCGCCTCAATATTGTTGCCGTCCGGGTCGAGCACAAACGCCGCGTAATACCCCGGATGGTACGCGCGCGGTCCCGGGGCTCCGTTGTCGCTTCCACCGGCTGCCAGCGCCGCATCATAAAACGCCTTGACGGTCTGCTCGCTATCCGCGCGGAACGCGATATGGGTCGGTGCTGGAGTCGTCCCGGGCTGCGCGGGGGAGACGTAGAAATCGCTGCGCGGCGTGCCATCATCCACCCCGAAACCGATAGTCGGCTCGTGATGGGCTTTGGGAAGGTACCCGAGTGGTGCCAGCGCTTTCGTGTAAAACTCAATGGAACGGTTGGCATCGCTGACATGCAAGGTCATATGGTCGATCATGACTCCCACTATAGGAGGGATCCGGCGTGCTCTGCGCAGACGATTTCTGTAAGCGTTCGCAGGTGCATCGATCCGGGTCTCGCAAACACGGTGACAACGAGTGCGCACAGCTGGTGGGCGGTTGTGTGTACAATATCATCTGTTGCCCGGGTAGCTCAGTGGATAGAGCACCGCTCTCCTAAAGCGGGTGTCGCGCGTTCGAATCGCGTTCCGGGCACGATTTTCCCGCATGGTCCGGTGCACGTGATGCCTGGCTCTGCCCGGTCCGTCGTGTGTGCCAGAAGAAATTCCACATCCTGACCATCGTTGTCCGGATATCCTCATTCCGCCTAATATGCCCAGTACGCCTGCAGTTGAGGCGAAAAGAGGGTTATCCATTATGGAGAAAGTAAAACAAGCCGCGTCATGGCTTACGAAATGGTTCACGCTGATTGTCATCGTGTGGGCCGCAATCAACTATTTTGTGCCCGCGATCAGCGTGTGGGCGAAGGGATATACCGGTTATCTGCTGGGTATCGTCCTGTTCGGTATGGGCCTGACGCTGTCGGTCGATGATTTTGCGCGGATTGTCAAGCAACCGCTGATGGTTATTGTCGGCACGGTTGCTCATTACGTGATCATGCCGTTGATCGCCGTGTTGCTGTGCTGGATTTTCCATCTTGATGGTGCAATCGCCGTTGGTGTGATTTTGGTTGGATGCTGCCCGTCCGGCACGTCGTCGAATGTGATGAGCTTCCTGTCGCGCGGCGATGTTGCGCTCGATGTGTCGATTGGTCTGTTGTCCACGTTGCTCGCCCCGTTCATGATTCCGCTGCTCATGCAGGTGCTCGCCTCCCGTTATGTGGCGATTCCGTGGCAGTCGTTGTTCCTCAGCGCGTTGACTATCGTGCTAGTGCCGGTTGCACTTGGCGTTGCCTGCCACATGATTTTCAAGGAGAAGATCGAGAAGGTCACGCCTGTGCTGCCGATTGTCTCGCAGGTTGCGATTCTGCTGATTATTGGCGTTGTCGTGTCGGCGAACGCTTCCAAGCTGTTCAGTTCCGAGACGCTGCTGGCGATTCCAGTGGTGATTCTGCATAACCTGTGTGGCTATGCGCTTGGTTTTGGTTTCTCGAAACTCATGTACAAGGTGTATCCGAAAGGCTTCCGCTACGCGCAGCAGAAGGCCATCACCTTCGAGGTCGGCATGCAGGATTCCGGACTTGGCGCCACTCTTGCGTTGACTTCGTTCGCTGCAACGCCGGTCACCGCAATCCCGTCCACGTTCTTCAGCGTGTGGCACAACATCTCCGGTTCGGTGCTGTCTGCCTGGTGGCGTCGTCACGATGACAAGTACGGTATTCCGTGCGATTCCATCGACGGCAAACCGACCAAGCAGCCTGCTGCCGCAACCGCCGCTCCCGTTGCTGCAGCGACTGATTGAGCCGCTGTCTTTCGTTTTGGCCCCGCCTGTGCACAAAGCAGGCGGGGCTTCATTGTTGATGTGACGGGTTGCGTATGTTTGGACACGCTCAACATGACGGAAGTCCATCGGACTCTCGATTTCATACAGGATCTGACATGTTGCGTATGTCTGAGGATGCGTGACCTTGGACAAACCAGTCGGCGGTATTATCGGCGGTGGGTTTGATTTGGCGGCCGCCAAGGTCATCGCGGATAATGCGATGAAGATGTTCATCAACGAGCAGCAGTAACCGGGCTTTCCGGGAGAAATCGAGAACATGCCGGGGCATGCCGGGGGGCATATCGGGAACTGCCGAGAACGCGCCGGGAACGCGTCGGGAACACGCCGCCCCTGATTCCTGTCTGTGCATATACCCGCTGATACCATGGCTTGTGGCGTTCCCGCCCGAGCCGCACAGGTCAAGGAACGCCCGAGTTCCGAGACAATACTGTGTGCGGCCATGAGGGACAGGAGAATCCCATGGGCAACTTTGCTCGCAATCAGGTCGATTCGACCGAATCAACATATCCATCTTTCCAAGGCAACGGCGCCGTGCCATCCGCACGTCCGGTCACGTTGCGCTGGACTACTGCCGATATCGCTGTCGGTGCCGCGCTCGGCGTCGCATGCGGGCTAGTGTTCTGGGGATTTAACTTCGCATATCAGGCGATTTCGCCGGTGCTGGGCGCGCTGTTGCCAGGCATCGCGAGCGTGCTGCATGCGTTCTGGTATTTTTCCGGGCCTCTTGCATTGCTGATCATCCGCAAGCCCGGCGCCGCTGTGTATGTGAATCTTGTCGGCGCGGTCGCCGAAATGGTGTTCGGCAATAATTTCGCATTTTCCTTCGTCTTCATTTCCGCAGCGCTGCAAGGCGTGTTCGCAGAGATTCCGTTCGCGTTGGCGCGCTACCGCAAGTACAATCTGCCGATGAGCATCGCCTCAGGACTGTGCGTGGCGATTGAATACGGGTTCTATCTGCTGTTCTTCAGGTATCAGGGTGTTGCGCTGATCAGCCCTCGTGGCATCACACATATGATCAGCGAGATTGTCGGCGGCGTGGTGTTCGCCGGCATCATGAGCTGGTTCCTGTATCTTGCCATTGCCCGGACGGGTGCGCTTGACCGGTTCGCTTCCGGTCGTGCGGTCCGCGGATTGGCGGATTGACCTGCATGCGTTGTCGGCGATTCCGTCGACGTATGTGGTCGGTGCCGTTGTCGGTGCCTGTTGTTGGACTAGCCGGCTGATTCGGTAATGGCCGAATCCTTTGATTCTTGTCGTTGAATGCATAGGCGGAATCCCGCGTGTCGTCAGTATCCGTTTCTCGGAACTCCGGATACGGGCGCGTGCGGTTAGGGGATTTGCTATATTGGAAAAGTTGGTTTTCTCCAACGTGGGGCCTTAGCTCAGTCGGTTAGAGCATCGGACTCATAATCCGCCGGTCCACGGTTCAAGCCCGTGAGGCCCCACTACCTTTTCGGTGTTGTTATCGGCGTCGTTTCGGCTCGTGGTTTGATTGGCTGGTGCCGGCTGCGTTGCTGCTACGCCTTGGGCTCATTCGCGTGTCGTCCGTAATGGCGCGTACAATACTGACGGTTCCGGTTCACGCCCGCCATAGGGGTTGGCGACCCGGGTCCCCCGAATTCCATAGGAGACACACCATGAAGCAGGGTATTCATCCCGATTATCACGCCGTGCAGGTCACCTGCTCGTGCGGCAACACGTTTGTCACCCGTTCCACCGCCGCTGGCGATCACATGACGGTTGACGTGTGCTCGAACTGCCATCCGTTCTACACCGGCAAGCAGAAGATTCTGGATACCGGCGGCCGCGTGGCTCGCTTCGAGAAGCGTTACGGCAAGCGCAGCAAGTAAGGCTTCTGAAAACGCCAGTCTTCGGACTGGCGTTTTTTGTATATCTGGGGTTCCTGGGGTCGCCGGTCTGTGATCGTCGGTGGGGGCGGTATGACAATCTTCTGCCGACGGTCAGTGGTGTGCCGGCGTCGGTAGCGGCGGAGCCATGACCTTCTGCCGACGCTGAGAGGTTATAGATATCGCGGGCGGTTCGGGATTTCGCCGGTTCATTCAGCGACTGGCCATCGTAACGTCACATCCTCCCATCCTCTCAGTCGCACGGCATTGAGGTAGCCGACTTATGGCGTTGGATATTGACGGTATCTGATTGCGAAGTGACAGTGGGATCACACAATGACGAGATACCTGACCGATTGAGTTGGTTGTCGGCGGTATTGGCACGGCGTGTGACACTGTGGGCGCACAGCAGGCTGATATCAGTCTGATTCCGCCCGTTGCCATTGGTATCAATGCATGGTGTGATGGTGGCGTCGCACCGCGCCGGGGTAGTCGGGTGCTTCGGCCGTCTGCCGCCGCTATCGGTGAGCCGTGTGATTCTCTGGTCGCACAATGGGCGGGTATCCGTCGCTGGTGCAGCGCCCGGCGCCCGGCGCCCAGCTCTCGTCCGCCCCCTTTGGCCAAGCGTGACTATATGATAGTGAAGTTGACCAAGATGAAGCGTGATTGCCGATGTGTGACCGGCAGCCGCCGTTGAGCCTTCCGGCGCAGGGCCGGAGCGCAGACGGCTGAGGTCGACGGGATTGGTATGCAGACGCGCACAGCACGTGCAATGGCAATACGGTAACGAGGAAGATTTATGGCACAGGAT
This sequence comes from Bifidobacterium thermophilum, assembly GCF_002846655.1. NCBI lineage: Bacteria > Bacillati > Actinomycetota > Actinomycetes > Bifidobacteriales > Bifidobacteriaceae > Bifidobacterium > Bifidobacterium thermophilum. Next base: position 231,828 of record NZ_PCGX01000010.1, on the reverse strand, counting down.
CCACAGGATCAGTTCCCTGCGGCGCAGACCGCGGTGGAGGAGTATCACGATATCGAGCGGCAGATGGCGCAGCCGGAAGTCGCCTCCGACCCTGACAAGATCCGCAAGCTGGGCCGTCGCCATGCCGAACTCGGCACCATCGTCGCCGCATACACCAAATACCGTCAGATATTCGACGATCTCGAAGCAGCCAAGGAGATGGCGTCCGAGGACGAGGATTTCGCCGCTGAAGCGAAGCGTCTGGAAGCCGAACTGCCGAAGGCCGAGGAAGCGCTGCGCACCGCGCTGATCCCGCGTGATCCGGACGACGCCCGCGATGTGATCATGGAAATCAAAGCCGGCACCGGTGGTGAGGAAGCCGCCCTCTTCGCCGGCGATCTGCTGCGCATGTACCTCAGGTATGCCGAAAAGCGCGGCTGGACCACCACCATCCAAAGCGAGAACACCACTGAACTCGGCGGCGTCAAGGACGTCCAGCTCGCCATCCGCGCGAAAGGCACCCCTGCACCGGAGGACGGCGTCTGGGCGAGTCTCAAATACGAGGGCGGCGTGCATCGCGTGCAGCGCATCCCTGTCACCGAATCGCAGGGGCGCATCCAGACTTCGGCGGCCGGTGTCATCGTTTTCCCGGAGGCGGATGACGACGATGACGAGATTGAAATCGATCCGAAAGACTTGAAGATTGACATCTTCATGAGCTCCGGCCCCGGCGGCCAATCGGTGAACACCACGTATTCCGCGGTGCGCATGACCCATATCCCCACCGGTATCGTCGTGAGCATGCAGGACGAGAAATCGCAGATCCAGAACCGCCAGGCGGCGCTGCGTGTCCTGAAATCCCGCCTGTTGGCCATGAAGCACGAGCAGGAAGCCGCCGAAGCGGCGGATATGCGCCATTCACAGGTCCGCTCGCTGGACCGTTCCGAGCGCATTCGCACCTACAACTTCCCGGAAAACCGCATCGTCGATCATCGCACGAATTACAAGGCGTACAACCTCGACCAGGTGCTGGACGGCGATCTGCAAGCGGTAATCGACAGCGACATTCAGGCCGACGAGGCCGCGCGTCTCGAACAGCAGAAGCATCAAGGCGCGAACGCGGCCTGACCTGTACACTCGTATGGCGGTATGACGACATGACGGTTTGGCGACATGACGACTAGACGGCCATGCGGCATGACCTGCATGACCAGCATCGCCGTCATGACCGCCAATCGCCGGGTATGGTCCAATCGAAGGGAGTTCTATCGCGCATGGGCATCGAAACACTCAGGCAAATGCTGGCCGAAGCGACCGACAGGCTCAAGGATGCGGGCATCGAAACCGCCCGATACGACGCCCGATTGTTATTCGCCGAAGCTTGCGACACCAGCCCGCGCGACATTGATAAAGCCCTGCTCATGGGCGACGGATTCGAAGCCAGCGACCGTCAGCTCGCCGACTTCCACTCGATGATGGACCGTCGCGCTTCGCGTGAACCGTTGCAATATATTGTCGGTCATGTCCCGTTCCGCTACCTCGATTTGCAGGTCGGACCGGGCGTGTTCATTCCCCGTCAGGAAACCGAAGTCGTAGTGCAGGCAGGCATCGATTGGCTGACCCGTGAAGGCCTGTACGCCCCGAAAGTTGTGGATTTGTGTGCGGGCAGCGGTGCGATCGGCCTGTCCATCGTCACCGAAGTGCGCGGTGCCGAAGTGTGGGCTGTGGAGAAGTACCCGGAGACGCTCGCGTGGACGAAGCGCAACGCGAAACTGGTCGCAGGCAACGATCCCGCGGCCGGCTACAACTATCACCTCCAGGCCGGGGACGCCACGGATACGACCACACTGGCCGCGCTGGACGATTCGGTCGATCTTGTGGTCACCAATCCGCCATACGTGCCGATGTCCCAGCCGCCGCAACAACCCGAGGTACGTGATTACGATCCACAGGCGGCGTTGTACGGCGGTTCGGCTGACGGCACGCTGATTCCGGAGCAGATTGTCCGCCGGTCCGCGGCCCTGTTACGCAAAGGCGGCGCGCTGGTGCTTGAGCATGACATTACCCAGGCTGACCGGATGCTCACCTATGCGCTGTCGAACGGCTTTTCGCAGGCGCGCACCGGCTTGGATTACACGTCACGGCCGCGGTATCTGTTCGCAATCAAGTGATGCCGCCCGGCACTTCGCGTCCTGCGGCCCGAGCGCACGCCGGCTGGCCGGCACGTCGGGACGCGATGGTGCAATAGTGGTGAAACAATCGGAGGTTTTATGGGCGAGGTATGCACAGTCGATGACGGGTCCATTGCGCGGGCGGCGCAGATTATCAAGGATGGCGGGGTTATCGTCATCCCCACGGACACCGTGTACGGTATCGCCTGCGATCCGTTCAACAGCAAGGCCATCGACCGGATTTACGAACTCAAGCGGCGTCCGAGGTACAAGGCGTTGCAGGTGATCATGGCCGATGCGGACGATGTGGAGGATTTGGGCCTGTACCTTCCGGCCCCGTTGAACCGTCTTGCCGCGGCCTTCCTTCCGGGGGCGTTTTCGCCGATTGCCGTCGCTGAACAGGATTGCCGGTTGAAGACGATTCGCCGTGAATCCGATGGGCATGCGACGCAGGCGATCCGTGTGCCGAATTCCGCGTTGTCGTTGCGTATCCTGCGTGCGACCGGCCCGGTGGCGGCCTCCAGCGCGAACCGGTCCGGCGATGAAAGCGCCCAGACCGTTGACGAGGCCGTCGCCGCGTTCGGCGACCAGGTCGATCTGTATCTTGACGGCGGCCCGACCCAAGGCCATATTGCCAGTACGGTGGTCGCGGCCGACCCGACGGAACGCGACGGCATCAACGTTCTGCGCGAAGGCGTCATCCATCAGGCGGCGATTCGCGAAGCCCTGCACATCAACGGCGGGGGATTGGGCGCATGAGGGTCTACCTGTTCATCGCCGCGGTCGCCGGGGGAGCCACGTGGCTGATCACCCCGCTGATTCGCCATATCGCCATTCATATCGGCGCGGTCGGCAGGGTTCGCGCACGTGACGTGCACACCATCCCGACCCCGCGCATGGGCGGCTTGGGCATGCTGATCGGATTCGTGGTCGCCATGCTGTTCGCCAGCCGCATCCCGTTCATTTCCGGCTTGTTCACGGCGAATCATCAGGCTTGGGTGGTTATGGCGGGCGCGATCATGATTTGCCTGCTCGGCATGGCCGATGACTTGTGGGATTTGGACTGGATGCTCAAACTCGCCGGTCAGCTGCTCATCTCGGTGTTCGTGGCGTGGGGTGGCCTGCAGATTATCTCGCTGCCACTCGGGTCCTTGGTTACCGCGTCCCCAACGCTGTCGATGGCCATCACCGCATTCCTGATTGTCGCGTCCATCAACGCGGTGAATTTCGTGGACGGCCTGGACGGGCTAGCCGCCGGCATTGTCGCCATCGGCGGTATCGCGTTCGGCTTGTATTCGTATATTCTCGCGCGCTCGTCACCCAGTTACGCATCGATGGCTACGCTCATCGATGTCGCGTTGGTCGGGGTCTGTGTCGGCTTCCTGCTGCACAACTGGCATCCTGCGAAACTGTTCATGGGCGATTCCGGCTCGATGCTGCTCGGCTATCTGATCACCTGCGCGTCGATTGTGATGACCGGGCATTTGGATCCGGCTTCGTTGCACACGAGCGTGTATGTCCCGGTATTCATGCCGATTTTGCTGCCGATTCTCGTGCTGTTCCTGCCGGTGCTGGACATGTGTCTGGCCATTGTGCGGCGTTTGAGCAAAGGCCAGTCGCCGATGCACCCCGACCGCATGCATTTGCATCACCGGATGCTCAAAATCGGCCATTCCGTCCAAGGGGCGGTGCTGATTCTGTGGGGTTGGGCCGCGCTGATTTCCTTCGGGTCGGTCACCATCCTGTTCTTCCCGGTCAGATATGTGGTGATTGGCTTCCTTGTCGCCGCGGCGGTGCTGACCGTGCTCACCATGTTGCCGTATCTGCGCAGGAGGATTCCGGAGATTATGGAGGAGGACGCCGCGTATTCGAAGCACCATGCCGCCCAGCATGTGTGTCCGCAGTCGGGGCGGGGTGCCGATCGGCCGACTTCCGAGGCCGGGAATGAATCGCGGGATGCGGGAAAGGACAGGGAAAAGGACGCGGATCGTCCGTCGCAAGCGTGATCGGGCCTGTCTACCAGCAGGCGGATGCGGGATTGCGGCGCGAGCCCACGGTCCATGTCTTGCAACGCTGCGCTCGAAAAGCTCGTAATGACGCCCATTTCGGTCGTTCGCGTGTCGCAAGTCAGGTCACGACCTTATAGTGTGGTTATGGCTTCAAATTTTGATACGCAAGCGCAAGCATATGCTCCCGTCCCTCCGATTTTCGCCAAGCTCGGCCTCGCGTATGACGATGTGCTGCTGCTCCCGAACGAGACGGATGTGATTCCGTCTGAAGTTGACACCACCACCCACCTCACCCGCGAAATCACCATGAAGACCCCGGCGATTTCCGCGGCTATGGATACCGTCACCGAATCCGATATGGCTATCGCCATGGCCCGCAACGGCGGCATCGGCGTGCTCCACCGCAACCTGTCCATCGACGATCAGGCCGCTCAGGTTGATATCGTCAAGCGCAGCGAATCCGGCATGATCACCGACCCGCTGACCGTGAACCCGGAAGTCTCGCTCGCCGACCTTGACAAGCTGTGCGGCAAGTTCCACATCTCCGGCCTGCCGGTCGTGGACAAGGACAACAAGCTCGTCGGCATCATCACCAACCGCGATATGCGGTTCATTCCCTCCGAGGATTACGATCGTCTCGAGGTCAAGGACGTCATGACCAAGGACCACCTGATCACCGGTCCGTCCAACATCTCCAAGGAAGACGCGCATCGTCTGCTCGCCAAGTACAAGGTCGAGAAGCTGCCGCTCGTGGACAACGAGGGCCATCTGACCGGTCTGATTACCGTTAAGGACTTCGTGAAGACCGAGCAGTACCCGGACGCCACCAAGGACGACCAGGGCCGTCTGCGCGTGGCCGCAGGCATCGGTTTCTTCGGTGACGCCTGGCAGCGTGCCTCCGCCCTTATGGAGGCCGGTGTTGATGCGCTCGTCGTGGACACCGCCAACGGCGAAGCCCGTCTGGCACTCGACATGATTCGTCGCCTCAAGGCCGACAAGGCGTTCAACGGCGTGCAGATCATCGGTGGCAATATCGCCACCCGCGAAGGCGCACAGGCCATGATTGACGCCGGCGCGGACGCGGTCAAGGTCGGTGTCGGCCCGGGCTCCATCTGCACCACCCGCGTGGTCGCCGGTGTCGGCGTCCCGCAGCTGACGGCTGTCTATGAGGCCGCCCAGGCGTGCAAGGCCGCAGGCGTCCCGTGCATCGCCGACGGTGGCATCCACTATTCCGGCGATATCGCCAAGGCGCTGGTGGCTGGCGCGAGCACCGTCATGCTTGGCGGCGTGCTCGCAGGCTGCGAGGAAGCCCCGGGCGAGAAGGTCCTGCTGCATGGCAAGCAGTACAAGCTGTATCGTGGCATGGGCTCGCTGGGCGCAATGGCTCCGCGCGGCAAGAAGTCCTACTCCAAGGACCGTTACTTCCAGGCCGATGTCACCAGCAACGACAAGGTCGTGCCGGAAGGCGTCGAAGGCGAAGTCCCGTACCGCGGACCGCTCAACGCCGTGCTCTACCAGCTGATCGGCGGCCTGCACCAGTCGATGTTCTACGTCGGCGCGCACAACATCAAGGAACTGCAGGAGCGTGGCCGCTTCATCCGCATCACCGACGCTGGCTTGCGTGAATCCCATCCGCACGACATCGTTATGACCGCGGAAGCGCCGAACTACTCCGGCTTCCACAACAACTGATGTCCTGACAGCCCCGCGGGCGTGATTCCGCGGATTGCTGCCGGATTGCAAGGCGGCCGCCCTGTTGCCAGTGCATCAGAGCGGCCGCCTTCTTGGTACTACCGACGAAAGAGACGAACGAAAGAGACCTGCGAAAGACGTCCGCCCGCCCCACGGATAGGCTGCACACGTCGTCGTCATGATTGAGAGAAGAAGGGTATGGTCACCAAAGACTTCTGGGTATTGCTCGCCATGGTGCTGTATTTCGTCGCCATGCTGTCCATCGGATTCGCCTATTCGAAACGTTCGAACTCCTCGGCGAAACAGTATTTCGCCGGCGGTCGCGGTGTCGGCCCGTGGTTGACGGCCCTGAGCGCCGAAGCCTCCGACATGAGCGGCTGGCTGCTCATGGGTCTGCCCGGTCTGGCCTACTTCACCGGCGCTGCCGACGCCATGTGGACGGCGATCGGCTTGGCAATCGGCACATATCTCAACTGGCGGCTGGTGGCCCGGCGTCTGCGGCGATATTCGGTAGTTGCGGGCGACGCCATCACCGTGCCGGATTTCTTCTCCAAGCGCTTCCATGACAAGAAGAACGTCATCTCCACCATCGCAGCGCTGATTATCCTTATCTTCTTCTGCGTGTACGTGGGCAGCTGCTTCGTGACGGTCGGCAAGCTGTTCTCCACCCTGTTCGGCTGGGATTACCATCTGACGATGGTCGTCGGCGCGGCTGTCGTGTTCGCCTACACGCTGATCGGCGGCTACCTGTCCGTGGTTGTCACCGACTTCATCCAGGGCATGCTCATGTTCTTCGCGCTCGCCGTCGTGTTCATCGGCTCGATCGTCTCGGTCGGTGGCGTGGATAACACCGTGACCTTCCTGCGCGGCATCCCGGGCTTCCTCGACGGCACGCATCTGGCCACCCCGGTGCTCAACTCCATGGGCGAACAAATCGTGCGCGACGGCAAGGCGGTCTTCGGCGCGCCCACCGATTACGGCATTATCACTATCATCTCCATGCTCGCTTGGGGGCTGGGCTACTTCGGCATGCCGCAGGTGCTGGTGCGCTTCCTGTCGATCCGTAGCTCCGAGGAGATCCGCAAATCTAGGATCATCGCCACCACCTGGTGCGTGATTTCACTGGCATGCGGCGTGTGCATCGGTCTCGCGGGACGCGCGATGATGCCCACCCAGTTCGGCACGCAGGCCGCCGCCGAGAACATCTTCATCGTCATCGCACAGGCGCTGCTGCCGAGCTTTATCTGCGGCATCGTCGTCTCCGGCATCTTCGCCGCATCCATGAGCTCCTCCTCGTCATACCTGATTATCGGTGCGAGTGCGGTGGGGGAGAACATCTACCGCGGTGTCATCAACCGCAAGGCCACCGACAAGCAGGTGATGATGGTGGCGCGCACCACGCTGCTGGTCATGTTCCTGTTTGGCATTTTCGTGGCCTTCGACCAAAATTCCTCGATTTTCCAGGTCGTTTCCTACGCGTGGGCGGGGCTCGGCGCGTCCTTCGGCCCGCTGATGCTCCTGTCCCTGTACTGGCGTCGCACGAACAAGTACGGTGCCATCGCCGGCATGCTCGGCGGCACGGTCACGGTGCTCATCTGGCATAATCTCATCAAACCGCTCGGCGGTGTCTTCGCCATCTACGAGCTGCTGCCCGCGTTCATCATCTCGCTGCTGCTCATCGTCGTCGTCTCGCTGCTCACACCGGCGCCCGAAGATTCGGTGCTGTACGAATTCGACCACTATCTCGACGATCCCGCCGACCGCAAGGTCGATGACGATCTGGTCGCAGCCGAAATCCAAGCCGCCGAGGAACGTTCGCAAATCTGAGACGCGATGCTTCTCCCACCCCCGCGGTAACCTGAGAGGTCCGGTCCGCGGGGGTTCGCATGCCGCCGAAGTCGGACATGACCGTTGATACATGAGGAAAGAGGCACCATGGTAGACGCACATGACGCAGAGACCTATACCGCGCAAGATTCGCGCATGATCTGGATTGATTGCGAGATGACCGGACTGGATATCTTCCACGACGAGCTGTGCGAAGTGTCCGTCGTCCCCACCGATTTCGACCTCAACGTGCTCGACGAGGGCGTGGATTATGTCGTCAAGCCGTCCGACGCGGCTGTCGCCCATATGAATGATTTCGTGCGCGCCATGCACACCCGTTCAGGCCTGATCAACGAATGGGAACACGGGCTGAGCCTTGAGGAAGCCGAACGCAAGGTGACCGAGTATGTCGCGCGGTTCACCCCAGACGGGGTCAAGCCGTTGCTTGCCGGCAATTCCGTTGGCTCCGACAAGAAATTCCTCGACCGCTACATGCCCGGCCTCATGGAGCACCTGCACTACCGGGTCATCGACGTGAGCACCATCAAGGAGCTCGCCCGCCGCTGGTATCCGGACGTCTACCGCAACCGTCCGGCGAAGAACGGCGGCCACCGTGCGCTCGCCGATATCATCGAATCCATTGACGAGCTGCGCTATTACCGCGATATGCTGTTCGTCCCGACTCCCGGTCCGGATGCCCCGGCTGCACAGGCGGGTGCTCGCCATATCGAAGCGACCAGCCTGCTGCGTACCTACGAGAAGAACGGCAACGCCCTCGAGTAACGAGCTGTAACATGCCGTACCATGCCGGCGAGGGCTCTGGAAAAATCAGGCACGCTGCCGGCATTCATCGGCGATACCTCAATCGGCGATACCATCATGGGAAAGGACCAAGCATGAGCGCAACGCGATGGACCGCATCCACGCCGCTTGACGGCGATATCTCGATGGTGGTCGCTGATATGGACGGCACGCTGCTTGACGGCGACAGCCGCATTCCCGAGGGGTTCTGGCCGCTGCTGGAGCGGATGCAACAGGCAGGCATCGAGTTCGTGCCAGCGAGCGGACGGCAGATTTTCACATTGCGCGACATGTTCGGCGAGGCCATGCCATCCGGCTCATTCATCGCCGAAAACGGCAATCTTGTCGTCGCCCAAGGCCATACAGTCAGCGTGACCGCGCTGCCCGCGGACGCGGTGATGCGGATGATCGATATCCTTGCGCTCGCCGACCTGCCTCAAGGCCATGATGTCGGCATGGTGGTGTGCGGGGAACATAGCGCGTATATCAACCGCCGGGATACACCGTTTGTTGACGAGTGCCGGAAGTATTACCACCGTCTTGAGTTTCTCGACGATCTGCATGAGGCGGTGACCGGTGAGCGCGCTGACCGTGTTCTGAAAGTGGCGGTATTCGATTTCGGTGATGTCCGGGTGCCCGCGGACGAGCTGTTCGCACCATTGCGCGGACAGTATCAGGTGGTGGTATCCGGCGCACATTGGGTGGACATCATGGACGTGAACACCGACAAACGTCGAGGGGTGCTCGCCTTGCAACAGCAGCTGGGCATTACGCCCGCGCAGACCATGGTGTTCGGTGACTATCTCAACGACCTGCAGATGCTCGGCGCAGGGCAATGGTCGTTCGCCATGGCCAACGCGTACCCGGATGTGGTGGACCAAGCGCGTTTCATCGCCCCCGCGAACACGGACCAAGGTGTGCTGCGCGTCATCGAGGCCATGCTCGATGCTCGAGAGAACCCGGAATCATCAGGGGCATCCCATGCTGCAGACTGACGCGCTGAGGATCCTTGATACGGGCACAAGCGTATTCCTTACCGGCGCTCCGGGTGCGGGTAAGACGTATGTGCTCAATACCTTCGTCAAGCAGGCACGGGCGCGTGGAGCGTCCGTTGCCGTCACCGCATCCACGGGAATCGCTGCGACGCATCTTGACGGGCAGACCATCCATTCGTGGAGTGGCGTCGGCGTCGCCGAAGCGATGACCGACAGCCTGCTGAAACAGATCAAGACACGGCGTGGCAAACGGATTCGTGCCACTGACATCCTTGTCATTGACGAGATCTCCATGATGCACGCTTGGCTGTTTGACATGGTCGATCAGGCGTGTCGTGCGGTCCGGCGCAATCCGGAGCCGTTCGGCGGGCTTCAGGTGGTCATGTCCGGCGATCTGTTCCAGCTGCCTCCGGTTTCCCATGCCCGACGCGACCGCGAACTTATCGTTCCGCCGCCCCAGATGGTCGCCATGCGTGAACGATACGAGCGCGCGGGGCGCAATCCTGAAGGATTCGTCACCGAATCGCTGGTGTGGCCCGAGCTCAATCCTGTCGTATGCTATCTGACCGAACAACACCGTCAGAATACCGGCCAGTTGCTCGATGTCCTGACCGACATCCGGCATGGCGCCGTCACCGATGCCGACCGTTCGGCACTGGGCACCCGCATCGGCGTCGAACCGTCTGACGATGACGTCGCCGTCTACCTGTTCCCCAACAACCGGCAGACCGACGAGCTGAACAATCGTCGTCTCGCGCAGATCGACAGCCGTGAGCACGTCTTTGAAGCCGAGGCGTCCGGCCCCGTACAGTTGGTGAAACGGCTCAAAAGCACGATGCTTGCCCCTGAACTGCTGACGCTGAAGGTCGGGGCGGCTGTGATGGCGTTGCGCAACGACACCAATCAGCAATATGTCAACGGATCGCTTGGCACGGTGGTGGATTTCGTCGCCAATCGTGACGGCGACGAGTATCCGATGGTCCGTTTTGACAACGGGCATATCGTCGTCATGCAACCCGCCGCATGGGAGATGATGGACGGTGAAACGGTACTCGCCTCGGTCAAGCAGGTGCCGCTGCGCTGTGCATGGGCGATCACCATCCACAAATCGCAGGGCATGACTCTCGACCGCGCGCGGATGGATTTGCGTCGGACTTTCGCGCCCGGCATGGGGTATGTGGCTCTCTCCCGCGTCGAATCGATGAACGGCCTGTACTTGGATGGCATCAATGATCGCGCGTTTCTGGTGTCCCCCCAGGCGGTGGGGCTTGATGGCATTCTGCGCGACCATTCGCAGATGGCTGAGCGTGAGCTTGCCGAGCATGGCGAGGATGCCTTCCGTGACAAGGGCGAGGAGCCTCCAGAGGACGAATTCATGCAGGGCGGATTGTTCTAGACGGGGTTGCAGGCGGACAATCAATCTTCCCCGGGCTTCCCATGTGTGGTTTTCCGCGTGTGGATTCCCGCGTCACGGCGATGAGCAGGCTACACTGGTGGTATCGGATGCGTCCGGCTCATAGGAGAGCAGAACGCCATCGCAAGGAGGTTCGCCATGAAGAAATCGACTGTGGTATCCATCATCGGCTTGTTGATCATGTTCGTCGCGTTCGTGCTGTTCCAAACGTGGCCGCTTGTGCTGTTCGGCACGCTGAAACTCACGGATGTGCTCACCTTGGTCGGCGGCCTCATGTTCATCATCCCGGTATATCTTGATTCCGTGAAACGCAAGAGCGCCGACAACGCCCCGAATCCGGCGGTGTGGTCGACCTTGCCGCCGATCGGCATGGCCGTGGTTTGCGTCGGCATCCTGCTGCCGAACAGTTTGACGTTCTTCCATCTGTTCTCGCTGCCTGACGTGTTCTATCTGGTCGGCTGCCTGATGATGCTGCCGATTTTCCTGTACCCGATGTCCGGGCTGGAGCGTGCGGAACTCGAAGAGACCGTCGAGGAGGAGGTTGACGAAACAACAAGCGCGCCTGCGGGTGTCAAGAAGCATCAATAACAAACACATGGCCCTCTGCCTCGCTGGCATTGCGCTCAGCGTCGGCAGAGGGCCATGTTGGTATGGGGGAGAGATCACCAGATGGTGTTGAGCGTGTTCACCTTGCACGCGGTGACGTTGCCTTGGGCCTCGAGCTTCATCCGCACCTGCGGCTCACCGGCCTGGAACAGCATGGTTTCCGCTGCCTCGCCGTCATTGAGGAACACCTCGGCGACCTGATGGTCGAAGAACACCTCGATGTGGCGCACATCGCGAATGCCGCTGTCATAGGTGTTCTTGTCGAAATCACCTTGCCCGCTCGTCGCCAGACGGGTCACTCCATCACGACGCACCAAGCGCAGGCTTTCCGGCGTGCTGCCGTTGGTGTTGCGGTTCTCGGCGATCGTCAACGTGAAGTCGGCGTCGTCGTCCAGCGTGATATCCGCGTAATACAAGTCGTTCGGGCATGTCGCAGACCACTGCTTGACATTCGATGTGGTGCTGGTGGAGGCGTCGATCTGGATCGGGGCGCCGACCAGCTGATCGTACACTTCCTTGATCGGCTTGCCGATCAGACGGTCGTTGACGACGTGGAGTTCGCGCGGCAGCGACATGATGCCGTTGGCGCGGCATGGCCCCTCCCGACGGACGCCGGCATGGTCGACGATCCATGCGATGACGATACGGCGGTCGTGGTCATCGCGGAAGCTTTGCGTCGCATAGTATCCGAGACCGAAGTCGATCCAATCGCTGGACGTTACGGTCAGACGCGGTGCCTTCCCGTCATCGTTGAGATCGCCCACATACCAACGAACCGGCTGGAAACTGCCCTCTGCGGTGCGGTAGTGCATCAGCGCTCCGCAGGCGACTGTGCGGTTGTCAAGCGCGAACATATCCGGGCACTCGTAGGTACGGGAGACTTGGTGACCGAAATCAGCGAGGACCGGCCCCTCATACTGCCACACAGAGTTGCGGTGCAGCGGCAGGGCGGTGGAGAACAGCGTCATAACAGGCACGGTCGCCTGGTTTTCCTGCGCTTCACCCGGCTTGCCCATCGGGTAGGTGGCGAACCAGCCGGCGGTGGATGCGCGGCTGATGCCGGCATCGGCATGCTGGTCGAATTCGTCGACCGGCTGGTTGGTGGCGGTCACAATCCATGCGCGTCCGTTGTGCGTTGCGTTCAGCGGCAGGTTGGTTTCGATTTTCGGATCGCGGAAATCCAGCCCGGTCGTTGGCGTCGGCCGGGTGATCCATGGTGTTTCCACTTCGAAGTGGATGCCGTCATGGCTCAGGCAGGTTGTCTGGTATTCTTCGACGGAATGCTCATCGCCACGGGTTTCGGTGTGGCGCGTGAGCGCGAAGCGGATGGCATCGGCGTCTTCACCTTTGCATGGATAGCCGTCGTTGTTCACGGTGATGGCGGAGCCGGAGAACGCGCCGCCGGTCAGGGTATGGTCGGTGGCGAATTCAGGCTGCGGCTCCAGCACGATCGGCAGATGCGTCCAATGCACCAGGTCGCGGCTCACCGCATGGCCCCAATGCATGCAGTCCCAGCCCCATCCGTAGGGGTTGAATTGGAAGAACAGGTGGTAGCGTCCCCTGAACTCACACAGACCGTTCGGGTCGTTCATCCAGCGCGCAATCGGCTCGAAGTGCGATCCTGTGCGTTCCGGCTGGCGGTAGATGGCCGCCGTGGTAGGCAGCGTATCCCATTGTGCGAAATCCGGATCGAGATTGACGTATTGAATGCCCTTGTCGAGGTCATTGTCGCTTCCGCTCAGATATCCGAAACGGCACACCGCCTGATTGATGCTGATGTCCAGGTCGGTGCCGGCGGGCACGTCGAACTGGAAGTGGTGACGGTTTTCGTTCTTCGGCATGACCTCGTGCGCGATGGTGGTTCCATCACTGGGGCGAGTCAAGCTGATTGATGCCGGCTCGCCTGTGCGCTCGACGAACAGGTCGAGACGGGTGTAGTCGCCGGTGGCGATATGCGCGCTGGTGGTGTTGGTAGTGGGAAGCATGGTGCTCCTTTGCAATGGTGGTTGTTGGTTGAAAAATGGTTGGTTGCCGCGGGCACGGCAGGTTCTGGGCAGATGCCGCGACATGCGGCGGTGGCCTCGACGATGGGCTTATACAGCTCGTCTGGTTTGCCTGGGCCGATGTCGGTCAGCGCTTTGGTCTGCCGTTACTCGTTCCCATGAGGTGCGTGTTGGACGGAGTCCCGCTCGATGATCGAACCATGCACTGTCGTGAATGTATCGTCGGTGTCGAAGGATGAGCGAAACATCTGGTCGGGCTTGATGTCCGGCTTATCGCGCTGTTCGATCATCGCCACAAGCTGAAGGACCGCTTCGAAGCCCATCTCGTAATGCGGCAATTCGATGGTGGTCAGTCCTGGGCGCAACGCGTCGGTGATATTCGGCAGATTGTCGACGCTGACGATGGAGATGTCTTTGCCGATCGTCATGCCCAATGTATTCGCCGCGGCGTAAATGGATGAAGCTCGAACGTCATTGAAGCAGAACACGCCGTCAGGCGCGGCGTCTTTCAACAGGTCGACGGCCCGTTCATCGGCGTTCTGGTGTTCCGTCGCTCTCACAATCAGCTGCGGATCATCGTTCATACCGGCATCGTGCAGCGCCTTGCGATACCCTGCCAGGCGCTGCAGTTGAGCGATGATTCCTGATTCTGAGCCGAAGAATGCGATTCGTCGGCAACCCGCCTTGATGAGCCGGTTGGTCGCGTCATAGCCGATGCCGAATTCATCAGGGAAAATCGACGGCAGATCATGGTTCACGTCCTCAGCGTCGACCACAACCGTCGGCATGGAACGCAGGGCCGAAGGAACGTCCACGACGCGATGGTACATGAACGCGTATAGGAAGCCATCGGCGTGGTATCGCTTGAGTGTCGCGATTTCCTGCCGTTCCAGCGACTTGTCGTTGTTGGTGTTCATGGAGATGAGGATGTAGCCCAGTTTGCGGGCGGCTTCCTGTGCTCCAAGCATGATGCGCACTGCGGAAGGCGTGGTGATGATCTCGTCGGTGACGAAGCCCAAGGTGTGCGACTTGTTGGTTTTCAGCGTCCGTGCGAGCATATTCGGCTCATAGTGGAGCGATGCAGCGGTTTTACGGATATGCTCAGCGGTGGTGTCGCTTACGCGATTCTTGTACTTGCCATTGAGCACGAGGGATACGGCGCAGACGGAGACACCTGCCTGCTTGGCGATATCTTTGAGAGATACCATGTGTGCTCCTTACTTGTCTGCGGTGCCGGTCGTCTGCAAGTGCAGACGGGGCTTGTCGTCTTCGGTCGGCCTGACCATGCCCGGTACTTTGCCGAATTTGCCGACAATCATCATGACGAAGAACACTGGCAATGCTACTCCGAATGCGGGGACGAGTCCTGGCCATGTCATCCATGCGCATACGGTGAGGATGACCAGGACGGTCAGGCACAGGCTGCACAGTGGACGTGCGATGACCATCTGGAGGGTCATGCGGACAATCCACCAACCGGATTCATTGAAGTTGGCTCTCATTGCCCATGACAGGCTGCAGAACAGGCCGTAGAACACCATGCCAATCAGCAAGACGCCTGCACTGGCGTATCCCAGTGTTCCGGCGTCATGGAAGTTCACCACCCAGTAGTCGAACATCAGCAGCAGCCACAACAGCGCTTGAGACCAGCCGAACCGGTTCGCGCCGGCGAGCTCGTCCTTCCACGCGCGGTGAAAGACGGCCCATGTTTGGCGGATGCTCCAGCTGTGGTCTTCGTCAAGCCACCAGGTGCGGTATGTCGTGTAGGTCGCTGAAATCGAAGGGAACAGGCCGATGACGACCACGCCCATCAGCGTATGCACGAGGAACGCCACGTGGGTGACCGCGATCATGAGCACGACGCGGCAGAAGCGTTCGTATCCTACGGCGAATGAACGTAACATGACTCTCCTTCAAGTCAAGTCGTGTGCGGGTGACGGTGAGACCGTTGCACCCGCGGTTCGAGAAATCGCCGGGATGCCGCAAAGGGGATAACGACATCCCGGCAAGTGCGTTGTGGGCTCAGCCCTTGACCGCTCCGAGCATGACGCCCTTGTTGAAGTACTTCTGCAGGAACGGGTAGATGACCATGAGCGGCAGCGTCGAAACGATGATGATGCCGAACTTGATCTGGTCGGCGGCCTGTTGCTGGGCTGCGGCATCGACGTTGGTCGCGGTGCCTTGCGCAACGAGCAGCAGCTGCTGAAGCACGACTTGCAACGGTTGCTTCTCATCATCGGTGATGAAGATCAAGCCTGTCATGAAGTCGTTCCAGTGGCCGACGAAGTAGTACAGGCCGATGACGGCGAGAATCGCGGAGCTCAGCGGGATCACGATCCTGAAGAAGTAGCCGAGGTAGCTTTCGCCATCCAGCTGGGCAGCTTCGAACAGCTCTTCAGGAATCGAGGTCTCGAAGAAGGAGCGGGCCACGATCACGTTGTACACGCTGACCGCGCCCGGGAGAATGAAGACCCACATGGAGTTGAGCAGGCCGAGCTGCTTGTACAGCAAGTAGTTCGGAATCAGGCCGCCGGCGATGAACATCGTGACGGTGAACAGGAACAGAATGACACGACGCGGCTTGAATTCCTTGCGGGACAGGGCGAACGCGCAGGGGATGGTGACCGCAAGGTTCACCGCGGTGCCGACCACCGAGTAGATGATGGTGTTGAGGTAGCCCCGCCAGATGCGGGCGTTCGCGAACACTTTGGCGTAGCCGACGAAGGTGACGCCCTTCGGCAGGAGGAACACGTCGCCGGCGGCGACCTTGTTCGGGTTGGAGAAGGACGCGATGACCACGAACCAGAGCGGGTACAGGACCGTAATCACCGCCAGAGCGATGAGCCCGTAGATGATGATCGAGGTCACCCAGTCGCCTGGGGTCAGATGCTGGTGCTGGTGTTTGTTCCAGGGGATTTCATCGCCCGAGGTTTTCGGGGCTGGCGTAACTGTTGTTGTCGACATGGTTGGCTCCTAGAAAATGCTGGTTTCAGAGATCTTCTTGGAGATCGCGTTCGCCGTGATCAAGAAGACGAAGTTGACGACCGTATTGAACAGGCCGATTGCGGTGGAATACGAGAACTGGCTGTTGAGAATACCGATTTTGTAGGTGTAGGTCGAGATGACCTCGGTGGCGGGCAGGTTCAGCGAGTTCTGCATCAGGAAGATCTTGTCGAAGCCGACGTTCAAGACGCTGCCCATGCTCAGGATCAGCAGGATGCCTGCGGTCGGCATGATCGCGGGGATATCAACGGTGCGGATCAGCTGCCAGCGTCCGGCGCCGTCGATTTTTGCGGCTTCGTACAGGGAGGTGTCTACGCCGGCGAGTGCGGCGAGATAGATGATGGAGTTCCATCCGCAATGCTGCCAGACTTCAGAGATCCAGTAGACGGAAGTGATCGCCTTCGGGTTGCCCATGACGCTTTCAGGGCCGAGGAAACGGCCGATGATGCCGCTGCCGGGGGTCAGGAAGATGTTGAGCATCGAGACGATGACCACGACGGAGATGAAGTGCGGCATGTAGGTGACGGTCTGGACGAAGCCCTTGACCTTGGTGGAGTGAATCTGGTTGATGAGTAGTGCGAGGATGATCGGGAAGATGAAGCCCATGACCAGGGTCCACAGGCTGATGCGGATGGTGTTGGTCATGATTTCGCCGAACAGCGGGGAGTGGAAGAACTGGTTGAAGTAGTAGAATCCAACCCAATCGCCGCCGGTCAGGCCTTTGTCCGGGTCGAACTTGCGGAAGGCGAGCTGGATGCCCCACATTGGCACGTAGGCGAAGACCGCCACGAAGATGAGGGCCGGCGCGCTGAGCACCCACAGCTCCCAGTAGCGGCTGAAGTGGCGCGCGAGCTTGTCGATGATGTTGGGTTTCTTCTGTGTATTCGCTTCAGCGGCGTATGGCTGTCGGGTGGCTGGTGCCGACGGAGCCGCCGCTGCGGTGATTGATGGCGTGGTCATGCTAGCTCCAAATGTTGTTGGTGTATCGGCCGGGTGACGTGTGACGGCTGTGAACCTGCTTGTTCTGTGGTCGCGAGGCGTCTACAAGAGGAGGTGGTGGAGGAGCTCAGCTCCTCCACCGTTCAAGGAATCAGGGGGTAAGTCTTGTTGTTGTGCGGTGTGTCCGCGGGGCGCATGGGGCGCGATGCCTACGTCGCTTACGTCATGCGCCCCGCGGAATCCGCCTGATTGGCAGTCTACGAGAGGCTCAGGCCTGCTTGTCGTAGTACTTCTGCCAGATCTTGATGTTGGTGTCGAGGCCGAGTGTCGGTTCCTTGACCTTCTTGAGGTAGTCGCTCCACTCGCTGTCGATGCCGCCCTTCTGCACCCACTTGGCCAGCTGGTTGTCGGTGTAGTTGAAGATCGCGGTGTTGTTGTTCGACAGGGTGTCCATGTCTTCGCTGCTCGGGTGCACCCAGATCGGGATGACGTCCTTGACCGGGTCGACGTTCTTCTTGATGGTTTCGCGCACGGCCTGGTCGCTGGCGGTGACCTGCTCGGCGTTGGTGTCGTTGACGATTGTCACGTCATCGGGGATCCAGCCGGCGAAGCGATCCTGGAGTGCGACGGCACGGGTGTCCGGATACTCGGCGTAGGCCTTGGCCTTGTCGATGGTGTACTTGTGGTTGCCGTTGTCGGTCACGATATCCGGGATGGAGCCGTAGAAGCCGGAGACGGAGAGCTTTTCGCTGTACATCGCGTTGATGAGCTTGAGCGCTGCATCCTTGTTCGCGGTCTTCGGGTTGAGGCTGAGCACGTAGGCGTATTCAGCTGCCGGCTGCGAGTAATCCCACTTGACCTGGGAATCCGGGTCGGAGGCCTTCTGCTTGAGCGGAGGGAGTGTGATGTACTGATCGGCGAGCTTGTCACCGAACTCCGAGTAGTTGGACCAGCCGAAGGTGACACCGCTGATGGCAGTCTTGCCGTCGCTGATGGTCTGCGAGTTGTACTTGGAGGCGTCGCGGGTCAGCGCGTCCTTCGGGATAAGTCCTTCGGCCATCAGTGAGTGCAGGTAGCTGATGGTGTCCTTGAGCTCATTGGAGGTCAGGTAGCTGGCGACCTTGCCGTTCTTGACATAGTAGCCTTGGCTGGATGCGGAGGCGCCCATGAAGCTCGTGGTCAGGCCGGTGGAGTTCATCAGCGTCAGCGGGCTCCACAGACCGAAGCCCAAGCCGCGGATGTTCATCGGGACCTCATCGGCCTTGCCGTTGCCGTTCGGATCCTTGGTCTTGAAGGCCTCAAGCGTGGTCTTCAGCTCGCCCCAAGTGGTCGGGACTGGCAGGCCGAGCTTGTCAAGCCAGGTCTTGTTGATGAACATATGCGTGGCGGAGACACGGTAGCCCTTGCCGCGGTCGGAGGGGAGCAGATACAGGTGGCCGTTGTCTTCTGCGAACTTCTTGGCATCGGGCTGCGCCTTGAAGAACTTCTGGACGTTCGGCAGCTTGGACAGGTCCTTGGACATGTCCTCGAACTGTGAGGAATACTTGGTGACGTCGGTGGAGTCGTACAGCGCCAGGCCGATGTCGGGGAAGTCGCCGGCAGCCATCTTGGCGGACTTCTGCTGGCCCCATGCGTTATCGCTGATCTCCTGCCAGTTGATCGTGCAATTGCAGGCGGCTTCGAGATCCTTGGAGAATTGGGTCTTCTTCATCGGGTTGTCGGTGACGTTGCGCCTGACTTGGATGGTGACGATCGGTTTGCCGTTGGCGTCTGTTGTGGCCTTGCCGCTGCCACCGCAGGCGGCGAGGGGGATGAGCATGGATGCCGCGGCGATGGTAGCGATGGCCATCCGTACACTTCTTCGTGCCATTTCTCTGTCCTTCAACTTAATGATTTGTTTGTGGTGCTGCGGAACTTATTAGGATTCAACTGACAGGCTGTTGTGGATTGGATCCGTATTGCTTGCTTGCTGACTCCTGTGTCGGTTTCCGTTCGCACGCTCGATTGTAAAACATTAAACGTTTAACGGCAAACGTTAAACGTTTCACGCGTGTCGTTTTTACATGGGAACGTAACCATCCTTGATATCACAGCTAATTGCTGATCTTTGTCGGTGTTTGGTGATGCTTGGTGATGCTCAGTCTTGGTGGGGTGGCGGTGAGATTTGGTTGCGGGTTGTATGCGGTTGTGATAGCGGGTGGCATCCGGTGGATGGCGACAGGTGGCGGTGAATGTGTTGTGCCGGTGAATGGCGTCGACGAATGACGGTGATTTGGCAGTGGTGAGCGGGTAGCGGATGGTTAGTGCTTAGGACATGGCGGCTCTTGATATTCCTTGCTGCTTCATCAATGCTGCGTTCCACTTAGCCTGTCGCGCACTGAACCCGCCAGGTCGCTGATTTCGCCGAACTTACCAAGCCGCTGTGTCCGTGGAATCTGCCGAACCCGTCGTGCCGCCGATCCTGCTCAGCCCGTCGCGTCCACTGAACCAGCCGTGCCCACTGAACCGGCCGTGCCCACCGAACCCGCCAATCCCACCAAGTCCACCGAACCCCAAACCCACCGCGCTCATCGTGCTCGTGATCCCATCAATCGCACCAGCCCCACCGAACCCACCAAGCTTGCCGCGCTCACCGGCCCCACCGACGCCACCGCGCCCGCGATGCCAGCAGACGCTCGTCCCCCAATGTCCCATAACGCGAATACCTTGGGATTCATGAGTTCCAAAGCACTTCGTATGTCTACGCTGTTCCTGCGCACGCTGCGCGAGGATCCTGCCGATGCGGATGTCGATTCCGCGAAACTGCTGCAACGCGCCGGGTACATCCGCAAAGCCGCTCCAGGCATCTGGACGTGGCTGCCGCTCGGCCTGCGCGTCCTCGATAAGATCGAGGGCATCATTCGTGAGGAAATCAACGGTATCGGCGCCCAGGAAGTGCATTTCCCGGCCCTGCTGCCCCGCGAACCGTACGAGGCGACCCACCGCTGGGAAGAGTACGGCGAAAACATCTTCCGTCTCAAGGACCGCCATGGTGCGGATTATCTGCTGGCCCCCACGCATGAGGAGATGTTCACCCTGCTGGTCAAGGACATGTACTCCTCGTACAAGGACCTGCCGGTGACGCTTTACCAGATTCAGACCAAGTACCGCGACGAGTTCCGCCCGCGTGCCGGTCTGATTCGCGGCCGCGAGTTCATCATGAAGGACGCTTACTCCTTCACCGTTGACGAGGAGGGCATGCGCAAGGCCTACATGGACGAGCGCGGCGCCTACGAGCGCATTTTCACCCGCCTTGATTTGAAGTATGTCCCGGTGTTCGCCATGTCCGGCCCGATGGGCGGATCTGCGTCCGAGGAGTTCCTTGCCCCGATGCCGATTGGTGAAGATACCTTCGCGCTTGCCCCGTCCGGCAAGGCTTGGAACGTCGAGGCGCTGACCACGCCGGAACCGCCGGTCGAGGATTATTCCGACACTCCTGCCGCCGAAAAGGTCCCGACCCCTGACGCGATGAGCATTGACAACATGGTCGCGCGCGCCAATGCGGATCATCCGCGCAGCGACGGCCGTCAGTGGCAGGCGAGTGACATCCTGAAGAATGTGGTCATCGCCGTCAAACACCCTGAGGATTCCGACCATGATAAGCCGTGGCGCGAACTCGTGGTTGTCGGTGTGCCCGGCGATCGCGTTGTCGATATGAAGCGTCTGGAAGCCCAGTTCACCCCCGCCGAGATTGAGGAAGCGACCGAGGATGACTTGAAGGCACATCCGGAGCTGGTTCGCGGCTATATTGGCCCGATGGCCCTTGGCCCGCAGGCTGCGGCGCGCGGTGTCGAGCACCCGATTCGCTATTTCGTTGACGCGCATATCGCCCACGGTTCCGCGTGGTTCACCGGTGCCGATGAGCATGAAGTCGACTACTACAACCTCGTGTATGGCCGTGATTTCACCGCCGACGGCACTGTCGAGGCCGTCGAGGTTCGCCATGGCGATATGAGCCCGGACGGTTCCGGCCCGCTGAGCTTCGAACGCGGCGTGGAAATCGGTCAGGTCTTCCAGCTTGGTCTCAAGTATTCCAACGCGCTTGGCCTGAAGGTCCTCGATCAGAACGGCAAAGCCGTCCCGGTGTGGATGGGCTGCTACGGCATCGGCGTCAGCCGTGTGCTCGCGTGCGTCGCCGAAACCCATCATGACGACAAGGGTCTGGCCTGGCCTGCAGTCATCGCCCCGGCCCAGGCGCATGTCCTCGCCACCGGTAAGAACGCCGAGGCCTTCGACGCCGCCGAAAAGCTGGTCGCAGAACTTGAAGATCGTGGCATCGAAGTGCTGTATGACGACCGCAAGAAGGTCTCCCCGGGTGTCAAGTTCAAGGATGCCGAGCTGATTGGCGTGCCGCTGGTCGCTGTCGTCGGCCGTGACACGGTCAACAACGGCACAATCGAGGTCCGTGACCGTGACGGTTCGAACTCCGAGGCTGTCGCCGTCGATGCGGCTGCGCAGACCATCGCCGATCGTCTTGCCGCATTGCTTGACAAGTAGAGGCCGGGTATTGCACAGACAACGTACGGCAAGAGTACGGCATGATGTGATTCGTGTTCCGTGCGTGTGCGCGCAGATATGATTCAACCTGTGGCGGGCGTCATCTGAGTAAGGTGACGCCCGCCACTGCGTGTGGATGCCGCGGGATTCGCAGGATTCGTGCGATTTGCGGGCGCTGCGGGATTCGTCGGGATTCGTACGGGATTTGTGGAATTCATTGGATTCGCTGGGTTTGTCGAATCGGCGTCCTCGCCTGAACGACTGTTCTCGGCGGCTTCCAGCCGAGCGACTTTCCTGAAAACCTCATTACGCCGACGACATGTGCGCGTTAGGTTGCTGGCGCCACTACCCAAACCGGTTACGGTGGGACGGCGGGGACCCTGCCAATGTTGCTGGGATGTGGTATCTCGACCTGATTGTAAGCGGAAACGTCGAAGGCATTCCCAGCCGACGTTCTCGTTCAAACCGGCTGTCCTTGTGGCTCGTACCACATCGACAGACGCGAAGCAACACCGGTATCATGAGTTATCCACATTCCGCCGTTTCTCACTTTTCCTTGATTTCTTGCGGATTGCGATAGCTGAATGCATCTTTTGACCACATTTTCCGATTGGCTGGCGCAGTACCCATGCCATCCGGAAGAATGAATAGTACCGCAGACGCGACGGTGACATCCTGCAATACGACAGGCTTCTCTCCTCGCTCCAATCTCCAGTTGTGTGGTAGGACGTGTCCCCGTCGCGGCTGCAGTCCACATATCGCAGTCATGGATTCGCAATCATGAGGGGGAAAGCAATGGTGCAGCAAGGTCTGATAACCATCAATGGATACGCCGGTTCCGACCCGGTCAATTTCGGCAAGGATGTGCCCGCCTGTTCGTTCAGGATCGGGTGTACTCGCCGCTATTTCGACAACTCCGCAAAGGAATGGAGGGACCGCCCGACCATATGGATTACGGTCAAGGCGTTCCGTTCGCTGGCGCGCAATGTACTGGCTAGCGTGCATAAAGGCGATCCGATCATCGTGTCGGGCACGTTGGCGAACGAGCAGTGGGAACGCGATGGCGAAACCCATTCCAGAACGGTCATCGAAGCGGCTTCCATCGGCCATGATCTTGGACTTGGGGTATCGCAGTTCACTAGGCAGAAATCAGGATTTGCGTCCGGGGCACCGGCGCCTGGGACGTCGACGCAACCGCAGGAACAGCAGCAGCCGCAGGGACAACCGCAAATGCAGCAGGCTTCCATATCAGGTGCGCCTAATCAGGGAGCCGTGCCTCCGGAAGCCTCCGCCGGGCAAAACCAAGGGGGTCTTCCGCGCGACCCATTCGCTGAGACGCAACAGCCCCAAGCGGCTGAGGGTGAAGCATATCCCATGCCCGAAGATGATGAGAACCCTCCTGAGGAGGTATTTTGACCAGGGACGGCTTGAAAACGGGCAAACAAAAATGGCCACGAAGGCATGTGGGAGTCTTCGTGGCCACGTGGTGGGGAGGAATACTGCCGGTCGGTCATATCCGTGACACGACGGAATATGGCGGCGGTGCATGGTCCGGCGTCTGCAATCGTGCGCCCTATCGGCACACAGGTGGCATCACCAGATGCGTACCCGCTTGTCGGGGTCGAGCCACATCGCGTCCTCGGGCTGCACGTTGAACGCCGTGTAGAACAAATCGACATTGCGCACGATGCCGTTGGTACGGAATTCTGCGGGGGAGTGGGGGTCGATCTGCAGGTACTGCTCAGCGAGTTCGTCGCGCTGCTTGGTTCGCCAAATCGAGGCGTAGCTCAGGAAGAAACGCTGAAGCCCTGTGAAACCGTCGATGACGGGCGCGGTGTCGAGTGCTGCCTTGATGGCGTCGGTCGAGCCGTCCTCCGGTTTGCCGGCAGCGGCGTCGAGGGCGAAGGCGTATGCCTTGAGCGCGATATTCACGCCGCCCAGGTCGCCGATGTTCTCACCAATGGTTAGCGCGCCGTTGACGTGTGGGGCTTTGTCCGGCTCGTCGGCGTACTTCTCGACGAGCTGGCTCGGCACGAAACCGTTGTACTGCTCGATGAGCGCCTTGGTCCGCTGCTCGAAGTGCTCACGGTCCTCGTCGGTCCACCAGTTGTTGAGTTTGCCGTCGCCGTCGTACTGGCTGCCCTGGTCATCGAAGCCATGGCCGATTTCATGACCGATGACAGCGCCGATGCCACCGTAGTTCGCTGCGTCATCGGCTTCGGGATTGAAGAAAGGAGGCTGCAGAATTGCTGCCGGGAACACGATGACATTCAGTGACGGCTCATAATAGGCGTTGACTGTCTGCGGGTTCATCAACCACTCATCACGGTCCACAGGCTTGCCGGCCTTGGACAGTTGGTACCCGTTCTCGTACAGGGACGCGGCACGCATATTGTCCACAAGTCCGGCGTCATCGCGTACGTCAAGGGCGGCGTAGTCACGCCAATGACTGGTGTACCCGATTTTCGCGGTGAACTTTGAGAGCTTTTCCAGCGCCTTACCCTTGGTCGCTTCGCTCAACCAGTCGCTGGTGCTGATGGACACGCGGTAGGCGTCAATCAGATTCCCGACGAGCTGTTCCATGCGCTGCTTGGAGCTTTCAGGGAAGTGACGTTTGACGTATTCGCGCCCGACGTCCTCACCGCACACGCCGTTGACCAGCGAAACGCCGCGCTTCCACCGGTCACGCTGCTGTTTGGCTCCGGAGAGCACCTTGCCATAGAACGCGAAATTCGTCTCGTCGAACTCATGGCTGAGCATGCCCGCCCATCCGATGATGGTGTGGACGCGTGCCCACAGCTTGAGATCATCCAAGTCGCTTGCCGCCCAGAATGCGTCAAGCCCGGACAGGAAGCTCGGTTCATGCACGATCGTATGTTGCACAATCGCCCTGAAATCAAGCGGTTGCGCCTTGCCTGCCGTCGTTGCGTCGTATGCCGTCTGCCATGCGTCCACCCAATCGGATAGGCCGAAATGCTCCAGCGACTCGCTCAATGCCGCGTAGTCAGTGGGATTGTAGGTTTTCTGCGAATCCCTTGTGGCCACGTTGTCCCAATGGTGCGAAGCGATGGAGGTATCAACCTCGAGGAAGCGCTTCGCCTGTTCT
The DNA here is from genome assembly GCF_002846655.1 of Bifidobacterium thermophilum. Lineage (NCBI taxonomy): Bacteria > Bacillati > Actinomycetota > Actinomycetes > Bifidobacteriales > Bifidobacteriaceae > Bifidobacterium > Bifidobacterium thermophilum. The sequence goes on along the minus strand of NZ_PCGX01000010.1, from coordinate 206,747 downwards.
TCTGATTCCAGCTCGTCGCCGTACCCGGCCTGGCGCAGTTGCTTGGCGACCATCGCCACATACTGTTCGCGGACCTGGGCGTAATGATCCTCGCGGTAGTATGCCTCATCCGGCAAGCCGATGCCCGCCTGTTCGATGTGTACGATGTTATGCTCGGGGTCTCCCGGGTCTCCATATATCGCCATCGCGAACAGGTCCGGTCCCCCGGTCGGGTTCAACGAGCCGAGCACGCGGGTGAGCGCGGTCTTATCCGCGGCATGGTCGATGGCATCAAGATCGGGGCGAATCGGCTCAATGCCAGCGGCGTCCACGGCATCGGTGTCGCAGAACGCGCGGTAGAGGGCACGGGACTTCGTCGCGGGGCAATCGTCATCCTCAAGGATGTCGCGAATCTGGCTTTCGGCGTTCTCTGCGAGCTTGTCGAAGGAGCCATAGCGGGAACGGTCATCCGGAAGACGATAGGTGTCGATCCAAGGCCCGTTCACGTAACGGAACAGGTCGTCGGCGGGCTTGATAACGGAGGAGAAAGAGGCCGGGTCAAGGCCGGAAACCAAAGCGTTGCTCATAGCTTCACCCTAGCCAGATTCGGTGACAATCCGGCATTGTTCCGTCGGGGGTACCTGGCGGGTGGAGCAGCCGACCCGCAGAGTGCGGGCACGGGCGCAAGAAACCGGACAATATTTCGCATGTCGTTGCCCCACAAGACCATCGTGCGCGAATACAATACGAAATGTAGGCAAAATCCGGTGCCTGTAAGGAAAGGAGTAGTCATGACTGATCAGAATATGAATCAGAATCCTTATGGACCGTATGCCAACAACCCCAACCCGAACGCGGGACAGAATCCCGAATCCGACGACAGGAACCAGTATTCGTTCAACCCGTTCCGCCTGGTCGAGGAGATGCTGCCGCAGCGTGCGAAGAACACCATCCGCGGAGCCTATGGGCTGATTGGCATCGTCGCCGTCATCCTCGGTGTCGCGTTGCTGGTATGGCCGGGCAAGACCCTGGTCGTCGCGGCCATCGCGCTGGGCGTATTCTTCGTTGTCGCCGGCGTGGTGCGTATCGTCAGCGCCATTGTCGAACTCGGTCTGCCCGCCGGATGGCGTGTGCTTGATATCATCGTCGGCCTGCTGCTGACCATTGGCGGCGTCATCATGTTCAAGTACACGGCGTTGTCCGCGCAGACCCTGCTCATCGTCATCACCTTGACCGTCGGCATCTGCTGGATTGTTGAAGGCATTATGGCGCTGACCGAATCCTGGATGCTACCGAAGCAGGGGTGGGCGATTTTCTACGCGATCATCTCGATTATCGCGGGCATCGCGATCCTGTTCTGGCCGGGGCCGTCGGCGTTGACGCTGATGATTTTCGGCGGCATCACGCTCATCGTGCTCGGTGTCAGCGCAATCGTGCGTGCGTTCACCTTCGGCAAACCCAGCAAGCGCTGAACGTAGCTGAAGAACAGTCATCGGAATGAGCGGGCCGCCTGCCGCAACTGGCAGGCGGCCCGCTCATTCCAGCCAACGGTTCGCCGTCTGGCTTCAAGGCAACGGCTTGCTTTGTAAGCCGCACGAAGTAGGGTTGCAATTATGATCGAACTGAAAACACCTCAGGAAATCGAAGCAATGAAGCCTGCCGGCCATTTTGTCGGTAGCATTCTCAAGGAACTGCGCGCCCAGACCGGCGTGGGAACCAATCTGCTTGACATCGACGATTACGTTCGCCGCCGCATCGAAAGCCGTAAGGGTGCAGAATCCTGCTACGTGGATTACGCCCCGGACTTCGGCACTGGCCCGTTCAAGCATTACATCTGCATTTCCGTCAACGATGCCGTGCTGCACGGCGTCCCCTATGATTATGACCTGAAAGACGGCGATCTGGTCAGCCTCGACCTGGCGATCAGCGTCGACGGGTGGGTCGGCGACTCCGCCATCAGCTTTGTGGTCGGCAAGAACAAGGATCCCGAGGACTTGCGCCTGATCAAATGCACTGAGGATGCGCTCGCCGCCGGCATCGCGCAAGCTCAGCCGGGCAACCGTCTCGGTGATATCTCCGCAGCCATCGGCGATGTTGCGCACGAGCAGGGCTACACCGTGAACCTCGAGTTCGGCGGCCACGGTGTGGGTCATATCATGCACGGCGATCCGCACGTCGCCAACGATGGCAAAGCGCATCACGGCTACAAGCTGCGCCCGGGGTTGGTCATCGCGATCGAACCGTGGTTCATGAAGACCACCGACGAGATCTACCAGGATCCGAAGGACGGCTGGACGCTGCGTTCCGCCGATGGTTCGCGCGGTGCGCACACCGAGCACACCATCGCCATCACCGAGAACGGCCCGGTGATTCTCACCGCTCGCGACGAATAAACCGCCCCGAATTACCTTGGGTATCCCCGGCGGGGGCGGAACGGGTATACGTTTCGCCCCCGCCGATTTTTCGTGTCGCCGCCAGAGCGTGGATATCGGACCATCGGCGTTCCGGTCCCCGCGAAAAGCGTCATGATGACCATTGTGCAAGACGGCCGGGTCATCACCAAGACACGGTCTGGTATCATGAACACACTCCAGAACATGCATGAACATTGTCGTATTATCGCCGTGAACAGCGTGTGGCAGATGCGAAGGCATTCTACAGAAAGGGGAGCTGATGGCGACAGCCGAGTTGAAGATCGATTCCGAACAGTACGATCTGCCGCTGGTCAAAGCGACCTCGGGTCCGGACGGCATCGTTGTGTCCAGTTTGCGCAACGACGGGTGGGTCACGCTTGACCCCGGTTTCCTGACGACCGCGCAATGTGAATCAAAAATCACGTTCATCGACGGCAACAACTCGATTCTGCGCTACCGAGGCTACCCGATTGAGCAGTTGTGCGAAAAGTCCGATTTCCTTGAAGTCGCCTGGCTGCTGCGTCACGGTGAGCTGCCCACCCGCCAGCAGTACGAAAAGTTCTGCTCCGACATCAACCATCGCACCATGGTCGGCGAGGATTTCCGCACCTTCATGGGGTCGTTCCCGCGCACTTCGCACCCGATGAGCGTGCTCGCCTCCGCCATCAACGCGCTCGCCGCATTCTACCCTGACACCACGGATGTCAACGATTCCGATCAGCTTGACGAAGCGGCCGAAATCATCATGGCGAAGGCGCGGACCATCGTCAGCTACATCTTCCGTCGCCGTCGCGATGAGCCCATGCTCTATCCGGACGTCTCTCGCGGCTATGTAGACGATTTCCTGCGCATGTGCTTTGCCGTGCCATACGAGCCGTTCGAATCCGACCAGCTGTATGTGCACGCGCTCGGCCGTCTGCTCATTATCCATGCCGACCATGAACAGAATTGCTCGACCTCCGTGGTACGCATCGCGGGCAGCGCGCACGCGAACCTGTATTCCGCGGTCGCCGCGGGTGTCAACGCGCTGTCCGGTCCGTTGCATGGCGGTGCCAACGAGGCGGTGCTGCGTCAGCTCAAAGCCATCCGTGATTCAGGCAAGACCGTCAAGGAATTCGTCGAATGGTCCAAGGACAACGGCAAGCGTATTGCCGGGCTCGGCCATCGCGTGTACAAGTCGTACGACCCGCGCGCGGCCATCGCAAAGTCGTATCTGACGAAAATCGTGGAGCATGAAGCGACGTTGAAGCTTCCGAAGGATGAGCGCGCGCTGTTCGACGTGGCTACGGAACTTGAGCAGATCGCGTTGAACGACGAGTATTTCGTCTCTCGCCATCTGTACCCGAACGTCGACTTCTACACCGGGTTAATTTACCGCGCGATTGGTTTCGACCCGGCCATGTTCACGACGCTGTTCGCGCTCGGCCGCATCCCCGGCTGGATTGCGCAGTACCGCGAAATGCTGGACGACCCGATGACCAAGATTGGCCGGCCGCGCCAGGTGTATACGGGTGAGGCGAAGCGCGATTATGTTCCGATGGATCAGCGCTGATTTGTGCTGATGGCGTTGACTTGGTTGGCTCCGTTGGCGGCGTTTCGAGTCGGATAGTGCCGAAGGCTTGAGTGTACCGGTGGCATTGATGGTCTTTGACGCTGATGGCGCTGATGATGTGATGACTGACGGCGTTGCTGGTGCCGGTGGTTGGCCGACGACCTTGGCTGATGGCGCGTTGATGGTGCCGGTTCGTTGGCTGACGACGTTGACCGATCACGTTGGTCGATGACGTTGCTGGTGCCGGTGGTTGGCCGATGGCGAGTCCGATGACGGTGTTGCTGGTGCCGAGGGTGCCGATGGTCTCACAGATGGTGTCGAAGGGCTGAGAATACCGATGGTCCGGGGAAGTGGGATTGCTTGTCTCTGGTATCTCTCTGGTATCTTCGTCCTGGCGCAATCGTGTCAGCAACATAGAAACACTGACGAGCGCAGTCTTCCCATGGCGGGGTAGATTCCCGTTGACCGTGCCGATGACGGGCGCCGCACAACCTGTATCGCGGCGCCCGTTAGTGTTTGACTGGGTTGGATTACGCTTCGCCCAGCCCTCGTACGTCGTGATTGCCCTGTCGTGATTGCCCGTGTCGTGATTGCCCGTGTCGTGTGATCGCCCATGTCGTGTGATCGCCCGCATCTGTGCAAGCCGCCCTATGCGCTCATCCTCACGTTGGTTGTGAGTCGTGGCTCACAATCGGTTGTGTTCTGTCGTGTCGGTGCGTGGATGAGCGTCGTCAGCGTGTTTGGTTGTGAGTGGCGGCTCACAACGTGGGCGCAGTGGGTCCCAACCTATGGCTGTTCTGTTCGTTCGCGCTGCAGATTGTGAGTGGCGGCTCACAATCAGCGGTGTGGAATATAGTCCGGCGGCCGATAGCCGTCGCTCTGATCGTTGGTTGTGAGTGGTGGCTCACAACCAACAACAAAGAGAAGCTGTTCGCGGTCGTCATTGATTGCGTCGTGTTGTCGATTGTGAGTGACGACTCACAGCCAGGACAGAGGTGCGGTCAGTGCCTCTCAAATGCGTGGCGTTTGCCAGCGTGTTGTGAGCGACGACTCACAACCAACATGGGAGAAGGACAAATGACCTTGATGGGTTTGAATTCGCCAAGCTTGCGGTTGATTAATCCCCGGTCGGTGAATGTTCCGATTCATCAAGATCTCGATTATCCGAGACCTAGCCGTGCGAGTCTAACCCTGCCTTGGGCTCTGCCGGTTCGGACTCCAGCCGACTAGAACCCAAGACGCGCAGTTTCGCCCAATCTGAGTCCCAACCTGCCCGAGCCCGTTGGAATCAATAGCGCATCATCAGAGACAATACGCGGAATCCGCCGCTCATACTCCAAAAACGAGCGTGAATACCAAAGCGACGATCGCGATTCCGCCCTGCTTCAGAATAATCCACGGACTGCTGGTATAACTGCCATATGCGGCGACTGCGATGATGTATCCCAAGAGCCATGCGACCGCTGCCTGCGAGTGGTATGCGAACAGCGCGATCAGCAACAGGACACCGATCAGCAGGTTATACACCCCTTGGTTGCGGAACAGCGTTGTCACAGAATCGCGCGACAGTTCCTCGTGCGTCATGCCGAACACGCGCCCCGTCGAGGATGATGTAGTCGCGATGGTCTCCAAATAGAAGATGTACATGAATTCAAGAGATACCAAGGTCACAAGGACCATGCTGACAATGTGCATGATAGTACTTCTTTCTTCTGTTTCTCACGATTGCGTGTGGAACGGACCGTAGATAACGCTCGACATCCGCATCACTGCAGATGGCTTGACGTTCGCCGTCGGTTGCATCAGAAAACGGGGCAAACGAAAAGTAATACAGGTTGTATGATTCATCTGCCCCGCATTTTTCGAGATATTCGTCAGTTCTTGTGCAGCTTCTCGTTGAGCGCGATGCCGACCTTGCGGTAGCGTGCCTCGATGCGGCCGCTGACCGAATTGCGGATGAACAGGATGTTGTTCTTGCCGCTCAAGTCCGAACCCTTGACAACGTCGAGCGGTTCGCCGGCCGCGACTTTCGCCTTGTCGTAGACGGTCACCTTGGTGCCGGCGGTTACGTATAGGCCCGCTTCGACCACGCAGTTATCGCCCAGGGAGATGCCGATGCCGGCGTTGGCTCCGAGCAGCGAATGCTCGCCGATGGAATTGCGCAACTTGCCGCCGCCTGACAGCGTTCCCATAATCGATGCGCCGCCGCCGATATCCGAGCCGTTGCCCACGACTACGCCCTGTGAAATGCGGCCTTCAACCATGGAAACGCCGAGCGTGCCAGCGTTGAAGTTTACGAAGCCCTCATGCATGACTGTCGTGCCCTCCGACAGGTAGGCGCCGAGCCGCACACGGTCGGCGTTGCCGATGCGCACGCCGGTCGGGACCACATAGTCGACCATACGTGGCATCTTGTCGACGAGCATGACTTCGACGTTGGCACTGGGGGCGCCGTTGACGACGTTCGCTGCGGCCGCCTGTACATCCATCTTGCGCAGGGCGAAATCTTCGATCGCGAACGGGCCGTAGTTCGTCCAGACGACGTTCGTGAGCACGCCGAAGATGCCGTCAAGATTGATGGTGTTCGGCTTTGCCAGGCGCAAGCTCAACAGGTGCAGACGCAGGTAGGCATCGGCTGCATCCGTGGGGGCTGCGTCCAAATTGCTGACCGTGAAAATCGGGATGCGTCGTACCCCGCGTGCGTCGGCTTGTTCGCGGACGAGAGCGTCGAACCCGGGTGCCGGGCGGTCGGCTGGCGATGGAGCGGTGCCGAGGGTAAGTTTCGGATACCACACGTCGAGCGTGGTGCCGGCGGCGTCGATGCTTGCCAGTCCCCATCCCCATGCGGTGCGTTGGTCTGCCATGATATTCTCCTGCTTTCTGGTGCCTTGAGGTGCCAATGTCCTAGAGGTTTGCGATGTCCTGAAGGTGCGCTTTATGCATGGTGCGCTTACTGGCGAGTATATTACGGTTCGCCGGTTATCGACAGGCGGATTCCGGTGCGCGAGTTGCGTTGCGGTGATGGGGTGGGCTGGGTGGCATCTGGCCGGGTGGTGTTTGTCGTGGTGGTGTTTGGCGGTTGATGGTGCCGTCCTGATTGTTGGTTGTGAGTGGTGGCTCACAATCGGTAAGTGGAGTGGTTGCATCTGTAGTTGTTTGGGGCGCCCTGTTGTTGGTTGTGAGTGGCCGCTCACAATGTGGGTGTGTTGGGTCCCGTTCTGCTGCGGTTCTGCTCGTTCATGCTGTTGGTTGTGAGTGGCGGCACACAATCGGTTGCGTTCTTGTACGTCGAGTACACGGAGAGCAGTCATCAAGGTGTTTCGTTGTGAGTGGTGGTTCGCAATCGATGGTGTGGAATGCTGTCCGTTGGTTGGTTGTTGGTGTCCTTATCGTTGGTTGTGAGTGGGGCTCACAATATGGACGCAGCAGACCCGTTCTGCGGCTGTTCTGTGTGTCAATATCGTTGGTTGTGAGTGGCAGTTCGCAACCAACGATGTGGAATCTAGTTAGGCTGTCGATTGTTGTCGCCGTGATCGTTGGTTGTGAGTGGTGACTTGCAACCAACGATACTGGCCTGTCGGTCGGTGGTTGGTTATTGCCGCTCTTGTCGTTGGTTGTGAGTGGGCGCTCACAACCAGTTGTGTTCTTATGCGTCGGTGCGGGGACAGCCATCGTCAACCTGTTTTGTTGTGAGTCCCGGCTCACAGCGGACGCATGCCGGAGACCGTCGGATCCCTGGCAGGTCACAAGCGAAAACTCGACGGATGCTGGGCACATACCTGAGACAGATATCAGACTCTTGCGAGGCGGATATCGGGAATAGATACCGATAGATGCCACACTGCCCGCTGCCGCCGACCGCCTCCCGCCTGCGACAATCAGGGAACGACCTTACTGTGGATAACTTCATCTTCTGACCACATTGTCCGTTCCAGCTTCCGACGGAAAGCGCGACAAGCTAGCGTCGACCGTATGAACATGAACACCGTTGAACATCGAAGATCGGGGCTGATGACGCAGGCGAATGGCCGTCGCACCGAAACGACTCAGGTCCGTCTGTTACGTATCCAAGCTGAGACGCTGATCCGTTGTCGTGAACTTCAGGCGCGCGCCGCTTCCCCGCTGATTTTTGCGCTGAGCACCGCATTGAAATTGCTGTGCATCGATGTGCCGAATGAATTGAATCATGACGAGTTGGTCGTGGTCGCGGATTCGCAGAAAACTCGCAGACGGATCGCGGGCGTCCGCTGCGTGTATTGGAGCTATCCCACGCGGCTGGTGCATCTTGAGGGTATTACGTGCGTCGCGCCGGATACGACGTGGCTGATGTACGCGCGTCGTTCGAGGCTGGAATCGTTGGTGTTGCTGGGCGATGCGTTCATGCGCAGGGATAGCGATCAACGGTGGATGACGTTGCGTGATTTTCGCGATTCGTGTCATGCGACGCATGAGCAGATTCGAAAAGCCAAGCGAAGAATGCCGGCGGGCACTGTGAATTCTCGCAGAGCCATGGTGCTGATGAGGGAGAACACTGATTCTGTCCGAGAAAGTGAATTGCGGTTGATGCTGCTGTCCTATGGCTTGCCGATGCCGCAAGTCAATCCGCACGTCGATATCAGGAATGACACCGGGCAGGCGAACGTGGGCGGACGTCGGCGATTCTTCCTCGACCTTGCATATTCTGAGTGCAAAGTCGCTGTGGAATACGACGGTAAACAGCATGCGAGCAATTGGGAGGAGGATGTTCGCCGTCGTACGTTGCTCGAGGATGCTGGCTGGATGTGCGTGAATGTCACCTGGAATGATATGCGCAGTGATGTTGAACGACGCGCGCTCGCTGTAAGTGTGGCCTCGCGCCTGGAACGCCGGTCGGGGAGGAAACATGCCGTGACTGGGCCGATTCCATTGCGACGATTGGCTTCTCGCTTGCTGCGGATAGATAAAGAGGCTGATGATTCTATGACCGAGAAGGCTGATGCGCACGGTTGATGGGTTGATGGTGTGTTAATTGCGCAGTGCGGACAATTTGGTTGTTGTTGGGCGATGGCAGTGCTGATGCCTGATTGCTGGGAGAAAACTGACGGTTTACTGACGGTTGCAGGCGGTTGCCGGCGACATTGACTTCGATTCCGCACTCGGTGTCGCACGCAAGACGCGCGTTGGATTCATGGGCCGGTGACGGGAAGATCACTGATGTCATGGCGATATTTGACACGCCTGATGATTGCGCAATGTGTGCCAAATTTGTGGCTGGATTGACGTCGGTCCGGTAGGAAATCGTGCAATGTGGCGCGGCTTCGAAATAATCACGTGGACGTTCTTGCTGCGTTGCGGTCGAAAAGTCGATGATGTCCCTTTGCTTCTCGGTTGCACCGTAGGTGTCGTCGTTGCGTGTAACGTTTTGGAATCCGATTGTGCCCGGACGGAATCATGTCCTCCGGGGCGGTGTGTAGTTACCGAGGTTGTCGCGATTTTCCCGGCGTGGCTACGAGTGTGACGCAAACCGTGACTGTGTCAGAGGTCTGTTCCTGGGACTCTTGCGATTCGACGTCGCTGTAGTTTCGTAGGCATCCGTGTTGCGCCGTTTTCCGCCGACCTCGCCGCGCGTCATGTACGCTGCACCGCTCGCCTCGTCGACCTCCGCGCCCATCAACGCGTCCGGCATCAGCTCCAGCATCCGTGAGGGCCGGTAACGCATCTCCTCCTGCCCGCGCGCGACCTGCAACAGCAAGTCCCGCGCCTGTTCATCGTCCAATGATGCTACCGTATGCCTTACGGTCATCGTCTGGTCCTTCCCGCCATCAATTTCACTTATCCATCAATGGCGATACTAGGCGGTGATCCTTTTCAAAGCCCGCAAGAAACAGGGCTTCATACACCAATTTCTGGGACATAACTGACCGGTGGTTTGGCATGACCAGCGGTTTCGTTCGACTGACTATGTGGCTTGACTGGCTTGACCGGCTTCTTGACTCGGCTCCCTTGATTGTGAGTGGTGGCTCTCAATCATGCGGCAACAAGTCCGAATACGTCGTCACCCGTCCGTGCATCCCACTTGATTGTGAACGTCCACTCACAATAACCCACAATGATCTTGGGTGATGAAGGCATCGCTGTTTGCTCTGACGATGATTGTGAGCACTGACTCACCTTGCGCACACGAATGAGCAATTGCCGGCGACTGATATGGTCTCTCCCTGTCTGATTGTGAGTTGTCACTCACAACTGTTCGTTTGTATGTCCCAACTGGTAGCTGAAGCCGACCGATGACTGGTAACTGGTGATTGGCGATAGGTGGCTAGTCGCTGCTAACTGCTGGCTGCTGACGACTGACGGTGACTGGTGAGAGCTGGCATCGTTGACATAGCTTGGCGGGTTGCGAGCGCTGGCTCACAATTAGGCGCAGGGGCCGTGGTGATTGGCGACCGTAGGGGGGGCTGGAGCTTCGGTTGTGTTTGTCGACTCACAATCAGATAGGGGAAGATCGCGCTCGCCGCATGATAGCGGGGGAGGTTGCGCTTGACGCCCAGATATTGGTGAGTGCTGACTCACAATCAGATCGGAGGAAGACCAGCTCGTGACCAAATGGGAGCGGAATCACAGAAAATTGTGAGTGCTGACTCACAATCCTGGCAGGGGAGACGCGTGTGTCGCGCGTGGTACGTGATTTCGGAGTTGGGCTGTGAGTGCCGGCTCACAATCAGCGAAGGGTGTGAACGTTCGGACGGGTCGGCGGACGATTTCCGCCTGTGCCTGTAAGGTGGATAAACGTGGCAGACTATGACTTTACGCAAGATTTGAACGAGACCAAGGCGAAATTTGACATGATCGCCAAGGCCATCGATATGGACGCCCTTGCCTCGTCAATCAAGGATCTCGAGGTAGAGGCGAGCGCGCCCGGCCTGTGGGACGACCAAGAACACGCTCAGCAAGTTACCAGCAAGCTCTCGGCAGCGCAATCCCAACTGAAGCGTCTCAAGGACGCCCAACGGCGCATTGACGACGTCGAGACCCTGTACGAGCTCGGTTCGGAGGAAGACGACAAGGATTCCATGGACGAGGCCGTCAACAATCTCAAACAGCTCGATCAGGACCTCGTCGACATGGAGGTCCAGACCCTCATGGACGGCGAGTACGACGCACGTTCCGCCGTGGTCACCATTCGTTCCGGCGCCGGCGGCGTCGATGCCGCCGATTTCGCCCAGATGCTGCTGCGTATGTACCTGCGCTGGGCGGAACGGCATAATTTCAAGACGAAGATGATGGACACGTCCTATGCCGAGGAAGCCGGCATCAAATCCGCCACATTCCAAGTCGATGCACCGTACGCGTACGGCCGGCTATCGGTCGAGGGCGGCACACATCGTCTGGTGCGCATTTCGCCGTTCGATAACCAGGGCCGTCGTCAGACATCCTTCGCCGCGGTCGAGGTGATTCCGCTCGTGGAATCCACCGATCACATCGATATTCCGGACTCCGATATCCGTGTCGACACCTTCCAAGCGTCGGGTCCTGGCGGTCAGGGCGTGAACACCACGTATTCCGCGGTGCGCATCACCCACTTGCCCACGGGCCTCGTGGTTTCCATGCAGGATGAACGCAGCCAGATTCAGAATCGTGCGGCCGCCATGGCGGTGCTCCAGTCCCGCCTGCTGGTGCTGCGTCACGAAGAGGAAGCCAAGAAGAAGAAAGAACTCGCCGGCGATATCAAGGCCAGCTGGGGAGATCAGATGCGTTCCTACGTGCTGCATCCGTACCAGATGGTCAAGGATTTGCGTACCGGTTATGAGACTTCGCAGACTCAGGCTGTGTTCGATGGCGATATCGATGGTTTCATCGAGGCTGGCATCCGTTGGCGTCACGACCAGCGCAAGCAGGCCGCCGAGGAAGCTGCCCAAGCCTAAGGCGACGCAGGCCTTGGAACATCGAAAGCCTTGAAACAACAACTGAACCACATCTGACAACACTTGACAACGTGCTGCCTCGTATCCGCCTTGGGGCAAGAATTCGGGGCACACGTCCGGTAATCGACACGGAAGACGGGAATCATGTCGCTGATAACGCTTGATGATGTTACAAAGATTTATCCGAAAGGCACACGGCCGGCACTGGATGACATCACGCTGCATATCGACCGTGGCGATTTCGTATTTCTTGTGGGCGCGTCAGGTTCCGGCAAAACGACGTTGCTGAGCCTGCTGTTGCGTGAGGAGGAGGCGACCGACGGGGAGATTCGCGTCGCGGGCAATGACCTGCGTCGTTTGACGAATCGGCAGGTCCCGCAGTACCGCCGTTCCATCGGCTTTGTGTTCCAGGATTACAAGCTGTTGAACAACAAGACGGTCTGGCAGAATGTCGCGTTCGCGCTTGAGGTGATTGGCACGAGCCGCTCAACCATCAGGACGTTGGTGCCCAAGGTGCTTCAGACGGTCGGGCTTTCCGGCAAGGAGAAGAACTATCCGCATGAGCTGTCCGGCGGCGAGCAGCAGCGCGTGGCTATCGCGCGTGCGTATGTGAACCATCCGCAGATCCTGCTTGCCGACGAGCCTACCGGCAACTTGGATCCGACGACATCGCTCGGCATCATGGAAGTCCTTGATGCAATCAACCGCACCGGCACGACCATCGTGATGGCCACGCATAACGAGGAAATCGTCAACTCGATGCGCAAACGCGTCGTCGAGTTGCATAACGGCAAGATTGTGCGCGACGAGCAGCATGGTTCATATGATTCAGCCTTGTATTTCCCTGATCGTGATGTCGAATCGAAAGCTTCAAACGCGAACGCGGTGCGGACGTCTGAGGGCCAGGACGAAGTGTCCGGGCGGCAGGCCGGAACTTCCGATGCCATGGCGGTCGAAGCTAGTGCTGACGATCCTGATGCGAAGTTCCGTCCTCAGCGTTCCGCGTCACCGCAGGCTTCGGCGACGCTTGGTGTCGCCCAATCACTGATGGCTTCGGAGAACGGCGATGAGGGTATCGCCCGACTCGCCCATTCGGTTCATTCCGGGCGCACAGGCCGATATGGCGAGGTCTTCCAGTCCGTGGAAACCACGATGACCTGGGGCAAGGGTCTGAGTGCAGAGGATATCGCCGCGAAGCGCGAGCATGAGGAAGCGTATGCCAAGCGGCACGGCACGAATGTTGAGACATCCGGGCCACACAGCCACGAAGGTCAGCCCTCGGATGAGCAGGCTGTACAACCGCAACAGGGGGGTGCATACAACAGCCGGGTGGCGCCTCCCGCCCCGCCATCGCCTCCTGCCCCGCCGATGCCGCCCGCCGTTGATGGCGAAGCAGCTACACAACGAGTAGATGGGACGCAAGCCACGAGCGAAACGCAAGACACCAGCGACGCACAAAACACGAATGATGCGGATGGGAAGGAAAGTCAGCAGTCATGAGATTACGGTTCATTCTTTCCGAGACATGGACGAGTCTGCGTCGCAACGTACCGATGATCCTGTCGGTCATGCTGGTCACGTTCATCTCCTTCCTGTTCATCGGCGCCTCTGTGCTGATGCAGGCGCAGATTACCAAGGCGAAAGGCGACTGGTACGACAAAGTCGAGGTCGTGGTCTGGCTGTGTCCTGACGGCACGAGCCAATCAGCGAACTGCTCGTCCGGCAAGGCTCCTACGGACAGCGAGGTCGTGGATATCGAGGAGAAGATTCAGGATGAGCTTGGATCCGTGGTTTCCAAAGTCACGTATGTCAGCCGTGAAGAGTTCTATAAGAACACCTTCCTCAAGCAGTATCCGAACGGCGTATATCAGGGCAGGACGCTGACTGCGGCGGATATGCAGGCATCGTTGAGGCTCAAGCTTACCGATCCGACCAAATACCAGCAGGTTTCAGAAGTGCTGTCGGGCGTGAGCGGGGTTGAGGAAGTCCAGGATCAGCGGCAGATCTTCGATCCGGTGTTCAATGTGCTGAACAAGGCGACGGTGGTGACGGTGGTCCTCGCAGGTGTCATGATTGTGGTCGCCGTGCTGCTCACTGGCACGACCATACGTATGAGCGCCGCATCGAGGAAGAACGAGACCGAGATTATGCGGCTGGTCGGTGCGTCGAACTGGACGATTCGTCTGCCGTTCATCCTTGAAGGCATGACAGCATCCATGATCGGCTCACTGCTGGCGGTCGGCGCATTGAGCGGAATTGTACAGATTTTCATTACCGATGGAATCGCGCAAACCGTTCAGTGGATGCCGTTCATCACGCAGAAAACCGTATGGCTTGCGGCGCCGGCACTCGTCATCGGCGCGATGGTGTTGTCCGCGCTTTCGTCCGCTGTGTCGTTGCGACGCTACCTCAAAGTGTAAGGAAAGTGCGCGGTGCCTATGGGATGTGCAGGCATGTCCGAATGCCGAGAGAACTCGTCTCGGTCGGCGGTCAGCGCCATTCTTGCCGCCGCAGCGTCGTTCAAGCTCGTCTTGAATTTTGGTATTGAGATGCTCCAGGTATACACGTCGATGGCAGATACGCGACGGGGGTATTCCCATTGACCATTGAGCATCGTTATGTACAATGTGCGATACACCACAAGAAAGGCTGTGATATGAAGCGCACGAAAAAGATCGACGCCATTGTGGGCGCACTGATCGCATCGCTCACTTTTATCGCTGCAGGCACTGCAAGCATGATCGCGCCGCCGCAGCCGGCGCAGGCGGTTACGATGCAGCAGTACAAGGCAAAGCTCCAAAGCCAGAGTGATCTCAAAGCCAAACTGGCGGGTGTCAGCGCGCAGTTGGCGAATCAGATCCTGCAACTTAACGATCTGAACCAGAACCAGATCCCCGCCGCGCAGCAGGCGTTGGAAGACGCGCAGAACAGCGCGCAACAGGCGCAATCCCAAGCGCAGGCTGCGCAGGAGAGGCTTGAGGCCGCTCAGCAGGACAAGGCAAACTTGCAGGAGCAAATCAAGCAGACCGGCGCGAACTATGACGATGCGAAGGAAGCAGTCGCCCAGATGGCGCGTGAAAGCTTCCGCGGCACCACTGCCTCGGAAGTGATGAATGTGGTGACCAATTCCACGACGACCGAGGATTTCGTCAACAAGATGCAGGCCGATGCCGCAGTCACGCGAACCGAAAGCAATGCTGCAAGCGACGCCGCGACGCAGCTGAGCACTGCGAAGAACCGCGAGCAGCGGCTTGCGGCAATCGAGGATGAAATCACCACGCTCAAGCAGAAGTACGACACGCAGGCGGCCGCGGCCCAGAAGGCCGTGGAAACTGCCCAAGCCAAGCAGTCCGAGCTGAATGATCTGTTGGCTCAGGGCAATGCCGAGCGTGCCTCGTTGGAAAGCCAGAAAAGCCAGCTGACTTCGCAGTCGGCGAAGGAGGCTGCCGAGATCGTCGCGATGGAGTCGGAGATCACTTCCTGGTCCAGCAACTATTCAAATCAGCAGGTATCACCTTCCAACGGCGGTGCGCAGTATACCGGCAAGAAGCCTTCGTCGGGTTCCAGTTCCAAGGGACCAAGCGGCTCGACTGCGTCAAGACCGAGTGCTCCGAGCAATTCGAATTCGTCGAATACTTCGCATAATTCAAATAATTCAGGTAGTTCGGGCGGTTCCGGCGCCTCAGGTATGAATTATGGCGTGCCGGGAAGTTGCCCTGCCGGCTCTTCATTCTGCTACGGGCATCGCACAGGCAACATCGGCAACGGCAACACTTATCCGGCGCGGAACTGCACCCTGTGGGCGTATATTCGCCGTTCGCAGTTGAGCCTGCCGGTGGGTTCGTATATGGGCAACGGTGCCGACTGGGCGGGTACCGCGCGTTCGCTGGGATATTTGGTGAACAACACGCCACATGTCGGAGCGGTGATGGTATTCGCTCGCGGGCAGCGTGTGACACGTTGGTATGCGAATGCGGCGTACGGTCATGTCGCCGTAGTCGAGCGCGTGAACTCTGATGGTTCGGTGCTGGTTTCCGAAGGCGGCACCGGGTTCGCGACATTCCCCGCGTATGAGACGATTTCGAACGCCGGGAGCTATCAGTACATTCATTACTGATCCGAACCGCTGGGCTGAACCACTGGACTGCTGAGCCGTCCTTTGGCTGACGGGCTGGGTCTTTCGCCCTCTCAAAATGGCGGGAGCGTGTTGCTTGATGCGACGCACTCCCGCCATTCCTATACGCGGAGTCGATGGCGCGGCTGTGTGCGGTTTCCGGCGAGGTAGGAGGGAAGAACGGAAGAGAAGAGAAGAAGAGAAATCGTTCGCGTTGATTGTGAGTGGCGACTCGCAATCAAACTGTGGAATCGTGAAACGTCCCACGATTGTTGTCCTCTTCGCGTTGATTGTGAGTGACTGTTCACAACCTGAGCAGACCTGGGCGGTTGTTCTTGACAAAATGATCTCCGGTTACTGATGTTTGTGAGTGACTGCTCACAAACAAGGCGAATGACACTGTCCCGGAGAAGATTTCCTGCCATTGTTCGGCTGATTGTGAGTCGCCGTTCACAACCTTGGACGATTGCGCGTTGTATCTACTGTCATCCGCACTCGTTGCATCATTGTTTGTGAGTGGCGACTCACAAACAAAATAGTGGAGTGCGTGAATAGGGACGCTGACGAGGTCACGGCCGTTTGATTGTGAGTGATGACTCACAATCTTGTTGTTGAATCGATTGATGATGGTAATCGTGGTGGGAGTTGACGGAGCCACGGCTCACGATTGTGAGTGGTGACTCCGAGCTTGATTCGTGAAATCGGGAGATAGACATGTGATTGACACAGAAAATCACCCGTTGTGAGTGGCGACTCGCAATCGACGTTTTTCTGCGGTGGCATAAGAGACTGATGCGATGCTGGCGGCTGGTTGTGATTGGCGGCTCACAACGATTGTTGATCAGATGTTGGGTGGTGGATGTCGGCGGTTGTTTTGCCATTGATTGTGAGCGGCGGCTCACAATCTGTGATGTAGTGCGGCAATTACGAAGAGATGCGTGTATCCCGCCATTGCTGGTTGTGAGTGGGACACACAGTCAATGCCGGAACTGTCTTGTGAGAGAGATCTGCAGTCCTATTGTCGTTGATTGTGAGTGGGGACTCACTAGGTCTCAGCAGGAAATTGTCGGTAACGAATATGTGGCATGGAACCGCTGCTGATTGTGAGTGGCGGCTCACAATCGGTGGGTTGATGGTGGGTGAGGGGTTTGCGGGATCAGGAGTATGTAGCTGATTGTGAGTGTCGACTCACAATCAGCGGTTTGGGGATAGCCCGGTTACTGTTGGGCGGTTCGGATAGTTGCTGGTTGTGGGTGGGGACTCACAATCGGTTGGATGATGGGCGCAAAGGGTATGCGACGATAAGGGGTCGCCGCCGGTGGGTAGTGGTGACTCACAATCAATCGACTGTTTCGGTTGGAGAAGAGGATCGGAAGATGGTGCAGGGGAAGATGGTGCAGGGGAGAAGCAGCAGAGAAAGGTGGTGCATGGAAAGAGGTGCGCTGAGCGGCGGGACGGACACAGATGCCGGACTCTATACGGGCGTGTGCGACTTCGTGTACAATGGTTGGTTCGACAGGCAGCGTGGCGGGCACCGCATACGTTCTCGCTCATCGTAGGGTGATGGACGACGCGACGATCCCGCACATCATCGGGGCATCCAAGACGAGAGCGTGCCCCAGGGACATGAGGAACGAGGACGGAATGGCGAAAGAACAGGGGACTGTGATGATTGCGCAGAACCGCAAGGCGCGGCACGACTATAGCATCGAGGACACGTACGAGGCTGGACTGGTGCTCACGGGAACCGAGGTCAAGTCGCTGCGCGAGGGACGCGCGTCGCTCGCTGAAGCATTCGTCAGTATTGATAGGCGTGGCGAGATGTGGCTTGAGGCTGCAAATATCCCGGAATATCTCAACGGCACGTGGAACAATCACGCCCCGAAGCGCAAGCGTAAATTGCTGCTGCATGCTGCGCAGATTGAGAAGCTGCAGCGTCAGACCCAGGCGAAAGGCTATACGATCATTCCGCTGAGCCTGTATTTCAAGGACGGCAGGGTCAAAGCAGAAATCGCGCTCGCACGAGGCAAGAAGGAGTACGACAAGCGTCAGGCTTTGCGTGAGGAGCAGGACAAGCGCGAGGCGTTGCGCATCATGCGCTATAAGAACAAGCAGGTGATCTGAGCGTTATCGTTGCGCTGGTCTGCGAAGATGGTTGATGGCGCGGGCATTCAATGTTGGCCGTCTTGCTGCGGAATCGTGACACCGTCGTCCACAATCGTGCCCGCATATCGAGACTCCCCGTTGCAAGCCTACACTGCACGGTTACGGTGAAGTGTAACGTCGCCGTAGCATGGCGGGCTTATTCTGCGGCTATCGGCGAGGACGGGGCATCCGCCCGGGTGCCCATGCCGATGGCGCGGCCGCTAGGCTCTTGCGTCCGGAACAGAGAGAGGGTTCAGCCATGTCAGTCATGTCTTATTTTCGCCACGCTGGAAGCCAAACCGCAAGCATGCTGAAACGTTTCGGCGCCGCCGCTTGCTGTGTTGCCATGCTCGCCGGCGCTGCTGCATGCGGTACGAGCGATGCATCGGATACGAAGTCCGGCTCCGGTTCGTCGCCAAGCTCGTCCACGGCCGGTTACGATGTCTCCGGTGTGAAGAAGGACGCCTCGATTGCGGCGTTGCTGCCTGATTCGGTGACCAAGGACGGCAAGCTCACCGTCGGCATGGATACGTCGTACGCGCCGGCCGAGTTCCTCGCGGAGGATGGCAAGACTCCGGTCGGATATGACGTTGACATCGTCAAAGCGATGGCGAATATCTTCGGTTTGAAGGCGGACCCGGTGACCGCGAATTTCGATTCGATCATTCCGTCGGTCGGCAGCAAGTACGATATCGGCGTGTCGTCGTTCACGGTGACGAATGAGCGTCTTGATTCCGTTGATTTCGTGACGTTCTACAAGGCGGGTTCCACGTGGGTGACCAAGAAGGGTAACCCTGAGAAGGTGGATACTTCGGACCTGTGCGGCAAGAAGATTGCCGTGCAGACCGGTACCACGCAGGAGGAGTCGGTCGCCGAGATTTCCAAGCAGTGCAAGGCGAATGGCAAGCAGCCGGTGGACGTGCTTTCGAGCAAGTTGCAGACCGATGTGACGACGAATGTGGTGACTGGCAAGGCGGTCGCGTTCTATGCGGATACCCCAGTGGCCGGCTATGCGATCTCGCAGACCGGCGACCAGCTTGCCACGCTCGGTGAAGATGAGGGTGTCGCCCCGGAGGGCGCAGCCATCAAGAAGGGTGATTCCGCCACCGACGAGGCGGTGCAGAAGGCCCTGCAGAAGCTCATGGATGACGGCACGTACGGGAAGATCCTCAAGCATTGGGGTGCCGAGGGCGGTGCCGTGACCAAGGCGGAAATCAACCCCAAGGTCGAGGACTGAGCTGCGCGTCTCGTCCGGGCGTGTTGCCTACGCGCCCGCAGGGTATCCATGGTATGCCGGTCGTGTCGCGGATGACGCCTGTTGCGTCCCGGCACGACCGGCGTGTCTTTTTCGTGCCGCAGTCTGCGGCATAGTATATTATGCGAAGCAATGCATAGATATGCATGTTGGAATGGCAGACAGTCTGACCACATGCATGAAGAGAGGAACATATGTCATTCAAGGCTTTCAAGACCGCGCTCGCCTGCACGCTGAGCGCCGCCATGTTGCTCGGTGCCGCCGCATGCGGTACCACCGATGAAGCGACGTCCGGCTCCGGTTCTTCGTCGAGTTCGTCCACGACCGGTTACGATGTCTCCGGCATCAAGAAGGACGCGTCCATCGCTGCCATGCTGCCTGATTCGGTGACCAAGGACGGCAAGCTCACCGTTGGCATGGAGCTCACGTATGCTCCGGCTGAATTCCTTAAGGAAGACGGCAAGACTCCGGTCGGCTACGACGTCGACCTGTCCAACGCGCTGGGCAAGGTGTTCGGCCTGGACACTCAGATCATCTCCGCTTCCTTCGACTCAATCGTCCCGTCGGTCGGTAGCAAGTACGATCTTGGCATCACCTCGCTGACCATCACCAAGGAGCGTATGGACGCGGTCAACTTCGTCAGCTACTACAAGGCTGGCGCCACATGGGTGGTCAAGAAGGGCAACCCGCAGAAGGTCGATACCTCTGACCTGTGCGGCAAGAAGATCGCAGTGCAGACCGGTACGGTCGAGGAGGAGGACGCCAACAAGGCGGCCAAGCAGTGCAAGACCGACGGCAAGAAGACCATCGAGGTGCTCTCCAGCAAGCTGCAGACCGATGCGGCAACCAATGTGGTGACCGGCAAGGCCGATGTCTTCTATGCGGATTCCCCGGTCGCGGGTTATGCGATTTCCCAGACCGACGGCCAGCTTCAGGCGCTCGGCAAGGACGAGGGCTCGGTCAAGCAGGGCATCGCCATCGCGAAGAACGACGACCAGACCACCAAGGCCGTGCAGAAGGCCGTGCAGAAGCTTATGGACGACGGCACATACATGAAGATCTTGAAGCACTGGGGCGTGCAGTCCGGCGCTTTGGACAAGGCGGAGATCAACCCGACCGATTTGAGCTGACCAGCTGGCCAGCTGGTATCAGTTGGTATCAGTGGGTGTCAGTTGACATCAGCGGAAGAGACATGCTGATACGCCCGTCGGTCATGCGACGTAAGCCGCATAGCCGGCGGGCACACTCATTGGGGAATCATCGTTGGGGAATCAATCGTGACTGATACAACAGCCTGACCATGCGGCGTGCGGCACTGATTTGTGATATTGGGATACGGACATTATCTTGACTGTGTCGCAGGGCGTGGCGACAATAAAGTTCACAAGGTGTTCACGCTGATGGTGTGAACTGGGCAACGAACCGACAACAGGAGATGGCGCAAACCATGGCGAAGAAACAAGTCGACGGCGAAGGTCTGGACATACCCGACCGTATCCACGCGTTGCCCGTGAAGCGTACCGGCCCAGTGGTCGCCGCTGTGATTGTGGCGCTGCTTGCGGCGATGCTCGTGCAGGGGCTGGTCACCAACCCGCGGTTCGAGTGGAACATCGTATGGAAATACCTGTTCAACGAGAACGTGCTCGAAGGCATCGGTTATACCCTGCTGCTCACGGTGATTTCCATGGTCGTCGCAATCATCCTGTCGGTGATTCTGGCGATTATGCGCAAGTCCATCAACCCGGTGCTGCGCGGGGTCAGCTGGTTCTTCATCTGGTTCTTCCGCGGCACACCTGTGTACACGCAGCTCGTGTTCTGGGGCCTGTTCTCCGTGCTGGTGCCCAAGCTGTCGCTCGGCATCCCGTTCACGTCGGTGACCTTCTGGAGCATCGACTCGTCCACGATCATCACCGCGTTCAACGCGGCGTGGATTGGACTCGCGCTCAACGAGGCGGCCTACTTGTCCGAAATCGTACGTGCCGGTCTTGAAGCCGTGGACCCGGGGCAAACCGAAGCGGCGAAGGCGCTCGGCATGAAACGCTCGTTGATTATGCGGCGCATCATCCTGCCGCAAGCTATGCGCATCATCATCCCGCCGACCGGCAATGAGACCATCGGCATGCTCAAGACCACGTCGTTGGTACTCGCCGTGCCGTTCACGCTGGAACTCCAGTTCGCCACCAACGCCATTGCGAACCGCATCTACAAGCCGATTCCGTTGCTTCTGGTCGCCTGCATCTGGTACCTGCTGATTACTTCCATCCTCATGGTCATCCAGTCCCGTCTCGAAAAGCATTTCGGCAAGGGCTTCGAAGCCCGATCCATCGTGGCCGAAGATAATGGCGATCAGCAGCTGGACGGCCCGGTCGCCGTCAGTGAGACGAAGAAAGACCGCATCGCCCGCGGCAACAACGTGAAGATGATCGGGCTCAACGCGTGAGCGTGAGGGAGGAAACAGACATGAGCGACCAGACAGCAACCGATACCGCGTTCCCGCAGCAGACCTCTTCGCAGCAACACGACGAGTTGACGACGCAACACACCACGCCGGCGGTCGAGGCGATCGGTGTGCACAAGGCTTTTGGGCACCTCCATGTGCTCAAAGGCATCGACATGACCGTCATGCCGGGCACTGTGACGGTGATTCTCGGTCCGTCCGGCTCGGGCAAGTCGACCTTCCTGCGGCTGATCAACCAGCTGGAGACCCTGACCGGCGGCGAAATCCGCGTGGACGGCGAGATGATTGGCTTCAAGAAAGTTGAGCATAAGGGCAAGGAAGTGCTCCAGACCCTGAACGACAAGGAGATCGCGGCACAGCGATCCAAACTCGGCATGGTTTTCCAGCGGTTCAATCTCTTCCCGCATATGACGGCGTTGGAGAACGTTATGGAAGCGCCGGTCCATGTGAAGCATATGGGCAAGAGTGAGGCGCGTGAACTGGCGGTCGCCGAGTTGCAGCGCGTCGGACTCGGCCAGCGGCTTGACTATTACCCGTCCCAGTTGTCCGGCGGCCAGCAGCAGCGCGTGGCCATCGCCCGTGCTCTCGCGATGAAGCCTGAAATCATGCTCTTCGACGAGCCGACATCCGCGCTTGACCCCGAATTGGTGGGCGAGGTGCTGAGCGTCATGCGTCAGCTCGCCGACGAAGGCATGACCATGATTGTGGTCACTCATGAGATCGGGTTCGCCCGTGAGGTCGCCGACCAGGTGGTGTTCATGGACGGCGGTGTGGTGGTTGAGCATGGTGGTCCTGAGATTATCGACCATCCGAGCGAGCCGCGTTTCAAGGATTTCCTCCAGCACGTGCTGTGACACGGGTTGTCGCGAAGGAAAACGGTATGCGAATGATTTATTGCAATGATGCATGGCGTCATGGTGGTTGTGCCGCATTGGCGATGTACCTTGCGATTATCGTTGGCGTTTGCGGTCTGTCTACAAGAATCACTGATAGCCGGTGCGATGATGCGTTTTTGTCGTCGGTTTCCGTGAGCGTTGGCGTCTTGTTGGGCGAATGCCCCAAGTGGTTTCCATGGTGCATGGTCTGACGCAAGTCAGCTAGCACAAGGGGCGGGGCTGCGGGCGCTGAGCGTCGTATGCTCGGAAACTTGCTGAACAAAACGGGTTCATGGAACGAAACGTGAGTACTCAGTTGGCGTGTTGCAGCGGCGATTGAGCATTCACGTAACCGTGGTCTTGCGGGTGCAACGGGATGCGCGCGTAGAGCGTCCACGTCTCGTCCTCGCTGTTGAATCGCAGCTCGCCGCCCAGCGATTCGATGATGCCGCGGTGGAGCACCAATCCACTTTGGGATTGTGGCAGAGCGCCGTCATGGCTGGCCGAAGCCTGGGCAACTTTTGGCGACTGCTGGTCTGTGCCGCTACCACGTGTGCACTTTGGTGTCAGCGCGTTCGTCTGCATGAGTGACATGTTGTCGTCATCGTAGCTGATGGTGAGCATGGGCGCGCTGTCAGGGGACGCGTGCCGCAGCAGATTCGTGAAGATCTCCCCGATGAGGGTCACCGCCTCGTCGCCTGACCGTGTGCAGGCGGGAGATGATATCTGCCCTGACGTATGCACATCGACATGCATATGGTGCGGGGCCAGCAGATGCTGCCCCTGCTCGATCGCGATGCCGATGCGCTGCGGTAGCGGAAGGTTGTGTAAAGCGCCATCCAGATGATCCTCAGGGCGTTCGTCCGAGGCGTTCATGGTCCTGATGACCGAGCGGATACTGGCAAGGGCGCTCTCGCTGAGCTGCCGGACGGTCCGCCAATCCTCGTCTGACGCATCCGCCGTCTTGCCGGCCGTGTCCAACGTGTCAATATGCTGTTGCGCGAGCAGGAATATACTCGACAGGCTTGCCGTGACCGCGTCATGGGTCATTTGCGCGAATCTGGTGACTTCCCGCTGATGTGCCTGCTGTGTTTGCAACAGCTCCAGCTCGGCGTCGCGGTGCCGTTGCCGATCGTCGATGGCGATGGTGCGGATGGACGCGCACATCACATACGTGACGATGTACAAGGCGAGCAGCACGAAGAAGGAGAGCGCGTCCCCCTGCGAGAGCGCTTCGCGGGGGTCGAAAGCCAGCAGCAAGGTGACGATCGAAGCGACAAGACTCCAGATTGACCATCGGGTGGGTGTCGAATACGCGAGCGTACCTATGGCCAGCGGCGTAAGCATATGAATGATCGAACCGGCATCCGAGAGTGATATTCCGGGAGTGAACATCAGCAGTAGTACCACGGCGAATGAGACGATGGACATCGGTACCGGTGCGAAGGCGATGCCCAGCGGGCAGCAGCAGGCGATGATACAAGCCACCCATTGCACCGGGGTCTTCGCAGGGAAGAACGCCAGCACTGCAATCATGAGTATCGTGGTCACCAAGCAAAGGGCGACGTGCAGTTTATGGTGGCGCAATCGTTGCGGAATGACGGTTGTGATGGTGTTGCTGATTACAGTCCGATGGTTTTCGTCCATAACGCCACCGCCTCCCGTTTGCTGGCCACGCCCATCTTGCGCGACGCGCGTGTGATGTAGGTGTTGATGGTCGACGGGCTAACGTCGAGCACCTGCGCGATATCGGCGTTGCTATATCCGTGCGAACACATGGTGAGCACCTGCTTTTCCTGCTGACTCAGCGAGAGGATGTACGGCAGGCCTTCCTGCCGGATGCGCAGATGCGCCCGCCCCGGTGCCTCGAAGGGCGGTCGGACGGCGAGAGCGCCGGTGTCCGCGACCTCCATGATGATGCTTTTGAGGGCCGACAGCTCGTTCTTGCCGATAACCGCCTGCATGCCGGCGTCGGCGGCATCATGGTAGAACTGGGTCGGCTCGTATGAAGTGATGCCGAGTATCGGCATCGTGCCGTTGGTGTAGCGGATGGCTCGGCTCATATCGACGCCCGACAGGCCGCGCATCGAGATGTCGGTGATGAACAGGTCCGGCAGATCGCGGATGCCGGATTCGCATTGTCGGTAGTGGTCGAAGGCGTCCGAGCCGTTATATTCGGTCCAGGTGATGGCGACGCGCGGCCACGCGGACATGATCTCGCGCAGCATCTTCAGCGCCAGGATGTCGTTGTCGACGAGCACGACCTGCACGGTGCCCGTCGTCTGGTCGCTGCCGGTCGCGGATGGTGTCTGCTGTTGGCTCATGGTGGTGCCTGGCTCCGTGCTTGTTCGAATACGGTATTCATACACCAGCATAGCTCTGTGTCGGCGCCGCCGGATTGGCGTCAAACGATGGGTTTCATGGAAACCGTTCCGCAGGATATTCCAAAAACAGCGCCAATATGTGAGACGCGCAATCATGATTTGCTTGGGAGATGAGGCGCTGTATCGGCGGAAAGTCAACGAAAAACGGGTAATCGTGCCGCAAAGCCATGTTTGGCGCGAGTGCCAGTATCGCGACCGTGTAGGTATTTGCACGACAAGGATTTGCTTGCGGATTCCTCCCTGCCGATAATGGCTACGTTTCGATTCTGCACGAAGGAGCACAGAATGCGGCTACATCATCCGAAAACCGGTACGAACCGGAACATGGGCCGCAACACTGTGTCCGTCTCCGTGGCTGTTCTGCTCGCGCTCGTCATGCTGGCGGCCGGCGTGTGCGGCGGGTTTCTGCTCACCCGTGAGCCCCAACCTACCGCGTTCGAGTCGACTACGCGCGCGGGCACACTTGCCGTGCGATCGGAACCATATGATGACGAGCGTTCCGTCACCGTCACGGTGGAACGCAGTGAATCCGGTTCCGTAGCCGCTCCGGTTGGGGGAGTGGTTACGGAGTTGAGACAGTGCGCGGCCGGAAGCAACATCGAATCAGGCTCCGCGTTCATTGCCATTGACGGACAACTCCAACTCGCCCTGTATCTCAGGACTCCACCGTATCGGACGATGACC
The DNA here is from genome assembly GCF_002846655.1 of Bifidobacterium thermophilum. Classification (NCBI taxonomy): domain Bacteria; kingdom Bacillati; phylum Actinomycetota; class Actinomycetes; order Bifidobacteriales; family Bifidobacteriaceae; genus Bifidobacterium; species Bifidobacterium thermophilum. The sequence continues at coordinate 180,983 of NZ_PCGX01000010.1, read as the reverse complement.
AGTGGCATGAAGGGCGGTGATATCGCGGCGCTCAATGCGGAGCTCAGACGGCTCGGATATGCGGCTCCGGATTCGGACGTGATGACGTGGGATACGGTGAAAGCCTTCAATGCGCTTGCCACAACCGCCGGGACGCAGGGAACCACGCAAGAGCGCCAGTGGAGCATCGATACGTCGTTGTTCGCATGGTTGCCCCAACAGCAGGTGACTGTCAAGGAGTGCCAAGCCCGATATGGCGGGCAGGTCGAGCAGGGAGCCGATGTGCTGACGACTACCAGCCAACCGGTCCGTGCGACGTTCCGACGCAATGATTCCTCGATGGTGCAAGGTGATCGGGTCATGGAAGTCAACGGTGCGACGTTCACCATCACCGATCAGACAGCAGACAGCACTGACGCCTCCCTGCTCTCAGCCATCGGTGCGAGCAACGAATACCGTGCCGCCCAACAGCCGACAGCCTCCGGGCAGGCTTCCGATACCGGAGGGGCCCAAAGCGACACGGGACAAGACACCGCTCCGAACACCATCAACGTTACATATCGCTGGAAGCTCGCCAAAGCGCTGAACGTGGTCTCGGTGCCGCCGGCGGCGATGTACGATGTCTCCGCGGATTCGGCATGCGTGGTTTCGCGCGGCAAGCCGGTCGCCGTCCATGTGGTCGCCTCCCAGCTTGGCAAATCGATGGTCAGCGTGCAATCCGGCGCATCCCTGACTTCCGTCGATGTTCCCGCCAGCACAGGCAAGGCGTGCCGATGAGCGGGCAAGACCGGCTCGAGTCCATACGACCCGCGGTTGCAGGATTGGCGGGAACCAGTACAGTTCAGGACAATTCCGGTGATGAGCAGTCTGCCCATGTCAAGCTCGACGATGTCGGGCACAGCTTCGACGGGGACGACTGGCTGTTCAGACATATCACCATGACGCTGTATCCCCGGCGCGTTTATGCGCTGGTCGGTCCTTCCGGCTCGGGCAAATCCACGCTATTGTCCATCATTGCCGGTTGGCAGCAACCGGTTCAAGGCGAGGTGTCGCGGGTTTCATGTGGCAGAGTGTGTTGGGTGTTGCAGAATCCTCATGGCGTTGCGCGCAGAAAGGTTATCGACCATGTGGCACTGCCATACATCTCGCGGGGAGAACGTCGAGGCGAAGCAGAGGAACATGCCATGGCGTTGTTGCGTGTATTCGGACTCGATCATCTTGCCGACAAACAGTTCCGTGATCTGTCCGGTGGTGAAGCGCAGCGGCTGATGTTGGCACGCGCGGTCGCTTCCCATGCGGGATTGCTTCTCGTGGACGAACCGACAGCACAACTTGATTTGGCGACTGCGGCGAGCGTGAACCGAACCTTGCACGGGTTGTCGATATCAGGGGCGATTGTCGTGGTCGCCACACATGATCCGCGCACCCGCGACGCGTGCACGGACATCATCGATTTGAGGGACTACCAGTGAGCCGGGAACAAGATACCGTTGCGCCTGCCATTGACCGGGATACGGCTGCGACAGGGCGTATGCGTCTGCGTGGTGTCGTGGACGAAGCATGGCGGGATATCGTGTCCGGAACCTCGCATGCGTTCATGCTTATGTTGATTCTCGCCGCGTTGGTCGGCGGGTTGTCTGCTGCCGACCTGTTCAGCATTCGGTCAATAGCGCAGCAGGTTGACCGGTATATCGCATCGGGCGCGTCGACGTACGTCATCGAGTTCAAAGGCAGGATTAGCGGTGAAGCATGCGAACGGTTGTCCAGTGTGGACGGGGTGCTCGCATCCGGCGCGTTACGGTCGAAGAACGACAAGGTCACATCCGCCGTCCTGCCATCTGCGAGTATTCCTTCGCTTGATGCCACGACCGGGGCGCTTGGTGTCTTTGCTTCTTCGACCCGTTCCGGCACTGTTACGTTGTCTACCAGGGATTACGATGGCATCTGGCTCTCCTCCCAGGCAGCGCAGTCTGTGAACGCTTCCGCCGGAAGCAAACTCGCATTGCATGCCGGTGGCAGTGTACGGATCGCCGGCGTATTCCAGTATCCGGACGACGGTAGGTCATCCAATTACCAATATGTGGCGCTCAGCCAGGTTCCGGTTGATGCAAACGATTTCGACCAGTGCGTGGTGAAGACCTGGCCGGTTCCGGATGCCCTGCAGGCATTGTTGCAATCCACGGTATCCTCATGGCCTTCGGATGCTTCGCAGCAACCAACGATCAGCCAATTGAATGCGACGCAAGGCTCGAAGTTGGATGCCGTCAAGGCGTTCCGGGAGAGACAGAGTGCACTGGCTCCACTCGTGATGCTGGTCATTGCGTTCTTCATCGGATTCGCCGTTGTCCGTGTCAGGCGGCTCGAACTTGCATCCGCCATGCATTGCGGCGAACCCAAGACCGCGCTCTGGCTGCAGATGCTGCTCGAGGCGTTGGTCTGGTGCTGTTCGGCGATACTGGTGACGCTGCCATTGACGATCTGGGCGATTACCCATATGGATACGGGGATCATCATTGCCTCACCGACGCTTGTTGGTATTCTTTCCAGAGTTCCAGCGGCGGCCCTTGCGGGTGTGTTGGCCGGTGTCACGCTTGCGATGCTGGTCACTCGCGAACGTGACCTGTTCAGATATTTTAAGAATCGATGACCGGAAGCTGGGATTTGTAGTGTTTTTAACGACAAGGATTTGCATCGTGCGATGAAGTGCGAAACAATGCAATCGTGACGTCAATGAGGCATCGCCTAAGAGGCACAAGATAGAAAAGGGGTTTCAACGATGAGAATGATGACAATGATGCAAGGGCATTGGTATGCGTATGAGTGATTGGTCCGGGATGTTGACTCATACCGTTGCTCGTATTCGAAATGTGTTTTTGATTTTCGGCGTCATCGTGGCATGCCTCTTGTGCATCGCCTGCGGCTCGGGACATCAGAACGCGACCCCAGCCCCATCGCAAAGCACTGCGAAGGCCGAGAATGGACATGTGTTCAAAGGTCCATACGCTCGAAAATTCGCAGACACGTACAACAGCCTTCAGACCGGTTTTGCCCGGGGACTCATAGAGGATGGCAAGATCAGCGAGAAGGACATCAATGCTTTGGAATTCAAAGTCGAGGGTTGCGTAGATGCCCAAGCTCAAAGCGAAGATGATTTCATCACCTTCATTTGGGAGGAAGGCACGACGACACCGACTCCATACCATGGTGCGAATGCGAAGAGGATGAACAAGATTGCGAAGCAATGCATGGAACGTTACGACGGGTATAAGATCAACGATCTGTCCCACTACGTATACGTCCATGAACATCCCGATGATAACGATCAATCCAAATGATAAATAACCGCGAAGGCGGGCTTGCGCTACGGGACTCGCGGCACAAGCGCACCTTCCGACTCTGCGAAACGAAAGAATCACCACTCCGAGAAGTGAAATCATGAAAAAGACCAACAATAGGGGGAACCGTCACACCGCTGTGACAGTCATGGTATGCGCCATGGCGTGCTGTGCAACATTGCTTTCGGGCTGTGCGGGCGGAGGACATACCGCTCCGTCCACTGGCACCGCGACAAGTGCATCGAGTAGCGCCACTGCGAAGGACGGTACCGTCTTCACCGGATACTACGCGCAACAAATCAAACGCACCTACGATGATGCACACCAGTCCCTGACCAAGAAGATACTGAAGGACAGCAAAATCACCGACGAAGAGTTCAACGAACTCAGCGAGCATTTCAGCGATTGCGCGAAACAGCAAGGCGTCGATGTCACTTTTGACTCGCAAGGCGGCATGCAAACCACGTATCCCGCCGGAATGAGCCAAAGCGATGGCGATTCCGCTGTCGCCCAATGCGACGAGGACAATGATTTCACCAGCATGAGCATTCTGCACGACAGCATGAAAAGCAATCCCAAGAACGAGGATCCAGCGGTACCGTTGCTCCAATGCCTGAAGAAAAACGGGCTCGCCGAACAATCCATGACGGTGGATGATTACAAGGCGATCGTCAGCGACGAGAACAAGGACAAGGACGTATTCGGCAAGTATTTCGACGAATCCGCCCCAGGGTATGATGCCGCGAAGGCGAAACTGTACGAAGCGTGCCAAACGAATTCGTGATGTGCATTCCAAGCGCCGATTGGCCGGTTATGTGAAAGTGACTTTCGCCATCGGCGCTTGACATAATCGTCCGATACACTGGTGTGCTATGTGCGGAATCGTAGGATATGCAGGCGGCATGACCGCATGCGGCAAACCATTGGAAGTATGCATGCAAGGCCTGGGCAGGCTGGAATACCGTGGATATGATTCCGCGGGCGTCGCACTTGCCGCACCTGGCATGAATCTCGTAGCCGTTCGCAAGAAGGCAGGTCGCCTGGACAATCTCAAAGCCGACCTCAAGCGTTCGCCTCTTCCGGACGCAACGGTCGGCATCGGACATACGCGGTGGGCCACGAACGGCGAGCCCAGCGACACCAACGCGCATCCGCATGTGAGCGCGGACGGGAAAATCGCCATCATCCACAATGGCATCATCGAAAACGCATCACAGCTGAAAATGGATCTGCAATCCGAAGGGTACGTGTTCTCCTCCGGCACTGATACCGAAGTCGCCGCGAAGCTGCTCGGCAAGGTCGCCAACATCATCATCAAGGAAACCGGCAAACCCGACCTGTTTGAAGCGTTGCGGCGCGTGGCCCGTATGCTGACCGGCGCGTTCACCATCCTCGCCGTGGACTGCCGCCAGACGGATATCGTCGTCGGCGCGCGCCATGATTCTCCGCTGGTCGTCGGCCTAGGCAAGGGGGAGAACTTCCTCGGCTCGGATGTCGCCGCGTTCGTCGCCTACACCAAGCAGGCCATGGAAATCGGGCAGGACCAGGCCGTGTGCATCAGCGGCGACCAGGTGATCGTCACCGATTTCAACGGCAATCCGGTGAAGGATTCCAAGCGTTTCACCGTCGATTGGGACGCTTCCGCGGCGGAAAAGGGTGGCTGGCCCTCGTTCATGGACAAGGAGATTCACGAGGACCCGGAGGCCGTGGCCAATACGCTGCTCGGCCGCTTTGACGACCAGGGCGATATCGTGCTCGACGAAGTGCATATCGGGCTGGACGTGTTCCGCCAGGTCGACAAGATCATCGTCGTGGCGTGCGGCACGGCAAGCTATGCGGGCATGGTCGCCAAATACGCGATCGAGCATTGGGTGCGCATCCCGGTCGAGGTGGAGCTTGCGCACGAATTCCGCTACCGCGACCCGATTCTGACCCCGCGTACGCTGGTCGTCGCGATCTCGCAGTCCGGCGAGACGATGGACACGCTGATGGCCTTGCGGCACGCCCGTGAGCAGGGGTCGCGGGTACTGGCGATCTGCAATACACAAGGCGCGAGCATCCCGCGTGAATCCGACGCCGTGCTGTACACGCATGCGGGCCCGGAGATCGCGGTCGCCTCCACCAAGGCCTTCGTCGCGCAGATCGTCGCCGCCTATCTGCTGGGCTTGTATCTGGCGCAGGTGAAGGGCACGATGTACCGCGACGAGATCAGGCACATCCTCGAGCAGCTCAAGGACATGCCGCAGAAGATCCAGTGGGTGCTGGACAACCAGGCGGGCAATGTCGAGCAGGCCGCCAAGCAGATGGTCAATGCACATTCCTTCCTATTCCTCGGCCGTCATGTGGGCTATCCGGTCGCGCTGGAAGGCGCGCTGAAACTCAAGGAAATCGCCTACACCTTCACCGAGGGCTTCGCCGCGGGCGAGCTCAAGCATGGCCCGATCGCGCTGGTGGACGCGGGTGAGCCGGTCGTCGTGATCGTGCCGTCGGCTCGCGGGCGCAACATTCTGCACAACAAGGTGATTTCCGGCATCGAGGAAGTCAAGGCGCGTGGCGCGTACACCATCGCTGTTGCCGAACTGGGCGACCCGGATGTCGAACAGTACGCGGATGTCGTCTTCTGGCGGCCGGTATGCCCCACGCTGCTCAGCCCGCTCGTGGACGTGGTGCCGTTGCAGCTGTTCGCCATGGATATGGCCACGCTCAAGGGCTATGACGTTGACAAGCCGCGTAATCTCGCGAAATCCGTGACCGTCGAGTGATGTCGCACATACCCGCGGCGACTCGCAGCGTCGGGGCGTCCAGTATGGCTTCACTGCCTGAGGGGCGTTCCGACGCGCAATCCGGCTCCGGTGAAGACAGACGGCATACGCCGCAAGCCAGGCGGCACCGCTGGGTGACCAATGAGCCTGAAATCCCGTTCCGGTGCCGCGTACTGTACGAGGACGAGCGGATCATCGTCATCGACAAGCCGCATTTCGTGCCGACCACGCCGCGCGGCATGTGGTATCGACAGTCCGCGCTCATCAGACTGCGCGAGCACTACGGAGAACCGCAGATCACGCCGGCGCACCGGCTGGACCGGCTGACCGCCGGCATCGTGGTCTTCGTGCGTGACCCGGCCTGTCGTGGCGCCTACCAGATGTTGTTCCAGAACCATGAGGTGCGCAAGACCTACGAATGCCTGGCCCCGGCGGCACCGGTCACACGCCCGCATACCGGCACGCTCACACGCCTCAACGCCCCGGCGGTGTTCCCGCTCCTGCGCTGCTCGCATATCGTCAAGGACCGCGGCCGTCTGCAAGCCTACGAGGTACCGGGGGAGCCGAACGCGCGGACGATCATAGACCTGCCTGACGCATGCGGCATGACCGACGACACTCCAGACGCCACGGCGCTGCCCGCCGGCACCCGCCGGTACGTTTTACACCCCGTGACCGGCAAAACCCACCAGCTGCGGGTCCACATGAGCTCGATTGGCCTGCCGATCATGGGCGACCCGTTCTACCCGACGCTCAAACCTTGTGGGCCGGATGATTTCAGTACGCCCTTGCAGCTGGTCGCGCGCCGGCTCGAGTTCACAGATCCGGTCAGCGGGCGGGACATGGTATTCGTCTCGTCGGCGCCGTTGCGGTGGCGATGAATACGGCCGAATGGTCTTGGAATGTTGTAACAATCACACCGGCGGATGGTGCACGGCCGCGAATCGGCTAATCGCAACTGAAGCAGTTAAGTTCAATCACCGCAAGAAAGGCTGGTTTTTCAGGCGCTTGACCGCCTCTGCATAGGTGAGACGCAGTGGGTATCCGACGTACGGGTATCGCCTATACTTGGCACCGTATCAACAGCTATCAAGGGGCGAACAATGAACCGGAACCTGACTGTCTCCATGCAGGATGTCGCAAGGGAAGCCGGCGTTTCGCCCCAAACGGTCTCCCGCGTCACCAACGGGAGCAAAGGTGTGCGTGACGAAACCCGAGTGCGCGTCGAGGAAGCGATGGACAAGCTCGGGTATCGTCCCAACTATGCCGCACGTGCGCTCAAATACGGCCGGTTCAACGATATCGGCGTCGTGGTGTTCAGCCTGTATGATTACGGCGATTCCCGCATTCTTGACGGCATCGTCGCGGCTGCGGTGGATGAGGGGTACGCGGTCACCGTACGCACGATGGGCGTCGGCAAGGAACGTTCGCTGCAGGCTGCGGTCGAGCGCATGGCGCAACTGCCGGTTGACGGCATCATCGTCGTGCTGCAGCAGGATGTCCCTGATTTTGATACCTTCGTTCCGCCGAAAGAGATGCCGGTCGTGCTCGTGTGCGAGGGGGCATCTACGAACTGCCCCACGGTGGACGCCGACCAGTATGGGTGCTCCACGAGCATTGTCGATTATCTGTTGGAACAAGGGCACAGCACCGTGCATCATATCGCTGGGCCGATGCAGTCGCGTGCGGCGCGCAGCAGACTGCAAGGGTGGAGCGACCAACTTGACCGCCATGGCATCGCCGCACCGCAAGCCCTGATTGGCGACTGGGGGGCGGACAGCGGGTATCGTGCCGGATTCGAGCTCGCCCACGACCCCGAATGCACAGCCGTGTATGCGGCAAACGACCAGATGGCGTATGGCGCGATCCTTGGTTTGAAGGATGGCGGCCGTCGCGTGCCCGAGGATGTCAGCATCGTCGGTGTGGATGATTCGCTCAGGGGCATTGTGCCCAAACTCGATCTGACGACCATGCGCATGCGCTTCGACACCATCGGGCATGAGGCGTTCACCATGATCCGCAAGCAGTGCGAAGGCGAGGACGTGCCAGTGAACGTGAAAACCGTGATTCCCGGCGAGCTGATTGAACGCGGGTCGGTGGCCCGGTACCCGCGTTGAGCCTCGCCGGTGAGCCCGACATGCGACGACTGTGGTGACATCCCGGCGAACGATGCGGCGGGGCGCATGCAGAAAACACGCGTGCGGCGAGGTATGAAGCGCCGTCAAGGAAAAACACGGCAGTCAATGGTATGGTAAACACCAGTAACCGAACGCATACAGTTGGAGCGCCATGACAGCACGCAGAACACATCGCTGGCCAAGACCGCTGGACAATGCCGCCCGGCGTATCTGGTACGGCGGAGACTACAATCCCGAACAATGGCCGGAATCCGTCTGGGATGAAGATATCGAGCTCATGAACCAGGCCGGGGTCAATATCGTGTCCCTTGGTATTTTCGCATGGAGTGCGATAGAACCCGAGGAAGGCGTCTACGATTTCGGGTGGCTCGACCGGATCATCGACAAGCTGTACCATGCCGGCATCGCCGTCGACCTTGCATCCGCGACCGCCAGCCCGCCGCTGTGGCTGACGCAGAAGCATCCGGAAGTCTTGTGGAAGGACGAGCGCGGCGACGCCTGCTGGCCCGGAGCGCGACAGCATTGGCGTCCCACCAGCCCGATTTTCCGCGAGTACGCCTTGCGGCTGTGCCGTGCCATGGCACAGCATTACCGGGACAACCCGGCCGTCGTGGCCTGGCATGTGAGCAACGAGTACGGCTGCCACAATCGGTTTGACTATTCCGATGACGCCATGCGCGCCTTCCAGCGCTGGTGCAAGGAACGCTACGGGGACATCGAGGCGGTCAACGACGCATGGGGCACCTACTTCTGGTCCCAGCGCATGACCGATTTCTCCCAGATCATCCCGCCGCGGTACATCGGGGAAGGCAATTTCATGAACCCGGGCAAACTGCTTGATTTCAAGCGGTTCTGCTCCGACGCGCTCAAGGATTTCTTCAAGGCGGAGCGTGACGCGCTCGCCGAAATTACCCCGAATATCCCCTTGACCACAAACTTCATGGTCAGTGCGCCCGGCAACGCCCTCGATTATGACGATTGGGGCCATGAAGTCGATTTCGTGTCCAACGACCACTATTTCACCGCCGGAAGCCGGCATCTTGACGAGCTGGCCTACTCGTCCTCGCTGGTTGACGGCATCAGCCGCAAACAGCCGTGGTTCCTCATGGAACATTCCACCAGCGCCGTCAACTGGCGTGGCATCAATTACCGCAAGGAACCCGGGCAGTTGGAACGTGACGCGATGGCGCATCTGGCCATGGGCGCGGACGCGATCTGCTTCTTCCAGTGGCGTCAATCCCAAGCGGGAGCTGAGAAATTCCACAGCGGCATGGTGCCTCACGCGGGACGGAACAGCCAGGTCTACCGTGACGTCTGCGCGCTCGGCAATGACCTGGACACGCTCTCGCAGGCGGGATTGCCCGGCACCACACTGAGCCAGGCACGGATTGCCGTCGTCTACGATTACGCGAGCGAATGGGCCACCGAGCATACGGCGACACCCACCCAGCAGGTGCGGCATTGGACGGAACCGCTCGACTGGTTCACCGCGCTGGCCGATCGCGGGCTGACCGCCGATGTGGTGCCGCTGGCGGGCGATTGGGATCGCTACGAGATGGTCGTTCTGCCGAGCGTGTACCTGCTGGGCGAAAACGATGCTCGGCGCGTGCGTGATTATGTCGCGGCAGGCGGCAAGCTGTTCGCCACCTACTACACTGGTATCAGCGACGAACGCGACCACGTGTGGCTCGGCGGCTATCCGGGGGCCATCCGCGATGTTGTCGGCGTGCGTTCCGAGGAATTCGCCCCGATGGGTGATGGCGACGGCGTGCTTGATCACCTCGACCTGAGCAACGGCACCGTGGCACACGACATCGCGGACGTCATCACCTCGACCGCGGATTCCGCACGTATACTTGCCACCTACCAAGCCGATTCGTGGACCGGTATGAACGGCGTCCCCGCCATCACGGTCAACACATATGGCGAGGGGCGTGCCGCCTACGTCGGTTGCCGATTGGGCGCTGACGGGCTTGTCGCAAGCCTGCCGGCCATGTTCGAGGCCATGGACGTGAGCGTACCGGCATGGCAAGGTTCCGGCGACATTCTGCGCGTGGTGCGTGAGGGGCGCGGCGACGGCGAACATGAGGCGCCGCGGTTCACGTTCCAGTTCAACCGTACGCACCATCCGGTCGCAGCGGATATCGAAGGGCGTACCATCGTCGCATCTCTCGCCGAAGACCATGGCGACGGAACGGCGACCATCGCCCCGAACGGCGTCATCGTCAGCATGGGTTGACGGCGGATGCCAGCGAACACATACGGAAATCAAGGAGCAGCATGACACGACCATCCCGCGGACGGCACCTCATCGCGAAGGCGTTGTCCGCCGTCATGTCCGTATGCATGCTGCTCACGGTCGCCGCATGCGCGGTACAGGACACGCGCACCGTCATCACCGTATGGTCATGGGAGCCGAGCATGGGCAAGCTCGCCCAGTCCTTCGAGGCCGCGAACCCTGACGTCCATGTCATCGTGAAGAACACGAGCGGCTACGAGAACCTCAATACGGCGATCCAGGACGGGTATGGGCTGCCGGATGTCGCGCAGATTGAATATTTTGCGCTGCCACAGTATGCGGTCAGTGGCCAATTGCGTGATTTGACCGACCGCGCGCAAGGCTACGCGAACTTCTACACGACCGGCACATGGTCCTCGGTGCAGCTTGGCCGCCGTATCTATGGCCTGCCCATGGATTCGGGCCCGATGGCGTTCTTCTACAACGATAGCGTGTTCAGGCAGGCCGGGGTTGACCCGACAACCATCCACACGTGGAAGGATTATTACCGGGCGGCCAAGAAACTCAAGAAAATCGGGGTGTATATCGCCGCGGACGCCGGGGATGCAAGCTTCTTCAACGCGATGATCTGGCTCGCCGGCGGCAGACCGTACCGGACCTCCTCAGACGGCAAAACCGTCACGGTGAACCTCAAAGGTGACACGGGCACGAAAACCTTCCTCGAATACTGGCAGAAAATGATGGATGAAGGGCTGATCAACACCCGGCTGACCACATGGTCCACAGGGTGGAAGAACGCACTGGGCAACGGAACCGTCGCCTCGGTACTGTCGGGTGCGTGGATGCCCTCCATGCTGTTGTCCGATGTGCCCGGAGCTGCAGGACAATGGCGGGTCGGCACTATCCCGACCGTTCACGGTAGCACAGCCAACGCTGAAATCGGCGGGTCCGCGTTGACGATGCTCAACACGACGCGCAAACCCGAAGCCGCATACCGCTTCATCGAATATGTGTGCCATGATGCCGAAGGTATTGCCACGCGCGTTGACGGAGGGGCTTTCCCCGCAGATACTTCCACATTGGAATCCAAGACTTTCCTTGAAAAGACGACCATCCGCGACTCGCGCGGCATCCAGATCCCGTATTTCGGCGGCCAACAGTTCAATAAGGTGCTCGCGCAGGCGGCGGAGAACGTGTCCTCCGGATACCAGTATCTGCCGTTCGAAGTGTATGCGCGCAGCGATTTCCGCGCGACCATGGGCAAGGCCTACAAGTGGGAGTCCGCCAACCAGCGGCGGATCGTTGCCAAAAAGCGTTTCGAGGCGGGCATGACCGACGACGACGGCAATCCCGTGACTGTGCCGGACGATCCGGGGCCGAAGGTTTCGCTCGCAGGAGCGCTCGCCAGTTGGCAGAACGACATTCAGGAGTACGGGGTCAATCAGGGCTTCACCATCCAGTGATGCAGGGGATGTAGAAACCTGTATTCGCTGCGGCACGTCGGTTGCGCAGCCTATACTGGCGGCAGCGCTGACGGCGACCGCCGCAGCGACAGTACAGACCGCCGCAACAGCGCGGCGTTTGGGAGGTCGTATGGCTTCAACCCATATCATGCTCGGTGTCACCGGCAGCATCGCGGCGTTCAAAGCATGCCAACTGGTCAGTGATTGGGGCAAACGCGGGTATGAGACGCGGGTCGCCATGACCGCGGCCGCGCAACGGTTCGTCACCCCGCTTTCGTTCGCGTCCCTCGCTCACACGCCGGTACGCACGGCAATGTTCCCCGATACCGCGGATTCCCAGGATGCATTGGATGCGCAGCGGCTTGGCATCAGCCATATCGATGACGCGAAATGGGCGGACGTGCTGGTGATTGCGCCCGCGACCGCCGATATCATCGCCAGAATCGCACACGGCATCGCCGACGATTATCTCACTTCGATGGTGTTGGCATATGAGGGTCCCAAAATCCTGTGCCCGGCGATGAACACGCGCATGTACAACAATCCCGTCACCCAGCGCAATATCGCCGCATGCCGCGAATTCGGGTGGACGATCGTCGAACCGGCAACCGGGCGGCTCGCCTGCCAGGACACCGGCAAAGGCAAGCTTGCCGATTTGGAGGACATCGAGGATGCCGTTGAACAGGCCGCCGAGAGTGCGGCCGCCAGCAGATGCGGCACGAAGACGGAGACCGACCAGCCTGCGAACGACGAATTGACCGGATTACACGTGCTGGTCACTGCCGGCCCCACCCAGGAGCCGCTCGACCCGGTACGGTACCTGACCAACCATTCGACTGGGAAAATGGGGTATGCACTCGCCCAGGAGGCGCAGGCCATGGGAGCTGAGGTCACGCTCGTATCCGGGCCGGTTGCGCTTGACGAGCCGGACGGCGTGCACACTGTCCATGTACAGACCGCGCAGGAGATGTTTGACGCGGTACATGGCCACTTCGCGCAGGCGGATATCGCAATCATGGCCGCCGCGGTCGGCGATTTCCGCCCGGAGCATCGCAGCGAGCAGAAAATCAAGAAAGCCGGGGGAGTTATGCCGCCGATCACGCTGGTACAGAACCCGGACATCCTCGCTTGGGCGGGCGAGCACAAACGCCCGGACGGCTCGCAGCTCGTCTGCGGGTTCGCGATGGAGACGCAGGACCTGCTCGCAAACGCGCAATCCAAGCTGGAACGCAAGCATTGCGACATGCTCGTCGCCAACGACCTCAACGAACCGGGGGCCGGTTTCGCGCACGATACGAACCGGGTGGTGATCCTCACACCGGATACTGACAAGAATGCCACCGCGGGCGAGGACGGGTCGACAATCCACGCAGAACCGCAGCCACTGATGGATAAGCGCGACCTTGCGGCTGTCATTCTTGGCAGGCTTGCCCGGATGCGGCAGGAACGTCTGGCGGATTAGAGCGAATCGGCACCCGGAGGTTTGTAAAGAATCCGGATCATGAGGGCAATTACGAAAACGCGGATGAAAGGACGCCCATGCTGCTGGCAGTAGACATCGGCAATACGAATATCGTGCTCGGCTTCCTCGATGGGGACCACAAGGAGCAGATGAGGGGCACCTACCGGATCACCACGAAAGCCAACCACACGTCGGACGAATACGGGCTCATGATCACCGAATTCCTCGCGATGAGTGGGTATAGCCCGAGCGATGTGCAGGACGTGATTATCGTGTCTGTCGTGCCGAAAGTCATGCATTCCTTCCGTGCGAGCATCGTGAAATTCCTCGGCATCGACCCGATGATTGTCGGTCCGGGTATCAAAACGGGCATCAACGTGGTCATGGACAATCCCAAAACCATGGGCGCCGATTGCCTCGCCGACTGCGTGGGCGCGTATTTCACCTACGGCGGGCCGGCGCTTGTCGCGGATTTCGGGACGGCCACGACCTTCAACTACGTGGATAGTAAGGGCAGCGTCCGCAGCGGGCTGATCACCACCGGCATCCGCACCGCGGCGACGGCCCTGTGGAACGAAACCGCCCAGTTGCCGGAAGTTGAGATTACACGGCCCAAGTCGATTCTCGCGAAGAACACGAAGGACGCGATGCAGGCGGGGCTCTACTACAACTTCCTCGGTGGCATCGAACGCACCATCCGACAGTTCCAGCAGGAGATCGACGGGGAATTCCGCGTCATCGCCACCGGCGGGCTTGGACGCATGTTCAAGGACGATACCGACCTGATCGACGTATATGACCCCGATTTGATTTTCAAAGGATTGGCATCGATTTACGCGCGCAACACCCGCTGAATTCGCCGGTTTGGCTTTGATGCGCACACGGGCAGAGGGCCGGAGCGCAATCGGGGCCGGACGGGCGGCACCAGACAATCCGCCTGCACGCGTATCATGATGTGAGGTGGTCGACCCGCATGGGCGGCCAACCGACTCAACATAAGCAGGCTCAACGGCCGAACAGAGGAGCAACCATGGCCAAGTCCAATGGTGCGTACGGTACATCCGACGCAACCGAACCAGACACCACAACCCAGCCGCCGCATGCGACGGAAGACACCCGCGCCAATACTGGCGCGAACGCTGATACCAACGCGAGCACCGACGCCAGTCTGAATGCGCACGCGAAGCAACGCAAGAAGAGGCATGACGGGCATCGCCCAATCATCTGGGTGGTTGCCGCCTTGGTGATTGTCGCGCTCGTCGCATGCATCGCCGTCGTGAACTCACACTCGCGCAAGACGGCCACCCCAACCCAATCAGACAGCATCGCCATCGGCATCAAACTCGCGCCCGTGAGCCTCGACATCCGCAACCAGTCCGGTTCCGCGCTCGAACAGCTGCTCATCGGCAACGTGTACGAGGCGCTCGTCTCACGCAACTCCAACAACGAGGTCGAACCCGGTCTCGCGAAAAGCTGGACCATCAGCAACGACGGGCTGACCTACACCTTCAAGCTCAACGAGCATATGAACTTCTCCAACGGCGACACGCTTGACGCCACCGATGTCGCATGGTCCATCAACCAGCTCAAATCCAAGCACTACTACAACAGCGACCAGGTCGAGAACCTCAAGCAAGCCAACGCCCCGGACGCGACCACCGTGAAACTCACGCTAAGCCAACCCGATGCGAATATGCTGTGGTACCTTTCCGGCCGGCCCGGCTTGGTCTTCGACAAGGACGCGCACTACGACGCGAAAACCACGGCGGTCGGTTCCGGGCCGTATCTGGTTAAGTCTTTCGATTCCAGCAGCAAGCTCGTTCTGCAGGCGAACCCGAAATATTGGGGCAGCGCGCACAAGGCCCGCACGAACACAGTCACCGTGCGCTTCCTGCCGGACGACAACGCGGCGCTCAACGCGCTGACCAGCGGGGACGTGCAGGTGCTGTCCCCGGTCAACGCGAATATGACCGGCAAGCTCAAAAGCAGTGGGAAATACACCGTCAAGGCGAACGACGGCAGCGACAAATTCGTGCTCGCGTTCAACTGCACGGGTGCGAAAACCTCCGACAAACGCATACGGCAGGCAATCCGCTATGCGATTAACCACAAGGAGATCATCGCCTCGCGCGGGGGAGTGGATGCGGCGCTCGGTGGGCCAATCCCGTCCGTTGACCCCGGCTACGAGGACTTGACCGGCCTGTATCCGTACGATCCCGCCAAAGCCAAGAGCCTCATGCAACAGGCGGGGTATTCCACCAGTCACCCGCTCAAGCTGACGCTCACCTACGCGACAAGTATCTACGGTTCCGAGCTTGGTGAGCAGCTGCGCAGCCAATTGAGCCGCATCGGCATCGATTTGAGCATCAACAGCGTGGAATTCTCCACATGGCTTCAGGACGTGCACACCAACGGCGATTACGACCTCTCGCTCGTCGACCATGCGGAAAGCCACGACTTCTACAAGTGGACGCAGCCCGACTACTACTACCATTACGACAATCCGCAGGTGCAGGCGCTGTACGCCAAGGCGCTCGCTGCAACGGACGACGAGGACAGCGCAAGCTATCTCAAGCAGGCGGCGAGGATTGTCAGCGAGGATGCACCCGCCGACTGGCTGTTCGACTACCGGGTGAGCGTCGCACAGGCCAAAGGGGTCACTGGGTTCCCTTCCCGGCTGACCCAGAGTGTGCTGCCGTTGTGGAAGGTCACGTATACGCCGGCACAGGCGTAGAGCGTAGCGGCGCAACGGCTGCGATACGGTTTGGCAGCAGACTGCTGACTGGCGGCACGCGGCGATACGCGGCACGATATACGGCAAGACAACGCGGCAACATCTGGCAGGACGCGGTGATACGCGGCAAGAGTTATAGGCAAGGAGCATCAAGGCAATGAGATATCTGATTCGTCGGCTGGTGCTGTTCGTAGCCGCCCTGTTTGGCCTGTCGCTGCTGGTGTTTGTCACGTTGCGGATTCTGCCGGGTGACGTGGCGTCCGTCATGGCGGGCACGAACGCCACGCCTGCGCGCGTGGCTGCGTTGCGCTCGCAGATGGGGCTGGACCGTTCGTATCCGCAGCAATATGCGGATTGGTTGTCGGGTCTGATGCACGGGAATATGGGGGTGTCTGCAATCAGCGGACGCTCGGTCTCCTCACAGGTCGGGTCACATGCGGCCATCACCATGCCACTGATTGTATTGAGCCTGATCGTCGCCCTTGGCGTAGGCGTTCCACTTGGCTGCCAGGCGGTGCTTGCCGCGAATTCGCGGGTGCGTGGCGTGTTGCATATCCTCGCCATCGTCGGTGGTGCGGTGCCGGCGTTGTGGGGCGGGCTGCTGCTCATCATGCTGTTCGGCCGCGGGGTCGGACTTGTCGGCATCCTGCCGTCGCAGGGATTCCCCGATGCCGGCTGGCGCAACCCGGTAGCGGCTCTCGCATCGTTGATTCTGCCCGCCATTGCGACCGGATTGGTGGCGGGGGGCGCAATCATGCGTTATACCCGCGCCTGTCTGATCTCGATGGAGGACAGCGACGCCGTGGCGATGGCCATGGCGTGTGGGATGTCGCGTCGACAGGCGATGCTCGGCGTGGGATTGCGGTTGTCTGCCGCGCAGCTGGTGTCGGTGGCGGGGTTGACTTTCGCACAGATGGTCACCGGCGTCATGGTTGTTGAAAGTCTGTTCAATCTTCCCGGATTGGGCGCCATGCTGATCGGCGATGTCGGCAATCGTGATCTGGTCGCCGTGCAAAGCGAACTGTTCCTGCTCGCCGCATTCTTCCTGCTGCTCGGCGTGCTGGTCGATATGCTTCATCATGCGCTTGACCCGCGGTTGGGCGAGCAATCCGAGGAACGGGGGTGAGGGAAGATATGGCTTCATCGCGTAATCGTCGTGGGCGCTCGCAGGAAACCGGGCGTCCGACATCGTCGGGGCAATCCGAGGCAATCGTTCCCTCGGCTGATACAAGGCTTTCTGAGCTTTCGGGCGATGCAGGGCATCCGGGTGCAACCAGGCTTCCTGCCGATGTCGGGCATCCTGCCAATACCGCGGATTCGCGGCATGTCGGGCCTGTGAGACGCCCGTCCCGCGGCGGCTTCTACGGCAGATTGCCGTTGCATGTCAGACTCGGGATCATCCTGCGCGGCATGTGGGGCCGGCCGGGCGGGCGGTTTGCGCTGATTGTCATGGCGTTGTGGCTGGTCGTGTCCGCGGTGTCGCTTGTGTGGACGCCCTACCCGCTGCTGCATACCGATGGCGGCAATGCGTGGGCGTCGCCGTCCGCCGCCCATCCGCTCGGTACGGATGGCGTGGGCGCGGATGTGCTCAGCTGGCTGATGGCCGGCTCACGCACGGATTTGGCGGTTGCCGTGCTGACTGTACTGGTGTCCGCGGCGATTGGACTCGCGCTCACCGCCGCGATGGTATCGACCCGCCGGATGCTCGCCTCGGCAAGCGTAGTGGTCGTGGACGCGCTGATTGCGATTCCGACGGTGCTGCTCGCCCTGCTGTTTGCCGTTCCCTTCGGCACGTCAATTGCGGTGGTCGTCGCGGCGTGCGGTATCACGTACGGGCTGAATATGGCGCGAATACTAAGGCCGACGGCGGCTTTGGCAGCCCGGAGTGCATATGTGGAGGCGGCCAGAGCGAGCGGTGTCGGCCCGTGGCGTGTGTTCGTGCGGCATATCGTGCCCTCGACCTTCCCGGTGCTTGCCGTGCAGCTGTCGATGAGTGCGGGGACTTCGATTCTGGCCGAGGCGGGGTTGACCTATCTGGGTGTCGGTGTGCCGTCGGGCGTGCCGAGTTGGGGGCATTCGCTGACCACGTCGGTGCGGCTGATCAGCGTGTATCCGCTGACGGTGCTGTGGCCGGGCTTGGTAGTCACACTCGTGGTGACCGCGCTGTATCTGCTGGGTGATGCGATTCGCGATTGTGCGGACCCGTTGGCCAATCCTGAGCTGCGTCGGGTGGAGGTCGGACGTTCAGGGCCGGCAGATCGAGGCGAGGAGGCGGAATCGTGAACAATCTGGATGCGAGTGAGCCGAATATGGGCGGCATGACTGCGAATGCTGCCGGGGTCGATGGCACCGGTGCGGGCGGTGCTGCCGATGCGGGTCATGCCGGTGCAGACAATGCCGGTGTTGGTCATGCCGACGTGAGCCGTGCGACGAACGCCGCCGGTAGTGCGCGCCCCACAATCCTTGATGTCCGCGATCTGAATGTGACCATCGGCGGGCATGCTGTATTGAAGCGGGTGTCTCTGCATGTCGACGCTGGTGAACGCGTTGGGCTGATTGGGGCATCCGGGTCAGGTAAATCCATGCTGGTCAAAGCGGTGACCGGCTTGTTGCCTCGAAGCGCGCGCGTGGACGGCAGTTTGAACATTGGCGGCAAGCGGGTCGACACCATGGATGATGCGGAACTTGCCGATTTGCGCGGTCGATACGTTGGGCTTGTGTTCCAGAACCCCGGAGCGGCGCTCAATCCGGTGCTGACCGTTGAGCAACAGGTCTGTCTGCCGCTGCGCCTGCATTATGATTTGGACGCAGATGAGCGGCACGACCGAGCGATGACCATGCTGGAACGGGTCGGCCTGCCGCCAAGACTCGCGGGCGCCTACCCGCATGAGCTCTCCGGCGGCCAACAGCAGCGTGTCGGCATCGCCACGGCGTTGATTACCTCGCCGCGGCTGATTATCGCTGATGAGCCGACCACTGCGCTTGACGCGATTGTGCAGCGTTCCATCATCGATCTGCTCGTTTCGTTGGTCGAATCGGCCGGTGCATCGATGCTGTTCATCACCCATGATTTCGCGGTGCTTTCACGGGCGACTACGCGATGCGTCGTCATCGACGGCGGGCGTGTGGTCGAGACGGGTGGAACTGAAGATTTGCTGCGTAATCCTGGGGAACCGGCGACACGCGCGTTGGTGCGTGCCGCGAAGCTGCTGACACTGGGCACGGGTGTGGGTGCAGGTGTGGATATGGACGGCACTGCGCGTATGGGTGCGAATCGGGAGCGTCACCATGGGTGAGAAAAGCAGGAACACCGTATCGGCAGAAGTCATCGTTACCGACGGGCGCGATGTCGCGTCAGACAAGAAGGAACCGCTGCTGTCCGTGCGGGGGGTCGACAAGTCCTTCGGCTCCCGTTCTGGGCGGACCCAGGTGCTGTTCAACGTGGATATGGATGTCGCCGAAGGGGAGTGTCTGGCGGTGATCGGCGGGTCGGGGTCCGGAAAAACCACGCTGACCCGCATTGCATTCGGCTTGGAGCAGGCCGATTCGGGCACGGTTACGTATCGAGGCGTTGCCTTGAGCGGAGTGCGTTCGCTGGGCATGCTACGGCTGAGAAACGAATCGGGGCTGGTGTTCCAGAATCCGTTCACGTCACTCGACCCGCGCTGGACGGCCGGGGAATCGATTGCGGAAGGACTGATTGCAAGACAAGCCGGGCATAGAGCGGGCGACGCCGGGAGGCGAGCGGCATCGGACGATATCGCCGGTGCGGTCCGCCGGGCGTTGGGGATGGTCGGGCTTGATCCAGATGAGTTCATCGGACGGTATCCGGTCGATATGTCAGGCGGGCAGGCGCAGCGGGTCACCATCGCGCGGGCGATAGTCGCCGAACCGCGCATCGTGCTTGCTGACGAGCCGATGAGCGCGGTCGACGTCTCAGGGCGTGTTCAGATTCTGGACGCATTGGCGGAAATCCGGAGGAAACGGCCTCGGACTGCGATGGTCATCGTGTCCCACGACCTGGGAGTTGTGCAGCATATTGCCGACCGGATTGTCGTGCTGCATGACGGGCGAATCGAGGAGACCGCCGCCACCAGCGACCTGCTTACGCATCCGCGATCCGCCTATACCAAACAACTCATCGACGCCGCCGCATGGTGATCGGCGGATAGCCGCTATTTGACGACTGCGTTGAACTCGTCGCCGGTCGCGAACGAGGCGACCGATTGGAAGACCTGACGAGTCAAGTTGCGATACGCTTCCTCGTTGCGCCACGCGACATGCGGGGTCAGAATGATGCCCGGAATCCGGCGCAGCGGGTCGTCTTGGGGAAGCGGCTCATGCTCGAACACATCCAACGCGGCCTTCACATCCCCGCGGGCGAGACGCTTGGCAAGCGCACCCTGTTCGATGACCTCGGCGCGCGCGGTGTTGATGAACAGCGTCCCGGGCTTGATATGCTCCAGCGATTGCGCGGTGACGATGCCTTTGGTAGCGGCGAGCAGCGGCATGTGCAGGGAGATGATGTCGGAGCGCTGGAACATATCGCTCATATCGTCGACCGGTGTGACTCCGAGCCGCGCGACTGCGTCCTGATCAAGGTGTGAATTCCACACGAGTACGTTCATGCCGAACCCTTGGAGCATGCGGGCGAACACCTGGCCGATGCCGCCGAATCCCACCAATCCGACCGTCTTGCCATGCAAAGCGTAACCGTCGGCGCCTTCCCAGCTGCCGGCATGCACTTGGCGGTTGAGATCGCCGACGTGCCGGGCGAGTTCCATCAGCAGTGCGAACGCGTGCTCGGCGACCGCATGATCGCCGTAGCGCACGACGTTGCACACACGCACGCCGCGCTCTCGGGCAGCCTGCAGGTTGATGTAGCTCGCGACACCTGTGCCGCCGAATGCGAAGCAACGCACATGGACGCTTTCAGTCAGCCGGTTGAAGATCGAATCGGTGACATGGAATCCGATGACCATCACGGCGTCGGCGTCTTGGCAACGGCTGACGATGGTGTTTTCGTCGAGTGTGAAATCGCCGTACATGCGCAGACGGATCACGTCGTGCAACAGGCCGATGTTCTCCTTGAAATACGGAATCATGGAGGCAACGACCACCGGCATGACCGCGAGCGGCAGATCGGTGCGTTCGGGCTGTGTTTCGATGATTGGCTGGATGTCGGCTGCGGCTGATGTTGATGTTTCGCTCATGCTTCCACCTTAGACGCACGCGTGCCGGCAGTGTTGCGAGAGCATTTCGATGCGTTGGTTCTGGTTCTGGTGTTGGTGTTGGCGGTGTAGCGACATCCCTCGCCCCTTACCTGATTGTGAGTGGTCGCTCACAACCAATGAGTCGTTCATACGATAGTGTGCGGCGGCCGCCCCGCACTGTACTTGGTTGTGAGTGGCGACTCACAATCAAGTACGGCGATCGGTCGGAGCAGATACGTCTGGTGGGTAAATGCCACTTCGTTGTGAGTGATGACTCACAATCAATGAGTCGTTCGTGCGGCAATGTGTGTCGACTGCCCTACGCTGTTGTTGGTTGTGAGTGGCGACTCACAATCAACGTGAGGGTTGGCCATTGTGGATGCGACTGGTGAGCCGATGCCACTTCGTTGTGAGTGGTCGCTCACAGTAACGTGACAATCCCTCCGTTGCACCTATTGTCCGTGCGATATTACCTATTGGTTGTGAGTGGCGACTCACAATCAACGTGAGGGTTGGCCATTGCGGGGGCGACTGGTAAGTCAACGTCCGTTGGTTGTGAGTCGGTGCTCACAATCGGCAGACAACTCGTGTGGCGGCGTTCGGGGTTTCCGCCTTTCAACCACTGGTCGCGAGTGGCGACTCACAACCAACGCGCTGTTCGTGTGGAAGCATGTGTCGGTCGCTCTGCGCTCGAGCTAGTTGTGAGTGGTCGCTCACAATCAGCATGAGCGATTGTCCGTCGTGGGTGCGGTGGTGTGTGAAAGTTCTTTGGTTGTGAGTGGCGACTCACAATTGGAAGATGGGTCGGGGTATGCGTGGTCTGGATGGTCTGACCGAGTTGTTCGTTGTGAGTGGTCGCTCACAATCAGCATGAGGGTTGGCCATTTCAGGTGTGGCTGTTGGGTGGAAGCTCTTTGGTTGTGAGTGGCGACTCACAACCAAAGAGATGAGACAGAGGATGCGGGCTGATGATGCTGTCTATTATTGGTTGACTGTGCTTAACGCCTGTTGCCTATCGCCTAACGAATATCGCCTGATGGATGAGGAAATAGGCGCCGAATCTCGTTCGCAGCCATTCCAATGGAGACTGGCCGCGAACAGATCGCAGTAAGCGACTGCGGAGTGCTACCAGCTTGTCGGATTCCTATGGGCCGGTTCGCGCGCAAGTCGGAGTAACACCTGCGGCGGCAGACGCGATCAGCGCGTGAGCACTCCCTGCAGCCACGCGTATAGCGTCGGATTCGAGACATTCCAAGCTTCGAGTCGCCCGGTTGTCATCAGCCAAAGCGCTTGCAGCGCGAGCCCAAGCACGAGGAAGACCACAATCGTAACGGTCAGCCAGCGGCGTCCCCTTATTCGACTTGCCGCTTCCACTGGCATCAGCAAACACATGGTGCCAATGACCGCCAGCCATGCCATATCGCACATATATCGTGCGTTGACGCCGAACGGTCCGTCAATACACGCTATGACACCGACAAGCAGCAGACACGTGATGCCAATTGCGCATGACCTTGACATTCCTCGCGTCATTTCGTGCGACTTTTCCAGCGATACTGCCGACGACATCCCTGATTGTGTTCCAGACGGCACCCCCGTCGTCTCGACTTCTTCCGTCCGCTTGTGCAAGCCGCCCGTGTCGCTCGAGGCATGCGAGCCGCGTGAGAAGCACGAGACGATGAGCCAGATGACCGCTGGCAGCGCGAGCAGGCAGATCGGCGACAACGCAACGATACCTCCCACCGTCGGCTCCGCGATGACGTCTCTGTTATGAATCAGAAACGCCCAAGGATTCCCGGCACCCGTGGCGAAGACATCCGCGGTGAACGGGAACTCACGGGTGAATCTGATCGGGGCAAACAGCAGCAGAGCGGCACTGAACAGCCGGGCTTGCGGGCTGACGTGGCGTTGCGTCATATCGAAGCCGGTCAGATTATAGGCAGTACCGAAATCGAGCGGATTGCCAAATCGGGCGGCGTTGTACCGCATCATGACGCCACCGACTAGAAGGAACGGCACGATTGCCGCAAGACTGGCTTGAATCGCGTGTCGTGACCGAACGGCAAGCATTTCGCGCGACCTGATTTGCGGCCATAGCAAGATAAGACCGAAGACCGCTGTCAGAATAAATGTCGGTCTGCACATCATGGTGAGTGCGACGAGTAGCGATCCCGCAGCGACCATCCCGGTTCGGGGAACCGAGCCGATATCGTCAGCGGACCGTGCCCACAGCGCGATTCCCGCGGGTGCCAGAGCCAGCGAGGCGAGGATCGGAATCGAGTAGAACCACGGGACGAGGACGAGATAGGACAGTCCCGATGCCGCAATGATTGCGGTGCACGCCAGCACGACGAACCAGCGTGGCGTCCCCTTCCAGAACCGTTTCCACAGGGTCTGCACCAGGAAGATCAGTGATGCGCAAGCGGCGATTGCCAGGATTGCGCACGCGGCGGCGGTCGACAGATCCATTCCGGTCAGTGCTTTGTATGGGGCGAACAGCACGATTGCTGGGAGTGGTCCGAAATAGCAGTAATAGCGGCCGTGATAGAACGCCCAATCCCATAGCGATGGGTCGCCGCTCGCCGTGCCCTCCGCACCTCTGGCCTGCGCGTCGTACGGATTGTCCATGGCCGCGAGCCAGTCGGGCACATGGACATCAAGCCATGTTCTGCCGTGGAGGAACGCGTCAGCGAGCCGCTGATACTGCGCCCGATCCACGAGGAAGGTTCCGTCGGCGTAATGCAACTGGTATGTGGCGTCAACAGGGTGGGTCGATATGGTGAGCAGCACGATGATGACCGAGGCGAGGGCCCACACAATCGCGAATGGCAGCCAATCCGGGCGAAGAATGCGGAGAATGCGGTGCCGGGTGTGCGACCTGGCGCGCTTGATGGTTGTTGTTGCGGCGGTGTCGCTTGCGAACGTCGGGGCGCCCGTGCGATCGGTGGCGGTGCTGTGCATGACTCCACTGTATCTCAGGGACACGCGGGGTTGACGAAAGTCGCGGCGGTAAAGCGGTTGCCGAAGCGGGTCGGGGCCCACGCCGGCCGAGGGTGGATGAACCTCGAGACAAGGCAAAAGCGTCTCGTTGCAAGTTCCGGGCAATCGAAAAGCCGTCTCACGATATGAGATGCTGTGATACGCCGTTGTCAGGGGGCGTGCTACGGTAAGAGCCATGACGTATTTCTCATGTTGTTGTTGTCGCTAACCGACGCCCCTTGGCGAACGGTTGACAACGCACAACTTGAGATAGGATTCCGGCAGACCACATGGAAGGGCATGCGGATCTGCACACGATTACAGCAAGATGAATAACCATCATGAACATCGTCTACGCTGGATTGTGACGCAATCACGATGAACCGGCGATTTGCCGGGCAGTTACCCGAATCGATGTGGTCGGAACAACCGATATCACGTCTTGCCGGAATCGTTTCTTGTGCACTCAACCGATGGCCAGGCACCACACCGCCGACCCATCCATCGGTCAGCCCATCACAAAGCAAGACACAAAGCACAAGCACAGAAACGAGACATCATGACCATCCACGATTCACTCACCGACCTCATCGGCAACACCCCTCTTGTCCGTCTGCACCACGTCACCGATGGCGTGAAAGCGGACATCGTCGTCAAAGTCGAGTATTTCAACCCGGGCGGCTCATCCAAGGACCGCATTGCCGAGCGCATCATCACCGCTGCGGAGGAATCCGGTCAACTCAAGCCGGGTGGTGTAATCGTGGAACCGACCAGCGGCAACACGGGTGTCGGCCTCGCCTTGGTCGCCCAGCAGCGCGGCTATCGCACGATTTTCGTCGTGCCGGACAAGGTGTCCGAGTCCAAGCGCGCAGTGTTGCGGGCGTATGGCGCCGAAGTCGTTGTCACCCCCACCAACGTCGAGCCGGACGACCCGCGTTCTTACTACAACGTGTCCGACCGACTCGCCGCCACCATCCCCGGCGCGTTCAAGCCGAATCAGTACAGCAACCCGAATGGCCCGCGCAGTCACTATGAGACCACCGGCCCGGAAATCTGGGAAGCGACTGACCACAAGGTCACGCATTTTGTCGCCGGCATCGGCACGGGAGGTACGATTTCCGGCACCGGCCGCTACCTCAAGGAAGTCTCCAACGGGGCCGTCAAGGTCATTGGTGCCGATCCGGAAGGCTCCATCTACTCCAACCCGAATGACGTCCACCAGTACAATATCGAGGGTGTTGGCGAGGACTTCTACCCCGAGGCCTTCGATCGCAACATCACCGACGACATCAAGCAGGTCACCGACGCCGAGGCCTTCGAGATGACCCGTCGCCTCGCCAAGGAGGAAGGCCTGCTGGTCGGCGGTTCCTCCGGCATGGCGGTCGCCGGAGCACTCAAATACGCGCGTGAGAACAATCTGGACGAACATCAGCTGGTCGTCGTGCTGCTGCCGGATTCCGGACGCAGCTATTTGGAGAAGATTTTCAACGACGACTGGATGCGAGCCAACGGCTACGGCGACGTTGTCGACCGTACCAGCAGCCCGTCCATCGCCGAGCAATACCTGTGATTCCGCTCGCGTGATTCCGCACGATTGATTCAGCCTGATTTCGCCCGCACATCAGCGGTCCGACAATCAACCCTACATCCGATACCAACCCGTCATCACCAAAACCGATACCGACACGCGGGACAAACCCCGCACAACCAGATACGCTCGAAATCAGCGTATGAAAGGAACAACAATCATGTCCGTCGCATCATTCGAACAGTCCGCCAAGGATTTCGCCGCAACCAAGCTCGCCACGCGCGCCATCCACGCCGGCCAGGAGCCTGACCCGATCACCGGCGCCGTCGTCACGCCGATTTACATGACCTCGACCTTCAAGCAGGATGGTGTCGGCGGTCTGCGCAACGGCTAC
Source organism: Bifidobacterium thermophilum (assembly GCF_002846655.1). NCBI lineage: Bacteria > Bacillati > Actinomycetota > Actinomycetes > Bifidobacteriales > Bifidobacteriaceae > Bifidobacterium > Bifidobacterium thermophilum. The sequence continues at coordinate 154,757 of NZ_PCGX01000010.1, read as the reverse complement.
GATTACAGCCGTTCCATCAACCCGACGCGTGATTCCTTCGACGCCCAGCTCGCAGCCATCGAAGGCGCCAAGTATGCGCTCGCCTTCTCATCCGGCCTGGCGGCGATCGACGTGCTGCTGCGCTCCACCTTGAAGCCCGGCGACAGCGTTCTGCTGGGCAATGATGTGTACGGCGGCACCTACCGTTTGCTGTCCAAGGTGTTCGTGCCGTGGGGTGTGAATCTTGACGTGGTCGATATCACCGACACCTCGGCGGTGAGCGCCGCGCTTGAATCCAAGCATTACGAGTGGATTTGGGTGGAGACGCCGAGCAACCCGCTGCTCAACATCACCGATATCGCGGCGACGTCCGCGGTCGCGCATGCGCACGGCACGAAGGTCGCGGTGGACAACACCTTCGCATCCCCGGTGCTGCAGCATCCGCTCGATGATGGCGCCGACGTGGTGGTCTACTCGACGACCAAGTACATCGGCGGCCATTCCGACGTGGTCGGCGGCGCGGTCGTGCTCAACGACGAGGAGCTTCGCGACAAGGTCGGATTCCTGCAGAATTCCGCGGGCGCTGTGCCTTCCCCGTTTGATTCCTGGCTTGACATCCGCGGCCTGAAGACGCTGGATTTGCGCGTCAAGCAGCATAGCCGCAACGCGCTCAAGGTGGCCGAGTGGTTCGAAGGCAAGCCGCAGATCGAACGCGTGTGGTATCCGGGTCTCGAATCGCATCCGGGTCATGAAATCGCCGCGCGCCAGATGCACGGCGGCTTCGGCGGCATGGTTTCCGTCCAGTTCAAGGGCGGGCTTGAGGCGGCCAAGCGGTTCGCCGCGGCTACGAAGATCTTCACGCTCGCTGAATCGCTTGGCGGCGTGGAATCCCTGATCGAGCTACCGGCGGCCATGACCCACGCCTCGGTGTCCGGGACGACGCTTGAGGTTCCGGCGAACTTGGTGCGTCTGTCCGTGGGCATTGAGGATGCAGATGATCTGATTGCCGACCTCGATCAGGCGCTTGAGCAGGCCTGACCGGAAGAGAAAATAAGAAGAAGCTGGATGGATGCCGGATACTTGGGCGTCGGCATCCGTCAGGGGGACGTGATGATGGGCGTCCGGAGCGATGATGGCGCTCCGGACGCCCATCGTTGTTGCTTGCCGGTCGTTCTTTGTTGCCGTCGTGGGGGGCGCCGGTGGTGTTGTCGGTCGGTGGCTTGAAGCCGGCTATCTGCCCGCGGTGCGGCTGCGTGGGCGCACGACGGGCAGAAAAGTCGCCAGTTCCGTCGCGCAGGATAGACTCGGGGGATATGACGGCAGGGAATTCGGCGATAGGCATCACGCGCGCGACGGGTATGGCAGATTCGACGGGTATGGCAGCTTCGACAGGTGTGTCAAGAATGATGGGCAACTCTCGCGGGAACACGGGAGGCGAAACGCCTGCACCGGCGTCGGCGCTCGCCGCGCTGAAACAGTATTTCGGCTACGATTCGTTCCGTCCCGGCCAATCCGGACTCGTCACCGCAATCCTTCAACGCCGTGACGTACTCGGAGTCATGCCCACCGGCGCGGGAAAATCCATCTGCTACCAGATCCCCGCCACCCTGCTGCCGGGCCTGACCATCGTCATCTCCCCATTGATTTCCCTGATGCGCGACCAAGTGGATGCGCTCCAAGACGCGGGCATTCCCGCGGCGTACGTCAACACCACGCAAAGCCCTGACGAGCAGGACGCCGTGCTCACCCAAGCTGCCCAAGGCAAGATTCGCATGCTGTATGTTGCCCCGGAACGTTTGGAAACCGGGCGATTCCGCGATTTTGCCGTACACGCGCGCATCTCGCTGGTCACGGTGGACGAGGCGCATTGCGTTTCGCAGTGGGGGCAGGATTTCCGCTCTTCATACTTGGGTATTGGCGAGTTCATCGACGCGCTTCCGGTTAGACCGATTGTCGCCGCGTTCACCGCGACCGCAACAGGCAAAGTGCGTCGCGACATCGTTTCGCTGATTCATCTGCGTAACCCGTTGGTCACCGTCACTGGATTCGACCGTCCAAACCTCTATTTCGACGTCATCCGGATGGAAACCAAACGCAAAACCGCATGGATTGCGCAATACGTGGCGACGCACCCCGGAGAATCCGGCATCGTGTACTGTGCCACTCGCAAGGAGACCGAAGCGGTGGCAGCCGCGCTCAACCATGCGGTTCCAAGCCTCATGGCGGCATCCGGAACACATGGCGACGCGGAGGCCCCAGCAGGCTTGTCGGACGGCCCGATTGCCGCTGCCTACCATGGTGGCATGGCGCCGGAAGACCGGTCGCGCACTCAGCGGGATTTCGTCACCGACCGCGTGCCGGTCGTCGTGGCCACGAACGCGTTCGGTATGGGCATCGACAAATCCGACGTGCGTTATGTGATTCACCACAATATGCCCGAAAGCATCGAAGCATACTATCAAGAGGCCGGTCGCGCCGGGCGTGACGGCGAACCCAGTCGGTGCACGCTCCTGTGGAATGACAGCGATATCGTCACCCGCCGGCGTCTGCTTGACTTGAACGGTGACAACGAGCGCCTCGACCCTGAGGAGCAGCAAATCGTCCGTGCCTCGAAACGTCGCCTGTTGGATGGGATGATTGGCTACTGCCGCACCACGCACTGCCTGCATGACTATATGGTCAGGTATTTCGCCGACCCCGAAACCGAGCAGGGGCCGGCAAACTTGATTGCGTCCAACGGTCCGGCTCAGCCGGAGGGCCCGACCGCAAAATGCGGGAACTGCTCGAACTGCGAAGGCAATTTCGAGACACTCGACGTTACGGACACCGCGCGGGCGATCAGCCGGTGCGTCCACGATTTGGGGCAGAGCTACGGCATGGGCAAGATCGTGGCGGTCCTGCGTGGTTCCAAGGCCCAGGATTTGCTCAATCGCGGCCTCGATAAGGTGCCGAGCTACGGCATGCTGGGCAGTGTCCCCGAAGCGCGGATCCGCGATGTGCTCAACCAGATGAGCGTTGACGGTTTCCTCGCGATCACCGAAGGCCGGTTACCTATCGTCCAATTCGGGCCGCTCGCAGCGCAGACAGTCGCCCCTGATTTTCATTACGAAATCAAGCGTATCCAACGGCAAACGAGTGGGCGTTCGCGTGCTGCGGGTGCGACTGGCGGCGCGCTCGGCCAGGGCGCTACGGCCATGCAAGCGCAGGATGCCGCGGAATTCACCGAGGCGGACGAACAGCTGTTCCAACGGTTGCGCGCCTTGCGCCGCAGCATCGCGCAGGAAATCGGCAAGCCGCCGTATATCGTGTTCTCCGACCGTTCGTTGCGTGACATGGTTCGGCTCAAACCTTCCAATGATCAGGAATTCCTTGAAGTCAGCGGGGTGGGGGAGAACAAGTTGCGCCAGTATGGTGCGAAGTTCATGGAAGCCATCACGCAAGATCGGTCGTGACACGCCGGCGAGCCTCCCACACCCTGCGGCTCGGCGGCGATAGCATGGACCGTGTCGTCATTGAAGACGATAGCGACGGCGAAGACGACACCGGTACCGGCGGGTGCCGCGGAATATGGCCATTGCGTTATTCCGCCTGCACGTACGCACGATCGGGGCCCAACGCACGCCCGAAAAGCAAGGAGGCTGACATGATGGACCGTCATCTCAGGGAACTGCTCAACGACCAGTTCAACAAGGAGCTCTATTCCGCCTATCTGTATATGGATTTCACGGATTATTATCACAATCGTGGCCTGCACGGCTTCGGCAACTGGTACGACGTGCAGGTGCAGGAGGAACGCGACCATGCGATGCTTATGCGCGCATGGATGCTCAAGCGCGGCGAAACCATTGAGCTGCTGCCGATTGCAAAACCCGACAAAACCATTACAGACGATGCCGATCCGCTGCATTTCGCGCTCGCTCATGAACAGTATGTCACCGGGCTGATCCATACGCTGCACGATGCCACAGAGGCGGCCGGGGACACAGACAGCGCGAAGTTCCTCGATTGGTTCGTCAAAGAGCAGGTCGAGGAAGAGGAGAACGCGACCTCGATGATCGAGCGGTACGACAAGGCTGTCGCCGACGGGACGCTCGAAGCGCTGGACACCGAGCTGAAAGGCCGTCGTTGGAAGGCCCCGTCGCTGCACGTGGACATCTTTTGACCGGTTTGAGCAGCGCAGCGCCTCTCGTCGAGCCGGCTGCTGCCAGCAAAATCCGCCGCCGAAGCGCATGCCGTCCGCGCCGCGCTAGCCGGGCATAGCTTTTTTCTATGTCCTATACGCTCTCGCCCGCGGCGGCATACATCCGGGCGGGCTAGACTAGGCATCGAAAGCGGGTGGTCCGCCGTGTGCAACGCAGGCCACCCCGGCATCGAGGAGGTACTATGAGCGATGAATCCAAGCCCACGCAGGACGGCAAGCCGGTTGTCGAAAGCTTCCAGCTTGATCACACGAAGGTGAAGGCGCCGTACGTGCGCTACATCGACACCGAAACCGGACCGAACGGCGATGTGATCTCGAATTACGACCTGCGGCTGGTCCAGCCCAATGAGAACGCCATTCCGACCGCCGGTCTGCACACCATCGAGCACACCATCGCGGTGCTGCTGCGCGAACGCATCCCGGGGTATATCGACTGCTCGCCGTTCGGCTGCCGTACCGGATTCCATCTGCTGACCTGGGGCACGCACAGCACGGAGGATGTTGCGCGTGCGCTCAAGGAATCCTTGGAATTCATCGCCTACAAGGCAACTTGGGACGATGTGCCGGCGACCACGATCGAAAGCTGCGGCAACTACCGTGACCACAGCCTGTTCACCGCGAAGGAATGGTGCAAGGACATCTTGGCGAAGGGCATCAGCTCCGATCCGTTCGAACGCAAGGTGGTCTGAGCGCGGCGATTCGCGTCGCAATACGTGTACGGTAACGGCGGGGTGCTTCACGGACGGTGACGCACCCCGCCGTCGTGCTATCAGCCGGGGCGCTGGATTCGTTTGCCTTGCGATGTGCGCGCCGTGCCACAGATGCTGTGGTACTTGCCGTGGTAGGGTGGAGCAGGTTATCTACGGCAGGAGACAGACAATATGGTTGCACGGCGATTTAGGCACGCCACCATGCGCGATTTTCCGGTGATGGAGCAGAACTACGAGCGCGCCCGTGAGCTGATGGCCCGCAATGGGAACCCCACCCAATGGGGGCATACCTTCCCGAAGCCGGAAGTCGTGCAGGATGATATCATGCGTCATCGCAGCATCCTGCTGGTTGACGGCAGCGGCGCCAATGAGCGGATTCTCGCGCAATTTGCGGCTTGTACGGGCGAAGACCCGACCTATCAGACCATCGATGGGCAGTGGCTTGACGATGATGCCTACGTGACCATCCACCGCATCGCTTCGTCCGGTCTGATCCGCCATGCGGCGCGGGAATGCCTGGAATGGGCGCTCAAACAGTACGGCAACGTTCGTGCGGACACCCATCCGAACAACAAAGCCATGCAGCACGTTCTTGAAACCTGTGGGTTCACGCGGTGTGGGCTGATCCAGCTCATCGACCGGCCGACCGACACCACGCGGATTGCCTACCAGCGCCACGAATGGTGAACGGCTGAATGCTGGCCGGTAGGCGATAATACGATGCCGCCGATTGCGGAGAAGCAACCGGCGGCATAACGGTATCTGGTGTGGCGCTGAATTCAACGCAATTTGCAATACCGGCAGGATCTTAGGATTCGAAGGACACCAAGCTGTCGGGGGCATCGGCGTTGTCACTGGCCTGATCGCCGCCGGCAATACCGGACTGCGCCGCCGAAACGCCGCCTTCCGCCACACCGAGCTTCGAGTGCTTGCGGCCGTACGCGAAATACACGATCAAACCGAGTGCGAACCAGACCACGAACCGCACCCAAGTCTCCCAATTGAGGCCGGCGATCAGGACGCAGCAGAACACAATCGCCAGGATCGGCGTGACCGGAACACCAGGGGCGCGGAAGCCGCGATGGGCGTCCGGCTGGGTCTTGCGCATCCACAGCACGCCCGCCGACACGATGATGAACGCGGACAGCGTGCCGATATTCACCAGTTCGAACAGGATGTTGATGTTGATGAACCCGCCGGCGATCGCCGTGAGAATGCCGAAGAACCACGTGCCCTTGAACGGCGTGTGGTACTTCTTGTTGACCTCGCCGAAGAACTTCGGGAACAGGCCGTCACGGCTCATCGCATAGCAGATGCGCGACTGGCCGTACAGCTGGACGAGCATCACCGTGGTCATGCCGATCAGCGCGCCCAGATTTACAACGAAGGCGAGCCAGTTGAGCCCGGTGGCGAGAATCACGCCGGCGACCGGGGCGTCCACAAACTTCGCGAATTCAGGGTATTTGACGATGCCTGTCATGATAAGCGTCATGATGACATACAGCACGGTCGAGATGATTAGCGAATACAGGATGCCGCGCGGCAGGGTCTTGTTCGGTTCGACCGTTTCCTCCGCGGACGAGGACACTGCGTCAAAGCCGATGAAGCTGAAGAACACGATTGAAGCCGCGGGAATGATGCCCATCGGCTTGGTCGAACCCGGCTGGAAGGTGTACCAGCCGTACGGGGAGAACGGTTTCCAGTTCGCCGGGTTGACATACCACACCGTGCATACGATGAACAGCACGATGATTGCGAGTTTGATCATCACCATGATGTCGTTCGTGCGTTTCGTCTGGTTGATACCGATGGACAGCACCCACGTGATCAGCAGCACGACAATGAATCCGGGCAGGTTGAAATAGGTTGTGACCCCCGGCGTGGTGCCGTATGCCGCGGTCAGTTCGACCGGCAGGTGGATGCCGAAGCCTTCCAAGAGCTTGTTGAAATACCCGCTCCATCCGGCGGAGACGGTCGCCGCCTGGAGTGCGTATTCAAGAATCAGATCCCAACCAATCATGAAGGCGATGATTTCGCCGAACGCCACATACGCGTACGAGTAGGCGGAACCGCTGACTGGCACCATCGATGCGAATTCTGCGTAGCACAGGCCGGCGAACCCGCAGCATACCGCGGCCAGCAGGAAGGACACACACAATGCCGGGCCGGCGGTCAGCGCTCCCTTGCCGGTGAGCACGAAGATGCCGGTGCCGATAATCGCGCCGATGCCGAGCATCGTCAAATCGAAGGTTTTCAGCGTCCGTTTGAGCGGCGTGGCCTGCGCGACCATGCTTTCGACGGATTTCTTACGTAGCAGGTTCATGAATTCTCTTCCGATAACGCGACGGGACAGGCGCCGCGACGAATGATCCGGAATCGGGGCGGGGAAACAGAATTCCCCATGATTCGCATTGCCTTCTCTTTTATAACCGTCGCGCCCGACGCGCCGGGGCGATGACGCGAAGGGTTCCACGATGTGGACAGGGAACCGCCGGGGAGGAAACGCGTGCGACGAATGTTACCTCCCTGCGCAACAATGGGAGCATGACTTTGAGTGCAGTTCCAGCATGGCAGTTTTCCTCAGCGCAGGGCGAGGCGAATTATCAGGCCGCGTTGCGTCAATATCCGGCGCAGGCGATCGTCGACCTCGCGGCGATGCGCGACAATATGAGGCATTTGGTGTCCGTGGTCGGTGGCCCCCAGTCCGGCACCGCGGTGATGGGCGTCGTCAAGGCGGATGCGTACGGGCATGGGTTGATTCCGTCCGCCCTCGCCGCGCTCGCGGGAGGCGCCACATGGCTCGGCACCGCGCAATCGCATGAGGCGCTGCTGCTGCGCAAGGCCGGAATCGGCCCGGACCGTTGCCACATTCTTACGTGGGTGTACAACGGCACGCAGGTCCCGTTCGATGAGCTGATCGCCAACGATATCGACGTTTCTGTCGGCTCTCTCGCTGGCATCGATGCGCTCGCCGCGGCCGCACGTAAGGTGGGGCGTCCGGCGCGCGTCCATGTGAAAGTCGATTCCGGGTTTGGCCGCAATGGCTTCACTCCGCAGGGCTTCGGCGCGGCGCTCGATAAGCTGGTGCCGCTTGCCAAGGAAGGTGTGCTCGATATCATCGGCCAGTGGAGCCACCTGGCGGTCGCCGATTCGCCGGATGTTCCGGAATTCGTCGACGCGACCGACCAGCAGGTCGCCACCTTCAACGAGTTCACTCAGCGGATGTGCGCAGCTGGAATCGCGCCGAAAATCAGACATCTGGCCAATACCGCAGCCACGCTCGACCGCCCGCAGATCCATTTCGAACTCACCCGGCCGGGCGTCGGCCTGTACGGCTATGAGCCCGATCCGGCGATGGGCACGCCGCAGACCTACCGTTTGAAGCCGGCCATGACTCTGCAGGCGCAGCTTGGCACGGTCAAGGACGTGGAATCCGGTCACGGCATCTCCTACGGCCGCACCTATCTGACGCCGCAGGCCACGAGCACCGCGATCGTGCCGGTCGGATACGCTGACGGCATTCACCGTTCCGCATCCGGATTCGATATGCAAGGCGCCAAACACATCACCAAGCTTGGCGGCCCGGTGCGTGTCATGACCGGACAAGGGCCGAAGCTGTTGCGCGTCTCCGGGCGTGTGTGCATGGACCAGTTCATCCTCGACCTGCACGGCAGCGCGGCGGAAATGGGCGTCCATGAGGGCGACACCGTTGAACTATTCGGTCCGGGCAGGGGAGAGGACTACGCTGAACCGACCGCGGACGACTGGGCACGCGCGGCGGACACCATCAGCTACGAGATCTTCACTTGCCTGCGCAACCGCATCCCGCGCCTGTATCTGCACGCGCCCGAGGTGCTGCCCCCTGAGGATTTGGCGAAACTCGATCCGGCGAGCATCCTGTAATCAGGGCCGAAGCGGGAAGCGAGGCGGTTTCAGGTGGCATGGCGTGCGACGCCTGTCAGGCCGCCCCGCTTGACCGCTTGAGTACTTGATTGCTTGACTGTTTGGGTGCTTCGGCGGCGGGGTGTCGTCGGTTGTGTCGGCTGCTGCTGCGGCTATTGACTGCTGGTCGGCGCTGTCTGCGGCGGGTTGTCGAACCGTAATCGGCGATATGCGTCTGGAATGTCAGCGCTGGAATGCGCGACGGGGAGACGGGAAAGGGCGGATATGACGACTACAGCCGACGGCGAACGTGTGCTCACCACTGAAGGGTATTGCGCGGCGGACGAAGAGCGCTGGGCGCCTGAACCGCCGAAATCCCCGTCGCGCACGGCGTTCCAGCGCGACCGGGCGAGACTGATTCATTCGTCCGCGCTGCGCAGGCTGGGCGGTAAAAGCCAGATTCTGGTCGCAGGAACCGACGATTTCGCTCGCACGCGATTGACGCATACGCTCGAAGTCGCGCAAATCGGCCGGCAAATCGGCGCTCTGCTCGGCTGCGATCCCGACGTTGTCGATTGCGCGTGCCTCGCACACGACCTAGGGCATCCACCATTCGGACACAACGGTGAACGCGCGTTGGCGGCAATCGCCAAAGACATCGGTGGATTCGAAGGTAACGCGCAGACCTTGCGATTGCTGACGCGACTGGAGCCGAAAATATTCCTTCCCGACGGGCGGTCCGCCGGAGTCAATCTGACGCGCGCTGCATTGGACGCCGCGGTGAAATACCCGTGGACGCTTCGCGAGGCGGCCGCTCACCCTAAAGGGGAGCGTAGCGTGAAATTCGGCGTCTACCCAGACGATGAGCCGGTGTTCCATTGGCTCAAGCAGGGGGCGCCCGAGGCCAGTACGCCGATGGAATGCCAAGTGATGGACCTATCTGACGACATCGCCTATAGCGTGCATGATATTGAGGATGCGATTGCGACCGGCACACTGAATCCGGTGGCGCTCGCGGATAATCGCACGGTGGACCGGGTGGTCGAATCGGCGCGCGCATGGTATGGGCGGCAGTGGGACCCGGACCTTCTGCTGGCGGCGGTGCTCCGGCTGCGTGACGGACAACTTCTGCCGATTCGTTTCGATGGTTCCCGGCAGGCGTTGACGCAGTTGAAGAACATGACCAGCGCGTTGATCGGCCGTTTCGCCGGATCGGTGGAATCGGCCACACGGCAACGGTATGGTACCGGGCCGTTGACCCGGTACGCGGCGCATGTGGTGGTGCCTGACCGGACACGCTATGAGATTCTGGCGCTTAAGGGGATGTCCGTGTATTTCGTCATGGCTCCCCGCGAACGTGAGCCGTTCCATGAGCAAGAGCAGCGAATTGTCACCGATTTGGTGGATGTGCTTATGGCTGACTCGCCGAGGCCGAGCGACGCTCTGGAGACGGTGTTCCTCGATGACTGGCGGCAGGCGTCGAATGATGACGAACGGCTGCGCGTGGCTATCGACCAGGTGGCGAGCCTGACGGACGGGTCGGCGGCGACCTTGCATTCGATTCTGTGCTGAGCGCCGACTCGGACACGCGGTGTCGCGGCGGTCTGCCGGCGCCGGCGGTATCTGCCTGTAGTGCGACATCGCGGTCGCACGGCACGCTGTTCTCTGGCGGCGCACGCCGCTGAACAGCCCTCAGGCTAGCATGGAACCTATGCCCGGGATGATCAAGAAAGAAGACGTTGAGAAGGTGCGCGCCGCCGCGGACTTGTACGATATCGTATCCGCGTCTGTCACGCTCAAGCCTTCGGGCACCGGCACCTATGTCGGCCTGTGCCCCTTCCATGACGAAAAAACCCCGAGTTTCAATGTCCGCCCGTCCCTAGGCGTCTGGCACTGCTTTGGTTGCGGTCTGGGCGGTGACGTTTTCGGCTTCGTGGAGCACCAGGAGAACATCGACTTCCGCGAGGCGGTCGAATTGCTCGCCGACAAATACCACATCGAACTGCATTACGACCAAGGCTCACGCCAAGGCGAACACACTGGGTCGAAACGCGCGCGTCTGCTTGAAGCGAACGAGGAAGCCCAACGCTTCTTCACCTCGCAGATCATGAGCAAGGAGGCACTCGCCGCACGCAAACTGCTCGGCGGACGCAATTTCAGCCAGGCCGATTGCGAGCGCTTCGGCTGCGGCTACGCCCCGCAAGGCTGGGACAATCTCGTGCGGCATTTGGCAGACAAAGGCTTCACCCAGCAGGAGATGCTGGATGCCGGACTCGCCCGTCGCGGCCAGCATGGCGTTTACGACTATTTTCGAGGCCGGGCCACATGGCCAATCCGCGATTCGACCGGTCGCACGCTCGGCTTCGGCGCGCGCAAACTGTATGATGACGACACCATCGCGGCGAAGTACATCAATACGCCGGATACGCAGCTGTACCGCAAAACGCAGGTGCTTTACGGCATTGACCTGGCGAAATCATCGATTGTGAAGCACCGCCAGGCGGTGATTGTCGAGGGGTATACGGATGTCATGGCCTGTCATCTGGCGGGTATCGACACGGCGGTCGCCACATGCGGCACCGCGTTCGGCGCGGAACACGCGAAAATCATCCGCCGCTTGATTGCGGACGATTCGCTGGGCGCCGTCCAGCTGGTCGGGCCGCTTAAGGTCGAAGGGCAGTCGCTCAGTTCGCGTGTCGTCTTCACGTTCGACGGCGACGCGGCAGGACAGAAGGCCGCGTTGCACGCGTTCGGGTTGGATTCTTCATTCCTGTCGCAGACTTTCGTCGCCGTGGCCGACGACAATCTCGATCCGTGTGATCTGCGAATCCAGCGCGGCAACGAGGCGGTGCGCGCACTGATTGACAGCGCCCGTCCGCTCTACGATTTCGTTATCGACACGGCGATCGACCGCTTCGACACCCAGTACACCACCGGGCAGATGGGGGCGGTCAAGGCCGCCGCACCGCTGATTGCGCAGATCCGCGACCGCTCGCTGCTTGACTTGTACACGCGCAAGGCGACCCGGCGCATCGGCATCGACCTTGATATCATGCAGCGCGAGGTCAGGCAGGCCAGACGGCAGTACAACGTGCGCGACGAAGACGCCTACGCGCCCCGCCGACGCCAGCAGGTGCGTATCGAGGAGCGTGCTGACCGCGATGACCCGTACGCGAATCCGGCTCGCAGGCGGGAGCTTGAGCATCACGATGCCGCCAACCAGACGTATTTCCACATCGACGACGCGGTGTTCATCTGTGAGCAGCAGTTCATGGCGACGCTCATCCAGATTCCGCGTGCGATCGACCGCGAATGGTTTGCCCAGTTGACTCTGGCAAATTTCATGACCCCGGTGTTCCGCACGCTGTTCCAGGCGATTGCGGCTGCCGGCGGATTGCCGACGGATGACACCCCGCAAGGCTTGTGGATGCACAATCTAACCAAGGCGGGCGGCCCGATGCTCCAATCGGTGATTGACGAGCTTGCCGTGATGCCGTTGCCGTTGCCGACCCCGCCGAACCAACAGTCGGCGCCTGGTGCAGGTGAGGGACAAGGCGCCGGTGTCGCCGGAGCGCCCGGCGTCGCCGACGTCCAGCTGCGGGAGCCGACCCAGGGGGAGCGCCAGTATGCGTCCGAACTGTTGGCCCGTCTGCTTGATATCGGTTACATGCGCAGAATCGGCGCGGCCAGACGCCGTATGGCCCAGCTGCCGGACGGCGAGGAGAAAATCGCGCTGCTCGGCAGCATCACCACGCTTGAAACCGCGCGCAAGGACCTTCAGGCGCAGGTGTACAACAACACGGTCGGGTAGCCTGAGGCAGAACGACGCTCCTTACGCGTCGTATTCCCCGCTCGGCCCGATTGTCAGCGCGTCATCATGCGTGCGCCCGCTGTGGATGGCCTCGTTCATCGCACGGATTTCGTCCATATCCACCGCATATGCCTTGCCGTCCAGCTCCTTGACCGGAACCACCCAGCCGCCGTGCGTCATATACAACGCGTCCGCATCCCGCAGCTCGTCAACCGGCAGCTTGCGGTACGCGGTCCGCTTGCCTTCCTCAAGTGCCCACGCGAACAGTTCGCGTTGCGATGTACCGTTGAGGATACCGATGCGCGGGTCGGGCGTGACGTACGTATCCCCGTATCGTGCGACGATGCTGCTGTTGGGGCATTCCAACGTATACCCGTCGGTTGTGGTGGTGACCGCGTCGCCGACCCCGCGGCGGTCGCATTCCCGGTGCATCGCCTGATTAACCGCATAACTCAGGGTTTTCGCGCCGTTGAGCAGCCACGGCGCTTTCGACGTGATATCCGACGGATATCCGCGGGTGAGCGTCGCCATGGTAATCGGCTCGATGCTGTGCCCGGCGCCCACGCCGTCAAGGAATATCCACACGCTCGGCAGCAATGGGCCGTTGCCTGAACGTTCCGCTTCAACCCCGATGCCCGTGGTCGGGTCTAGCCCGCGCGAGACGAGAATGCGGAGCATCGGCGCTTCTTCGGCCCCGTCGTAGGCGTCGATCACCCCTTGACAGGCGTCGGTGAACGCGTCGACATCAGGTTCTGGCATATCCACCAGTGCGGCGGAATGGGCGAGCCGTTTGAGATGGTTTTCCAAGGATACGGGGAATCCGTTGTAGACCGTGGTCGCCTCGAAGATCCCGTCGCCGCGCAATACGCTCAAGTCAAAGGCTGAAGCGCAATCATCATGCGCGTCAATGATGGTGACCGCGTCCCCGCCGCCGATATCCAACCCCTTGAACAATACCGATGCGTTTCCTACCCCGAGTACGACTGCGCTCATGGAATGACTCCTCTCGTGTTTGCTTGCCGTGATGGCCTTGGCGGTCTCGCGGCCCTGCCGCCGGTGTGCCCCGCGGCCGACGCGTCGTGGCTGAGCCACCGAGTCGTTGAACGAGCCTCACGTTATTCCGCGCGTATTTCACGGATCGCACGGGCGGGGCATGCTCGTAATCCGCTGGTCACAGGTTGGTGATCTTCCTCGTTGTTGCGTGAAATCAGGGTTTAACGCGCCGAACTTAGCGTGTGGACGAAAGGGAGGTTCCTATGGGTTCGTTGATGTCCGGGGTTGCGCCGGTTGAACACAATACGCAAGGTATTGCGCCCGTACTGGACGCGAATACGGCGCCACAAGAGGCGCGTGAGGCGTTCCGCCACGGCGTGGTGCGCCCGACCTGCGGCATCGCCCGCGGTTTCGCCCAGGCGAATATGATCGCGTTGCCGCGTGAATACGCGTTTGATTTCCTGCTATTCACCCAACGCAACCCCAAGCCCTGCCCAATCCTTGAAGTCCTCGATCCCGGCAATCCCAAGCCCTCCATCGCCGCCGGCAGTGACATCCGCACGGATATTCCGCTGTACCGCGTGTGGGAACACGGCAAGCTGGTGGACACGTGCAGCGACATCACCGATATCTGGGCACAGCATGACAATCTGGTCACCTTCCTGATTGGATGCAGTTTCACCTTCGAATTCCCGTTGATGGAGGCCGGTATTCCGGTGCATCATATCGAGGCGGGACGTAACGTGCCGATGTATGACACGTCGATCCCTTGCAAGCCCGCGGGGCGGTTCAGCTCGACGATGGTGGTGTCGATGCGCGGCATCCAACCGGACCGGATTGCGGACGCCGTGCGGATCTCTGGCTACTATCCGAGCGTTCACGGGGCGCCCGTATGGGTGGGCGAGCCCGAAGGCATCGGGATTCCGGATTTGCAGCACCCCGATTATGGGGACCCGCCGATTATGAAGGACGGTGACATCCCCGTGTTCTGGGCGTGCGGGGTGACCCCGCAGGCGGCGGTGATGGCGTCGCAACCGTCGTTCGCAATCACGCACGCGCCCGGGCACATGTTCCTCACGGATATTCCCGACCGCAGTTTCATGGTGTGACTCGCGTCGGTGCAAATACATCAATACCGATGGCGTGCGATGCGGAAGATATGAGATATCGAAAAGCAGAAAACAGCGGGAGCGGGGAACAACAATGACGGGAATAGACCTCAACAGCGATATGGGCGAAAGCTTCGGCCGGTGGACGCTCGGCGACGACACGGCGCTGCTCGGCGTGGTATCGAGCGCGAATGTGGCGTGCGGCTTCCATGCGGGCGACCCGGCTGGAATGCTGCGCACGGTCGGCTACGCGGCGGCGCACGGCGTAACAGTCGGTGCGCATGTGGCGTACCGCGATCTTGCCGGGTTCGGCCGGCGGTATGTCGATGAGACGCCTGAAGATCTCGCCGCCGACGTCATATACCAGATTGGCGCGTTGGAAGGGATCGCGGCGGCAACTGGAACACAAGTGAAGTATGTCAAACCGCATGGGGCGCTGTACAACCGGATTGCGATTGACGAACGGCATGCCGCAGCCGTGGTCGAGGCAATCAAGGCCGTTGATCCGTCGCTCGCCTTGCTCACCCTGCCCGGTTCGGTGGTCGGCCGGCTTGCCGAGGATGCGGGACTTCGCGTATTCCGTGAGGCGTTTGCCGACCGCGCCTACACGCCGGACGGTCATCTGGTCTCGCGGCGCGAGCCGGGCGCGGTCATCACCGACCCGGAACAGGTGACCGCACGGGTGCTGCGCATGGTTGAGGACGGTACGGTGACGGCGATTGACGGCAACATTGTCCGACTGCATGCGGATTCGGTGTGCGTACACGGCGATTCGCCGGGGGCGGTTGCCATGGCGACAGTGGTGCGCAAAGCGTTGGAACATGCCGGGATTGCAGTACGGTCGTTTTCGGCAGGTGATGGCTCGTCATCATCAGTGTCCACGAAAGTCGCGAAATCATGAGACGGATATTGCCGGCAGGGCAGGACGCGCTGCTCGTGGAAACCGGGGATTTGCGCCATGCACTCGGCCTGTATCATGCGCTGAACGCGGCGATGGAGGATGCCGTTTCGGCAAACGTGTCGGCAGGGGAATCCGTCGCTTCGCTGGCGCCGGCACGACAGTTCGCTGCGATCACCGAGCTTGTTCCAGCCGCGCAGACCGTGCTCGTGCGATTCGATCCGCGCAAGACTCGTCCAGCTTCGCTCGCCGAAGCGATTATGACGCTGCCCGATACACCCGATGAGGCTCAAGAGCATCGGACGGTGACCGTGCCCGTCATCTACGATGGCGAGGATCTTGAGGCCGTGGCACAGCTGCTTGGTATCAGCGCCGACGAGGTGGTCGCCCGGCATACCGGCACCCCGTGGACGGCCGCATTCGGCGGATTCGCCCCAGGATTCACATATTTGGTGGACGGGGACCTGATTTTCGACGTACCGCGCCGCACGACACCACGGTTGGTCGTGCCCTCGGGCGCGGTCGGACTCGCCGGGCGGTTCAGCGGTGTCTACCCGCGCGAAAGCTCGGGCGGATGGCAGCTGATTGGGCACACGGCGATGCCGATGTGGGATGTGCACGCCGACCCGCCTGCCGCCATCATGCCCGGCGACCGTGTGACGTTCCACGCCGAGCGCAATCAGGCAATCATGACTGATATTGCGTGCCAACGCCGGACGTCGCCGGACCGCGATATCCGGGCGAATGCCGGGAACTCCGGTAGCGGTTCAGATTCAACGGCACACGTCCACGGCTTACGTGTGGACCGCCCCGGCCTGCTTGCCCTGTTCGAAGACGAGGGCCGGCACGCCTCGGCCATGGGCGTCGCCGGATCGGGGGCATGCGATATGCCCGCCTACCGCCTGGCCAACATGCTTGTCGGCAATCCGCCCGGTGCGCCCGCCATCGAACTGACCGCCGGCGATGCCGCGTTCACCGCGATCGGAAGCGTGGTGGTCGCCGTTGCGGGAGCCCCGGTCGATTTGTGTATCACCGGGAACGCCACGTCAGGTGCCGATCCGGGCCACACGACCATCCGGCAAAGCCTGCACCGGCAGGAAGCCATCATCCTCCACGACGGCGAAACCCTGACCATAGGCGTGCCGCGCGCGGGATTACGTGATTATCTCGCCATTCGAGGAGGATTCATAGCCCCGATGACGCTCGGCAGCGCTTCGCTGGACACCATGTCCGGCATCGGACCGGCTCCCTTGGCCGCAGGCGACACGCTCATCGCTGGAACCCCCGATCCGTCACGAAGCGTTGGGCGGCCGTGCGAATGGAACGGGCACCTGCCAACCGGCACCATGCACCATGCCGGTCCGGAGGCAATCGGCAGCGCCAATCATCCAGTCTGGCTCGATGTCATGCTCGGCCCGCATGACGACTGGTTCACGCCGGCCGCCATCGGCACGCTTTTCGACACCGCATGGCAGATCACCGCACAATCCAACCGTACCGGGTTGAGGCTCAACGGCCCGCAGCCCCTGGAACGCGAAAATACGCGGGAACTGCCCAGTGAAGGCATGGTCCCCGGTTCGCTTGAAGTGCCCGGAAGCGGGCAGCCCGTGCTGTTCCTGCGCGACCAGCCGGTCACCGGCGGTTACCCGGTCATCGCCGTACTGACACTTGATGCGCTCGCATTGGCGGCGCAACTGCCGCCGGGCGCGTCCGTCCGGTTCCGCAAAGCCGGGGAAGGTGCGATGGCGGCATCGGGAGGTCAAGACGTATCCCATCCCGATGAACACGATGGAAAGGAGTCCCGATGAAGCGCATTCTGGTCGCCAATCGCGGGGAAATTGCCGTACGGATTATCCACGCCTGCCATGATCTGGGTCTGGAAGCGGTCGCCGTCTACGCGGATGATGACGCCGACGCGCTGTTCGTCCAGCTCGCCGATGAGGCCATCGCCCTGCATGGGGTGACGCCGGCGGAAACCTACCTGAACATCCCGACATTGCTCAAGGCGGCGGCAAGCGGACATGCGGATGCTGTTCATCCGGGGTACGGATTCCTATCAGAGAACGCCGTTTTCTCGCAGGCAGTCCAGGATGCCGGGTTGACATGGATCGGCCCATCACCGCAGACCATCCGCATGTTGGGGGACAAAGTCGAAGCACGTGCCGTCGCTGCGAAAGTCGGCGCACCCATGGCCCCGGGCACCACGCAACCGGTCAAGGACGCGCAAGAAGCCGCCGCATTCGCGCGTCAACACGGTCTGCCGATTGTCATCAAAGCAGTGCACGGCGGGGGAGGCCGCGGCATGAAAGTCGTGCGCGACCTCGCCGATGTCGAACCCGCCTTCGAATCCGCCGTCCACGAGGCCGAAGTCGCGTTCGGCAACGGGGAGTGTTTCATCGAACGGTTCCTCGACCACCCGCGTCACGTCGAAGTTCAGGTGCTCGGCGACACGTATGGCGGGGTCATCGCCGTCGGTACTAGGGACTGCTCGCTCCAGCGGCGCAACCAGAAGCTTATCGAGGAGGCTCCGGCGCCCTTCCTGCCCGGCAGCATCACGCAACGGCTTGAGGATGCGGCTGTGGCGATCTGCTCCGAAGTCGGGTACGTGGGTGCTGGAACCGTGGAATTCCTCGTGGCCCCGGACGGCACGCTCTCGTTCATGGAAGTCAACACGCGTATCCAAGTCGAACACCCGGTCACCGAAATGACCAGTGGTATCGACCTGGTGGCCTGGCAGCTGCGTATCGCCGCGGGCGCGTCAATCGCCGCGCTCAAGCCGGCGCATGACGGGCATGCGATGGAATTTCGTCTCAATGCGGAAGACCCGTCGCTCGGATTCGCGCCATTCCCCGGGCGCATCACAGCGCTGAGGGCGCCCAGCGGGCCGGGCATACGCTTCGATACCGGCGTGCAAACCGGTTCGATTGTCTCCGACCATTTCGATTCCATGCTCGCCAAACTCATTGTGCACGCCACCACGCGCGAGGAATGTATACAACGGGCGCGGCGGGCGCTCGCCGAACTGCGCATCGACGGTGTGCCCACGGTCGTACCCTTCGACCGGGCGGTGCTAGCCGACCCTGATTTCACGGCGGAACACGGGTTCCATATCTACACCCGGTGGATCGAGGAGGTGCTGCTCAAGCGGCTTGACCCCGAACAGCTCAAGCCTGATGGGATGTCGGCACGTTTCGATGACGCCGATACCGGGTTGCATCGTACCTGGATTGAATGGGATGGCCGCCGCGTGAATGTCGGTTTGCCGGCCGGTCTGGTCTCCTCGCTCGGGGCGGCGGGGGTGTCCGGCGATGGAACATCGCACGATGGCGGCGTGGGGGAGACGGCCGCGCGCGACGCCGGGGATATCCTCGCCTCGATCACTGGCACGGTGGCGCGCTGGCTGGTCGATGACGGCGCTGAAGTCGGCGCGGGCACGCCGGTTGTTGTGCTGGAAGCCATGAAGATGGAAATCCAGGTTACGGCCCCGATTGGCGGCGTGGTCCATATCGCCGCGCAGCCGGGCGACAGCGTGAGATCCGGAAGCGTGCTGGGACATATCGAATCGTGAGACAAGACGTGAGACAGATAGGCGAGACAGGCGAGACAGGCGAGGCGGACGAGACAGGCGTGACATACGGCGTTCGGCCGATTTGACCGGCCGTGCGCTGGTAGGAGAGGAGTGGATATGACGGAAACGATGCAATACAACCAAGCAGGACATGCCAATCGGCAATCGGATACGTTCCATACCGGCCGTGGTAGTGCGGCGCACCATGGCGGTATCGGCCCTGCCGCCCGCATCGCAAGCTGGCGGTGGAAACCTCGCGTCGCGCACATCCAGAATGCCGCTGCGGCGGATGTAGGCCGGGGCAGCGAAACCATGATGACCTTCGCGCGCGGCGACCTGTTCCATGCCGCTCGGTGGCTTAAATCCGGCGGCCACAAGGCCATGGTCGTCACCGGGTTCTACATTCCACAGGCCGAGCAGCCCGCCGCCGAATCGGATGGTCCCGCCGGGGCGGTCGAGCTGTGTGAGGCTCTGCGGGCCATCGGTTCGGATGCCTGGCTGGTCAGCGATGAGCCGTGCGAGCCGGTCATCCGCGCAGGGGCCTCGTCGCGGCTGCCCGAAGACCACGTGGCCATCGCGCCTGCGGATGCGCAACACTTCGACCAGTGGATTGACGCGATGCGCGGGCTTGTCGATCATCATGGCATCGACACCGTCATCTACATCGAGCGCGTCGGGCCTGCGCGCGACGGGAACCCGCGCAATATGCGGGGGTTTGACATCGACCGGTGGACCGCCCCGCTCAGCCGGCTCACCAGGTTGGGATTGCATGTGATTGGCATCGGCGACGGCGGCAATGAGATTGGCATGGGCAGGCTTGATTCCATCGTCATCGAGGATGTCGTCGAGCATGGCGAGCGTATCGCCTGCACGGTTCCCGCGGACGAGCTGATTGTCTCCGGCACGTCAAACTGGGGCGGTCACGCGCTGGTGTGCGCGATGTACGCGATGGGCTGCCGGCGGGCGGCACCGCTGCTCGATGTCGCGTGGCATCGGTCCGTGCTGGCGGATGTTGCGCGCGCCGGCGGGCTTGACGGGGTCACGATGCGCAACACCCCGACGGTCGACGGCCTGAGCGAGGATCGCTACTACCGTCAGATCCGCATGATGTCCGACATCGCCCGAGGGCGGCGTTAGAGGTGCTTGTTGCAGCAGATGCGGGGTTTCGGCTGCAAACGGTTGCACAATCCACGATGATGATCTGCTGCTGAATGCAGCGGTGTCCCGGTAGAGCGGGCACGACACCTTGTGCAGAAGCCATCGGCGGCGGTTGTTGTGCGGGTATGCTGGTGTGAACAGGCGGGCGGGCCCGCTGCCCATCAAGGTCGAGTTCGTGATAGGAGGCAAGTGATGCCAATTACTGCAAACAACGATGTTGCGGCGAAACGTCGTCTTCCACCCGTGACGGTTGAGGGGCTCCGGGCGATTGAGGTTTTTCGCGGAGAATGTGGCTATGTTTTCGCGAATATTGCGAAAACAGTCAATGATGGTCCGGTCATTTATACCATCCCCTATGGTTCTGTTGGCATCCCGGCGGCCGAGGCGACGGCGCAGTCGATTGGATCGGCCATTCAGGACATCGTGAGTTTTGACGATTCGCATGCGGGTCTGGTCACTGATGTTCTGACGGATGAGGCTTGGGATGATTTGAAGTATCGTTTGTCGGGAAAACGGAAGGGTCTGTGGAAGCTGTGTACGGTCAGGCGTGCATGGTGGGGTGACCCGAAGCCGTGGATCGCAGAGTGTGACGTGGTTTCTCTTCGTTGGAGTGGTGATGTGGATTCGAGGTTGAATGATGTGGGGACGGTGGTGTGTCCGTGTGATGCCGGCGTGGAGGAGCTTGGGGGGATGGTGTTGGAGTCGTACGCGCGGGTTGATGCGTGGTGCGCGCGCAACGGGCGGAACCCATACACGGGGATGCCGTGCCCGTTGCGCGAGGACCTGGGCGGCGATGGGGTGCTGGTGCTGACGCCGCCGGCGTATTTCCAGGAGGATTATGAGCCGGGCCCGGGGGTGGTGCGCGGGTATTACCATCACGTGGATGCGATGGAGTTGCCGCAGGAGCCCGGCTCCCGGTGGTACGGGGATTGGGTGCGTGGCCTGGACGCGTGGCTGTGCTGGCGCGTGGTGCCGGCCGGTGACGTGGATGGCCTGCTGGCGGCGTGGCAGGCCGCGCATGGCCGCGCTGTGGAGGCATCCTCGGCGGGATGCGAGGGGGAGCCGGGCGCTGGGTGCTTTTCGTCGCGCGGCGTGGTGTCGAACCGGTCGTGGGCGTCGTACTGGTTCCGCCGGGAGTTGGCGTCCGGTGATGTGCTGGAGCTGGTGCTGGACGTCAAGCAGCCCGGCCGCCGCAAGCGCCTGGCCGGCAAGGCGGTCAAGGCATGGGAGCGCTGCGCCCGCCACACCCAGCTCCTCCCACCAGACAGCGCTACGGGAACACAGGCATGATGCCAGTACGGTGCGGGCAGGACGGTGACGAGCATGAGGATGGGATGCCGGGTGTTGAAGGCGGTGATTTTCCTGCAGCTCCGGGGCTTGTCCTCGATGATTTCTGCTGGGTTGCCGTCAGACGTGGGCCGGGCGGGTATGTATTGCGCAATTATGTCTGTCTTCAAGGGGGTGGGATGACGGCGCTTGCCGATGGGGCTTCGTGTGTATTGCAGGCGGCCGAGGCGACGCCGCGCGCCCTTGGGTTGGCTGTTTGCAACATCATTGATTGGGACGTCGCCCATCGTGGCAGCCTTATTGCTCAGGGCGATCCACCGGGGTGGAAGGAGTTGTGCGAGCCGATCAGCAAAGGTGCCGCGAGATGGAATCATGCCATGGAGTGTCTTGTCTCGCAAACGTCCCAGGGTTTTCATCTCAGCGTTTCCGTGCCTTCATTGCGCGGGTGGGATACCGATAGCCGAGTCGGGGAGGGGGAGATGGATGTGGATTCTTTCGATCCTGAAGTACTGGGGCGCGCGTTATTGGACGTCTATGATCGGGTTGATGCGTGGTGTGCCCGTAATGGGCGTAACCCTCGAACAGGTATGCCGTGCCCGTTGCGTGAGAATCTGGGTGGCGATGGGGTGTTGGTGTTGACGCCGCCGGCGTATTTCGAAGAGGAGTACCACCATCACGGGCATGCCGTGATTCGTGAGTATTTCTATCATCCTGACGCGCATCTGCCTGTGGTTGAGGTGACTGGCGAAGAATGGCTCAATCATTGGAAAGATGGGATTGCTGCGTGGCTGTGCTGGCGCGTGGTGCCGGCTGGTGGTGTGGATGGTTTGTTGGGGGTGTGGCAGGCTGCGCATGGTCGTGCGGTGGAGGTGTCTTCGGTGGGGTGTGAGGGGGAGCCGGGTGTGGGGTGTTTTTCGTCGCGTGGTGTGGTGTCGAATCGGTCGTGGGCGTCGTATTGGTTTCGTCGGGAGCTGGCGTCCGGCAGCGTGTTGGAGTTGGTGTTGGATGTCAAGCAGCCCGGCCGCCGCAAGCGCCTGGCCGGCAAGGCGGTCAAGGTGTGGGAGCGTTGCGCCCGTCATACCCAACTCCTCCCGCCGGACGGCGCTGCGGGAACACAGGCATGATGGCGGCGGGAGTGCCGTCCTCACCCAGACCACACCCGCCGGAATCGTCGTAGTGTGACAGATCCGTGATTCTTGATTGCGGTGTCTTCGATGAGACCTTGCAGAAGTGCCATGTCGTGTTGTTTGTCTACACCGGTGGATGCCGGAATCTCAACATCTCGTGTTTCCGCCATGATTTCGCGAGATATCGAGAACAAAATCTGAATATCTCGCGTTCGATGGCCAAATCAGTGAGATGTTGAGATTCCCACACAGTGTTGTCGGTTCAACTCTGTCGAGCCGTACGGGGGATGGGCCGACCAGATCGGCGTGGCTTGGCGTGGGGGCGGTGGCTCAGTACTCGCGCATCTCCGGATTCCTGCACGTATGTATCCGCTCGGGCACAGGAAACCGGCAAGAGCGCCATAACCCATCCTGTCCGCCGCTGCGCATCGCGCCTCAAACAGCGTGGTGCCGCGTGCGACACGCACATGCATCATCCGCCCTGCGCTACCGGGAAAATCGTCTCATTTCGCCTACGATAGGAATCATGGTCACGGTAATGGTGGGTTCAGCGTCGCATCCGGTCAGTGACCGGCTGTATGGCGCGTTTCTTGAGGACATCAACATGTCGGTCGATGGCGGCCTGAATGCGAACGTGGTCAATAATTACAGCTTCGATGGCGTCTATCTCAAGCACCACAGCATGCGCGCCCGCGGAACGGACCGGTGGCGCACTCAGGCCGATCCGTTGCGTTTCTGGCAGTTCCATGGGGTTTCGGCGACGAGTTACGGCACCCAGACGCGCGACGAGCACGGGCAGCGTATTGAAACATCCTGCCCGGCGCCTCCGCTGCACCCCAACAGCAGATACGTGCGTGTGACCCTGCCTGCGGGGCGGCGTGGCGCGAATATTGAAAACCTTGGATACAACGGCGGCGGCAAGCATGCCGGGGAGTGCGCGATTGCCATCAGCCAGGGGCATCGTTACGATTTCAGTGTCTATGTGCGTCCGGTAGCCGGTGTGGTGACGCTCGCGGTGAGTGTCGTCAACGCTTCGGGAGCGGCGTTGACCGATTGCGTGGAACTGTCGTGCGGCGGCCCCGGTGATGCGGATGCGTCAAGCGCAAGTACCGTCGCTGCGAGGGCGTGTGATACGGATGACACTGCCCACTCCAACGGATGGGTTCGTCTGACATGCACGCTATCGGGTATGGCCTCGGGCCTGGGCAAGCTGCATATCGGCTTGGTTCCGGGCAATGGGCACCTTGGTGATTGCGGGTACGCCGGCGGTGGGGCAGATGCCGGCGAACAACGTGCCGACGGGGCGCGTGCCGACAGGGACGGGATGCATGCAGACGGGGTGCGTGCCGACGGGGTGCGCGCAGACGGGCATCATGCAGGGCGTGTGGCAACTGCGCCGACCGCTGTATCGATCGCTGCGCCGTCCATCTCGCAATCCGCCGTGCAACTCGCCGCGCCGGCCGCCTTGTCAGACACCGTTATCGATCTCGACTGCGTCAGCCTCATGGATGCGGACACCTGGGGTGCGGGCGACCCCAAATGGCGGTATGGCAGGTTCCGCCGCGACCTGGTCGAAGCTATCGCGGCGCTCAAACCCGCGTTCCTGCGGTTCCCCGGCGGCTGCATCACCGAAGGCGTCACGCCGGGCAACGAGTACCGTTGGAAAGACACGGTCGGCGCCTTGTACGCGCGTCGTCAGCAATACAATATGTGGGCCTTCCGCATGCCGGACGGCTCAAGCTATTCGCAAAGCTACCAGATCGGCTTCTACGAGTATTTCTGCCTGTGCGAGGATCTGGGCGCCAAGCCGCTGCCGACCCTGTTCGCGGGCATGACCTGCCAGTCGCCGTACCGAGACCCGCAGTCCATTCCTGTGGACAGCGATTATTTCCGCGATGTGGTGGTACAGGATTATCTCGATCTCATCGAATTCGCCAACGGCGATCCGGATGCCAGCCAGTGGGCGCGTGTTCGCCGCGATATGGGCCATCCGGCGCCGTTCGGCCTCGACATGATCGGTATCGGCAACGAGAATTACGGCGAAGGATATATGGAACGGTTCGATGCCATCGCCAAGGCGATTCACGAACACTATCCGTCGATTCTGTGTGTGATGAGCGCCGGACTGTTCCCGTACCCCTTCTCGATGCGCCGGGCGTGGAATCATGCGCGCGACATCGCTGCCGGGCGTGGCGAGATGCTGTTGGCATGCGATCCGCCGCTCGCCGGCAGCAGAGTCATCGTGGACGAGCACTCCTACCACACGCCTGAATGGTTCGCCTCGCAAGCCCGCCGATACGACAGGTATCCGCGTGATTCCGCCGGTGTGATGGTCGGGGAGTATTCGGCGAACGGGTATCTTGCGGGCCGCAAGCAGGACAACGCGCACGCCAACACATGGGCTTCCGCGCTCGGCGAGGCGGCGTTCCTCACGGGGTGCGAGCGCAACAGCGACGTGGTGCGCATGACATCGTATGCACCGCTTCTCGCGCGCGTGCCAGGCAAGGGATGGATGCAGAACCTCATCGAATTCGACGCGTGCACGGTTATGCCGACGCTCAACGCCGAAGTAGAGCAGCTGTTCGCCACGCATATCGGTCCGATGGCCTACGAGTGCGAATTGGGCGATGCCGGGCATACCCGTGCCGGTAAGGCGGCTGCGGGTCGGTTGTTCGCAAGCGCCACCGGCGATGAGTCGACCAGATTCATCAAGCTGGTCAATACCGGCGGCGATCGCATCGATGTCACGCTTGATATCTCCTTTGGCTTGCGGTCACTGGGCGCGCGGTCCCGCCGCGATTCGTGCCGATTGCGCGTGGTGCGTCTGTGTGCCGCGCCCGAGGCACGCAATGTGCTCGGGGCCGAGGGCGTGTCGCATCGGGCGGTGGAACGTCGTGAGGATACTTTCGCGATGGCCGGTCCGCCGGTGCGGTTCGCGTTGGGGCTGCCAGCGTATTCGGTCACGATGGTGACGGTGACGTTGTGACACGCGCGTGACGCGTGATGTTCCGGTCCGGCGGTGGCTGTCCGGCGGGCGCTGTCCGGTGTCTGTGCGAATCGTTGTGACACGCGCGTGACGCGTGCCGCCCTCCGCGTCGTTCTCTACCGACCGGTCGGCTTCGTTCGGGTGCGCGATTGGCGGCATTTCGGCAATACTGGTGTATTTGCCGCCGACATTTTCGACGATGGTCGGAGCAATCCGCGCGAACACGCCATCTTTGGCTTCAGCCTGCCGGATTTCCCCGCTAAGATTGGGCATGTCGCGGGTGCGGCATGTTGAATTCACCTAGGGTTCAACTCAAATTCACGGAGGACTGGATGCGACGTTGGTTGCTTGAAGTAGTCAAGAGTGAGACGATTCTCATCGTCGCTACGATCCTTGCAATCATATCCTGTTTCGTGGTGCCCCCGGATGCCGAGTATCGCAGCTATGTGCATACCAAGACAATCGCCCAGCTGGTGTGTCTGATGCTGGTGGTGTGCGGATTCCAGCGTATCGGCGTGTTCCGCATGGTCGGCTCGCGTCTGCTGCGCATGGTGCGCACTCAGCGCGGTGTGGTGCTGGTACTGGTGTCGCTCACGTATTTTTCCTCGATGCTCATCACCAATGATGTCGCGCTGGTCACCTTCATCCCGTTCGCGATTTCTGTGCTCACGATGGCGGGTATGGAGGCGTCGGCCGTGCTGGTGGCGACGCTGATGACCGTGGGGGCGAATGTCGGCAGCATGCTCACCCCGGTGGGCAATGCGCATAATCTGTATCTCAAAGCGTTGTCCGGCATACCGACCGGAAAGTTCCTCGGCATCATGGCCCCGTATTCGTTTGTCGCTGCGGTATTGCTGATTGTGGTGATTTCGGTGGCCTTCGGCGGCAAGAAAGTAAGCCAGTTCGCCGATCTTGACGGGGAAGATATCGAACGCGGGGTGCTTGCTCCGCAGCCCGACCAGCCGCAGCCTGACGAAATCCGCTTGACCGGCTATGGTGCCGGCCATGGCGGCTGGCGCGTGTGGGTGTATGCGGTGTTGTTCCTGCTGTGCCTGCTGGTGGTCAGCGACCTGGTGCCGATCTGGGTGATGTGCGTCGTGGTCTTCGGCGTGTTCCTGTTCGCCGATCGCAAGGCGTTCCGGAAGGTCGATTGGGGGTTGCCGCTGACCTTCATCATGTTCTTCATTTTCATCGGCAATATGAAGCGCGTGCCAGCGTTCTACTCGCTGGCGGCGTCCTTGGTGGGCGGCCATCCGCTTGAAGTGGCGGTCGTTTCCAGCCAGATCATGAGCAATGTGCCGACGACGATTCTGCTGTCGGGCTTCTGCGATGATTGGACGCATCTGATTATCGGCACGAATCTGGGCGGCATGGGCACGCTGATCGCCTCGATGGCGTCCTTGGTCTCGTACAAGAACGTGACCCGGCGCTACCCGGACAGAAA
Source organism: Bifidobacterium thermophilum (assembly GCF_002846655.1). NCBI lineage: Bacteria > Bacillati > Actinomycetota > Actinomycetes > Bifidobacteriales > Bifidobacteriaceae > Bifidobacterium > Bifidobacterium thermophilum. The sequence goes on along the minus strand of NZ_PCGX01000010.1, from coordinate 127,604 downwards.
AGGCCGCTACCTTGCCGTATACAGCGCGGTCAACGTGCTGTTTCTCGTGGTGCTGGTCGGCCTGTCGTGGATTATCGACTGATTCGCTGATCCGTGCGGCTTGGCATGGGAGCGGGTGAATCTCGCGTCGGCTGGTTTGGGGTTGTTGCGGGTGTGCGAGTTGGCCGGCCATCTTGTGGTTCCCGGATGATGCCGTCCGCGGGCTCGCAGATTTGTGCGCGTATTTCGTGCGGCTTGGCGAAGATGCGGGCGCATCTAGTGCTTTCCGGTATGTCGTCTCTGCGGGGTGTGCGAGTTACCGCGCTATCTCGGGGTTCCTGTATTTCGCCGGCTGCAGGGCAATGGGACTGCGGGCGTATCTCATCCAACATGACGCGGATAGACTGCTATAACGCTCTTCCTGGTCTGCTTCGGTTACAGGAACCCGGAATCGCCGGGCTATTTTGGACTTTCAGTCGGCTCACAAGAAAAGTGACCCCGGTCGGATTCGAACCGACGACCTTGAAATTAGAAGTTTCCTGCTCTATCCAACTGAGCTACGGGGCCGTAAGACAACGTGTGCCATTATAGCAGCCATAGGGACGTGCGCCTGCCGACCACTGTGCGACTGCAACAACCCTCCTCGCCTGACGAATAATGTAGGGGGTGCGTGTTCACTGGCATCGTGCGGCGTATCACCGGCATGTCAAAAGTGGCGTATGACGATTTTTCGGCATATACTCTGATGAATACTCGAATTCATGAATGCGGTACCGCTGTGTTGAGGTGCCGAGAGATGAGAAGGGACGCCTATGGCTTGGCTCGCGTCGCCACCTACGGCCAAAACGGATGCTTCGGATGCGCCGACTGCATCGGCTGCACCGGCAGTGCCGGATACATCAGTCGCGCTAGCGCCCCCGGCTCTTCAGCCCAAGCGGCACAACGGCACGCATCCCGCCTCAGAACGCCCGATGATCGAAGTACGCAACCTGCGCAAGGAATACGTCATGGGCACCGAGCGCGTCATCGCCCTCGACCGGATCAACCTCGATATCGCGCGCGGCCAGATCTGCTGCATCTACGGTGAATCCGGTTCAGGCAAATCCACGCTGCTCAACCAGCTTGCCGGTATGGAACGCCCGACGCGCGGAGGCGTGCGGATCGACGGCATCGTCGTCTCGCGGCTCGACGAGCGCGAACTCGCCGAATTCAGGCAGAAGCACATCGGTTTCGTTTTCCAGTCCTACAATCTGCTCCCCGGGCTCAACGCCGTCGAAAACGTCGCGATGCCGCTCATGTTCCGCGGGGTGCCACGCGAGGAGCGCGAAGCCCGGGCGCGGGCGATGCTCAGACGCGTCGGGCTCGGCAAACGTCTGAACCATTACCCCTCGCAGATGTCCGGCGGCCAGCAGCAGCGTGTTGGTATCGCTCGCGCGTTCGTCACCCGCCCGCAAGTCGTGTTTGCCGACGAGCCGACTGGCAATCTTGATTCGAAGACGAAAGTCGACATCATGGATATGATTCGCGATTTCGCCCGCGAGAACGGCCAGACCATCGTGCTGGTCACGCATGACGACCATATGGCCGCGTATGCGGATCGTATCGTCACCTTGTTGGACGGGCGTATCGTCCATGACACCGAGCAGGACAGATAGCCTGATAACTTGCGCAACCGGGCGTTCCCACGTCAATTGCACAGCAACATTCCTCAACAGCAAGCTTTTCGAAAACCAGAGAGAAAGACCACCATGAACCGTCCCCGAACTATCGCCGTCAAGCCGATTATCACGCTCATCGTGCTCGTCGCCCTGATTGTGGCCTGCGTGTCTGCACCCGTCTGCGCGATGGCGTCCGGCCAAGCCGCCGCGGCGGCAACCGATACCATCGTCGCCGGGGATGCCGGCACCCGGCGCGCCACACCCGTTGACGACATCGACCAGTCCGCCGGTGATTCCGGGCAGAGCGCAGCCCCCATCGCCGGCCCGGTGCCGAATGTCATCATCACGAATTTCACCTACGGCGACGGTTCTGTTCCGGCTGGCGGCAAGTTCGACCTCGGATTCTCCTTCCAGAACAAGGGGTCGGTGGCTGTCCAGAATATGGTCATCGGCGTGGACGGCGGTGACGGGCTGACCATCGCCGGCGGCACGAACACCTTCTACGTGCCCCAGCTGGCCGCGGGCGCCACGCAAAGCCAGACCGTGCCGATGCAGGCCCTGATTGACGCGAAAAGCGGTGCACAGGCAGTGGTCGTCAGCTTCCGTTACGAATACGTGGATGCCGGCCAGCGCAGCTCCAACAGTGTGGACGAGAAGATCTCCGTGCCTGTCAGTCAGCCCGACCGCTTCCAGATCAACGACCCCGTCATTCCGGATGACGCACAGAACGGCCAGGAAAGCACCATCACCCTCGCCTATGTGAACAAAGGCAAAGGCGACATTTCGAACGTCGAAGCAACGATGGACGGCAAGGGCTTCGACACCGTATCAAAGACGCAGTACCTCGGCAACGTCGCTTCCGGCGGCAGTGGAACCATCGCTTACGCGTTCACACCCACGGACAGTGGGGATTTGGACGCGAAGATCACTGTTACGTATGAAGATTCCGACGGTCAGCAGAAAACCAAGGAATTCCCGGTCAAACTCACGGTCGCCGAACCCGCTCCCGCCATGGACGACACTGCGGCGGACGTACAGGACGAACAGCCGGGCACACCTGTCTGGCTGCTGCCCACGGTCGCGGCCGTTGCGATTGTGGCGATTGTCGTGATTGTGGTGCTGGTGAAGCGTCACCGCAAGAAGAAGCGTTCAGCGATGGACGAACAGTGGGATGACTGGCAGGATGACCAGGACGGCAGCGACAAGCCGGAAGCGCAGGGGCACACCGCCGAACAGCCCGCCGCGGATGATGCCGACCGACAGGCTCCCACCGAGGTGATCGCCCCGCAGCCGGGGGAACGCTCATGAGATTCTCCGACCTCGTGCACCTGTGCCGGCAGAACCTGTTCCGCCGCAAATCACGCACCATACTTACCGTGCTCGGCGTGGTGGTGGGCTGCTGCTCCATCGTCACCATGGTTTCGCTCGGCAGCGGCATTGACGAGCAGAACAAGCAGATGCTCGCCTCGATGGGCGATCTGACCATCATCACCGTCACCGGCGCGAACAATACTGGCGGCATGGGGATGGCTGACGGTTCGGGCACGGCGACCGCGCGCATCGACGACAAGGCGGTCAAGGATTTCCGCTCGCTGCAGTACGTCGCCGGGGCGACCGGACACGTCACCTACTTAGATGCGATTCTTACCGCCGGTCCCGCGAATCGGTATGTCGATCAGAACGGTGTAATCGAGGCCATTGATATGACCCAGTTCGACGCCATGGATTACCAGTTGGATTCCGGGCGCAAACCGAATCGTCAGGGCGATGTACTCGCCGGGCAGTACACGGCATACGATTTCATCGACAGTCTGCGCCCGGAAAGCGACAATTTCCGCATGCGCCCGTCCTATCTTGCGGATTCTTGCACCCCCGAGCAGCGTGCCGAAGGCTGCGAAGACAAGTCGGACGCACAGGACCCGTTCTTCAACATCCTGACGACCAAGATCACTGTCGGCGCCGCGCAGACCGATGATTCCGGGAATATGGCATCATCGTCTACCCCTACCGCCTCGAACGGACAGACGGCGGAGGGCTCAGGTTCCGGAACACAAATCCAGGTTTCCGGACTGCTCAAGGAAGACAACGGCAAGGGACAAGCCACATCGTCCGGTCTGCTTATGGACATAGCCACGTTGAAGGACCTTGTCGCGAAAATCCATCCGGATGCGGCGGCGGGCACGCTGGCCTATGATTCGGCGCTCGTGCGCGTGCAGGACATCGACCATGTCGCCGATGTCGAATCCCAAATCAGGACGATGGGATTCACGACCTCCTCGAGCCGGGACATGCTGGACTCACTTAAAGAGCAAACCCGCTCGATTCAGCTGATTCTCGGCGGTATCGGTGCGGTCGCGCTGCTGGTCGCCGCCATCGGCATCGCCAACACCATGGTCATGTCAGTCACCGAACGGGTGCGGGAAATCGGTATTATGAAAGCGCTCGGCTGCACGGTCCATGACATCCGCGCGATGTTCCTCGTGGAAGCCGGCGCAATCGGCGTTATCGGCGGCGTTATCGGCTGCTTGGTGAGTGCGTTGATTTCGCTGGCGATCAATCTCATCCGTTATGGGGGCGTTAGCGCGGAACACCTGCAGTGGGCGATTCTTGGCAACGGGACCGGCGATGAGGCGGCGCGGGTCTCGGTGATCCCATGGTGGCTGTACGTGTTTGCCATCGCCTTCGCCACGCTGATCAGCCTGATTTCCGGGTTCGGCCCGGCGAACAAGGCTGTGCGCGTGCCTGCTCTCGACGCCATCAAATCGAATCAGTAGACCGGCACAATCCGGGTTGTCATGGCAATCCGAAAGACGCTACTTGCAAAGATGCTGCCGCAACGCGGAGCGGATGGCTTGCTCGACCTGCGGTGCGGTCAGGCTGTACCGCTTGTATAGGTCCTGCGCGGGCACGCGGTCGGTGAATTCCTTGGCGGCCCCGAAGTTCAGCACGCGCATACACTTGTTACCATCCGCAGAGTTCAGGGCATCCTGGTTCGCGTAATACGCGGTCACCTGCTCGCCCCAACCGCCGGACAGCTGTGCATCCTCGAGCGTGACGACCAGCGAATGACGCTTGCGCAACGCCTCAAGGCACGCGGTGTCAAGGCTGGTGCACTGCTGCGGGTCAATGACGGTCGCGTCGATTGTCGCCACTCCGCCATCGCGAGATTCTGCCAAATCCGCTGCGATACGTTCGGCGAGCGGATACATGTTGCCCAAACCGAGGATCGCGACATCCGCGCCCTGCCGGGTCACCCGGTACCGGGCGAACGGCGTGTCGGCGTTCCCGGCATCGCCCTTCGCGTGCGTTTCGGCCGCATCGCCGCAATACCGCGGATACGCACCGTCATTAGCCGCTGCACGTTCGGCCGCAAGAATCGGCTCGCCCGGCACGCGGATTGCGACCGCGCCATGGTCGCGCGATGTCGTCGACCGGTCGAGCATGGCAAGGAACGCGTCCCCGCTCGTCGGCGTCAGATATGTCAGATTGGGGATATTCGCGAACATTGGGATATCGAAGGCTCCGGAATGCGTGTTATCGGCGCCGGAAATGCCCGCCCCGAACACGAGGAGCGTCACCGGCGTCCCGTTGAGCGACAGTTCCTGCTGCAACTGGTCGAAGGTACGCTGGAAGAAGGTCGCGCTGGTTGCGAGCACCGGTGTGCCGCCGGCTTTCGCGATACCCGAGGCGAACGCCACCGCATGCTCCTCGGTGATGCCGGTATCCACGTAATGGACGCCCGCCCGCTCACGGAACTCACGCGTGATGCCGTTCGACCCCGGGGTGGCGGGGGAGATGACCACAAGTCCCGGCTCGTTGGCGAACCGCGGTTCCAGCCGTGCCATCGCCAACTGCCCGTAGTGCTTGCGCGCGCCAAGAGGATTGCCTTGGGCTGCGAGCGGGTCCTGCCAGTGGTTGGCCTCACAACGGCCTTCCTTTACGCCGGCGGCAGCGTCCTCGGCGTCAAGCCCCAGACCTTTGGCGGTATGGATATGGATGACGATCGGGTGGTCGATATCCTTGACCTGGCTGAACGCCTTTACGAGCGCGGCCACATCGTTGCCGTCCTCGACATACCGGTAATCAAGGCCGAACGCGTTGAAAATATTGGGCTGCGAGGTGCCGCCAGATGCGCGCAGCCGGGCGAGCTGCCCGTACATGCCGCCGAAATCCTCGGCAATGGACATCTCGTTGTCGTTGACGACGATGATCATATTCGTGCCCTGCTCGGCCGCGTTGTTGAGCCCCTCGAACGCGATGGCGCTGCTCAGCGACCCGTCTCCGATGACGGCGATCACATTGCGCGTGCCGCTTGTGCCGTCAAGCCCGCCCATGAGGTCGCGGGTTTTCGCGAGCCCGCACGCCAGCGAAATCGAAGTTCCGGTGTGACCGAGCACGAACATGTCATGCTCGCTTTCCTCGGGGTTCGTGAACCCGGTCACCGTGCCGAACAGCCGTTCGTCCATATAGGCCGGCGCACGCCCGGTGAGCATCTTGTGCACGTAGCTTTGGTGGGAGACGTCGAAGACGATTTTGTCAAGCGGCGAATCGAACACGCGGTGCAAAGCCACGGTCGCCTCGACCATGCCGAGGTTCGAACCGATATGCCCGCCGTGCAGTTTGCCGTACCGCACCAGCGTCGTGCGGATTTCCTGGCACAGGGCCGGCAGATTCTTGGAATCAAGCGCTTTCACGTCGGCGGGGCTCGAAATATGCTCCAGAAAACCGCCAACCATACGCTTGCTCCTTCCGTTTGTCCCAAATTTGAAATTGTAGACTACGCGCGGCGTGATGATTGAGTGCGGGGAAAATACCCCCAGTTTCTTCGTAAATCGCGTGCGCGATGATTTCGCGGCATATCCGTACTGCGCATCCGTGCCACATATCTCTGCCGTATATTCATGTTGTGCGCAGCTGTTTTTCGAAGCCGTTGCGTAGAGTGGTTCCATGCGTCCACTCTGTCCGATCTGGAGGTAGGAATGGCTGAAGAAACGCCGCAAGTTGCTGTGATTATGGGTTCGGCGAGCGATTGGGAGACCATGAAGCACGCCTGCGAGATGCTTGACCAGTTCAAGGTGCCGTACATGAAGCAGGTGATTTCCGCCCACCGTACGCCTGAACTCATGGCTGATTTCGCGCATTCCGCGCGTGACAAGGGTATCAAGGTTATCATCGCCGGTGCCGGCGGGGCAGCCCATCTGCCTGGTATGGTCGCCGCGCAGACCACGTTGCCGGTCATCGGCGTGCCGGTGCGCTCGCATGCACTGTCCGGGTGGGATTCCCTGCTGTCCATCGTGCAGATGCCCGGTGGCATCCCGGTCGCTACCACGGCGGTCGGCAATTCCGGCGCCACGAACGCGGGCTTGCTGGCCGTGAGCATCCTGAGCATCACCGATGGGCGTCTGGCCGACGAGCTCAAGGCATATCGCGAAAGCCTCAAGGAGAAGGTGGCACAGTCCAATGCCGAGCTTGTCTGAAGAAACCAACGGCCGTATCAAGTATCTGGAACCGGGTTCGACAATCGGCATCGTCGGCGGCGGTCAGCTGGGCCGCATGATGGCCCTGTCCGCACGCCAGATGGGCTTCCGTATCGGTGTGCTCGATCCGACGCCGAACTGCCCGACCGCGCAGGTGGCCGATTTCCAGGTGACCGCCGAATACGACGATGTCGCCGCGATTCGTGAGCTTGCCGAACGCAGCGATGTGCTCACCTACGAGTTCGAGAACGTCGACGCGGATGCGCTCGATGACGTGCGCGACCTGGTGGCCATCCCGCAGGGCACTGATCTGTTGCGCGTGACCCAGGACCGCGTCCATGAGAAGACCTTCATCAACGAGCATGGCACGGCGACGGCCCCGTGGCGGCAGGTCGACAGCATCGAGCAACTTGAGGCCGCGCTCGGCGAGATCGGCTATCCGTCGGTGCTCAAGACCCGTACCGGCGGCTATGACGGCCACGGCCAGACCGTGCTGCACGGGCCGGATGATTTCACCGCGGTCCGGGAGCGTGCGCAGCGTGAGGGCATGTTCCCGCCGTCGATTCTGGAAGGTTTCGTCGATTTCGCGTTCGAGGCCTCGATCCTGGTTGCCGGCAACGGGCAAGACTACGTGACTTTCCCGATGGTGCGCAACGAGCATCGCAACAACATCCTGCATATGACGATCGCCCCGGCGGCTGTCTCGCAGGAGGTGGAACGCGAGGCGCATGAGCTTGCGGTCAGGCTGGCAAAGGGCTTTGAACTCTCCGGTATTCTCGCAATCGAGCTGTTCATCACCAAGGACGAGCATGTGATTGTCAACGAGCTGGCGCCACGCCCGCATAATTCCGGGCATTACACCATCGAGGCGTGCTCCTCGAGCCAGTTCAACGAGCATATCCGCGGAATCGCCGGCTGGCCGCTGCCCAAGCCGCGGCTGCTCAGCCCGGCCGTCATGGTCAATGTACTCGGCCAGCATGTGGCGCCGACACGCGCGCTCATTCCCGAGCATCCCGAATGGCATCTGCATGATTACGGCAAGGCCGAAGTGCGGCACGACCGCAAGATGGGGCATATCACCGTGTTGTGCGATGACACCCAGGCGGCGGTCGAGGCGCTCGAGGCGACCGGTTGCTGGGACGATTTGCGTTGAATCGCGTTGAATCGCGCTGAACCGCTGATTGCGGTGGGTTTGGCTGTTGTTGATGACTCTGTTCGATGGCCGGCATACTGGAGACGGTATGCCGGCCGTCGGCGTACCGGGCTTGCCGCGGGCGTGGGGTGGTTGTACTATCGCGGTGCAAGTCCGTCATTTCGTTGACTGACCGCCTGTGTGGCCGGGTTGTGCGATGGACGGGCATGGTGTTCAAAGATTCGCTACAGTAGAGGGCATGGATATGGCTGAGCATGGCGTCGCACGGCACACGCGGCAGAAGGATGCGCTGTTGCAACAGTTGCGTGCGTGCGAGGGCTTCGTCTCGGCGCAGGAACTGCACCGGCGGCTCACCGATTCTGGGGCGTCCGTAGGTCTGGCGACAGTGTACCGGCAGCTCAATTCGCTGGCGGAATCGGGTGCGGTGGACACCGTGCGCTTGGACGGGCAGCAGATGTTCCGTATCTGCGATGACGATTCGCACCATCATCACCTGATTTGCAGCGGCTGCGGCAAGACCATCGAGATCGAGCCTCCGGATATGGAGTGGATGCGGCAGGTCGCCCGCTCCCACGGTTTCAAGATCAACTCGCACACCCTCGAGATCTTCGGCCTGTGCGCCGACTGCCAAAAGAAGCGCACCGCCTGATCCGACCGGCCATAACCCCCGACTGTCATCGCGGACAGCCGGGGTTCCTTTTCCGCTCGGAGCCGCACGTCGCTCAGCGTCGGCAGACGGTTGTGCATGGCTTGTTGCAAGGAATCCTTGGTACCAGCCTGCTTTCGACACGCTGTAATTGATAATAATTATCATTAACGATAGTCTGGTCTGGTCATCGGATGCGGCGATTGTCGCATCGCGTCACCGAAGAGAAGATCAGGAGCAGACATGACAGCAATCGGAACATATCGACGGATCGCCCGGGCGGCGGCCTGCATCGTGGCAGCGGGATTGGTCGCCGCCATGGGGGCGTGCGGCTCGCGCGAATCAGCCGGAACGGCCTCATCCAACGCGTCGGGAACGCTCAATGTGGTCGCCAGCATCAACCAGTGGGGTTCGGTCGCGGGCGAGATTGGCGGCTCCCGCGTCAAGGTGACCAGCATCATCAACAGCACCGCGGTCGAAGCGCACGATTACGAGCCGACCGGCGCTGACATCGCCGCCATATCAAAGGCCGACGTCATCATCGTCAACGGTGCCGGGTACGACAGCTGGGCTACGAAAGCCGCGTCATCCACCAAGGCGCAGGTCGTGAACGCGGCCGAAAGCGGCGGCAAGCATGACGGCGACAACCCCCACGTCTGGTTCTCCGCAGCCGTGCGCACGGCGGCTGCCAAGGCGATCGCCACAGCATACCAGCACAGCGATGCCGTCCACGCCGAGGAATACACCAAGCAGCTCAAAGCGTGGCAAGACAAGGAAAAGACCTTGGAATCGGCCATCGCCGAGACGAAGCAGCGGCTCGACGGCAAGAAATATGCGGCTACTGAGTCCGTGGCCGCATATCTGGCGGATGACCTGGGATTGACAGATGCCACACCGGCCGGATACGCGCAGGCGGTCGCCAACGAAAGCGAACCCGCCTCCGGCGATGTCACCGCCTTCAGCAAGCTGCTCCAGGACGGTTCGGTGGCGTTGCTGGTGGTCAATACGCAAGAATCCAACGCCACGACCAAGCAGCTGACCACCGCCGCCGGCCAAGGAGACGTACAAGTGGTGGAACTCACCGAGCAGATGCCCAAGCAATACAGCACGCTGACCGATTGGATGACCGCGCTGGTCGCATCGTTCGCACGTGCTCAGAAGGCTTGAGTCGGGCTGGATTCGCCCGAAACAGCAGGAAACCGTAACCTTCTGCCGACGCTGACAGCACACCCAGCGTCGGCAGAAGCAGAGACCCCCAATCTCACTGGTGCTCCTGCTCCTTGGCTTGCGGTGCGGGCCGCAGCGACTTGAGCATGTCCGGAATCTGCGAAGCCTTGAGTCCCGGCAGATACGCGGACAGCACGGCGAGTCCGATGCGCGGCAGCGCGGCCGCATCCGGATAGCAGATATAGATCGGCGAAGGCGTCGGCTGGAACTTGCGTTTGAAGAAATACAAGGACTTGAACCCGTACGCGGGCTCGAGCGTATCGGCCACGATCTGCAGCGCGTGCTCGATGACCGCGACATCCTCCGGGTCGGCGGTATTGTCGCCGATACCAGCGAGCGGTGCAGCGGACAGGCTCATGAACTGCGGGGCGTTGTCAGGTTCCTCGGCGCACTGCTCATGCAGGCGTTCGGCCATACGCGCGATGAGGAACTCCATGATCCCGTTCGGGCTGTCCGTGCGATGCCGCATGAAATCAAGCGTCCAACCGATCACTTTGCCGTCGCGGTAGGTCGGCAGCCAGCTGGTCGCGCCCTGCACCACGCCGTCGGCGTCGATCGCATACAGCAGCATGACACGGGGGTCGCGCAGCTCCTCGATGCCGCCGAGTGTGAACTTCATCTCAGGCAACGACTTGAGTTCCGCCCACTGCTCGGAAATTTCGATGATCTGCTCGCGCACCTCCCACGGTGCTTCGTTGAATGTGGTCAGCACGTCGGTCATACCACTGCGACGCGCCTTGTTGATGGCCGTGCGGATATCCTGCCACTTCTTGCCGCGAGTCTGCCAGGTGCTGGGGATGACCAGCATCTCCGTACCCACTTGGATGGATGAGCAACCCAATGATTCCAAGGTCTCACGGGAGTTGTCGTGCACCGCGTAGAAGGCCGGCGACCACGAGTTGCGCTCGCAGAAGCGCATGAACTCGCGCAGCGATGTGTCGAATTCACCGGGGTCGCCGAACGGACCGGTCACAGTCAGGGCCACGCCATGGCTCACCCGGTAGGCGATTGCCGACCGGCCGCTGGGGGAGAACCAGTAGTGGTTGTCCTCCCACGTGGTCATGAAGCTCATCGATTCACCGCCGCGTTCCACCAGCTTGCTGGCGCGCGCGCGGTCCGCGGCGTTCAGCGACACGGCGTCACGGAACCACAGCAGGAACACCACGAGCACCACAATCCAGAACACCAGTCCGGGCAGCTGATTGATAACCATCGATGCCACTGTGGTCGAATGCATGTGCAGCCGGCTTGACCCGATGAGCCCCATCGGCAGGTAGCGATGCGGCAAATCACGCAGCAGCATGCCGAAGGTGGCGCGCGGGGTGTACGCGTCGCGGTTGAGCATGCCGAAGGTGAGGAACCCGCCGGCGGTGGCCAGCAGCGTCACTGCGATGGCCCCGACGCCCCTGCGGATACGCGAACGCGCGGTCAGTACCGAAAAATGGTCCATATTCACGGCGATGGACACGACCAGCACCACAGACGGCAGCGCGGTGGCGACCAACAGCTGCAGCAAGGCGATCCACAGTTCGGCGTCGATCGGCATGATGGCGCTGTCCAGCAGTGGGAACACTACGCAATAGATAAGCGAGAGGGCTACGGTCAGGCCGTTGAGCACGATGCTCACGCGCGCGGCCAGCTTGCGTCCACGATACAGGCCCCACGCGAGGATGGACAAGGCGACCACCAGCAGGATGGTCCGGGTCCACACGCCGGTCATCGCGAAATGATAATGCTTTGCCATCGCCACGCAGCTATTCGCGCGCATGTTGTCGGCGCATACGTCGGCCAGTTCCTCGTCGCCGACAAGTCCAGACAGGAAGAAACCGAAGGTGGACAGCGGGCCGTCATGCGAACTGGACACGAGCGCGAGGATCGGTCCGAATGCGAAGATCAGCTGGATGGCGGCGATCAGGCGACGCGCCTCGTAATCCGTGCCGTGCCACCACTGCTCGTGTTCCAGAGGCTGTTCGGTCTGACCGCGACGGCGGGCCATCAGTGTTCCCACGGCCTGCCCGACCAGTGCGGCGGCGAGCGTGCAGTAATCGCCCGGATTGCCACTGAACAGCAGTCCTGCGAGCACGAAGGCGTAGCCAATCAGGCGGATGCGCCGCTTCCACAGCAGTGATTCGAACGCACTGGCCGCCATCAGCGCACCGATGAACAGGGTGAGCGGGGACAGCGAGAACGGCAGGCGTTGCACGGCGTGCCATGATTCGGCGTCTAACAGATTCGTGATGATGGCGCATAATCCGAGTCCCAGCGTCGATCCGGCGACCGCGCCCAGCAGCGAAGTGGCCAGCGTGCGGGCGACGCCGAGCACTGCTTGCGCCGTCGAAACGATCACGAGAACCGCAATCGCGTACAGCACCAGGGCGAACGGCCCCCGTACGAGCACCAGAGACCACAGCAGCTTGAGGAAGTGGGCGAACGTGCCGCTCTGCCCTGGCTCAGCCGTGTGGTGGAACATGCGCAGCATGGTCATGTCTTGGGGGCGCCGGATGACGTGGTGGGTCAACTGCCAGATCCACACCGAGATATTGAGTACGACGAGCACGATGGCCGCCACCGGGCCCGTCCAGTGTTTCGTCCACCAGCCGCGCATGTCGATGTTGAGGGCGCTCCAGCCGGTTTGATGCGGTGCCGGCTTGGATGCCTGCCGCGGTGTCTTCTGTGGTGGTTGCTGTGTCTGAGTCATAGTCGTCGCTCGTTTTGGGTTGTGTGTGATGTGTTGGTTGTGTTTGATTGGTTTGTGTTCGTCTGCATTCATCGCCGCGCTCAGCCGTCCACCGTGAGCATCTCAAGATTCGGATACGAGCTCAGCTCGCGCCGGTCCGTCCCGATGCCGCTTTGCGCGCAGAACCGGTCGATGACCGCGGCAAGCCCTGTGTTTACCGTATGCCAGTCGTGTCCGGATCCTTTCGCGGTCGCCAAATGGACGGTCATGCCAGCCTGTTTGGCGGCTTTGGCGATAATCGCTGCATTACGCTGCGATTTCGTGTCCCATTCGCCGGCGATGCTGAACAGGGTTTGTGTCGACGGGGCATTGCGTTTGATGATTTCGGTCGGCACATGCCGCTGGTACAGCTTCGCGTCACCGTTGAAATACCGCGTGATGGTGGCCTCGCGGTCGTGGTAGGTCGGGGCGAGCTCGCCGTCCGCCGCGTAGATATGCCCGTAGAGTTCCGGATGCGCCGGCCCGAGCTGGGTGCTGCACGTTCCGCCCTGCGAGAACCCACCGATCAGCCAGTCGTTCGGGGATGTCGAAACCGGCAAGGTCCTGCGGATCCACTTGGTCACATCCACGGTCAGGTAGGTTTCGGCCTTGCCGTACACCGGGGTGTCCGCGCACAGGGAGTTCTGTGTTGCGGCGCCGTTCTGATCGGGGGAAACGACAATCGGCGCCAGTCCATGATGCTTCGCCGCGTAGTCGTTGAGCGTCGTCGCGATGCCGCTTGCGTTGAAGAAGCGGTCGGGGCTTCCCGGCTGGCCGGCGAGCATCACCATCACAGGCAGTGCCGGCGGTTTGCGGCTCAGCGCGGCGGGCGGCAGATATACGTCGGCGTTGCGAGCCTTGAAATGCGAGGCGGTTGCTGGAATATCGACGGTCCTGATCTCGCCCGCCTCAGGCATCGACGGCAACGTGCCGCGCTTGGCGAGCCGCTGCCATTCCTTCACGCTCATCGACGCTTTGCCACTGATATGGGAGGACGACACCTCCTTGAACGCGGCCAAGCCGAATAGCGAACCGAGCGTGGTGTACTCGCCGTATACCATGTCTACGCGCACAGCGCAACTGATGAGGGACAGCACCGCCATCGCGCAGGCGATTGCACGCCGCAATCCGCGAGAATCCACAGCCGCGCACACGGCGAACGCCGCCAATCCGATGCCGACGGCGATGGTCAGTATCACCATCCATCCCAAGCTCACGCCGAAGACGAGAAAAACGTCGGACAACAGCCACACGACTAGTCCGCCCACGCCGAATCCCGCCAAGCCGACGAGCAGCTCGCGCAACAGCACAGGGATTGTCCATCGCGGCTCCCCGTGCCGTGTGGAGGGCAGAATGACGGCCAGCAATGCGCTCAACGCCGTCAGCGCGAATAGGGTAGGGGGAAACCAGCCGTTGAGCAGATGAATATTAGTGAGGAATTTCACCGCAACCGCTTCCTTTCCGGGTTTGGTTTGGCTGGAACACCGCTACGATAATAACGCTCGACACAAAGTTCAATCATTCGTGAGGATGACCCGACCCCGACCCCTTGAGCTGCTCATGGAAACCTGCATGAATGCTGGTAGAGCGCGCGTTTTGTCGCTTATGACGTGGACAATGTCCTAGGTTGGTCCAACGGGACCGTCGTTTGCATACGGACGGCACCCCGATGCGCACGGCGTATTCGGGGCGGGATAAGGAAAGGCCACATGACTCGTACCAGCGATGACCATGATTTCGCCACAAGCACAACACAACACGACACGACCGGCATGACGGGTAGTGACGCGGACACCACCGCCGCGACGTCGGACGCTTCGCCAATCGAAGAACTCAAAATCGCGACCACCAGCCATGACGACCTGCTTAATGGCGGCCCGCGGGACAAGAACGGCAAGCCGCGCAAGCCCTTCGCCAACTGGCTGTACGCCGTAGTGTTCATCGTGGTCGATATGGCCGCGGTGCTCATTATGCAGACGGGCGTTACGGAAAGTAGCACGCGCGTGCAATTGTCGAGCCCGCTGCTGGGCGCATGGAGCATTATCGGCAAGATGTTCACCCAGCTGAATTTCGTGTTCGTGCTCAATCTCATATTGGTCGGCCTGTTCTATCTGGTGTTGCTCATGCTCACCAACCGGCTGTGGGTGGCGTCGCCGATTGTGCTCGCACTCGCCTCGGTGATCGCCGTGGCAGACCATTTCAAGGTCGAATCACGCTATGAGGCGATTCTGCCGTCCGATCTGAACTTCCTGCAATCCAACACCGGCGATATTGTCAGCTTCATTCCAACCGGATCGACCGGCCTGATTGTCGGTGTCATCATCGGCATCGTCGCGTTCATCGCGCTGTTCGTGTTCCTGAATCATATTGACGGGCGTCACGGCAGCATGATTCGGTCGGGCGACTCGGCGCGAAAAGCCTCTCTCGGGGCGGTCACGCGCATCCTGCTGATTGTGCTTCCGATGATGTTCCTGGGGATGTATACCGCTCAGGCCGGTACCGTGGGCTCGTGGGCGCGCAACTTCTCCTCGTGGCTCGGTGACATCCCCTCCATGTGGGATTCGGTCTATGATGCTCAGCGCAACGGCGTCGTGACCTCCTTCCTGCGGCAAATGAACCCCGATGTCATGGAGGAACCGAAGAACTACAACGAAGCGACCATGAAGAAGGTCGCGGCACGGTACGCGGCGGAGGCGAAAACCATCAACGCGAGCCGCTCGAACAATCTCACCGACAGCACCGTCGTGTACATTCTGTCGGAATCCTTCTCCGACCCCTCACGCGTCCCCGGCATCAAACTCAACGAGGACACCATGCCGAACATCCGCTCGATCAAGAAAGACACGACCAGCGGCCTCATGCTGTCCAGCGGCTACGGCGGCGGCACGGCGAATCTTGAATACATGGGACTCACCGGCTTGAGCATGGCGAACTTCAGTTCCTCGCTGACCAGCCCCTACCAGCAGCTCGTGCCGAGTGAAACGTGGACGCCAACCATCAACCAGCTGTGGGGGTCGGCAGCGAATTCCATCGCCTTCCATCCGTACGAGCCGTCCATGTATTCGCGCGCAACGAACTACAAAAAGTTCGGATTCTCGCATTTCTACGCGCTCCAAGGCTCCGACATCATCAAATACAAGAGCAAGCTCGGCAAGTCGCCGTATGTGAGCGACGAATCGACCTACAAGAGCGCGCTCGAGGAGATTTCCGGCACCGATGACAACCAGTTCGTGCAGATCATCACCATGCAGAACCATATGCCGTATAAAAACTGGTATGCCAACAACCAGTACAAGGTGACTTCCACGGATTCCGATACCGAACTCGGCAAGACGGAAACCGAATCCATCGAAACCTACGCCAAGGGCGTGAGCCTGACTGACAAGGCGACCAAGGAGTTCTTGGACAAGCTGAACAAGCTGGACAAGCCGGTCACCGTGGTCTTCTACGGCGATCACCTGCCCGGTATCTACAAGACCGCCAGCAAGGATACCGACAATTCGGTCGTCCTGCACGAGACCGACTATTTTATCTGGTCGAACAAGGCCTCGGGCACGCAAGGAACCAAGGTGAGCAACAGCGAGTATTCCTCGCCGAACTTCTTCGTCGCGCAGACCGCGGAACACATGGATGCGAAGGTGTCGCCGTATATCGCGTTCCTGACGCTCATGCATGAGAAGATCGCGGCCATGGAACCGCCGGTGGCCAACAAGATCCAAGGCTGGGACCGCATCCCCGAAGGCCAGGATATCTACTTGGATTCGAAGGGTAACCCGATGGCCGAATCCGATTTCGACAGCGAGACCAAGCAGCTGTTGGAGGACTACAAGCTGATCCAGTACGATATCACCGCCGGCAAGGGATATCTCAAGTCTCTCGGTTTCATGACCCTCGGATGATCAGCAGGTAATCCGTAGACTACGATGAAGGCCCTCGCACCGGAACATTCCGGTGCGAGGGCCTTCGCCATGGTCCGCTTGACAGATTGCGCGTTCAGCTGTTCACGCGTTCAGGGCCTTGGCGCCGATATCGTGGCGGTAGAACATGCCGGTCGTGTCGAGCTTGTCGAGCACGCTGTAGATCTTGTCCTGCGCGGAGCGGATATCGTCTGCGGTGGTCTCCAGCAGCAGCACGCGCCCGGAATTGGCGACTAGCTTGCCGTCGGCGTCCGTGGTGACGCCCGCGTAATACACGTGGCTGGATTCGTCGACCGGAATCTCCGGAATTGCGGCGCCCTTGACCACGTTGGTCGGGTAGCCGTTCGAGGCGAGCACCACGCCGAGCGTCGTCTTGTTATCATCCTCCCACGTGAAGGTCGGGGTCTCGTTGTTGAGGATCGCATTGATGCCTTCGCCGAAGTCGGAGGTCAGGCGGGGAAGCACGACTTCCGTCTCCGGGTCGCCGAAGCGGGCGTTGAACTCGATGACTTTCGGGCCATCCGCGGTGGCGATCAGGCCGGCGTACAGAATACCGGTGAACGGCGTACCCTCATCGGCCATCGCCTGCACGGTTGGGCGCACAATCGTCTCGATCGCCGTGTCAACCACGTCCTGGCTGATTTGCGGCACCGGGCTGTACGCGCCCATGCCGCCCGTGTTCGGCCCTTTGTCGCCGTCGAAGGCGCGCTTGTGGTCCTGTGAAATCGGCATCGGCCAGAACTCGGTTCCGTTCACGAAGCTCATCAGCGAGAACTCTTGGCCTTCGAGGTAATCCTCGATAACGACCTTTGCGCCGGCGGCACCGAAGCGGTGGTCCACGAAAATATCCTCGAGCGCTTTGAGAGCGGTGTCCAGATCCATAGCGACCGTCACGCCCTTGCCTGCGGCGAGCCCGTCGGCCTTGACCACGATCGGGGCGCCGTGGTCGCGCACATATGCCTCGGCTGTGGTGAGCTCGTCAAAGGTGCGGTATTTCGCGGTCGGGATGCCGTGACGCTCCATGAGCTGCTTGGCGAAATCCTTGGATCCTTCGATTTGGGCGGCCGCCTTGTTTGGACCGAACGCCTTGATACCGTTCGCTTCGAAATCGTCGACAATGCCTTGGATCAGCGGCACTTCAGGGCCGACGAACACCCAATCGACCTGATTGTCCTTGACGAAGTCGATGAGGGCGGCGTGATTGGACGGGTCAAGCTGCGTGGTGTTGATGCCGTCGAGCCGCATGCCCGGATTTCCCGGGGCGACGGTCACTTCGCTCACGCTGTTCCCGCTCAGCAGCGCGTGCGCGATTGCATGTTCGCGTGCGCCTGAACCGATGACCAGAACCTTCATTCCCATCTTGCGCGTTCCTTTCGTTCTGACGCTGGTTTTCAGTGAAGTTCGACGTCGTTGCCGGTCTTGGCGACGATGGAGCCGATCTCATACGCCGTCTCGCCGTTGGCCTTGAGCAGGTCGAGCGTGGCCTGCGCCTTGGAGGAGTCCACGGCGAGCACCATGCCGATGCCCATGTTGAAGATGTTGAACATCTCCATATGATCCACGTCGCCCGCACGTTCGATGACGCCGAAGATCGGCGGGACCGGGAAGGAATCCAGATTGATGCTCGCCGCGAGGCCGTCGGGGATCATGCGCGGGATGTTCTCGATGAACCCGCCGCCGGTGATGTGGGCGACGCCCTTGATGAGATGCTCGGCGAACAGCGGCTTGAGCGCCTTGACGTAGATCTTGGTCGGGGTGAGCAGCACTTCGCCCACGGTCTTGCCGCCCAGCTCGTCAAGCTTGGTGTCCACCGTGTAGCCGGCCTGCTCGAACAGTGCCTTGCGCACGAGCGAGAACCCGTTCGAGTGCACGCCGGTGGACGGCAAACCAATCAGCGTGTCGCCTTCGGTGATGGTCGATCCGTCGACGATATCGGACTTTTCTGCGACACCGACGGCGAAACCGGCAAGATCATACTCGTCCGGGTCATACATGCCGGGCATTTCGGCGGTTTCGCCGCCGATGAGGGCGCATTCGGACTGCACGCAGCCGTCGGCCACGCCGGAGACGACCTGTTCGAGCAGCGCCGGATTGTTCTTGCCACACGCGATGTAGTCGAGGAAGAACAGCGGTTCAGCGCCTTGGGCTGCAATGTCGTTGACACACATGGCCACGCAGTCGATGCCGATCTTATCGTGCTTGTTCGCCATCTTGGCGACCATGAGCTTGGTGCCCACGCCGTCGGTGCCGGAAATCAGCACCGGTTCGCGGTAGCCGAGGGAGGCGAGATCAAACAGGCCGCCGAAGCCGCCGATGCCGCCGACCACGCCGGGACGGTTCGTGCGGGCCACGTGCGATTTGATGCGCTTGACTACCTCGTAGCCGGCTTCGACACTGACTCCTGCCTTCTCATACGCTTCTGGCATGACTTACCTTTCTTAGATTTGCTTGTATTCGTATCGATTGTTTTGTGAGGTATTGGCTTTATTGACTTTATAGGTTTTATAAGCTTTATTGGGTTGGGACTGCACGCCGCGTGTGGGCGGGTGGTGCATTCGGCGCGGGCATGAGTATGCCGCTGCATCTGCGAAAGATTGCAGCGGCATCATGTCAGGCTTTCGCTACTTGCGCTTGGAGCGTGTCGATATCCGCGCTGAACTCGTTGCCCTGATAGTGGCTCTTGTCGTGCGCGAACTTGGCGATTCTCACACGGTCCTCTGGGGTCAGCGACTTGAGGAACGACTCCTCGTAATCGTCGAGTGCGGTCGGATAGTCGCCGTTGAAGTAGGCGACACACAACCCGCCATACGGGGCGTCCGCATGCAGGCCGATGGCCTCAACCAGACCATCCAACGACAGGAATGCCAACGAATCGGCGCCGATATACTCTCGGATTTCCTCGACGGATTTCTTCGCGGCAATCAGCTCCTTGGTCGTCTGGATGTCGATGCCGTAGAAGCACGGGTATTTCAGCGGTGGTGAGGAGATGCGCATATGCACTTCGCGGGCGCCGGCTTCGCGCAGCAGCTGCACGATGCGACGTGACGTGGTGCCACGGACGATGGAATCGTCGATTACTGCGACGCTCTTGCCCTTGACGACGCCGCGTACAGCGGACAGCTTCATGCGAACGCCTTGTTCGCGCAGTTCCTGCGTAGGCTGGATGAAGGTTCGCGCTACGTACTGGTTCTTGATCAGGCCCATCTCGTTGGGCAGGCCGCTGGTTTCGGAGAAGCCAGATGCCGCGGACAGCGAGGAGTTCGGCACGGCGATGACCATGTCGGCGGGGGCGGGGGATTCCTTGGCGAGGATCGCGCCCATACGCTTGCGGGCAGAATGTACATTGACTCCGTAAATGTTGGAATCCGGGCGCGCGAAGTAGATGTACTCCATGGAGCAGATGGCCAGCTGCGTGTTGGTCGTGTAGCGGTCCATGTGATAGCCATCATCGTCCACAACGATGATTTCACCCGGACCGATGTCGCGCACGAACTCCGCACCGACAATATCCAGCGCGCAGGTTTCGGACGCCAACACATACGCGCCGTTCTTCATGCGTCCCAGTGACAGCGGACGGAAGCCGTTCGGGTCGAGCGCGCCGATCATCGCGTGCTCGGTCATGAGCAGGTAGGCGAAACCACCGTGCACCTTGTTGAGCGCTTCCTTGAGCTTGTCCATGAACGTGGGGGCGTTCGAACGGCGGATGAGGTGCATCAGCACCTCAGTGTCGGAATTGGAGTGGAAGATTGCGCCTTCGTCCTCCAGTTTGCGGCGCAGGCTCACGCAATTGGTGAGGTTGCCGTTGTGGCCGAGTGCGACGTCGCCATCATGGAAGCGGAACAGGAACGGCTGGATGTTGTCCACCGATCCGGAGCCGGATGTCGCGTAACGCACGTGGCCGATGGCCTTGTCTCCTTTGAGCCGTTCGATTTCGTGCTCGTCGGAGAACACCTGGGTGAGCAGGCCGAGCCCGCGATGCCCGATGAGATGGCCGTTATCGTTCGAGACGATGCCGGCGCCTTCCTGGCCGCGGTGCTGCAACGCGTGCAGACCAAAATAGGTGAGACGGGCGGCATCCGGGTGGCCCCAGACACCGAAAATACCGCACTCTTCGTGGATGTCTTCGAGTTCAGCTGACAAGCCAAAGCTCCTTCCAAAACCGTGGAAACGGGGGATTCGCTAGTAACCAACATATCAACCGCCGGCTACATCGCGGCGTCAGGTTCGTCGCGTATTCAGCGGCGGGGTTGAGGCGGCTCGCTGCGGGAGATGGCTGGTATCTGCCTGCCATGCGACGGAACAGTCGCACGGTGGCGGGGATGTGCCCATGACACCGCCGTCGCCGCTACCTATCGGCCCGCTGTGCGACTCGCGTGTCGCACAGCGCCGGGATGTTGACATCGCCCGTGTGCGATACCGCCCGGATTGCAACATCGGCCGTGTGCGCCGCCCCGGAGTAGGGCTTACGGCGTACACTGGTGGTTGGTTTCCCGCATACGCGGGTTGCGAAAATGATGTACAAGGAGCAACTATGGCAGTATTGGTCCTCGGCGGAGCCGGCTATATCGGCTCTCATATGGTCGATCGTCTGGTCAACACCACGGATGAGAAGGTTGTGGTCGTTGACAGCCTGGTCACTGGCCATCGTGCAGCCGTCAATCCGGCGGCGAAGTTCTATCAGGGCGACATCGCCGATCAGGATTTCATGCGTACCGTGTTCAAGGAAAATCCGGATGTCGACGCGGTCATCCATTTTGCCGCGTACTCTCTGGTGGCGGAGTCGATGAAGAAGCCACTCAAGTATTTCGACAACAACACCGCAGGCATGGTCAAGCTGCTTGAGGTGATGAACGAAGTGGGTGTGAAGAACATCGTCTTCTCCTCGACCGCAGCCACCTATGGCATTCCTGAGAAGATGCCGATCCGCGAGACCGACCCGCAGAAGCCGATCAACCCGTATGGCGAGAGCAAGCTCATGATGGAGAAGATCATGCACTGGTCCGACCTCGCATACGGTATCAAGTTCGTCGCGCTGCGTTACTTCAACGTCGCCGGCGCCAAGCCGGACGGCTCGATCGGCGAGGACCACAACCCGGAGACGCATCTGCTGCCAATCGTGCTGCAGGTGGCTCAGGGCAAGCGTGACGTGCTCAAGATCTTCGGCAATGATTACAACACGCCTGACGGTACCAACGTGCGTGATTACGTGCATCCGTACGATCTTGCGGACGCGCACATCCTCGCGGTCAAGTACCTGCGGGAAGGCAACGAATCCACGGCGTTCAACCTCGGTTCGTCCACCGGCTTCTCGAACCTGCAGATCCTCGAGGCCGCCCGCCGGGTGACCGGCAAGGAGATCCCCGCTGAGATGGCCCCGCGTCGCCCCGGCGACCCGGATACGCTGATCGCTGCCTCCGACAAGGCCCGCAACGTGCTCGGCTGGAAGCCGCAGTTCGATAACATCGACAAGATCATCGCCTCCGCATGGGCTTGGCATTCGAGCCATCCGGAAGGCTATGGCGACCGTAAGTAATGCGGAGGCCGGCATGCAACCGGCAAACGCTTAGGCCGGTCTTGACATGCCGCGCGTCTTAAACGCAAGCCGCCCGGCCATCTGATTGATACGCATGAGGGGCGCCACACGATTCAGTGTGGCGCCCCTCATGCGTTGGTGTCCGTGATTCGCGAGCTTCCTCAATCAGGTTGACTTGGCCGGATCAGTATTGAGACTGATCAAACATTTCCATCAACGAGAAGCCCGACGCCGCGGAGATGATGATGACGAGGACAATCGCCACGACCTGGACGATGATTTGTGCGAGCGCCCAGTTGCGACGGTCCTGATGCTCTGCGCCGCCCATGCCGGCCGCCCAGCAAATCAGCAGAATGAAACCGACCAAGGGGATCGCGGACAGGATAACCGTGCCGATCCATCCGCCGAGGCTGGTCACGCCGTACGGCTGGCCGGCGGCGGGCATCGGAGCCTGGGCTTGCGTGGGGTATTGCGGTGCCGGCGGGTACGGCGTGCCGTTGGGGTACTGTGGCGCGTTGTACTGTTGGTCGTATTGCGGGGCGTTGTACTGTGGGGCGTCAGCCTGCGCAGTGTACTGCGGTGCATACTGCTGGGTGTACTGCAGGGCGTCCGACTGCTGCTGGGCATTGGGGTATTGCGGTGCTTGAGGTTGCGCCGGTTGCGTCGGCTGTGGCTGGTAATCGGTCATGAGTGCTCCTTGACTTGTCTGTTGTGGCCGCGGTCGGGGCACGAATGTGATCTGCACCCTTGCACCTCGTCCTTGCGCTGAGCCACGACCCATTCGGTGGATTCGATTTCCACGAATGTCGTTTCCATACTATTGCGAGGTGCCGTCGAGCGGATGTGCGTATTGAAGATTGCTCAGTCGGAATCCAAGGACATCGCGGAAAGCCGCAGATGAGTCATCTCCTTGTGGCAGCCTCGCCGATGGATGCACCGTATTCCCGTACCCGTCCCAGCACCGCTGCAGTGCAGCGGCCCGATGGCCGTCACTGCACGCTGAGATGCTGCGGTTGCGAGGCTTGCCCGGTGCTGGAGGCGTTGAACCCGATTTCCGCACTGGCACCCGCTTCGATCGCCGTATTCCAATCCGTGGGCGCGACCACATAGTGTGCGCCTTCATGACTGACGATGGTGCCGCCCCAGATGTCGGCGATTTCGGCGTCGAGGTCGAAGGTGACTTGCCAAGCGCCCTCATGCTTGCTGCCGGACGCATTGCTCACGGTGATGGCGTACGTCGCCCCGGAATTCCATTGGTTGCGTATCGCAGCTGTGGCTTTGAGACCCCCTGACGCCACGGACGGGGATGATGAAGCGGAAGCGGATGACTTCTTCCCGTTGCCAGCTCCGGCACCCGAGGAGGCTTTCGACGAGCCGGAAGATGTTCCCGATGCCGCATGGTCGACAAAATCGGTGAGTTTGCGGCTGGTGTTGACCAGCCAGATTGCGCTCGGCGTCAGGTCGTCACCTGTCCACCCGGAAGTCGCGGTGACGGACGGCTTGAAGAATGCGGCGGTCTCCGCCTTGTTTGACAGCGCCCATGCCGCATAGCTGATGTTGTTGTGGGCGAGCAGGGTCATCCATGCGTTGGCGCTGTCCTGGTCGATTCCGCCGTTGCCTGAAGCGTCGCAGAGCCCGAATTCGCTGACGAACACCGGCGTGCCCGCATTGAGCGCGATCTGAAGCTTCGCCCGCAGATCGTCTTTGTGCGTGGCGGCATAGAAATGCAGCACATACATGATGTTGTCGAACCCGTCCGCGGAGAGCGGCTTGCCTGCGACTGCGTCGATATCCTGCGACCACGTATTGGTCCCGCACAGGATGATCGCATCGCTGCCGGCGTCCCGGATGGCTTTGGCCATGCGCGTGCAGTAGCTGTAGATGTCATTGCCTGAGCCGTCGTACCACGGCGTGCCGGTGGGCTCGTTGCATACTTCGAAGATTACGTTGCCGTAAGACTTGTATTTCGCCGCGTAGCTCTTGAAGAACGATTCGGCTTGGGCCACGTCGCCGTTGGGGTTGTAGTTCAGTACATGCCAGTCGATGATAACGTACATGCCCAGATCGGTCGCTGCCTGGACGCCCTGCTCGATTGTCTTGTCCATCTGGGCCTGCAAGCCTTGCAGATACCCGCCTTCCCGCGGATACACGGCCAGACGGACCATATTCAGACCCCATTCGTCGCGCAACGACTGGAACGCTGCCTTGTTCACGTACTGTCCGAACCATTGCAGGCCGTGGGTGCTTGCGCCCCGCAGTTGGAAGGGCATGCCGTGCTCATCGAGGATTGTGGGCGCGCTCAACCCGTCTGTTGTGCCTACCGATAGCTTGCCATGTTTGCCATATGGGGTGTCGCTTGCTGCCAGATTGGTGGTTTTCCCGGTGACTTGATAGGCAAGTTTGTCCGCGCCGGCATCTGCTGTGAAGGATTGCATCGCCTTGATATAGTCTGCTGCGCTTGCCGTTCTGGAGGATTTCGCCGGTGCCCCCGCGGTTGTGCCGTTCGAGGCGTGGGCTGTTTGCCGAGCGGTATCTTGCCGTTGCCGGTAGGTGGTGATGGCGATTGCCGTTCCCGCTCCGGCGAGGAAGATGACGATGGCCGCCACGACTGCAATCAGTCGTCGTGCGAGCTTGCTGTTGCTGGGTTTGCCAGGCGTCCCGCGGTGTTTGGAACCGCGTGCCCTATGCGACGTGTCCTGCGTGGTTGTGTCGTCTGTCGTGGCTGTGTCTGTCGTGTGTTCCGGACGCCCGACATCTTGGCTTGCCGCCGATGGGTCACGGGCCGCGTCGGAACGATCAAGCTGGTTGCCGGTTGACGTGCTGCTGCCTAGCGAAATGCTATCTGACTGTCCACTGACCGATTGCCCGCCGACCTGCGCCACAGACCCGTCGGCTGGCGGAAGTTGCCGCGTCTGGCTTACCGTGAAGTCGACGGTCGGCGCATCATCGTGGATGTCAGCGGTCCGCGGGGCGGGCGCGATGTCGCAGGCGTCACTTGCCGAATCCCCAGAAGCACCCTGATGCGTTGTCTGTTGTTCGGTATCGTCTGCGTCCATGGTGGCTCCTTCGTCGGTGAGGGGATGCTCGCTGCTGCTGCCCCGTCGGCGGTGGTGGGATGCGTGACGATAACAGCCGCCGGGCAGCCAGGCAGTCAAGTAGGCAAGTAGGCAAGTAGGCAAGTAGTCAAGCGGCCAAGTGACTAGCCGTTCAGGCGCCCAATCGGCTGGGCAGCCAGACCGATTGGGCGCAATGTTGGCCAAACGGCCAGGCAACCTGCCGATCAGGAGGTGGCGTTGTAGACACGCTCGCCGTAAGGTGTTGGAGGCTGCTCGCCGCGTTTGTACATGTTGTTCACCCAGCGTTCGGAGGCGTCGATGATGCCTTGCAGGGCTTGCAGGGGAGTTGAAGCGACCCAGCTTAGCCCCGGCAATTCCAGTACGGTGCCCACGTAGGTGTGGTGTTCCGAAGACCATTGGATGCTGTAGATGTACCTGTCCACAATGCCGTGGCTGACCGGCTCGGCATTGAGTTCAGCCTTGGGGAAGGACCCGGTGAGCTGCCCCGGAGCGTCCACGGGTGTTGTCACCGGTGCGCTATGGGCAGCAGGGGTAGAGGTGCCGCTGTGCGCGACGCGTGGGGATGATGCAGGCGTGGATGAGGTTGCCCGGTGCCGTGCCCGGCTTGGTTGCAGTGATGTCATTTCTGGTGTGCTCTCATGTG
This sequence comes from Bifidobacterium thermophilum, assembly GCF_002846655.1. NCBI lineage: Bacteria > Bacillati > Actinomycetota > Actinomycetes > Bifidobacteriales > Bifidobacteriaceae > Bifidobacterium > Bifidobacterium thermophilum. Next base: position 101,578 of record NZ_PCGX01000010.1, on the reverse strand, counting down.
TGGTGGGGAATGTCGGGGATGGGGATTGCGTGTGTTCGGGCGCGTGATCCATGGCGGGAGCGTCTTGCGTGGCTGACGGTTGTTGCGAATCGGACGGTTGTGCGTGCACAGGCACGTCTTTCAATGTATTCACCGACGCATCCGCCGAGGCCTGCGGCGCCTCGTCCTCATCATCGTCATGGATGACCGGGTGGGCGTATTGCCGCAAAATGCCTACGAATTCATCGTCCTTCATCTCTCCAAAGCTGCGATAATGCCTGTCGAGTGCAAGGTTGACCATTGCTCGCGAGGCGCTGTTGATATTGCTTTGCAGCGACTCTTCGTCATCCCCGTTGAACTGCCAGTCATTGGCTGCGATGTAGTCTCTGATGCAATTGCGGGCGGCCATGCCGTTGATCTGGGCTATGTCGAAGTCGATGACGATATCGTCGGCCATGCCGCGTCCTTCTTCCTATGGTGTTGCCTCTATGCCATCGGTGGCATATGAAGCGTCTCTTTTCGTATCATACCGCACCGAAATGCTTGACATGCACGCGATGATAACGTTACCAATTTTGTTCAACCGGTGACGCGAATTTCCTCGTGGGTCGCGTTAGCATAGGGGGAGACGGACAAAGATATGTACGCCGGGTTTCGTGAGTTCACATGCACGACGGACGACTCAGCGGTCGTTGTGATTGCGTGGATGCGCGAAAATTCGACGATATGACGATGATGGTGTTCAGCCTGATTAGGACGGAGGCGGCAGATGGACCAGTGGAGACGAGGAGCATCTCCGTATGCCGGCGATGACGGCGGGGTGCAGACGGCCGGCAGCATGCTCGCGGTTCAGACATCTCCGGGTGGTCCGTATCCGCCGAGAGGCACCACGGTCGCAGCGGGGACGCCTGATGACCCGGACCATAATCCCGGGTTGCGTAATAAGCTGCGGCGGGATCGTCGCGCCGCAAATCACATGAAAATCCAGCGGGTGTGTCTGGCGATTCTCTATTCGTTGGATATCGTGATGGTGGTTGTGTACACAATCGCGTATATCAACGGTCAATGTTCACAGGACGAATTGCTCAGAGCCATCCGCGGCGCCATCGGCTTCGCGATTTTCGTGGATTGGGCGGCGATGCATGATGAAAAGCGCGCTCAGAAGGGGCGTAACGCTTTGCGGTATCCGGTCGCCGCGCCGCGCGAGCATTATGTGACCGGCGCTGTGGAGTGGCAGTGCCCGTTGTGTCAGACCTTCAATGATGTTCCGCCCTTGGCGCGGGATGTGAACTGGCCGTTGATGCAGCAGTGTGTCGCGTGCCATGAGACAGTTGTCGTCCCGGATGTGCGGCGCCATGAACGCACCGCATGACGGTTGCGGGTTATGCGGTCGTGTCGTCGACGGGTACGGAGCTACTACAACACCGCACATGGCGACGCAGGATCGTGCAGAGTCGCGAAGCGTTGCGATCGCGTGATTTGCTCCGCGCTACTGCCGCAAGGAGCAGCTGGTCTCGCCGGTCTGTGAGGAGTAGATGCAGGAACCGCGGAAATGGATGCTTTCGCCGATAACGACGTAGCCGTCCGTCGGCTGCCCGGTGCTCGTAAGATGCCTGATGGTGATGATATCGCCCGAATGCAGCGGGATTTTCTGGCCGAAATTCAGCGGATCGGTGGTCACGATGCCGGCGTCCGCGTTCAGGAAGCAGGCTCGGGTATCGGTGCAGGAGATATCGCTGTCCTTGAAGCCGATATTGCCGTGGTTCTGCAAGTCAAGCGTGTCGATTGCCGCGACGGTGGATGCCATGTCGGTGGTGATATTCGCTTTCCACCGGCGGCGTTGCATGAACCCGTCGATGCCGGTGGCGGCAAAGCAGCCTACGGCGATGACCGTGATGGCAGCGAGGGTGCTCAAGGCGATGCGGCGAGCGGTTTGCACAGCTGTCGGACGTGTCTTTTCCGAGTCGGATGGATTGCTTCCGTGGTCGACGATGGTGTACCCGATGGACGGGATTTCGAAAGTGACCGGTTGATGCATGATGTTCTCTCCTGTGTTGTGATGTTCTCGTGATTGCGGTTCGCGGCTTTCGTTTTCGCACGAACCGATATCTGGGAATGATGATGAAATGAATCCAACCGCGCCGTTCCTGGTTCCCGACCAGGCCCGGTGCCGGAGCGGCCTACCCTCTTCAACCAGGCAGGCCGCCCATAACCTTCTGCAATTTCTAAGGTAGATGGTATGGGCAACGAGGAGTGGGACGCCGGGTAGCAAAGAGTCAAACGTTTGACGTTGCACGGCGTGTCGGGCGTGTCGAACCGGTTCGATTGGAGCGGTCGGATTCACGAACGGGCATTCCTCGTCCCGCCGGATTATCGCGCTCGTGTCTTGATGGTCTTCGCCTGTTCGCGCCGCAGAATATTTGAGACGTCGAGCGCTGCGCACTTGCGCGGTAGCGTCGTCACTCATCGCTGATATGGTGATTTCTGCGCAACCGATGTCGGTTGTACAGAAGAGAGAAGCAGCTGCCACGTGCAAGAGCATGCATGTGGGCGGGAGGGTCAGCAATGCAAGAGGAAACGTCGGAATACTTGATGTCTCATGGTCGCGGCGATAGTCGGGGAAGTGCTGCTCCCGCGAATGGGATGGAAGATACTGGGGTTTTGTTCGATGCCGCGCTGCAAACGGCGGTGCCGGGGACGGTATTCTCGCCGCAACCGGTATCTCAGCCGGTTCGCCCCGTACAGCCCGCTGCGTTGGAGTCGCAGTTCGACCAGCGGTTCATGAAATCACCGGCGCCGGGGGTTGCAGTCCCGCATCAGACAGAATCGCCGGCGCAGTTGTCGGCGACGATTCCTGAAACGAACACCGCTTACACCGCGCTGGATTCGGTGATGGGCGACAATCTTGATTCCTCTCCTGTCGGCTCTCGGCGGCAAACCAAGCCGCAGGCGGGTCACGATTCCCGGCTGATGCTGAATTCCCTTGGCGGAGTCGATGAACATGGAGATATATCGGTGTTCGCCTTCGGCGCTCCGGTGATGACGCCTGACGGGCCTGCGTTTACCGTGGGCGTAGGGCCGGGTCGATCCGATGCCATGCAGGAGGATTCGGATCAATATATCACGGTGAGAGCAAAACTCCGCCGCCTGAGTATGCGATTGAGAAGATATCGTTGGTTTGCGGTGCTGACCTGCATCTGGGTTGCCTTAGGGCTGTTTGCTCTTATCGCGCCGCTGTTTGACAAGATGCTGGTGCATTATTATGCGCAATGTGCGCTGTGCTTGTTCGTATCCCTCGCATTGATAGTATGCATCGTTGATTGTGTGTTCGATAGGCTTCATGGAATTTGCGGTTTGTGGCAGGAATTCTTGGGAATAATGTCAGTCATGCTGATGGCAATCTGTACATGCGTGGCGCAGGATCTCATCAACGATATTCCGCAATTGTCAAATCCCACGACGGTAACCATCGTCCCTTCCGAGTCCGTCACGTATTCCCACCCTCTTCCATATCCTGACCACAGACTCATAGGAACGAATACCGCGACCGGCAAGACGGTCGTATTGAAGGTGACGGGCAAACAGCTGCAGGAATGCGATACCCTCTTGTCTGCTGCTCATCGTGGTGACGGGAATCGACACGCTACAGCGCATTACCTGCCGTCTACCGGATACGCATTCGATGTGGTATGCACCGTGGATGCGAAATCCTCGCAACAGGACTCTTCGGCGAGCGGGACGAATGACGCTGGGGCTTGGAATGACGCGATTGTCGTGGGGCAAAGCGAGAAATAAGGTACATCAGACAACGCCCATCGCCATGTCTGTCTGCCAGACCCGGCTGGGTTCCTTCGGCTCACCGCCAGTCGCACACCATCTTGCCCGATGAGGAGTGGTAGATGCACGAGCCGGGCAGATGGACGTTTTCGCCAATCACGATGTATTCATATGCCGGTGCGCCGTCGCGGCTGTTGTGCCTGATGGTGATGGAATCGCCGGCATGCATAGGGATGCGCGTCACCGCGTTGAGCGAGTCTTTGGTGATGACACCGCTATCGGCGGTCAGAAAACAGGTATTCGGATCGGGGCAGGAGATGTCTCCGTTGACGAAACCGGTGTTGCCGTGGTTCTGCAGCAGCATGTCGTCAACAATCTCCATGGTGGATACGACATCATCGGCTACGGCGTTCTGCCAACGGTTGCGTTGCACTGCGCGGTATATGGGGATGCCAATGGCTATGGATAGGATGATTGTCATCAGCGCGGCAAGAGTGCGGATACTCACGCGGTATCGCGCCTGCGTGTGTTCGTCTGGCTCCTGCTCGATGCGTTCGACGACACGGGCGCCCACCGGACCTATCGGACGCAGCGGGGTGGTCTGTTCCATCGGATCATATGTCGAAATCATGGAGACGTAGTCAATGGTGGAGCCGTCGATGTCGGTGGAACCGCCAGGTAAGTCGTCTGTGCCGTTCATCTCCGCTCCTTTCACAGGGCTCGCTTCTTCGCGTTGTCCCAGCGTTCTCGCCGATAGTGTGATGCACCATATGCGTCGGTGGGGAATGCTCTGTCTGCTTGCGTCGATGCGCTTCCCTGACGTCATCGGAGGGGTGCGGCCGTCGCCTGACGAACCGCCGTTGGTTGAACGGCTTCCATTATAGTCGCCCTGTTCTGTTGCCGCCGTCCCACTCCACAGATGTTTCTACCGCCGCTGAGTGGCCTGTCAGCATCGGTGGAGGGTTGTCGTTCTGCTTCTGCCGACGCTGGGGAGGATGTGAGTGTCGGTAGAAGGTGTTGCCGACGGTGAGAGTCCTCTGAGCGTCGGTAAGGTTGTGTGTAGTTTCTTGCCGGATGGCGGATGAGGCGCGGCAACTAGGGCGGGCGGTGAGTATCTATCGCACACCGGAAACCATAAGGCCGGTCGCCTCCCGCAATGGGGGAAACGACCGGCCTTTCTGATGATTCATTCGCTGCGGCGGATTGCCTGACGGGTCGCCCGGGGCAAATCCGCCCAAGGCAATCCGTCGTAGCGAGTCCGGATTACCGGACCACTCAGGCGGTGAAATACTTCACACCGCTGGTGAACAGCGGCTGGAGCTTGTCGCCGGGCACATTGACGAAGGTGCCGTCCGTGTACCGTTCGGAATGACCCATCTTGCCGAACACGCGGCCGTCCGGGCTGGTGATGCCTTCGATGGCGAGCATCGAGCCGTTCGGGTTGACGTCCAGATCCATGCCGGGCACGCCGTCGGCGTCCACATACTGCGTGGCGATTTGGCCGTTGGCCTTGAGCTTGGCGAGCACGTCGTCGGAAGCCACGAACCGGCCCTCGCCGTGCGAAATCGCGATGGTGTGCACATCGCCGACCGCGCTTTCCGCCAGCCACGGGGACAGGTCGGAAGCCACACGCGTACGCACCAGACGGCTCTGATGGCGGCCGATTGTGTTGAAGGTCAGCGTCGGGCAGGCGTCGGTCATCGGCACGATGTCGCCGTACGGCACGAGGCCCAGCTTGATGAGCGCTTGGAATCCATTGCAGATGCCAAGCATCAACCCGTCGCGGTTCTTCAGCAGGTCACGCACAGCGTCGCTGACAGCTGGGGCGCGGAAGAACGCGGTGATGAACTTCGCCGACCCGTCAGGTTCGTCGCCGCCAGAGAAACCGCCAGGGATCATGACGATCTGGCTGCGGCGGATCTCGTCGACCAGCGCCTGCGTGGATTCGGCGACGGCCTGCGGAGTGAGGTTGTTCACGATGAGCGTGCTCACATCGGCGCCTGCGCGCTCGAATGCCGCCGCGGAATCGTACTCGCAGTTGTTGCCCGGGAACACCGGAATCACCACATGCGGCTTGGCGACGGGAGAGCCCGTGTATACGGTCTTCTTCGGGGCGTGGAATTCCTCGGTTTCGGTGACGCTGCCGCGTTCCTCGCCTTTGGAGCGGTACGGGAAGACGCTTTCCATTGCGGATTCCCAGTCTTCCTGCACCTGGTCGAGATTGAGGCGCTCGCCGCCGGCGACGAATTCGTACGCGTCGGTCGTCTCGCCGATTACGCCGATTTCGACGCGGTTGGACACCGCTGGCAGCTTCGCATTGTCATCAAGCTCAACGAGGAACGAGCCATAGGCCGGGGTGAACAGGTCGTCCACGGCGATGGTGTCGGCGAGCTTGACGCCGATGCGATTGCCGAGCGTCATCTTGAATAGCGCTTCGGCGCTGGCGCCATAGCCCGGGGTGGACACGGCGAGCGCATCATGGAATTCGGTGAGCGATTCGACCACGTCCATTGCCTCAAGCAGGCCGTCTTTGTCGGGGGTGAGTCCGTCGGCCGCATAGCGCGGAGCGATGCGCGCAATGCGGTGACCGGCCTTCTTGAACTCGGGGGAGGTCGCGCGATGCATGTTGCCGACGGCCACAGCGAAGGAGATAAGCGTCGGTGGCACGTCGAGATCCTCGAAGCTGCCGCTCATCGAATCCTTGCCGCCGATAGCGCCGACACCGAGGTCGACCTGCGCCATCAGGGCGCCCAGCACCGCCGCGGCGGGCTTGCCCCAGCGTTCCGGCACGTCACGCAGCTTGCCGAAATACTCTTGGAAGCTCAAGTAGGCGTCTTCGCGGCGGAAGCCGGCGGACACGAGCTTGGCAAGGGACTCGACTACCGACAGGTAGGCGCCGGTGAACTGGTTCTTCTCCATGATGTACGGGTTGAAACCCCATGCCATCGCGGACGCGGTGGTGGTTTCGCCGAACACCGGAAGCTTGGCAACCATGGCCATGCTCGGGGTCAGCTGGCGCTTGCCTCCGAACGGCATGAGCACGGTGGCGGCGCCGATGGTGGAGTCAAAGCGTTCGGACAGGCCCTTGTTGGAGGCCACGTTGATATCGGTGACCAACGCGTGCATCCGGTCCTTGAGCGAGCCTTCGCGCCATGGGGTGGTGTAGGAGCCGCCCTGCTCGACGTGCACGGTCTGATGCTTCGGCGCGCCGTTGGAGGCGAGGAAGGCGCGGCTCAGGTTCACGATGGTGTCACCCTGCCAGGTCATGCGCATGACCTTCTCTTCGGTGACAGTGGCGATAACGGTGGCTTCGAGGTTTTCCTCGCGCGCATAGCCGAGGAACTCGTCCACGTCATCGGCGGCCACGTCAACAGCCATGCGTTCCTGGGATTCGGAAATCGCCAGTTCGGTGCCGTCCAGGCCTTCGTACTTCTTGGGCACCAGATCAAGGTTGATGGTCAGGCCGTCGGCGATCTCGCCGGTTGCCACGGACACGCCGCCCGCGCCGAAATCGTTGCAGCGCTTGATCAGACGGCAGGCGTCCTTGCGGCGGAACAGACGCTGGAGCTTGCGTTCGACGGGGGCGTTGCCCTTCTGCACTTCTGCGCCGTCTTTTTCAAGGCTTTCCTCATCGTGCGCCTTCGAGGCGCCGGTTGCGCCGCCGATGCCGTCACGGCCGGTACGCCCGCCCAGCAGGATGATCTTGTCGCCGGGGGTCGGGGTTTCACGGCGGACATGGTCAGCCGGGGTTGCACCCACGACTGCGCCGACTTCCATGCGCTTGGCCACATAGCCCGGATGGTAGATCTCGTCGACCTGACCGGTCGCCAGACCGATCTGATTGCCGTACGAGGAGTATCCGGCGGCCGCGGTGGTGACGATCTTGCGCTGGGGGAGCTTGCCCTTGAGTGTTTCGGAAACCGGGACACGCGGGTCGCCGGCGCCGGTCACGCGCATCGCCTGATACACGTAGGAACGGCCCGACAGCGGGTCGCGGATGCACCCGCCGATGCAGGTGGCCGCGCCGCCGAACGGCTCGATTTCGGTCGGGTGGTTGTGGGTTTCGTTCTTGAACAGGAACAGCCAGTCCTGGTCCTCGCCGTTCACATCGACCTTCACCTTGACGGTGCAGGCGTTGATTTCCTCGGATTCGTCGAGGTTCTTCAGGATGCCGTTCTTCTTGAGCCACTTGGCGCCGATTGTGCCCATATCCATGAGGCATACCGGCTTGCCGTCGCGCCCGAGCTCATGGCGCATGGCCATGTACTTGTCGAATGCGGCCTTGACCACGTTGTCGTCGATATCCACCTCGTCAAGCTGGGTGCCGAAAGTGGTGTGGCGGCAGTGGTCGGACCAGTAGGTGTCGATTACCTTGATCTCGGTGATGGTCGGTTCGCGGTGTTCGCCGTGGAAATACTCCTGGCACACCTTCGCATCCGCCAGATCCATCGCGAGACCGCGCTCGTCGATGAACCGCTGGAGGCCTTCGTCATCCAGCTCGTCGAATCCGGCGACCACCTCGACCTTCGCCGGTTTGGCGACCTGCACCTTGAGAGTGCTCTTCGGCGCGAGGGAGGCTTCGCGAGCTTCGACCGGGTTGATTACGTACTGTTTGATCTGCTCGACGGCCTGCTCGTCCAGACTGCCCTCCAACGCGTAGACCTTGGCGCTGCGCACGGTCGGACGCTCGCCTTGGCTGATCAGCTGGATGCATTCGCTGGCCGAATCGGCACGCTGATCGAACTGCCCGGGCAGGAACTCGACGGCGAACACCGCGCTGTCGCCGAAATCGGGCATCTCCTCGCTGGCGTTATCCACCTGCGGTTCGCTGAACACGGTTGTGGTGGCCTGATCGAACAGCTCACGGCTGATGCCTTCGACGTCGTACCGGTTGACGATACGCAGACCGGTAAGCCCCTTAATCCCGAGAATCGTCTTCAGCTCGTTTTCCAGTTGCCTGGCCTCGACGTCAAAGCCCGGCTTCTTCTCGACATAAACGCGAAAAACCACGGTATTCCTTCTGTTGTTGGTATGGCGGTTGTCTGGGTGATGCAGGTGGTCGCGTGGGTGTGTTCGCCTTGCGCGGCGCATCCGAAAAATGTGGCCCGCATCGGAAAACCGGTGCGGGCCCGGGCTCACTCGGCGTCCTTGACGCCTTCGGAATCGGCGAGCTGCTTGAGGCGGCTGTAAATCTCCTCGTATGCGGGGATGATGTTGCCCAAATCGCGGCGGAACAGATCCTTGTCAAGATGCTCGATCTTGCCGCTATGATCCTTCAAATCCCACAGACGGCAGGTGTCGGGCGTGATCTCGTCGGCCAGCAGAATCGTGCCGTCGGAGGTCTTGCCTTCCTCGATTTTGAAATCGACGAGCTGCACGTCGATCTTGGAGAAGATGTCCTTGAGCGCTTCGTTGACGGCGCGCGCCTGACGGGAGATCTCGGCGAGCTCCTCCTCGGAAGCCAAGCCGAGGGCGACGATGCCGTCATCGTTGATGAACGGGTCGCCCAGTTCATCGGACTTCAGGCAGAATTCGAGGATCGGCTTCTTCAGCGGCGTGCCTTCCTTGACGCCATACCGCTTGGCGAAGGAGCCGGCGGCGGTGTTGCGCATGATGATTTCCAGCGGGTACATGGTCATCTTGCGCACCAGCTGTTCGGTGTCGGACAGGCGCTTGATGAAGTGGCTGTCGATGCCGCGAGCCTTGAGCAGTTCGAAAATCACGGAGGTGATGTGGTTGTTCAGGTTGCCCTTACCGGCGATCTGCGCCTTCTTCGCGCCGTTGCCGGCCGTTGCCTGGTTCATGTATTCGACCCACAGAACGTCGGGATCGTCGGTCGCATACATTTTTTTGGCCTTGCCCTCATAGAGCTTTTCCAGTTTCTGCATGACTCGCCTTCCTCGTAAGCACGAGATGGATTGGGGGTATATACGGTGGACAGGATACCAAGCGCCGGCTACATCGGGCGGCACGGCGTGGGGGCGGTATCGCCCGAGAATCGTCCGCGTATCGCCCGGCTGCCTATCCGGTATCGGCGCGGCGGCAAACGGGTTCGATTCGGGGCCGGGCAACACCGTCGGCAACGGTTCTGACAACCCCCGATGGCAAGATGACGGGTATGAGTGATTACGCCGAAGCTACAGTCAACGCAAGCCAGTCCAGTGCATCACAATCAGCCTCCGTCGCGACACCAGCTGATCCGCGGCTCGGCACCCCGCTCGACCGATCCGACGACGCCACGCGCACCAAGGTTCTGCTGCTCGGCTCCGGTGAGCTTGGCCGCGAAATCGCCATCGAACTCATGCGCTTGGGCGCGTGGGTGTGCGCCGCCGACAGCTACGAAGGCGCCCCGGCACAGCAGGTTGCCCACGAATACCGCGTCCTCGATATGGCCAATCCTGAGCAGCTGGACGCCCTGTTCGCCGAAACCAAGCCGGATATCGTCATCCCTGAAGTCGAAGCGATCGCCACGTCCGAACTGGATGCCGTCGTCGCGAAAGGCGTGCAAGTCGTGCCGAGCGCCGGCATCGCCGCCATCTGCATGGACCGCGAGCGCCTGCGCGTGCTCGCCCACGAGAAACTTGGGCTGCCGACCACACCCTACCGTTTCGCCGGGTCGCTCGAGGAACTGCGTGCCGGCGCGCAAACCGTAGGTTACCCGTGCGTCGTCAAGCCGATTATGAGCTCTTCCGGTCACGGCCAGTCTGTTGTACGCACCCCGGATGCCATCGACGCCGCCTGGCATGAGGCGCAGGTCGGTCGTCGTGCAGCTGGTGAAGGCGGTATTTCTCGCGTTATCGTCGAAGCGCTCGCACCGCTTGATTATGAGTTGACTGTGTTGACCGTCAGCTCGTCTGCCGGTGTGGTCACATGCACGCCGATCGGACAGCGTCAGGAAAGCGGTGATTATCGTGAGTCCTGGCAGCCTGCGGCGGTTGGCCCGGACACGTTGCGCACCGCGAAGGATCTCGCTCGTCGTTGCGTCGAAGGACTGGTCGCCGACGCGCACGAGCACGGCGAGCGCGGCTGGGGCGTGTTCGGTGTCGAACTGTTCGTCCTCACGGACGGTTCGGTGCTGTTCAACGAGGTCTCGCCGCGTCCGCACGACACCGGTATGGTGACCATGATTTCCCAACGGCTGAGCGAATTCGCGCTCCACGCGCGGGCGGTTCTCGGTATTCCGGTCAGCCAGGAACATGTCGATTTGGCGCTCGGCGACGGGCAGGTTGGCGCGAGCCATGCCATCGTCGTCGAAGGCGACGGCCGAGCGATTTTCTCGAATGTGCCACAGGCGCTCGCCGAGCCGGACACCAACCTGCGGATTTTCAACAAGCCGGAAGTCCACGGGCATCGTCGCATGGCCGTGGCACTCGCCATCGGGGACAGCGCCGATGACGCCCGCGCCAAGGCCGGACGCGTCGCCGATGCGCTGACTGTCACGGTACGGTAATCGGCGTGGCATTCCGGCTTCGTGGGGCTTGAGGCTTACGATACCGGTATGAGCATGAAGAATCAGGAGTTTTCTGTGGCGGCTGGCAGCACCGAGGATGCCGGCCGCCCGCTGGTCATCGCGCTGGTCGTCGACACCGCGGGCAATGAGGGCAACGGCACGTCGAATTCGGCGTTGCAGTATGCCAAGGAGCTTCGCCGGCAAGGCCATACGGTCCGTCTGGTCGGTATTGGTTCGCCTGAGTATCCGATTCGCGTGCGTCACATCCCGTTGGTCTCTTGGATCGCGGCGAAACAGCAGATGCAATTCGCACAGCCTGACCGGGCGATGTTCCGCAAGGCGTTTGAGGGCGCGGATGTGGTCCACGTGTACCTGCCGTTCAAATACGGCCGCATGGCGGTGCGGACCGCACATGAGATGGGCATCCCCGCAACTGCCGGATTCCACTTGCAGCCGGAGAACGTCCTGTATTCGGCGGGGCCGCTGCGGTATATCCCCGGCGCTTCGGCGTTCATCTACTGGCTGTTCAACCGCATGCTGTACCGGCATATCTGGCATATCCACACGCCCTCGCATATGATCGCCGCGCAGTTGCGGGCGCATGGCTACCGGCAGCGACTGCATGTGATCTCCAACGGCTATTCGCCCAGATTCACCGCCAAACAGCAGCGTGAACCCGGTTCGCCGTCGCCAAGACCGTTCAGAATCGTCGCTTCGGGGCGTCTGGCCAGCGAGAAGGACCATGTGACGCTGATTCGGGCGGTCGCGTTGAGCCGGCATGCCGAGGATATCGAATTGACGATCTGCGGCACCGGGCCGTTGCAGCACGAGCTGCGGCGGATGGCAGGGAAGTTGTTGCCGGGCCGTTGGTCAATCGGATTCCATGACAACGCGCAGATGCCGGAACTGCTGCGTTCATGCGATCTGCTGGTCCACCCCTCTATCGTGGATATTGAATCGTTGAGCGTGCTTGAAGGGATGGCCTCCGGCTTGGTTCCGGTGATTGCGCGGTCCACGCAGAGCGCCGCCGGACAGTTCGCGCTCAATGACCATTCGCTGTTCGAAGCCCAAGACCCGGCCATGCTCGCCCAGCGCATCGACTGGTGGATTGACCACCCCGATGAATTAAGCCGTTGGGGCGCCATCTATGCCGAGCACACGCGTGAGGAGTATTCGATTGCATCATGCGTGCGTAAGTTCGTCGCGATGGAACGCGAAGCGATCGCCGACTTCGATGGCAGGTTGTGAACGATGAATCCGCCGTAATCGGCGCATTGCCGGTTCGAGCGGTTTCATGCGGTCGGGCGTGGGAGCGTTGTGCCCGCCACACCTTGACCGCTTCTGCCAGACGCGCTTCGGGAGCGCGGGTATGACATCATGCTCGGAATCGTGTCATGCAGTCCGCTGATCGCATTTCGCAATGTTGCGGTAACGCCGATGATACGAAAATCGCATACCATGCCGCCAAACGCGAAGAAAAAACGCATTCCAAAGGCGCTCGCGCAACGAAAAACGCACGGGATTGCCTTTCGGGGTGCGTATGGCGTGAAGTATGACAACGAAAGGCGACACGATGAGCAGATATGCAGTGACCAATCCGGCGACCGGACAGGTCGAGGAAAGCTTTGAAACCTTCACCGACGAGCAGGTCGCCGCGGCGGTGGATGCCGCCGACGAAGCATACCGCACGTGGGGGAGGACCACGACCATCGAGCAGCGTGCCGCGTTGATGCGCAAGGCGGTGGCGGCGTATCGCGACCAGCAGCAGGAGCTCGCCACCATCATCAACCACGAGATGGGCAAATTGATGGACGAGGCGCTGGTCGAGGTCGAATTCTCGGCGGAGATCCTCGAATACTATGCCGATCATGCCGCCGAGTTCCTTGCCGACGAGTCGATTGACCGTGCTGCGGCGGGCACGGCGTTCATCCGGCACCTGCCGATCGGCCCTCTGGTCGGCGTGATGCCGTGGAATTACCCGTACTATCAGGTGGCGCGGTTCGCTGGTCCGAACCTCATGCTTGGCAACACCATCATTCTCAAGCACGCCTCCCTGTGCCCCAAGTCGTCGGCCGCGATGGAGCGGATCTTCCTGGAGGCGGGCTTCCCGAAGGGGGCGTTCGTCAACGTGTACGCCACCAACGAGCAGATCGCCAAGGTCATCGCCGACCCGCGCGTCCGTGGCGTATCTCTGACCGGTTCCGAGCGTGCTGGCAAGGCGATCGCCCAGGAGGCCGGCGCCGCCCTGAAGAAGGTCGTGTGCGAACTGGGAGGCAATGACGCGTTCATCGTCATGAGCGCCGACGATCTGGATGCCGCAGTCGAGGCCGGCGCGAACGCTCGGTACGAGAACAGCGGCCAGATCTGCAACGGCGCCAAGCGGTTCATCATCATCGACTCGCTGTATGACGAATTCTTGAAGCGGTTTATCAAGGTGTCCAAGGAACGCAAGCTTGCGCCCCTGTGCTCCGCGTCCGCCGCCGACGGTCTCGCCGCCCAGGTGCAAGCCGCGATTGATGACGGGGCGAAGGTGGTGTTGGGCGGCACCGAACATGACGGGGCCTTCTACCCGGCGACCATCCTGACTGACATTCCCGAAGGCTCGGCCGCGCGTCATACGGAATTCTTTGGCCCGGTCGCCCAGTTCTACCGGGTGTCCAGCGAGGATGAGGCCATTGCGGTCGCCAACGACTCGCCGTATGGTCTCGGCTCCTACGTGTTCACCACCGATAGTGAGCAGGGGCTGCGCTTCGCGGACCGTCTGGAATCCGGCATGACCTATATCAACGAATCCGGCGCAGATTCGGCGGAACTGCCGTTCGGCGGCGTGAAGAACTCCGGGTTCGGCCGCGAAATGGGCCCGCTCGGCATCCGCGAGTTCGCGAACTACAAGCTCGTCACCGAAGCCGCGCACTGAATCCAGGGCGGTTAGCCCGGTATCAGCCTGGTATCGGCATGATGGCCGGTCGCCACATTCTTGGCGGCCGGCCATCAGTTTGCTTGGTATGCCCAGAGTCGTCTGCTCGTTGGGGTTGCTGATGTTGCGTTTCGCTGATTGGCATCAGGTTTCCGACAACTTCGTCGCTCCGGGATCAGCCCGGATATTCCACAATATGACCATTGCCGCATGCAACCGCCTACTGCGCGATCACCGCACGCCGTAATCATACCGTTGCTCGATAAGCCGCAGATACGTGAATACTTCCGTGTGGTCGACGCCTGGGATCCTGCGGATACGCATCACCAGGTCAAGCAGATCGTCATCGTCGGCGGTGAAAACCTCCAGCAGCATGTCGAAACGCCCCGCCGCGGCGACAATGTAGTCAATGCCGTCGGTTGCGCGCAATTGGTCGGCGAGCGCGTCCAAATCCCCGCTCGTGTTCACTCCGATCATGGCCTGCCTGCGGTAGCCGAGCTGGACCGGGTCCGTGACGGCGACGATCTGGATGATTCCTGTCTCGACCAAGCGCTGCACTCGGCCGCGCACGGCGGCTTCGGACAGGCCGACGACTTTGCCGATCGCCCCGTAAGGTTTGCGGCCGTTTTTCTGCAATTCGCGGATAATGGCCTTGTTGGTCTCGTCAAGCAGCGACGGCGATCGGCGCTGCTCGGGGCTGGTCTCATTGTCCGGTGTCTCGTGTGTCTCTGCGGCGAACGGCTCGCGCATGTCATGTTGAACTCTCATGCGACCATCACAGCAGGCCATTGTTCACGATGCGAGACCGTGGGGAAAATTTCGCGTTACGCCGCTTTTTTAGTCGCAATATTGCGTTTACGCAACGGAAATCATCGCAACCTTTGATGAATCACAACGAAAACAGCAGAGACCAAGCCTCGCACGCTATCGAACTCGAAGTTCTCGCAAGCCACGCACGAACGTGACGCGTCCCGCGGACAGGCGCCGCAGGATGACCGGACGAATTACCAAGGAGGAGCGATGACCACGACACAATCACCTGTCCAGGATGCGGTCCCGTCATCATCTGCGGCGGAATCGCATCAGCCGGATGATACCGGCGTCCGTATCGGCCGTGACAAGGACGTGGAACTGAGAGAAAGCGGCCTGACCATCAACCGCGCCCGCAAGACCTTCCGGTCGGCGGAAGGCAAATTGGTCCACGCCATCGACGACGTGAGCCTGAACATTGAAGCCGGCGAATTCTTCGTGCTGCTCGGCCCCTCCGGTTGCGGCAAGACGACACTGCTGCGGTCCATCGGCGGTCTGGAAACCCTGGATGCCGGCGAAATCTACTTGGGCAACCAGCGCATCGACGAGATGCCGCCATACGAGCGTCCGGTCAACACCGTATTCCAAAGTTACGCATTGTTCCCCAATATGACGGTGGAACAGAACATCGCTTTCGGCTTGGAAATGGAAAAGAAGCCGAAGGACTACATCAAGCGCAAGACGCGGGAAATGCTCGATCTGGTGCATCTGAGCGAAATCGGCAAGCGTCTGCCCAGCCAGCTGTCCGGCGGCCAGCAGCAGCGTGTTGCGCTCGCCCGGTCGCTCGCGAAAAGCCCGAAGGTGCTGTTGCTTGATGAATCCCTGTCCGCGCTTGATTTCAAGTTGCGACGCCAGATGCAAGTCGAATTGAAGCGTCTGCAGCGAGAGACCGGCATCATCTTCATTTTCGTCACACACGACCAGGAGGAAGCCCTGTCAATGGCCGACCATATCGCCGTGTTCTCCAAGGGCAAGCCCGAACAAGTCGGCACCCCGGAGGAAATCTACGACAAGCCGGCCAATCGGTTTGTCGCCGACTTCATCGGTGATATCAACTTCCTCGACGCCACCGTGCATGATGCCGGCTCGGTTGAGGTCGAAGGCAAGATCTTCCCCGTGACACAAGACCTGAGCGAGTATGGCAGGGGAGCGGCCGTGAGCGCTGCCGTCCGTCCCGAGCGTATTACGCTTGGTGCGGCGAAGGACGGCGGTCTGCAGGCGAGCGTGGAAACCGTGACCTATATGGGCTCCGACATCCGCTGCCATGTCCGTCTCGCCGACGGCACACCCGTGCAGATCCGCGTCAACCCGCCATTTGATTCCGAACTGCTCACAGTCGGTGCAAAGGTCGGTGTGACGGTCAGCCCCGACCATATGAGGGTGGTGGAACGATGAGCGAAACCTCTTCCGCTTTGGACGGCAGCAAGCCGCCGATTTCTGCGCCTTCGCAAGACGGTGGGGCGACGACTTCCCGTCGCCGCCGCACCCTGTTCGCCGCCTCGGGCAGCATCAAGCCCGGCATGCTCTCGCACTGGTATTCGATTCCCGCAGTTATCGTCGGACTGCTGTTCACACTCGGCCCGATATGCGTCATCGTCGCGTTCTCCTTCATGAGCCAGCCGGATGTCGGTGGCGGCGTGGTCTACAAGTTCTCCACGAACGCTTACAAGAAGCTGCTGTTCACCACCGACTTCCTGGGCCGCACCTCCTTCGACCCGCGGTATCTCAAGGTGTTCGGCACCTCGTTGTGGCAGGCGCTTATCACCACGTTCATATGCATCGTGCTGTCCTTCTTCATCGCCCTGTGGATGTCGTTACGCAAGCCGTCAACCCAGCGCCTGCTGGTGTTGCTGATCAACATCCCGTTCTGGACGAACCTCATCGTCCGTACCTACGCGTGGATGCTCATCCTCAACGAAAACGGCCCGATCAATGGCTTCTTGAAGTTCATCGGTGTAGGTAGCAAACAGCTGCTGTACACGTCGGGTGCCTCGCTGATCGGCTTGATATTCACCTTCCTGCCGTTCGCAATCATGCCGATGTATTCGGCGCTGTCCGGGTTCGACTTCCGTCTGGTCGAAGCCGCATACGACCTGGGCGCTCGTAAACTCACCGTCATGCGGCGGATCATCCTGCGCGCCGCGAAACCAGGCGTCACCTCAGCCATTGCGTTGTGCTTCATCCCGGCTTTCGGATCCTATGTGCAGCCCGTGCTACTTGGCGGCGGGCGTGTCCTCATGGTCGGCAACCTGATCGCATCCCAGTTCTCTGAAGCGCGCAACTGGCCGTTCGGCGCGGCATTGTCCACGGTGATCCTGCTGATCACGTTGCTGTGCGGTGTCGCGGCAAGCATCGGCGGCGGCAAAGCGGCGCGTGACGCCGGCATGGCGGTATGAACAGAACGAGGTGAGTGCAATGACTAGCAGCAACAAGGAAATCAAGCATACCGGGGAAGCAGCGGATATCCGCACAGCCGCCGGGACACACGACAGCGAAACCGCTCCGGTCGTCCACATGGATTACGGCACCGCGGCGGAATTCGGCGCCATCGTCGAACGGACCATCGACGAACGTGGCGAACACGCGTCCGCCCAGATGCCGCAATGGCTCGAAGACAAGCAGCCCGACCGGGCGCTAAGCACCCGGCGTTCCGGGCGAAACCGGCTAAAAACCTTCCCCGGCGTCGCGTTCATCAGTGTGCTTGTCATCCTGTTCCTGTATCTGCCGATGCTCATGGTTGTGATGTTCTCTTTCAACGGCGGCCGTCAAGCGTTGCTGTGGAAAGGGTTCTCCTTCTCCTGGTATGGCACGGTGTTCCATGATCCGGCGATCATCTCGGCAACCCTGACCTCGCTCCAAGTCGCCGTCATCGCGATGGTCCTGTCCACGGTCATCGGTGTGCTGTTCATCCTTGCCGCGGACCAGATGTCACGGGCGGGTTCGGCGCTCGCCGGCTGGCTGATCAACGCGTCGCTGATTATCCCAGAGGTCGTGCTCGGCGTCGCAACCATGGGCTTCATCCGTATGATCGGCCTGAAGCCGGGATTGCTGCCACTGATTCTCGCGCACACCACCTTCTGCATCCCGTTCGTGGTGATGCCGCTGCGCGCAAGGTTGCAGACCATCGACACCTCGTGCTTCGAAGCCGCAGTGGATCTCGGTGCGTCGCCAATCATCACGGTCCGCCGCGTCACACTGCCGCTGCTGGCTCCGGCCATCGTCTCCGGCGCGCTTATGGCATTCGTGATTTCGATGGATGACTTCATGATTTCGAACTTCCTGACATCCGCGGGCACGACGACACTGCCGATCTATATCTTCTCGCTTATCCGCAAGGGCGTGAACCCGAGCATCAACGTCGTCGCCACGCTTCTGCTCCTGCTCGCTGTCATCGTGACCGTCATCTCCTCGGTCCTGACCAACCGCAAGGACGACTGAACGACGGCGTGCGCCAGAACGCAGCCGTCATATCGAAGAAAGGAGCCGTTATGCGCACCTCATCAGCTGTTATCCCTTCCAATCATTCACATTTCGACTACCGTGAGAGCGGGCGCGGCTGTGGCAGCAGGCACGGTCGTGGCCACGTGGGCAGGACGTTCCGTCGCATGGCGTGCATGGCGCTCGCTGTCGCAGGCCTGCTGTCGTCTGCCGCATGCTCAGGCGGTATTTCGGATTCCGCGCGCACAACTGATGTCGTCGCCAACGGGGCATACCACGAGGCGCACGGCGGCGAGTTGCATATCTACACGTGGGCCGGGTACATGCCGGATGATGTCATCAAGAAATTCGAAAAGGAAACCGGCATCAAGCTCACCGTGGACACTTTCGAAAGTAACGAGGCGCTGGAAGCCAAGTTGCAGTCCACAGGCGGGTCCGGCTATGACATCGTGATGCCAAGTGACTACATGGTCTACCAGCTCATCCAGGAGCATATGCTCGTGAAATTCGATGTGTCCAAGCTGCCCAACGGCAAGAATATCTCCAAGGAGTTCTCCTCGCCGTACTACGATCCCAAGCTCGAATATTCGGCACCGTATGCGGTGGGTTACACCGGATTCATGGTCAACACCAAGAACATCCCCAAGTCCGCGGCGCCGACCAGTTGGAAGGAGTTCTTCGCGCTGTCATCGAAGTATGGAAAGTCGCAGCTGCTCAACGATTCCATCGAGGTGACCAACGCGGCATTGCGCGCTGTCGGTTCCGAGCAGTGCACCACCGATGCGCGCGCCTATCAAAACGCGAACGATCTGCTGCAGTCCTACCGGTCAAAGGTTGGTGTCGTCAGCTCGGAAGGTGTGGCGGATCGCCTGGCTTCCGGTGAACAGGTCATCGGCATGATATGGAGTTATGACGCCTACCAGGCGCAGCAGTCGAACAAGGATCTCGAATTCGTCTACCCGTCCGACGGCACCACCCAGTTCGTGGACAATATGGCAATCGCCGCGGGGGCGCAGAACATCGACCAAGCGAAGACCTTCATCAACTACATGCTGGATCCGAAGAACAAGGAAGCAATTGACGAGTCCGCGGGCGCCGGGTCTGTGCTCAAGGGCGGCGACGCGTTGCTGCCGAGCGAGATGCGGTCGTCCAACACGATTGTGCCGAGCGCGGATGAGCTCAAGCATGCGGTGACTGAGAAGGCATGCTCGAACGCCATCAACGACAACTACACGCAGCTGTTCGAGAACTTCAAGCAGTGATGCGTGTGCGGCTGCGCAAGGAGTGCGGCGGGTGCGGCTGTGCGTCTTGCGTGGTTGCGGGGGCAATCGGGTCATCCGGAGGGAAACCTCCGTATGACCCATTGTTGTGTTTGGGGGAGTACTGGACTGATCGTGCTTGACTGGACTTTGGGCTCATTCGTGATGCGGAGTGCGTCAATCGCGCAATGGCGTGTTGGTGCGTGATGACAGTGGTGCCGCCTTCCGCGTCACCCGGCGTCGTGCCCGTCATCGTGTGAGGATTCGCTCGCACGGAGGCGGTTGGTGTTGTCCAGGTTGCAGTCCCGGAGGCTGCATATCCGTCGATGTGTGAGGATTCGCTCGCATGGTGACCGGTTGGTTGGGTCGGATGTTGTGGATGGGGTGGTTTGAGGGTGGTTGTGTGAGGTTTGGCTCACACGGTGACCGGTTTGGTGCACGGGATCGTTGATTCGGTGGTGCGAGTCTGCCATCGTGTGAGGATTGACTCACAAGATGGCGGTTGATATGACCGGGATACGGCCTGAAGACTGCGTATCCGTCGTTGTGTGGGGATTCGCTCACATGTCGGACATGTTCCCGCCTTCCATCGCCTGGCTGACAGTCCGTCCACCGGTCCGTGCGAGGTTATACTCACATGCCGGGCCCCATCGTCGCCTGAGGCGTTGGCGCTCATGAATCCTTGGTATTCCGGGCCAATCCCCAAATCTCCCATCGGCCGCAATCTGGACGAGCCCGACACGATGCTCACCGCGGCTGCGAATCGCCCCTCGAAAGCGAACATCCATGTTGACGAATTGTTACGAGCGGAAAAACAGTTCCGGAATCAGAAATCCCAACGAAATAATGCGGGTTTTACCTATGAATGTACGAAATTCGTAGTCAAGTCGATAGAACGCAACGAAAATCGCATCGCAAGACTACCGAAGGAAAGGATTCGACATGACGGCAAGCATCAGTGAAGCCAGGATCAAGGAACTCACCGCCAAGGAAGGTGAGAAACTCAACGCCAAACTCGGCAAGTCCCGCGAGATGTACAACGAAGCTCGCAAGCATCTGTGCAACGGCGTCGCATCCTCTTACCAGCTGCGCGATCCGTGGCCGATCTACGTCGATCACGGCAGCGGTTCCAAGCTGTGGGATGTGGACGGCAACGAATACTACGATTTCCACAACGGCTACGGTGCCATGGTGCAGGGCCACGGCAATCCTGAGATCGGCAAGGCCATCGCTGAGCGTTTCCCGAAGGGTACGCATTTCGCGCTTCCTGATGAAGATGATTTCGTTGTCGCTGACGAACTGACCCAGCGGTTCGGCCTGCCGAAGTGGCGTTTCACCAACTCCGGTTCCGAGGCCACGATGGACGCAATCCGCATCGCTCGCGCCTACACGCACCGCGACCATATCATGAAGATCTTCGGTTCCTACCACGGTCACCATGATGCGGTGATGATTTCCATCGTCGGCGATTACGAGAACATCGGCGATAAGAACCACTTGAAGAAGATTCCGTACGGCGCCGGCATCCCGAAGTCCCTGATCCCGCTGACCGTGCCGGTGCCGTTCAACGACGCCGACGCGCTCGAGGCCCGCATCCGGGAGATGGAAACCGATGACGAGGCTCCTGCCTGCCTGATCATGGAAGCCTGCCTGATGAACATGTCCATCGTGCCTCCGGAGCCCGGCTACCTCGAGAAGGTGCGCGAAATCACCAAGCGTCACGGCATCGTGCTGATTTTCGATGAGGTCAAGACCGGCCTGACCATTGGACCTGGCGGTGCCACCAAGCTGTTCGGTGTGACTCCGGACATGGTCACCATGGCCAAGGCGATTTCCGGTGGCCTGCCGATGGGCGCCATCGGCGGCACTGATGAGGTGATGAGCGTCGTCGAATCCGGCGAAGTCTACCAGGTCGGCACCTACTCCGGCAACCCGCTGTGCGTGGCGGCCGCCCGTGCCAATCTCGAGAAGGTGCTCACTCCGGAAGCCTACGAGCTGTTCGATCATCTGAACAACCGCCTGATGGAAGGCTGCACCGAAGTCATCAAGAAGTATGACTTCCCGGGATACTCCATCGGTTTCGGTGCCAAGGGCTGCGTCACCTTCTCCCCGCACAAGATCGTCGACTATGTGACCTTCAAGCAGGGCCAGCGCACCGACTTGAACCAGCTTTGCTGGCTGTATGCGGCCAACCGCGGCGTGTTCATGACTCCGGGACGTGAGGAAGAATGGACGCTGTCGGTGGCCCACGATGACGCCGCGTGCGACGCCTACATCAACGCCTTCGCCGAGATGGCGCATGATGTGACCGCCGAGTAACCCCAATCAAGCCTGCTCTAAGCCGGGTCCAATACATTGCACTCCTCTTGCCCGGCTTGGGGTGTCATCCGCGACCGTGGTCGAGTGGCATCGCGTATGCGGTGCTGTTTGGCCACGGTCGTTCCACTTCTGCGGGGTGGTTCATGGTGGTGCGGGGTGGTGTTGGCGCGTCGTTCTGCTGGTCGTGTCATCGATGGCGGTGGAAAGAGGTGCGGCGCGTTAGGACTCGAGACGGCAGGGCGGTGTGGTGCGTTGCAGTGTCGTTTGGACGGGTGTTTTCGCCGAAGGTGTTGTGAATGGGCATCGCACGCCAGGACTTTGCAGCGCGGAGTGCCCAGGCGGCTGCGACACGCCGGAAGTTCCCAGGGTCTGTGTCGTGTATTTCTGTGATTGCAGGAAAAACGACGCGCCGGGAAGCGTACGTCCTGAACATCGTGTATAGTTTTTGACTGTTGTGCGAAACGAGGTTCACCTCGGTTCGACACCACATGGTGGATATAGCTCAGCCGGTAGAGCATCTGATTGTGGTTCAGAAGGTCGCGCGTTCGAGCCGCGTTATCCACCCCATCAACCCCGGGTTCGCCCGGGGTTTCGTTTTTCTTCCCGGCTCGTGCCCGCGCAGCGACAGCGCGTCGCCGCGTCGGATCGTTCCTCTCGCGAACTGGTTACGCTGGGGTAGTTGCCGGTTCGTGTCAGGTCGTCGTTCCTCGAGCAAACGGTTATGTTATAGCGACCATCAGCGTGTCAGATTGTTGCCCCTCTCAGAAACTGGTTACGCTAGGTCCACCGTCAGCGTAGCCAGTTCGTGAGGGCGATTGGCCGAGCCGCGCGTAATATGACGATGGGATCCGGCATGAGCGGTGCGTACTCTGCTCGGCGTTCAGCCATGTCCCGGCCGGTCATAGATTCATGCTCAACGTCATGTCCATCCTTCAACCTTCTGCCGACGCTGAGTGTGCCGTGAGCGTCGGTGGAAGCAGGACAACCGCGGTTGCCGGAGGAAGGGAAGTTCATGGTGGTTGCTCGGAATCTGGCTCGGCGGCACCGGGGGGCGGGAGAAGCCTATGCGCGATTTCGTGCTGTTCTCCCGCACAAGGTGTGGGAATTCTGTGGAATCCGGGGCTTCGAAGATGATCTCCCAACGGAAACGTTGGAATCATTCGATTGTTGAACGATTTGCCGAAGCCGGCCGGTGCCGGGGATGGGTGCGGAATCTTAAAAAATCACGGAATAGCGCTTGATGGAGAGATTTTGAGACATTTATCTGAATATCTCGGCGATTTCGGCATCTTCACGGAGAAATTTAAAATTGGGGGAGCGCGAGCCCGGTGAACAAGGTAGGTATCTGGCGCCGCTGCCGGATCGTCCTGTTTGACATGCGCGAGTCTGGTGAATATCGCGGGCATGGCGGTCGTATTCTCGCGGTGATTATGGATCGCGTGGAGATTGGATTGCGCGGCGGTTGCGGCGAACGCGCCCCGAGTTTCGTTGGCACGTTCTATGCGTTGCCGTTCATCTATGATTGGTCTTTGCAATCCCGTATTGTGCGACCCCTTGTCGCACAAGGCTTTGCTCGGCGTCGCCAGTTGCGGTTGACATGCCCGCATCGCGAAGAAACTTCGGCGTTTCGTTTCTTTCCAGACCGGAGAAATCCGGTATAATTGCAACTGAAGGCCGGAGTTGGATTCAGTCGAGAAAGTCGACGGGATTCAATGGAGCACAAGCCCGCGAGGGCGGGTGCAACGCCTTCGAGATAATTGAATATCGAAAACTGAATATTGGTGATGATTATGTGCGGCACGGGCAGTACGGCAAGGTAGGCCGGGCCGCTGAAGCCAGCTGGCGTAACAAGCGCATGAGGCGCTAGGTATGTTGTGTTGGTGAATGGCATAGGGTTTAGGTTGCCGCGCAAGGTGGCGCGGCGTTGGACATGATGATCACCTCCTTCCAGGTGGCCCCCGCAGATGCAGTTAGGCATCGCGGGGGCCACCTTTTTCTCGGATATTGGGGTCTGGGCAACATCAGGGGATAGACCGCAAAGGGATAGGTCACAATGGAGGCAAGCCACAATAGAGGTAGGCCGCAATACGTGTCCGATGGTCTGGCAATGCACACGCCGCCCGCCATCCCTCATTCAAACTGGTTATGCAGGGAGGCTTGTTTTTCATAGACGGTTTGTGCGGGGTGGTGCGGTCGTGAGGTGGTTGTGGGGAGGTTTGGTTGTGGCGTTCGGCAGTTCTCTAGCTGATGTCTCTTCCAAACTGGTTACGCTGAGGGCGGTGTTTGCACAGATAGTTTGTGCGGGGTGGTCTGGTTGTAAGTTGTCGTGGTGTTGGCGCTGGTTTGTCTGGAGAGTCGCTGGATTCGTCCGTGGCTTGTTGGATGTGGCTGTTTCCGGGAGTCGGGATGCGGCAACAGCGGCGCTGCTGCTTGCCCATGTATCGGTGGTGTTTAGAGCAGTGATTTTCCGGAAGAATTGTCGGATTCGCCTGATGGAAGCATAAACTTCCGCACGAAGACTGGGAGATCATGAAAATCCTTTGTCCTGCGGATAATCTTCCAACAGGAACGTTGGAAATCCGCGATTCTGAAAATCACCCTCTAAAGCCGTTACTGGGAGAATATCGCCGTATCTGCACAACCGCAATAAACTCCCGCACCAATCCGGGACTTCATGGCCCGGCGGCCAGGTTTTCGCATATTCTCCCGCAATCACAAGGCCAAGGTCGCGCAGCATTGCCAGCGACGAAAAATCAGACATTCCGTTGGTTCACGATGCCCCGACCCGCCGAAGTCGCTGATGTTCAGATGCTTCTGGACAGACAAGCACATACACAATTAGGTTCAGTCCGAAGCTCCCCGGTATTCCAATAATCCTTACTGGCGTGTCGCACCCAGTCCGATGATATAGTAAGAATTCGTGTGTGCCAGCGGCATGCCTTATGTAACAGGCGTGGGCGCTGGGATATCCCGGAATCCGCTAGATTGCGCGCGGTAACGTGGCGGCAGGAGGAAGACGGGCCATCGGGCCGGTGGACTGTGGCTGTTTCTTGTCTCCGATCAACGGATGCATGGGGCTGCAGCGCGGCGGCTTCACCTGAACAACAGTATCAATGAATCGGAGAACTGAAGTTGCCTACGATTGAACAACTTGTCCGCAAGGGACGTAAGGCCAAGCCGAAGAAGTCCAAGACTTTGGCCCTGAAGGGAAGCCCGCTGCGCCGTGGCGTGTGCACCCGTGTGTATACCACCACCCCGAAGAAGCCGAATTCGGCTCTGCGTAAGGTCGCTCGTGTGCGTCTGAGCTCGGGCATCGAAGTCACCGCTTACATCCCCGGCGAAGGCCACAACCTGCAGGAGCACTCCATCGTGCTCGTGCGCGGCGGCCGTGTGAAGGATCTGCCGGGCGTGCGTTACCACATCGTGCGTGGCGCGCTTGATACCCAGGGCGTCAAGGACCGCAAGCAGGGTCGTTCCCTGTACGGAGCAAAGAAGGCGAAGTAAGAGATATGTCACGTAAAGGACCCGCTAAGAAGCATCAGGTGCTGCCCGATCCGATCTACGGTTCGACCGTTGTGGCGCAGCTCATCAACAAGATCCTGCTCGACGGCAAGAAGTCGATCGCTGAGGACATCGTGTATTCAGCTCTTGATATGGTCAAGGAGAAGACCGATCAGGAGCCGGTGGCTGTGCTCAAGCGCGCACTCGACAACATCCGCCCGAGCCTCGAGGTCCGTTCCCGCCGCGTCGGCGGTGCGACCTACCAGGTCCCGGTCGAGGTGAAGCCTGCTCGCGCGAATACGCTGTCGCTGCGCTGGCTGACCGACTTCTCCCGCGCTCGTCGCGAGAAGACCATGGCCGAGCGCCTCGCCAACGAGATTCTCGACGCGTCCAACGGTCTCGGTGCTTCAGTGAAGCGTCGCGAGGACACCCACAAGATGGCGGAGGCCAACAAGGCGTTCGCTCATTACCGCTGGTAATTGACCGAAGAGAACAAGAGCTAAGGAACACTTATGGCACTGGACGTGCTTTCCGACCTGCATAAGGTCCGCAACATCGGCATTATGGCTCACATCGATGCCGGT
This sequence comes from Bifidobacterium thermophilum, assembly GCF_002846655.1. NCBI lineage: Bacteria > Bacillati > Actinomycetota > Actinomycetes > Bifidobacteriales > Bifidobacteriaceae > Bifidobacterium > Bifidobacterium thermophilum. The sequence continues at coordinate 75,544 of NZ_PCGX01000010.1, read as the reverse complement.
AAGACAACCACCACCGAACGCATCCTGTACTACACCGGCAAGAACTACAAGATCGGTGAGACGCACGATGGCGCTTCGACGATGGACTTCATGGCTCAGGAGCAGGAGCGCGGCATCACCATTCAGTCCGCTGCAACCACCTGCTTCTGGCATCGTCAGACCCACGACGTGGACGATGAGTTCCAGATCAACATCATCGACACCCCTGGCCACGTGGACTTCACCGCTGAAGTGGAGCGCTCCCTGCGCGTGCTCGATGGCGCCATCGCCGTCTTCGACGGCAAGGAAGGCGTGGAACCGCAGTCCGAAACCGTGTGGCGTCAGGCTGACAAGTATTCGGTTCCGCGTATCTGCTTCATCAACAAGATGGATAAGCTCGGCGCCGACTTCTACTACTCCGTGCAGACCATCAAGGACAAGCTGGGCGTCAAGCCGCTCGTCATTCAGCTGCCGATCGGCGCTGAGAACGACTTCGCCGGCGTCGTCGACCTGGTCCGTATGAAGGCTTACGTCTGGAACGACGTCAAGGACGATCTCGGTGCGCACTACGACACCGTCGACATCCCGGATGATCTCAAGGACAAGGCCGAACAGTATCGCGCCGAACTGCTCGACGCGTGCGCTGAGACCGATGAGGATCTGCTCGAGAAGTACCTCGAATCCGGCGAAATGTCCGAGGATGAGATCCGTACCGCGATTCGCAAGCTCACCATCGCCCGCGAGGCCTTCCCGGTGACCTGCGGTTCCGCGTTCAAGGACAAGGGCGTGCAGCCGATGCTCGATGCAGTCGTCGACTACCTGCCGAGCCCTGAGGACATCCCGGCCATCAAGGGCTTCAAGCCTGGCGACGAATCCGTCGAAATCGACCGCAAGCCGACTATGGACGATCCGTTCTCCGCGCTGGTCTTCAAGATTTCGACCCACCCGTTCTACGGCAAGCTCGTGTTCGTGCGTGTCTACTCCGGCTCCGTCAAGCCCGGCGACACCGTCCTCGACTCCACCAAGGACAAGAAGGAACGCGTCGGCAAGATCTTCCAGATGCACGCCGACAAGGAGAACCCGGTCGACGCCGCAGAAGCTGGCAACATCTACACATTCGTCGGTCTGAAGAATGTGACGACCGGCGATACGCTGTGCGATGAGAAGAACCCGATCTCCCTGACCTCCATGACCTTCCCCGACCCGGTGATCGAGGTCGCCGTGGAGCCGAAGACCAAGGCCGATCAGGAGAAGATGAGCATCGCTCTGGCGAAGCTGTCCGACGAGGATCCGACCTTCCGCGTCAAGACCGACGAAGAGTCCGGCCAGACGCTGATTTCCGGCATGGGCGAGCTTCAGCTCGACATCATCGTCGACCGTATGCGTCGCGAGTTCAAGGTTGAGGCGAATGTCGGCAAGCCGCAGGTCGCGTACCGCGAGACCATCCGCAAGGCCGTCATGAACCAGGAGTACACCCACAAGAAGCAGACTGGTGGTTCCGGCCAGTTCGCTAAGGTGCTCATGAACTTCGAGCCGATCGATCCGGCTTCCGGCAAGACCTACGAGTTCGTCAACGAGGTCACCGGCGGCCACATCACCAAGGAGTTCATCCCGGCAATCGACGCTGGTGTCCAGGAAGCCATGCAGTCCGGCGTGCTCGCCGGATTCCCGGTGGTCGGCGTCAAGGCGACCGTCACCGATGGCCAGACCCACGATGTCGATTCCTCGGAAATGGCGTTCAAGATCGCCGGCTCCATGTGCTTCAAGGAAGCCGCTCCGAAGGCCAAGCCGGTCATCCTCGAGCCGATTATGGCCGTCGAAGTCCGTACGCCGGAAGAGTACATGGGCGACGTCATGGGCGACCTGAACTCCCGTCGTGGCTCCATCCAGTCCATGACCGACGCCACCGGCGTGAAGGTCATCGACGCGAAGGTTCCGCTCTCCGAGATGTTCGGTTACATCGGCGATCTGCGTTCCAAGACGCAGGGTCGCGCAATGTTCACCATGCAGATGGATTCGTACGCAGAGGTCCCGAAGGCCGTCTCGGACGAGATCATCAAGGCCCAGCGCGGCGAGTGACACACTGAGCCACATCGGACTTGCCCTGTCCCCAGTCAGCGCTAGAATAGACAAGCGTTGACTGGGTTCGGGCTCTGATGTGGCACACAACCCAGAAACCCAGTAATATGTAGCGAGTGCTTTGTGCGAAGATCGCACAGGCAAACTACGAGACGTCCAGGAGGACACACATGGCAAAGGAAAAGTACGAGCGTACTAAGCCGCACGTTAACATCGGCACCATCGGCCACGTCGATCACGGCAAGACGACCCTGACCGCCGCCATCTCCAAGGTGCTGCACGAGGAGTATCCGGATCTCAACCCGGAGTATGACTTCGACCAGATCGACGCCGCTCCTGAAGAGAAGCAGCGTGGTATCACCATCAACATCGCCCACATCGAGTACCAGACCGCGAAGCGTCACTACGCTCACGTGGACTGCCCTGGCCACGCCGACTTCGTGAAGAACATGATCACCGGCGCTGCTCAGATGGATGGCGCCATCCTCGTTGTGGCCGCCACCGACGGCCCGATGGCTCAGACTCGCGAGCACGTGCTGCTCGCTCGCCAGGTCGGCGTGCCGCGCATCCTGGTCGCTCTGAACAAGTGCGATATGGTTGACGACGAAGAGCTGATCGACCTCGTCGAAGAAGAGGTTCGCGACCTCCTCGACGAGAACGGCTTCGACCGTGACTGCCCGGTCATCCGTACCTCCGCGTACGGCGCCCTGCACGATGACGCTCCGGATCACGAGAAGTGGGTCCAGACCGTCAAGGATCTTATGGATGCCGTCGACGACTACATCCCGACTCCGGTCCACGATCTCGACAAGCCGTTCCTGATGCCGATCGAAGATGTCTTCACCATCTCCGGCCGTGGCACCGTGGTGACCGGCCGTGTTGAGCGTGGTAAGCTCCCGGTGAACTCCAACGTGGAGATCGTCGGTCTGCGCGACACCCAGACGACCACCGTCACCTCCATCGAGACCTTCCACAAGCAGATGGACGAGGCCGAGGCTGGCGACAACACCGGTCTGCTGCTCCGTGGCATCAACCGTGACCAGGTCGAGCGTGGCCAGGTCGTGGCTGCTCCGGGTTCCGTGACCCCGCACCACAAGTTCGAGGGTGAAGTCTACGTCCTGACCAAGGACGAGGGCGGCCGTCACTCGCCGTTCTTCTCGAACTACCGTCCGCAGTTCTACTTCCGCACCACCGACGTTACCGGCGTTATCACCCTGCCGGAAGGCGTCGAGATGGTCCAGCCTGGCGATCACGCGACCTTCACGGTCGAGCTGATCCAGCCGGTCGCCATGGAAGAGGGCCTCACCTTCGCTGTGCGTGAAGGTGGCCACACCGTCGGCTCCGGTCGTGTGACCAAGATCATCGAGTAGTCTGCATATCGCAGGTACTCCCTGATACGCTGAAGTAGCGTTAACGCCCCCTGAGGTTATCCTCGGGGGGCGTTTTATTTCCCCGGTCATTCCGGCCAATCTTGGTCATTCCCTGCAATTTCTGGTCATTCCCGGTACATCCCCCGGTGATTCCCGGTAAATCATTGTCATTCCTCATGCGTGTACCCGGCATACCTACCCAGCGATTGTGGCCTTGGCAATTATGGGACCGAATACCAGCTATCGAAAGAAGCGATACCCTGACCGGGCCGCATCGCGGAACGTCATACGGATTCCTTACCCCCGCACTTCTAATGTTCTCTACATCACAGATGGCAGTCGGCGTGTCACGATACCGCAGGATAGCCGGCACAGCAGATGAGAGGACGTGAGAATATGGATTGGACCGCGATACACGCACAGGCGACGGCAAACATGACCGAAGCAGGATTGCAGTATGAGGACGGCAATGCAGATATCGACGGCGGACAGCGTGACATCGACACCTTGGCGTGGCGGCGTCTCGGTATCCTGCCGCGGGCGTTCCACAATGTAGGGGACATCGATACGGCTGTCACCATCGGTGGGCGTACCATCTCCACGCCGATTTTCGGAGCGCCTACCGCATACCACCGGCTGGCTAGCAAGAATGGGGAGATTACCTCACAAAACGGCATGGACCGTGCCGGCACGTTCATCGTCTACCCGACGAATGCATCCGAGCCCGTAGAACATTTCGCCGCTGAGGCACAAGGCGATTGGTGGCAGCAGGTCTACCTGTTCGATAACCGTAAGGTTTCCGAGGCTTTCATCGAACGTTCCGTGGCGTCCGGTGCCAAGACACTCATGTTGACTTTGGACTGCCCGGGTTATCGCCGCGACTTCGGATTCCGCAACGGCATCGACGGCACATGGGAAGGGGCAAGCGGCAATTTCCCGAACATGCATATGACCGATTGGACACTCAACCTCGCGACATCCATTACCCCGAAGGACATCCAATGGCTCAAGGAAATATCGGGGCTGCCGGTGTACGTCAAGGGGGTGATGCGTCCCGAGGACGCCGTCACCGCGATGAATGCAGGAGCGGCCGGTGTCATGGTATCCAATCATGGACGACGCCAAGTTGACGGTGTCGTTCCTGTGGCGTATGCGCTGCCCAGAATACGCCGCGCGCTCGGGCGCGATGCCGAAATTTTCGCTGATACCGGTATCCGCACCGGCGGTGACGTCTTCCGCGCACTTGCGCTTGGGGCGAACGCGGTAGGTCTGGGGCGTCCCATTCAGTGGGCCGCAGCTGCCGGGGGAGAGAACGGCATCACGAAGATGATTGAGCGCATCACCGATGAGCTGGCTCACACCATGAACTCCGCAGGAGTGTCTCGCATCGCGGATATCGACGAATCCTTCCTGGTGGAAGGGCAGGGGCCGTCAGCCTTCCTATCAGGGGTTCCCGGCATCGTCGCATGAGGGTGTCGTTGATGTGCCGTAGCCGGAATGAATCGCGCCTGTTTTGCGGTCAACTCGTTGTGGCATAATGGGCAAGGCATTTTTTGTTTTGCCTCAAGTAACTGAAGAATAGGTGAATACACGTGGCACAAACTACCAATGACATCAAGAACGGCTCTGTTCTGAATCTCGACGGCCAGCTGTGGCAGGTCATTAAGTTCCAGCACGTCAAGCCGGGCAAGGGGCCCGCTTTCGTGCGTACCACCATCAAGAACGTGCTGTCGGGCAAGATCGTCGACAAGACCTTCAACGCCGGCATGAAGATGGAATTCGAGACCGTCGACAACCGCACCCTCCAGTACTCCTACGAGGACGGTGACAACTACGTGTTCATGGATATGACCACGTATGACCAGATCATGATTCCGAAGGAGCTCATCGGCGAGCAGAGCAAGTATCTGCTCGAAGGCACCGATTGCATCGTCAGCTTCCATGACGGCACTCCGCTGAGCGTCGAGCTGCCGGCTTCTGTCATCCTGACCATCACGCACACCGAGCCGGGCCTGCAGGGCAACCGCTCCAACGCGGGTACCAAGCCTGCGACCGTCGAGACCGGCGCTGAGATCCAGGTTCCGCTGTTCATCAACGAAGGCGAGAAGGTCAAGGTCGACACGCGTGACGGCTCCTACCTCGGTCGTGAGAACTGAGAGCGAGGATTTGAGGCTTCATGGCACGTTCCACCGCCCGTAAGAGGGCTCTGAACACGTTGTACGAAGCGGATGAGAAGGGACAGGATATCCTGTCCCTTCTTGCTGAGCGCATCGCCAACCCTGGTACGCAATCACCGCTTCCCGACTATGCGATTGAAATTGTCCGCGGCGTCGCTGAGCACCGTGGAGAGATAGACCATCTGCTCGACGAACATTCCACCGGCTGGAAAGTCAAGCGTATGGCCGTTGTCGATCGCAACGTCCTGCGCATCGCCACTTGGGAGATCCTGTACAACGACGAAGTGCCGGACAAAGTCGCCATCGACGAGGCGATCAGTCTCGCCAAGACGTTGAGCGACGAAGGTTCGACATCGTTCATCCACGGATTGCTCAGCGCCATTTGCGGTGTAAAAGAAGAGCACCTCGCCCATCAGGCCGAGTTGGAACGGCAGCGCGAGCAATCGGAGTCTCAGCCCGAAGGCGACGCGCCTGAGGCATCGGGCGTCGATGATGCCGAGGACTCGGAGCCGCCCACACAACAGACGGCATCCGATGGCGAATCGACGGATACGGTTCCCAACGATCCGGGAACGGCATCCGGATCGGATGATTCGCATGAGGACTCGCCGCAAGACCAGCACACGACCAACTGACACCGGGCATCGGCCGGCGTGAGAGTCCCAGCCGGCCGGTATCCTTGGTACGAATACCCAAAGAATAAGGGGGTTTTGGTGAACCAGAACGATTCCGAAGCCGTGGATTTCTCACTTGACGATGCAGTACTTGTCCTCGAAGACGGGCAAGTGTATGTCGGCGAGCCGTACGGCGCAATCGGTACGACCCACGGGGAGATCGTCTTCACGACCGGCATGACCGGATACCAGGAGACGCTGACCGACCCGAGCTACGATCGCCAGATTGTGGTGCAGACATTCCCGCACATCGGGAACACCGGAATCAACAAGGAGGATCCAGAATCCTCCCGAATCTGGGTCGCCGGTTACGTGGTGCGCGACCCAAGCCCAAATGTGAGCAACTGGCGCGCCACGGGAAGTCTTGACGATGATCTGACCGACAACGGTATCGTCGGCATCAGCAACATCGACACCCGAAAACTGGTGCGCCACCTGCGTTCCGCAGGCGTCATGCGTGCAGGAATCTTCTCGGGCGACGCTCTGATTGACAGCGGAACCGGCAAACCGCGCACTGTCGCGTCCATGATCGACGAAGTGCGTGGCATTCCGCAGATGAAAGGCATGAGCCTGTATGACGAGGTCAGCACCGAGCAGATGTACACCATCGAGCCGTGCGGCCAATTCGAAGGCAAAGAGCCGCTGTTCACCGTCGCCGCGGTGGATCTGGGCATCAAGGGTATGACCCCGCACCGCATGGCCGAACGAGGGTGCCGCGTGCATGTCGTTCCTTCCACCATCACCTTCAAAGAACTCGAAGACCTTCACCCCGACGGTGTGTTCTTCTCCAATGGTCCGGGCGACCCTGAACAGGCCGATCCGGAAGTCAATCTGCTGCGTCAGGTATTGGACGCAGGACACCCGTTCTTCGGCATCTGCTTCGGCAACCAGCTGCTGGGCAGGGCGCTTGGCTTCGGCACATACAAACTCAAATTCGGCCATCGCGGCGTCAACCAGCCGGTCAAGGACCTGACCACGGGCAAGGTTGAGATTACCGCGCACAACCACGGCTTCGCGGTCGACGCCCCGGTCGGCCAGCCGGTGGATGCGCCCTACGGGGACGGCAAGTACGGCAAGGTGTTCGTCTCGCATATCGATCTCAATGACAATGTCGTAGAAGGCCTGCAATGCGAAGATATCCCGGCCTTCTCCGTGCAGTACCACCCCGAGGCCGCTGCCGGCCCGCACGACGCCTCCTACCTCTTCGACCGTTTTGTTGAGCTCATGCGTTCCGCCAAGGAGGAAAACGCCAATGCCTAAGCGCACCGATATCAAATCCGTCATGGTCATCGGCTCCGGCCCGATTGTCATCGGGCAGGCCGCAGAATTCGACTATTCCGGCACCCAGGCGTGCCGCGTGCTGCGCGAAGAAGGCATCCGGGTCATCCTCGTCAACTCCAACCCGGCGACCATTATGACCGATCCGGAGATGGCCGATGCCACCTACATCGAGCCGATCGCCACCCCGATCCTTGAGAAGATCATCGCCAAGGAACGCCCCGACGCCCTGCTGCCGACACTGGGCGGCCAGACCGCGTTGAACGCCGCGGTCGCGCTCGGCGAGGCTGGAGTCCTCAAGAAATACAATGTCGAACTCATCGGCGCCTCGCTCGAGGCCATTGACCGTGGTGAGGATCGCGAACTGTTCAAGAAGGTTGTCGACAGCTGCGGCGCAGAATCCGCGCGTTCCGCCATCGCCCATTCTATGAAGGAAGTCGACGACATCGTCGCCGAACTGGGCTACCCGATTGTCGTGCGCCCGAGCTTCACCATGGGCGGCCTCGGTTCGGGCATCGCCCATAACGAGGAGGAGCTCCACCGGATCGCAGGTGCCGGCCTGCACTATTCACCGACCGACGAAGTCTTGCTTGAGGAAGGTATCGAAGGCTGGAAGGAATTCGAGCTCGAGCTCATGCGCGACCGCAAGGACAACGTCGTGGTCGTCTGCCCGATTGAGAACGTCGACCCGGTCGGTGTGCACACCGGCGATTCCATCACCGTGGCGCCGTCATTCACCCTGACGGACCGTGAATACCAGCGCATGCGCGACATCGGCATCGCAATCATCCGTGGCGTGGGCGTGGACACCGGCGGCTGCAACATCCAGTTCGCCATCCATCCCAAGACCGGCCGCATCATCGTCATCGAGATGAACCCGCGCGTCTCGCGTTCTTCCGCCCTCGCATCGAAGGCGACCGGCTTCCCGATCGCGAAAATCGCGACCAAGCTGGCGCTGGGCTACACGCTTGACGAAATCCAGAACGACATCACCAAGTCCACGCCGGCGTCGTTCGAGCCGACCATCGACTACGTGGTGACCAAGGTCCCGCGTTTTGCCTTCGAAAAGTTCCCGGGAGCCGATCCCACGCTGACCACGTCGATGAAGTCCGTCGGCGAGGCCATGGCGCTCGGCGGCAACTTCCAGGAATCGCTCGGCAAGGCGATGCGCTCCATCGACAAGCGCCACATGGGCTTCAACTGGGACGGCGACAAGCCTGATCAGCAGGAAGTCGAGCAGCTGCTCTCTGAAGCGAAGATCCCCACCGAACAGCGCTACTTGCAGATTATGCGCGCACTGTGGGGCGGTGCAACCGTCGAACAGCTCTATGACGCCACAAAGATCGATCCGTGGTTCTTGGAGCAGTTCGCCCTGATCAACCGCACCGCCATGGAAATCAGGGGAGCGGAGACGCTTTCACCCCGTCTGTTGCGCAAAGCCAAGCGGTCCGGTTTCTCCGATGTGCAGATCGCACACCTGCGCTCTCTCGGCGACGAAGGGGAGAACACCATCCGCGAGCTGCGCTGGAGCTACGGCATCCGACCCGTGTACAAGACGGTTGACACCTGCGCTGCTGAATTCGACGCGGCGACGCCGTACTACTACTCCTGCTATGCGGACGAAACCGAGCTGCGCAAGCGCGACCGCGAAGCCGTGATCATCCTTGGTTCTGGGCCCAACCGCATCGGACAGGGCATCGAGTTCGACTACACCTGCGTGCACGCGGTGCAGGAGCTCGGCAAGGACTATGACACGATCATGGTCAACTGCAACCCGGAGACCGTGTCTACCGATTACGACATGTCCGACCGGCTGTATTTCGAACCGCTGACCTTCGAAGACGTGATCGAAATCTACGAAGCCGAGAAGAAGATGGGGCCGATCAAGGGTGTCATCGTCCAGCTTGGTGGGCAGACCCCGCTGTCCCTTGCCGCGCGTCTCAAGGCCGCCGGCGTCCCGATTCTGGGCACTTCGCCCGAATCGATTGATTTGGCCGAGAACCGTGAGCTGTTCGGCGAGGTGCTGCGCAAGGAGCATATGAACGCGCCTCGTTACGGTACGGCACTAAGCCTCGACGAAGCCCGTGAAGCGGCGCATAACATCGGGTATCCAGTGCTGGTCCGCCCGAGCTATGTGCTCGGTGGCCGCGGCATGGAAATCGTGTACGACGATGATCAGCTCGAAAAGTACGTCAGCCGCGCGCTCAACGAGGCGAAGGCCGATATGGTCGTCTCCGGGCGTCTGCCCTCCCCGCTGCTTATCGACAAGTTCCTGCAGGACGCCATCGAAATCGATGTCGATGCGCTGTTCGACGGGGAGGAACTCTACATCGGCGGCATCATGGAGCATATCGAGGAAGCGGGTGTGCATTCCGGCGACGCCGCATGCACCCTGCCTCCGAGCACGCTCAGCGACGATCAGATCCGCCGTCTGCGTGAAGGCACTTACGCCATCGCGAAGGGCTGCGGTGTACGCGGCCTCATCAACGTGCAGTACGCCTTCATGGCCAACACTCTGTACGTCATCGAAGCCAACCCGCGAGCCTCGCGTACCGTCCCGTTCGCTTCGAAGGCAACGGGCGTGTCCCTGGCCAAGGCGGCGGCCCGCATCATGGTCGGTGAAACCATCGCCCAGCAGCGAGCCAACGGTCTGTTGCTGCCGAAGGGTGACGGCGGTGACATCCACCCCGGCCAGCAAGTGGCCGTCAAGGAGTCTGTGCTGCCGTTCAAGCGGTTCCGTACGCCGGTTGGCCGTACCGTGGACATTCTGCTTGGACCGGAAATGCGTTCGACAGGTGAGGTCATGGGCTTCGACCGCGACTTCCCGCACGCCTTCGCCAAGAGCCAGCTCGCTGCGTACGATGGCGGCCTGCCCACTGGCGGCAATGTGTTCATTTCGGTCAACGATATGGACAAGCGTCAGCTGCCACTGTTCGCCAGCCGTCTGGTCGAGCTCGGCTTCAAGATTTGGGCGACCGAAGGCACTGCATCGGTCCTTCGCCGCTACGGCATTGAATCGAAGATCGTCGACAAGCTTTCCACCCGGCTCGACGGTGACGGCAACGCCCAGACCCACGTCGTCCACGCCCCGGGCAGCGTCGGCAAGAATGTCGTGGAGCTTATCGAGGACGGCACCATCGATATGGTGCTCAACACGCCAAACTCTCGTGGATCGCGCGCCGACGGCTACTCGATCCGCGCTGCGGCAATCGCGGCTGACCTGCCTCAATTCACCACAATGACTGAATTCTCCGCGGTGCTTATGGCAATTGAAGCGGTCAAGAAGAACGATTATCAGGTGATGAGCATTCAGGAACATGCCCGTCAGCTCTTCGCGATTGAGAAGCGTGACAACCAATGAGCAGCAGCCCCACTGACAGCGAACGCAAAGCGATGAGATCGGAGTTCGGTGTGCGCCTGCGCATATCGATGGACCATTATGGCCCGTTATGCGTGGGCATCGACCCGCATCGCAAGCTACTGACTGAATGGGGCTACAATGTCGACGCCAGCGGCGCGGAAATGTTCTCCATGCGCATGCTTCAGGCTGCGAATGGCCGTGCCGCTGCCGTCAAATTCCAGGAATCGATGTTCGAACGGTACGGTTCTAAGGGCATCGCGGCACTGGAACGGGTGTTGTTCGCCGCGCGGCAGATGGGCATCATCACTATCGTCGATTGCCTACACGGCGGTCTTCCGACTACGATTTCTGCCCTTGCGGACGCGTATTTCAAGTCGGGTGCGCCGTTGCTCGCTGATGCGATCACCTTGCTGCCATATTACGGTGCACGCTCATTGAGCGGTCTGATTGACGAAGCGCTTGACAATGGGCGGGGAGTGTTCGTCGCATCGCTCACATCGAATCCCGAAGGTGCGAGCCTGCAAACGGCGATCCGCCAAAAAGGCGAGTACAGAGGCAAAACCGTCGCCTACGGTATTGCCAGTACCGCGCAGAAATTCAACGACACCATGCCCGGCATGGGTTCAGTCGGCCTGATTATCGGGGCGACCATCGGCCAGTGGATTGACGAAAGCGGCATCGACCCGTCCCAGTTCACCGGACCGATTCTCTCACCCGGATACGGGTGGCAAGGAGCGGAAGCCGACGATCTGCGCACTGTATTCAAGGGCACCAAAGGCAATGTCTTGGTCACGGTGTCGCGTTTCATCGCCAAGAACGGGCCGGATATCTCCAACCTCTCCGCGGCGACGGAAGCCATCGCGCTTGACATCAGACAGGCGTTGATGGACGCGACCCTCGAAGCGGATGACAGCGCCGACCAAGCCTGAAGAAGTGATTTTTCACGCAATTGGTTGCTGCACGGACAGCATTCGGTCAATTACACTCGGTTCCAGACAAGACATGCATTTGACGATGAAAGGCGGTATGGGATGACAATCGCGGGTCACAGCGATTCGGCACACAGCACAGGTGGACGGCTTATCGTACTGACCGGCCCGACTGCGGTGGGTAAAGGAACGGTGGAAGCCGCCCTACTGGCCAAGCACCCAGAGGTGTGGGTGTCCGTGTCAGCGACGACCCGTGAGCCTCGCCCCGGCGAAGTCAATGGCGTGAACTACTGGTTCATGAGCGAAGCTGAATTCGTGCGCAAGGAGCAGGAGGGAAAGTTCCTGGAAACGGCGGTCGTCCACGGCATGGCCCATTACGGGACACCACTGCAACCGGTACTTGATCATTTGGCGGCCAACACGCCCACCATCCTCGAAATTGATTTGCAGGGTGCCCGCCGTGTCAAGCAGAAAGCCTCACAGATGGGGCTTGATGTCGTCTACGTGTTCATCGCGCCGCCCAGTTACGAGGAACTGGTACGGCGGCTGATCGGTCGTGGTACGGAGAACGAGGAGCAGCGTGCGAAGCGGCTGGAAACTGCGAAGGTCGAACTCGCCGCAGAACCCGAATTCGACGTGGTCATCGTCAACAACGCGGTCGATCAGGCGGCGGACGATCTGTGGAAGGTCATCGCCGAAGAATACGGCATCAGCGGGGACTGAGACGACACAACCAGTCCGCGAGCAACTTGCGAAACTGCTCGATTGCGACGATACAACCGCGATAAATGATTGGGCCCTGCAACTTCACGCTGCAGGGCCCAATCACGTTTCAACGTAAGTTCAGCAAGTCAACTGAATCACTTCAGACCGCTGAGCTTATTGATGAGATCAGGATCGCGGGTTGCGCCCTTGTCTGCGGAGCGGGCGAAGGCGGCGTACGCCTTGAGCGCCTGGCTGACATGACGGTCGCGGTGGGCGACATAGCCGTCGCCGGCCTCGAGTTCGGCACGACGCTGCGCGAGCTGCTCGTCGGTCAGCTCCACGTTGATCGAACGATTCGGAATATCGATGTCAATCATGTCGCCGTTCTTGATGAGCGCGATCGGACCCTTGTTCGCGGCCTCAGGCGCCACATGGCCGATGGCCAGGCCTGAGGAGCCGCCGGAGTAGCGGCCGTCGGTGATCAGCGCGACGTCCTTGCCGATGCCCTTGCCCTTGACGAAGGAGGTCGGGTACAGCATTTCCTGCATGCCGGGGCCGCCCTTCGGGCCCTCGTAACGGATGACGAGCGCCTGACCGGGCTTGAGCGTGTCGTTGAGAATGACCTTGATGGCCTCTTCTTGGGATTCCACGACCAGTGCCGGACCATGGAACTTCCAGATGCTTTCGGGCACGCCGGCGGTCTTCACGACGCAACCGTCAGGGGCGAGGTTGCCGCGCAGCACCGCGAGACCGCCCTCGGCGATCTCCGGGTGGTTGATGTCGTGGATGGCGCCGTGCACGCGATCGGTGTCGAGCGTGTCGAACAGCGTCTCATGCGTCCACGGTTCAGGGGAGACGATATGGCCGGGGGCCGCGTGGAACAGCTGTTTCGCTTCAGGCTTGCAGGTGTCGCGCATGATGTCCCAGTCGTTGAGCTTGGACTCGAGATCCGGATAATCCACGGAATGCGTGTCGCGATGCAGCTTGCCTGCGCGATCGAGCTCGCCGAGGATGCCGCAGATGCCGCCGGCGCGGTGAACGTCGGAAATCTCCCATTCGCCGGAAGGCGCGGCCTTGCAGATGCAGGGCACGGTGTGGGAGATGCGCTCGATGTCGTCAAGCGTGAAATCGACGTCGGCGCTTTGCGCTGCGGCGAGGATGTGCAGCACGGTGTTCGTGGAGCCGCCCATGGCCACATCCATGGTCATGGCGTTTTCGAAGGCGTGCTTGGTGGCGATGGAACGCGGCAGCACGGAGTCGTCGTCCTCGTCGTAATAGCGGTGGGCGAGCTTGACAATCATCTCGCCGGCGCGCTCGAAGAGCTTCTTGCGGTAGACGTGGGAGGCGAGCGTGGTGCCGTTGCCGGGCAGTGCCAGGCCGATGGCCTCGGTCAGGCAGTTCATAGAGTTGGCGGTGAACATGCCGGCGCAGGAGCCGCAGGTCGGGCACACGGTCTTTTCGTAGGCGAGCAGGTCTTCGTCGGAGCAGTTGTCGTCGGCGGTCGCATACATGACATCGATGAGGTCGGTGTGCTCCTTGACGGTGCCGTCGGACAGAACGGTGGTGCCGGCTTCCATCGGGCCGCCGGAGACGAAGATCGTCGGGATGTTCAGGCGCAGCGCTGCCATGAGCATGCCCGGAGTGATCTTGTCGCAGTTGGAAATGCAGATGAGGGCGTCGGCGCAATGCGCGTTGACGGAATACTCGACGGCGTCGGCGATGATGTCGCGGCTCGGCAGCGAGTAGAGCATGCCGGTATGGCCCATGGCAATGCCGTCGTCAACGGCGATGGTGTTGAACTCGCGGGGGATACCGCCGGCCTTCTTCACGGCTTCGGACACCAGGCGACCGACCTTGTTCAGGTGGACATGGCCGGGGACGAATTCATCGAAGGAGTTGGCAATGGCCACAATCGGCTTGCCGAAGTCCTTGCCGTCAACGCCAGCGGCGCGGTACAGAGCGCGAGCGCCCGCAAACACTCGCCCGTTCATCAATTTTGCGGATCTCATTTCTGCCATGGTTCCATTCAAGTGCCTTGCGGGGACAGGTGGCAGTCTTGGGCCGAATAGTGAAATTACGCTAGGAGAGTAGGGTTTTGTCGGGATTTTGCTGATTGGGGACGCGAAAGTATGGCCATACCCATGCCCTAAGATGCGCGGGTCGCGATATCGGGGGCTTGCAGTATAATGAATTATTTGAAATACCACGCCCGCATTGGACGTGGCCATGCGCATGATGGGAGATTGACACCTATGGCACTTGGCACTGAGCCGCATCCGCAGGGACTTGCGGATCCGCCTATCGACGACCTGATGCAGCACGCTGATTCCAAGTACGCGCTGGCGATTTTCGCCGCGAAGCGCGCCCGTCAGATTAATTCGTATTTCACGCAGCTCAATGAGGGTCTCCTGCAGAATGTCGGCCCGCTGGTTGAATACGAGAATCAGGAGAAGCCGCTGTCTATCGCTTTCCGCGAAATCAACAGCGGTCTGCTTGAAGAGACGCTGGGCGAGGACGATCTGAGCGAAGGCAACTGATCGCAGACCTCGTCGAGGTGTGCCCCCGGTGCTGGATTTTTCCGCCGTTTAGGTATGGCGAAATTCAGCCGGGGGCATTATTCTTACTAACCAGTTGCATATTGTGTGATTCCTGCTTCGGCTTTCCGTCGCCGTCGTGGGCGGACATTTGACGGAAAGACAGCGAGGGGAATATGGAGCGTCGCCTGATTTCGGCGGAATCCGTCACTGAAGGGCATCCTGACAAGATCTGCGACCAGATTTCGGACGCGATTCTGGACGATATGCTGCGGCAAGACCCGCATTCGCATGTCGCCGTGGAGACGTCGGCCACCAAGGGCCAGTTCTTCGTCTTCGGCGAGGTGACCAGCGAAGGATACAGCGATATCCAGCGCATCGTGCGTGACGTGGTACGCAATATTGGCTATACGAGCTCCGAGATCGGCTTGGATGCTGATTCCTGCGGCGTGGTGGTGTCGCTGAGCGAACAGAGCAAAGAAATCAACCAGGGTGTGGCGCGTCTGAATCCCGAGCAGGAGTCCGCTGCCTCGCGCGAGGAGCGCTACGAGGCCCAGGGCGCCGGCGATCAGGGCGTGATGTTCGGGTATGCAACCGACGAGACCGAAGCGTTGATGCCGTTGCCGATATATCTGGCGCATCGGCTGGCCTTCCGCCTGGCCCAGGTGCGCAAGGACGGTATCGTCCCGCATCTGCGTCCGGATGGCAAGACCCAGGTGACCATCGAATACGACCAGGAGGACCGGCCGGTCCGTCTGGACACGGTTCTGGTGTCTACCCAGCATGATCCCGAAGTCGACCATGACTGGCTGCTCGCCCAGCTGCGCGAGCACGTGATCGAACCGGTGCTTGCCGAAGTGCTTGGCGCCAAGGTCCGCCATGACGACTACCGCATCCTCGTCAATCCGACCGGCTCCTTCGTGCTTGGCGGCCCGGCGGCTGACGCCGGCTTGACCGGGCGCAAGATTATCGTCGACACTTATGGCGGCGCGGCTCACCATGGCGGCGGCGCGTTCTCCGGCAAGGACCCGAGCAAGGTCGACCGTTCCGCTGCCTATGCTGCGCGTTGGGTGGCGAAGAACATCGTCGCCGCCGGTCTTGCACACAAAGTCGAAGTACAGGTCGCGTATGCGATTGGCGTCGCCGATCCGGTCAGCGTCAATGTGGAGACCTTCGGCACTGAAATCGGCGGGGTCACCCGCGACCAAATCCAGGCAGCCGTCCGCAAGGTCTTCGATCTGCGTCCCGCGGCCATCATCGACGAACTCGACCTGCTACGTCCGATTTACTCCAAGACCGCCGCCTACGGCCATTTCGGACGCAACGATCCGGACTTCACATGGGAGCAGACCGACAAGGTCGACGAACTCAAGGCTGCCGTCAAGTGAGTGACGGCACCATGATGACACCGCTGCGCCGGCCACAGGGCCGATGTCGACTGTCATGACCGGAATGTGCCTGGCGCACCGTGCGCCCGGCACATTCCACAGGCTTACCGGGGCGAGGGGCTCCGGCGATTGAATGGGAAAGTTTGAAATCGTAATCCTCACAAGGAGAAGCACATGGCAGGTATGACAGTTGCACAGATGATAGAACTGTTCGTCGAACCGAACGCGCCGCTGCGCATCGAGGCGTTCGACGGGTCGGTATTCGGACCGGCAGACGCGCCCGTATGCATCAAGGTCAACAATTCACGAGCGGTGTATTACATGGTCGACCATCCCAATGAGCTGGGGCTGGCACGCGCATATCTGCAGGGCGATATCTCCTCGCCGCAGATGATTCCGGGCGACCCGTACGAGGTTTTCAAGGACCTCGTCAATGTCAAGCCATACTTTCATAAGCCCGATCCGGTCGGGGTCGCCAAGGCGCTTGCCTCGGTTGCCTCGCATGGCATTCGGCATCCGAAGGCGCCGAGTATCGAAGGGCCGAGCCGTCTACGCCGCGCAGCCGAAGGCCTGCTGCCGCACAGCAAGGCCGGCGATGCGGCGACCGTTAGTTACCATTACGACCAGTCGAATGACTTCTACCGGCTCATTCTCGGGCCGACCATGACGTACACGTGCGCCCTGTTCAACAAGCCGACCGACACCTTGGAGGCCGCGCAGGAAGCCAAGCTCAACCTGGTGCTCGACAAGCTCGGTCTCAAGGCCGGAGACCGGCTGCTGGACATCGGCTGCGGCTGGGGGTCCATGGAGGTCGTCGCCGCACGGCGCGGCATCCACGTGATCGGCGTGACCCTCGCGGACGAGCAGGTTGCGTGGGGCAAGGAATGGATCAAACGCGAAGGCCTTGAGGGCCTCGCCGAAATCCGTCTCATGGATTATCGCGATGTGCCGGAAGCCGGATTCGACGGCATCTGCTCGCTGGGCATGATGGAGCACGTCGGCGTCAAGAACTACCCGTCCTACTTCCGCGAGATTTTCGACAAACTCAAGCCCAACGGCATGCTGCTCAACCATCAGATCACCCGCATCAACTCTCATGCCGGGCACGCGGCGGGCGAGTTCATCGACCGCTACATATTCCCCGACGGCCAGCTCGCGTCCCCCGGCGAAATCGAGATGAACATCCAGGACACCGGTTTCGAAGTGATCCACGAGGAGAACCTGCGGCAGCATTACGCGTTGACCCTGCATCATTGGAACCGCAATCTCGTGGACAACTGGAATGCGGCGGTCAAGTTGGTCGGCGAGCCGAAGGCACGCCTGTGGGGCCTGTACATGGCCGGCTGCGCGTACAACTTCGAGATGAATAACATCCAGATTCACCAGTACCTGTGCGTCAAGCCGAACGAGGAAGGGACAGCCACCTATCCGCTTCGGCCGTGGTGGGTTCATCAGGCCTGACCTGACACCGACATGCGCTGACCGGTCGATGCACGGCCGGGCACATTCCAGGGGTGTGGGGCATGGCGTTTTAGCTGTGCCCCACACCCCTTCCATATGTGGGCTGTCACGTGCCGCCGCTCACATACGTGGTGCGGGCGGAAACATGTTTTGTACGGCGACACGCCGAGTCTTGCAGGTGATATGGTGAACACCATGACTATCCCAGACGCCGAACAGCCTGCCTTTGAGGGGCTTGAGCCGCGGCGCAGACGCAAGCGCACGGCGGTGAAGCGGCAGCGTGCCGAGCATCAGCCGATCGCGCGCGTCGTACTGGACGTGCAGGCCGCGCATCTGGGACAGACCTTCGATTACCTCGTACAGGATAAGCAGGATACACAAGCGGTACCCGGCACCTTGGTGCGCGTGCGATTCGGGGGCAGACGCGTCAACGGCATCATCTGGGAGCGCGCCGAACGCAGCGAGACCCCAGACTCCTCGCTGCGATACCTCGAACAGGTGCTGGGCGGGGAAATCCTTGTTCCTGCGAGGCTTAGGGACGATATCACGCTGATCGCACAGGCGTACGGCGGCACCCGCGCCAATATCGTCAGACTCGCTGTGCCCCCGCGTGTCGCGCGCGTCGAACACGAGCAGCGGCTTGCCGCATCGTTCAGTGGGGATGCTGGTGCGCGCCAAACGATGTGTGCGCAGCGGGCCGATGACCTGGGCGAGCGGCTTATACCTGATTACGAGAACCTGCGGATGCTTGGCGAGACCTTGTCCACAGGGGGCAAAGGCGCTTTCGTGGTCGACGCCATGCCAGGGGCTGGGCATTGGGCGCTGCTGTTCGCCTGGATGGTGTTGCGTGCGCTCGCCGCCGGTCGCGGGGTTGTTGCGGTGATGCCGTCGATGCGTGCCGTGGACGATGCCGTGCGGCAATTGAGGTCGTTGGGACTGCGCCTCTTCGGTCCGCGTGCCTCGCAACAGGGCGGGTACATGGGAGATATTGCCGTGCTCGGCGCTTCGATGTCTCCGGCGGAGCGATACCGGTCCTATCTTGCCGTCGCATGCGGGCAGGTGCGCTGCGTCATCGGCACACGTGCCGCCATGTATGCGCCGATCGATGGCAACGCGATGTTCGTCATCGTCGACGATACCGCCTACCAACAGGCGGATGGCATGGCGCCGTACGCGAATGCACGCGGCGTGCTGCGGCTGAGGGCCAAGGCGCATGACGGTGTGTTCGTCGCGCTCGGCAATGCGAGGAGCCCGTTGAGCCAGTGGGAGACT
The DNA here is from genome assembly GCF_002846655.1 of Bifidobacterium thermophilum. Lineage (NCBI taxonomy): Bacteria > Bacillati > Actinomycetota > Actinomycetes > Bifidobacteriales > Bifidobacteriaceae > Bifidobacterium > Bifidobacterium thermophilum. Next base: position 56,337 of record NZ_PCGX01000010.1, on the reverse strand, counting down.
GACGGCGGTCATGTCGCCGAGTCGCCGGTGAGCGGGTACAGCACTTCAATCCAACCCTTGCCGGCAGCCCTCAAGGAGCGTTCGCCTTGGATCAGGTGGCTCAACCGTGAGGAGCTTACGCGGCTTGCCGATCCCACCATCGGTTCGCGGGTGCCGCATACTGCGGTCGCCGTGCTGTCGCGGGCGCTGAAAACCGGCCCCGTGCTGCTGTCCATTCCCCAGGACGGCATTGCGCAAACACTCAGTTGTGCGGCGTGTCACCGGCAGGCGAGGTGCGGCAAGTGTACCGGGCCTTTGGAAATGGTGCCCGGCGTTTCGCAGCCACGATGCCGTTGGTGTGCCGCGGCGGCGGTGAATTGGACATGTCCGCACTGCCATGGCGACCGTATGCGTGTCGTGCGGGTGGGGGCTGCAGGAACCGTGCAGGAGCTGCGCGGCCTGTTCAGGAACATCCCCATGGTGGTGTCTTCGCCTCACCAGCCTCAGGGGGTGATTGCCGATATCGCCGATGCGCCGATGCTGGTAGTGGCCACCCCCGGAGCGGAACCCCGGGTGCGTGCCGATGACGGCGGCGTGGGAGTGTACCGCGCGGTGGCGATTCTCGACGCGTGGACCAGCCTGTATTCCCCAGGCATTGATGCCAGGATTGATGCGCTTGATTCGTGGATGCGAGCCATTCAATGGTGCGCGCCGCGCTCCACAGGCGGTCAGGCGATGCTCATCGGGGAGGCTGACCCATTAGTCGCCCAATCCCTGATGACTTGGAATGCGCGCCTGCTTGCTTCCAAAGAGCTTGAAGAACGTGCCCAGACCGGATTACCACCGGTATTCGCTTCGGCATGCGTATGGGGGTCGCGCCCCGCGGTCCGGACGATGCTGCAAGGCGCCGGATTGCTTGCCGGAGGCGATTGGGCGCTGCTGGATACCCAGTTCGGTCCGATGCCGGCCGTGCTTGGCCCGGTACCGATTCCGCCGCCGCGAACGGTTGACGCGCGTGAGCTGGAAACCATGGCGGACCGGGTCAAAGCCGTCGTGCGTGTCCCGCAATCCAAGCGCGCTGAACTCGCCGAGCGTCTGCACCGGGAAAGCGCCCGGCATGTTGCCTCGCGCGAACCGGGGGAATTGCGTTTCCAACTCGATCCGAAAGACCTGATCTGAGCCGTCCCGCCGAATCCTCGCACGTTCAGCACTGTACTCGGCGGGAAGACGGTTCAGGCCAGCACAGCGGCGGCTTCGGCGCCTGTCATGCCGTCTTTGACGCCGGCGGCACGGGCCGCTTCGGTCATGCCCTTGATCGGGTTGGCGAGCACGGCCGCGAAATCCGCGCCTCCCACGAGCACGGCGGCATCGCCGAACTTCTCGGCGGCGGCGAGATTGAGATATCCGCACATGAGATAGCCTTTGCGCCCCTGCACCAGAATCATGTTCGGGTGGCCTTCACCGCCCGGGGCAACGACCATCGTGCCCTGCACCGTGGCTCCGTTCACATCAAGTTGTTCGATGTTCAGCATGGTTCCTCCATACGTTGTGGCGTCTCAGCCGATGAGACGCGAATTGATCATCACAACAGTCTTATCACGAGCATGTCACGCGCCGGCGGCTGTGTCTTGCGGCCGCTGTCCCGGCTATGCTTGAAGTGGATAGGAGCCCAGTGCGATGGGCGTGCACAGAACCCGAGTGAGGTGGATATGAAAGGCTGGCCGGGAGAACCGCAGATGGCGTATGACGAGCTGATGGCGCGGGATGCCGCCGCAGCCGCAGAAGGGGCGCCAATCACCCAGGTGATTTTCGATTTCGGCAACGTGCTGCTGTATTGGGATCCCGAAGCGGTGATGATTCCACGCTACAGCCAGCGACTTGTGGACGGGTTCCTTGACAACGACATCTCCTCCTTCTACGACGCGAACGATCTGATGGACGCCGGCGCCTCGCTCGAGGAGGGCGTCGCGTATGTCCGCGAGCACAAAGGCGAGCCGTGGGCGTCGATGATGCGCTATTACGTGGATAATTTCCGCGATTCGCTGACCGGCGTGGTCACGGGTGCGCGTGTTCTGATCGACGACCTCCATGCTGCGGATATCGGGGTGTGGGGGCTGTCGAACTGGCAGCAGGACCTGTATCAAATCGCCGACCGTGATTGTGATCTGCTTGGCATGCTCGACGGCAAGGTCGTCTCGGGCCAGGTGCGGATGCGCAAGCCGAACCGCGATATCTACGAGTACGCGTTGCACAGTTTCGGCATTCGCGCACGGGACAGCGTTTTTATTGACGACAAGGCGATGAACATCGTCGGGGCAAATCAGGCGGGGATTCGCGGCATCCGGTTCCGTGATCCGAGGAAGCTTCGCGCCTGCCTGATTGCGGCGGGCGTACCAATCCCGCCGGTACGGGACTGATTGGCCGAATCCGGCGAACCGTGACGATGCCGGCACTCTGGTAAGGTGCTGTTGCAGTCGTTTGTTGCCGTCCGGAGCGCCGGTCGCCGATGCGCGAGTGAATACGGCATCGATGTACAGAATCGAGGATTATGCTCAAGGTCTTGTTCGCAGGCACGCCTGATGTGGCGGTGCCATCGCTGAAACTGCTGGCTGCCGATACGGAGCATTTCGAAGTGGTGGCTGTGCTCACCCGTCCCGACGCACCGCAGGGCAGGGGACGCAAATTGACACCGAGCCCGGTCAAGCAGGCCGCATTGGAATTGGGTTTGCCGGTAATCGAATCCGATCCCTCGGAGGAATGCTTCGTCGCCGAACTCGCCGCCACCGGTGCTGAGGCCGCAGCGGTCGTCGCCTACGGCAAAATCCTCAAACAGCGGGTGCTGGACGCGCTGCCGCTTGGCTGGTACAACCTTCATTTTTCGCTGCTGCCGCAATGGCGTGGTGCCGCTCCAGTGCAACGCGCGATTTGGGCGGGGGATACAATCACCGGGGCCACGGTGTTCCGCATCACCCGCGGTATGGATGAGGGGCCGGTCCTGGCTCAGTCCACGGTTGAGATTGGCGCGCATGAGACCGCAGGGGAGCTGCTCGGGCGTCTGGCCGAAGACGGCTCGCATCTGCTTGCCGCCTCACTTGAGGCGATGGCTGAAGGCCGTATCAGTCCGGTTGACCAACCGCAGGGGGCCTATGAGGTCGCCGACAAAATCCGCACCGAGGACGCACATATCCGGTTCGATGTGCCGGTGTTCGCCGCTGACCGGCAGATTCGCGCATGCACCCCGCATCCCGGCGCATGGTGTACGCTCCATGCCGAAGGCGCAGACGGCGAATCCCAGACTCTGCATGTGCTTGAAGCGGCACCCGCCGATATGGCCGACCCGAACCTGCCTGGGGCGCTTGAGGCCGGAAAACTCGCGCTGAGTAAGAAACACGTGTGGATTGGCACGAAAAGCCAGCCTCTGGAACTGATTCAGGTCAAGGCGCAAGGCAAGAAAGCGATGCGCGCGGCGGATTGGGCACGAGGCGCCCGGCTCACCGGAGAGGCCTACTGCAATTAACTGAACAGGTACGGCGCCACGCCATGGCTGGTTGTGCCGACGCTGACAGCGTATTCAGCGTCCGCACAACCAGGCCGGGTCAGTCACGCGACAGCAGCCCGAGTACTTGGCGCAGGTCGCGTTCGTTGATCGCGATATCGGCGGCGAGCTGTACTTTCGGCTTGGCGCAGAACGCCACGCCGAGGCCGGCCGCCTTGATCATCGGGATATCGTTGGCGCCGTCGCCGACCGCGACCGTCTGGTCAACGGCAATGCCGTCAAGTCGAGCCCACGCCTGCAAAGCATGCAGTTTCGTGGTTTTGCATACGATTTCACCGAGCACTCTGCCGGTCAGCCGGCCGTCAACGACCTCCAGTCGGTTCGCCAGCGCATGGTCGATATGCGCATCTTGCACCAGACGGTCCACCACCTCGTGGAACCCGCCGCTGACCACGCCGACCGTCCAGCCATGCTGGTGCAGGGCGTCAATCAAATCAAGCGCGCCATTGGTGAACGTGATCCGGTGATACACCTCGTCGAACACGCTCACCGGCAGTCCGGCAAGCAGCTTGACCCGTTCGCGCAACGCCTCGCAGAACTCCAGTTCACCGGCCATCGCGCGGGCGGTCACGGCGGCAATCTGCCCGCCGACCCCCGCGGCGACACCCAGCTCGTCGATCACTTCCTGGTCGATGAGCGTGGAATCCACGTCCATCACCAAGATGCCCGGGCGGGCCAGGGTGGGGGTGGATTCGTTGGAAGCTTGCAAAGGTTCATCGGTCATGCCTTCGATTGTCTGAAAATACTGGGACAATACCGACATGCGTGTTTATGCTCTTGCGACCACTGCCCCCATGTGCGACACATCCGACGGCGGCCTCATCGGCACCATCACCACATGGTTGGTGGAACTCATGGAATCCATCGGCGGCATCGGCGTGATGCTCGCCATCGCACTCGAATCCATATTTCCTCCCATTCCCAGTGAAATCATTCTTCCATTGGCGGGATTCACCGCTTCACGAGGCACCATGTCCCTGCCTGCGGCCATCGTGTGGGCCACCGTAGGCTCGCTTGTCGGCGCGCTGACCTTATACGGCGTGTCGCGGCTTGTCGGGCTGCACCGTATCCACCGTGCCGCCGACCTCATTCCGGGTGTGAGTCGCGATGACGTCAATCGTGCCAGCGATTGGTTCAGCCGCTACGGCACATGGTCCGTGCTGATTGGCCGGGTCATTCCGGTGGTGCGTTCGCTGATTTCCATCCCCGCCGGTTTCAACCGAATGAATCTGGTACAGTTCAGCGGCTGGACCCTGCTCGGTTCAGCTGTCTGGAACACGGTGCTCGTCACTGCCGGCTACTTGCTGGGAGACAACTGGTGCTCGATTCTGGGCGTGCTCAACGTATTCGAGGACGTCGTCATCGCCGCGGTTATCGTGGTCGTGCTCGTGTTCATCGTGCTGCGGACGCGTAAGCTGATTGAGGGCAGGCGTACGCGCGCGGAGGAGACCGACGAGCCTAATCGCGCAACGAGGAACGACCTGCAGGAGCGGTGACGGCCACCGCAGGAAGCGAGACGACCATGAGCGATGACGAGACGAAAACGGCACAGGGGCCCGGTCAGGCGGACTGCCAAACCGATGCGCTTCAAGCGCGGGATCGTGCCCTTGATGAGCTCGCGCAAGCCAATGATCAGCTGATGGCGAAGAACCATGCGCTGGCGGCCGCGCTCACCCGCGCGAGTCAGGAGCTGACAAAAGCAAAATCCCAACTCGGCCAGTTCGCTCAGCCGCCGCTGAATTTCGCGACGATGGTCGCGGTTGAAGCCTGCGCCACCGATGATCTAGGCGTTCAGCACGCGAGCGCGGAGATCCTTTCCGGTTCCCGCCGCATGATTGTCCCCGTCTCGACGACCTTGCAGGCATCGCGCCTGAAGCCGGGGGATACGGTACTGCTTAACGAGAATATGGTGATCGTTGGCCGCAGGGACGCAGACCGTCTCGGTGCCGTGCTGCACGTCAAGCAGGTGTTCGCGGACGGCCGCGTACTGGCCGCCGATGCCGGCGGAGCCTTGCAGGTCGTCCGTCCGACGGCGGTGTCGCTCGAATCGACGCTGGAACCCGGCGACCGTGTGCTGACTGATGCCGCCCGCCGTTTCGTGCTCGACGTGCTGCCTGCGCAAGAGGATGCCGATCTGGTGTTGGAAGAGACCCCGGATGTCGCTTTCGACGACATCGGCGGGCTCGACGAGCAGATCGGGCGTATTCGGGACGCTGTCCAGCTGCCGTTCCAGCATCGGGAGCTGTACCGCAGGTATCATCTCAACGCGCCGAAGGGCATTCTCCTATATGGCCCTCCGGGCAACGGCAAGACGATGATTGCCAAGGCCGTCGCCCATGCGCTCGCCCAAGGGGCGGATGCTGGTTCCGGGGTGTTCCTGTCAGTCAAGGGTCCGGAACTGCTCAACAAATACGTGGGGGAGTCGGAACGCTTGATTCGCCTGATTTTCCGCCGCGCCAGGGAGCGTGCGGCTGACGGGCGTCCGGTCATTGTATTCATCGACGAGATGGATTCACTGCTTCGCACGCGCGGTTCCGGCGTGTCCAGTGATGTGGAGACGACGATTGTCCCGCAGTTCCTGGCCGAGCTGGACGGTGTGGAGCGGCTGGACAATGTGATGGTCATCGGCGCCTCGAACCGTGTGGACATGATTGATCCGGCGGTGTTGAGGCCAGGGCGGCTCGATGTGAAAATCCGCATCGACCGTCCGCGCGAGTCGCAGGCTTGCCAGATTGTGCGGCATTATCTGACCGATGATCTGCCGTTGGAACCTGGAGTCGATGTCGATGCGCTGGTCGGGGTGCTGGTGCATGACCTGTTCGCGCATGGCGAACACCGGCATGTGGCGGATGTGCTTGACGATTCCGGCGTGTGGTCCCCGCTGTATCTGGGCGATGTCGTCTCGGGCGCGATGCTCAAGAACATCGTCGACCGTGCCAAAACCCGGGCTGTCAAGGCGTCGATTGAGACCGGCTCGGACGTCGCGTTGAGTGTCGCGATGCTCGCCGGAGCCGTGGACGGCGAATTCCAAGAGACCCGTGATGCCGTGCTCGACGCCGATCCGGTGCAATGGTCCCGCATCAACGGCATCGCCGGCGGCCGTGTCGTGCGCATCCGGCCGGCGGCAGGGTACCGGGCGGGGTATGCGACCGGTTATGATGCCGGTACTGATGAGGTCCGCACAAGCGGCGAGTGATGCGTTGTACGTGCCGGAATGCGGCGGATAAGGAGGCCGAATGAGCGTTCGCAGAGTGATGGGGACGGAAACCGAATATGCGGTCAGCCGGCCGGGCGATGCGCGCGCGAATCCGGTGCGGCTGAGTTTCGATGTGGTCGCCGCCGCCGCCGACGACGGCACCCGTGGTGGTATCCGCTGGGATTACCGGCAGGAGGACCCGGTCAATGACGCACGCGGACATCGGTTGGAGCGTGCAGCCGCCCGTCCCGACATGCTCACGGACGCGCCCCAGCTGCATATCACCAATATCATCGCTCCCAACGGTGGTAGGGTGTACGTCGACCACGCGCATCCCGAATATTCCGCGCCGGAGACGACCGACCCGTTCGAAGCGATCCGCTACGACCATGCCGGCGACTTGATTATGCATCGTGCGGCGCAGGAGGCGTCGCGGCGCACCGGCAACCCGGTGGCCTTGTACCGCAATAATGTTGATGGCAAAGGTGCCAGCTGGGGCACGCATGAGAACTACATGATGCTACGTTCCGTGCCCTTCGACCAGGTTGCGGCGCTCATGACTGCGCATCTGGTCACACGCCAGCTGTATACGGGGTCAGGGCGTGTGGGGCTGGGGGAGCGGTGCGAGCATGCGGGCTTCCAGCTCAGCCAGCGCGCCGACTACATCCATACGCGCGTCGGATTGCAAACCACCTTCGATCGCCCGATCGTCAACACGCGCGACGAATCGCATAGCACGGGAGAGTACCGGCGTCTGCATGTGATTGTCGGGGACGCCAATCGCATGGATGTGCCGCAGGCATTGAAACTCGGCACAACAAGCCTGCTGTTGTGGCTGCTGGAGGCGGCACCGGAGGTTTCCTACGATGTGGACACGTTGCTCTCGCAAGTGACGTTGGACGATCCGGTCGCAGCGATGCACGAGGTTTCGCATGACTTGACGCTGGGCATACCGTTGCAGCTGGCCGATGGCGGGACGATGACCGCATGGCAGATTCAGACGCGGCTGCTCACCGCCGTGTTCGAGGTTGCGGCGATGCGCTACGGCACCGACAGCCAAGGCACCCCGATATGGCCGGATGTACAGACACGCAGGATGATCGGATTGTGGCGTCAGGCGCTCGCCGATGTCGCCGCCGTCAGACATGCGAATGACGACACGCGGTTGACGATGGTTGACGAGGGGTCGCGCTTGGAATGGCTGCTCAAATGGCAGCTACTGGAGCGTATGCGCCGCCGGTTGGGCGCCCGACCGGGGCACGAGGCGTCCTGGTCGGACCCAAACATCGCCGCGCTTGACCTGCGTTGGGCGGCCTTGGACCCGAAGATTTCGCTGTTCGAGGCGGTGAAGGCGCGCACTGAGCGTCTTGATGATCCTGACGCCGATGCGTTAGTCGCTGAGGCCGCCGTGCAGGCGCCGGAGACGACCCGCGCATGGTTGCGGGCGCATATAGTCGAAGGGTTCACGCCTCAAGTCGTGGCGGCATCGTGGTCGCGGTTGACAGTGCGTGAATCGGATGGCTCGTTGTTCGGCTTCGATATGTCCGATCCGCTGTCGTGGACGCGTGCACGTTGTGAACACGCCGTGCACGATGGCTTGACTCAGGGCAAATCCGCGGCGGATGTGCTTCGTAACATCATCGCCGACAGGTAAGATACCCCAAGAAGATATTGTGATATGCGGCGTGGCAACGGCTGCCCGAACGGCGTTGCCACGCCCCGAGCCGGACAGGCCGGCGAACGACAGGTGAGGTGAAACATGGATCTGCAGCAGCTGGCGCTTGAAGCCGCCCGTGTGGCACAGGATGTGGGCAAGCATGCGTTCCAGGCGCAGGCAAACCCGTCCAGTATGGTCGAGGTGCACATCCCGGATGTTCCCGGCGAACCTCCGGTGTTGCCAGTCAATGAACGTCTCGTGCCGTTCATCGAGAACCGCTTGACCTATCTTGACCGGTTCAACGGGTTCTGGCATGACCGTCCGGAGCATTGCCAGCCGGGAGAGCGCTATTGGTGCGTCGGCCGGATTGATGGGGCCATCAATTTCGTACGCGACATGTCCGAATGGACGGTGACGATTTCCCTGTTCGAAATCGACGAGCATGGGGGAGCGAACCCGATTCTCGGCATCGTTCACGCCCCGGCGCTCGAGCTTACGTATCTTGCCGCGCAGGGCAAAGGCGCGATTCGCATCTGGCGTACCCCGTTCGGGGACAAGCGGCAGAAGATTATCCCCACCACGCGTGCCAGCCTGGAAGGCTCCGTCATTAGCTATGGCATGTCCTACGTGCCATCGGAATCGGAACGCGCGCTGCACGTGGTGGCCGCGCTCGCCGGCAAGCCTGCCGACATCAAGCGGGTCGGCCCGGTATCGCTGGACATGTGTCGGGTGGCTGACGGCACGTATGACGCGTATTTCGAACCGCATCTGCACTCTTGGGATATTCCAGCCGTATCTGCAGGCACGGTGGTGGTGCGTGAAGCACAAGGCCAGGTGTCCCGCTGGGACGGCGGGGACATCCGTTGGCGTGAGGCCAACGACGTCGTGGCTAGCAATGGTCTGCTCATCGACCAGTTGCGACCGTATCTGCGCTGATCGCCGAACGGCTTCGAGACTTATTGCGTACGCGTCGGCACAGCCCTGTATAGGCTGTAAGCCTCGGTGGTTCGGCCATCTGCGGGTATTCGGCTGTCTAGGCGCGGTACGCTGGAATTTGGGACCGAATCGGTCGAATGAAAGGAGTGGGTCATGCCACAGGAATTCGCGCAAGGCCGTGCGCGAGGGGAACAACGCGCCGATGATAGCCAACAACCGTTGGAACGTGCGCAAGCTGAAACCCAAACCGACGCGCTCGACCAGGTGCTTGACGATATAGCCTCCACCTTGGAAACCAACGCGCAGGACTATGTGAACAGCTTCGTACAGCAAGGCGGCCAGTGATGCCGCAGCTGCGCGACAGCGGGACCCATGCGCTCACCGGCTCCGACGGGGTAGACGCGCCGCGTTCGCCACAATACGGGACAGGCGAGCGGATCTTCGGCATCGAAACCGAATACGGAGTCTCCATGACCGGCGGCGAACGCCGCATTGATGCCAGACAAGTCGCGGCGACGATGTTCTTGCCCGTGGTCGCACAGGCGCGTTCGACGAACACCTATCTGCGCAATGGCGCCAGACTCTACCTTGACGTGGGCTCACATCCTGAGTATGCGACCGCTGAAACGCGTGACCCCCTCGATGCGCTCGAACAGGACCTTGCCGGCGAATCGGTGATCCGCAAGCTCGCCCTTCAGGCGCAGGAACGCATTCGCGCCAAAGTCGGGGAGCATGCCATGGTCCACGTGTTCAAGAACAACGTCGATTCCGCGGGGCACGCCTTCGGATGCCATGAGAATTATCTGGTTCGCCGCTACGTGCCGCTTCCGGTCATCGAACGTGAGCTGCTGCCGTTCCTGATTACCAGACAGCTGTTTTCCGGTGCGGGCAGGGTCACCGATCATGGATTCGAACTGTCCCAGCGCGCCGATTACCTTGATGAGGCGGTGTCCTCGGCGACCACGAGGGCTCGTCCGATGGTCAACACCCGGGACGAACCGCACGCCGACCCCGACCAATTCCGCCGGCTGCATGTGATTATCGGCGATTCCAACCGCTCACAGTTCGTTACCTTCATGAAACTCGCCACCACGCATCTGGTTCTTGGGGTCATCGAATCCAGCGTGCGTGCCGGACGCGCCTCGGGATTCCAAGCGTGTACGCTTGCCGACCCCAATCTTGCGAATCGGGCGATTAGCCGCGATATCACCGGCAGAACGGCAGTACGGCTCGCCGTCGACCGCGGTGATGGGAACGCTGCATGGCATCCAGAAGGTTCGGCCAGTGCTCTGGAAATCCAACAGTATTATCTCGATATCGTCAGGAAGGCGGTCACCGCAGACCCGGATAGTGTCTCCGGGACGCTGCCCAGAACCGATGTGTCTCGCGTCCTGGACGATTGGCAGGAGCTGCTGGACCTCATCGCTGCGAATGACGTGGCCGCGCTCGCCGACAGACTTGATTGGGCGGCGAAATACCGGCTGCTGTCTGCGCTCGGAGGGCATGGGCGGCGCATTGACCCGTGGCGCGCCCAACAGCTTGATATGGATTATCACGATATCGTCAACGGCAGCGTGTACCCGGCCTTGGTACGTCGCGGCATGATGCGCGTGCTCGTGTCAGAACAGGATGTTGGGCGTGCGGTTGACCGACCGCCCGCCGATACGCGTGCGGCGATGCGTGGACAGTTCGTCCGGGAGGCGATGTGGCGCGGGGCGCGCTATTCATGCGATTGGACCCGATTGACGCTGAGCGAACCGGTGCACGGCGAGGTGGTCATGCTCGATCCCTTCGACGCCGGCCCGTCTCCGGCCTTCGACGAGGTGCTAGCCCGGCTCGAGAAATCCGCGTCGCAGGCCTGACTGTGCGCTACCCGCAATCGTCAAGCGTCGCAAGAGCACTGCTGCGCGTCAAAAGCCGCACGTCATGCTCTTGGCGGCGACAGGTTGTATAGAAACAGAAAACCCCGGCCGCCAATGGTCGGGGTTTCCTTGTCCTTCACAGGGTGAAACTGGAATCAGTTCACTCGGCGACGGCCTTCTTCAGCAGGGAGCCTGCGGAGATGCGCACGCCGTAGGAAGCCGGGATCTTGATGGTCTCGCCAGTGCGCGGGTTGCGGCCGGTGCGCGCAGCGCGCTTGACACGCTCAGCGGAGAACAGACCGGTGAGCTTCAGACCCTCGCCGGACTTCATTGCCTCGACGAACACATCCTGGAACGCGTTCACGGCGGCTTCGGCCTGAGCCTTGGTCAGGTTGGACTTCTGCGCGATCTTCGAGACGAGATCAGACTTGTTGTATGCCATAAAGCATCCTTCTTGTCAGGGGCCTTCACATTACGAAAGGCCGTGTCAACAGTCGATAATAGCGCAGATTCTGGAGAAACACGGCTATTTTCCGGGGTTTTCCGCCACTTTTTAGGAAATCGGCACATTCAGATGAGATTGTGGCGGTTCAACCACTGCATGGCGAGCGCACCGAGCGGGATACGCAGCCAGTAGAAGCAGATGCGGTACAGCAGGGTTGCCGACAAGGCCACCGCCGCAGGCACGCCGACTGAGCTGAATGCGAAGGTCAGGGCCGCTTCGATGGCGCCCAGGCCGCCCGGGGTTGGCACCGCCGATCCCAAGGTGTTCGCGAGGATGAAGATGAACATCGTTTCGATGGGATTCGTCCGGTATCCGAAGGCGAGGAGCGCGGCCCAGAACCCCATGCCGATGGCGAGGTTCAAGATGATCGCTCCCGCGATGGCGATGCCGAACTCCTTGGGCTTGGTGAGCATTTCGACCAGTTGGCGCGCATACGAGCGGACGATCGGCAGGTAGGTGGTGATGATTTTCTTGCGCACCGGCGGAATGATCATCGCCAGCGAAATCACCAAGGCGACGATGGCAATGGCGATGATCAAGGTGTTGGTGGGCACCATGCCCGAGAGGGTGTTGCGGCCGGAGAAAATGCCGATGCCGAGCAGCAGCGCGACCGTGGTGAGCGCCTGCGAGACGACGACGGCGCTCATAATTGCGGTCGCCGAGGTGTTCTTGTAGCCGCTTTTGCGTAGGAATTGCAGGTTCACGAACGCCGGGCCGACGCCTGCTGGCATGGACACCGCCGTGAAGCCGGATGCCGCCTGCGAGCAGAAGATGCCGAAGATGTGGCGTTTGTCCTTGTCCATGAACGCGGCGAGAGTCAGGCCGGTGCCCATCCACGCAACCATGCTGAACAGCATACACAACAGCGCCCACCACGGGTTCGCGTTGCGAATCGCCTGGATCATCGCGTCAGGACGCAATTGTGTGAAGATCACTGCGATGGCGACGATGGTCAGGGTCAGGGCGATGAACGATCGCAGGCTGAACCGTGAGAGCGTGACGGTTTCCAACGGTTCGTCGGCGTCTTCGGACAGCAGGGTTTTCAATCTGTCGCGCAAGGCGCCGAGCAGGTGCTTGTCCCAACCAGGCATCGCGCGTGTCGCCGCAGGAACCGCGGCTTTCTGCACGAACGGGGCGATGTCAATCAACGTGGCGTCCCCCCATATGTCCCGGGCCGCTGCAATGGAGCGTTCCACACCGATTGAGGCGCACAGCAGGGCGAGCAGCTGGACCTTGTCGAGGGCCATGTTCGCAGCGTTGCTCGCGCAGTCGCCGTTCTGCCATCCGGCAATGACCGGAGTGGCACCATCCAGCAACGCGATGGTGGACGGGGTAATTCTGCGATGAGTGTATCCGCGCATATTGGCGTGGCTGAGGTATGCGAGCAGATCTCGCGCCTGGGCGTCGCTCATATGCTGCAAATCACACGGTGCGAGCCGGGTGTTCGAATCGAATATCAGAATCGAGGATTCCGCGGCATCCGCCACCCCGTATGCCGAAGGGGTTTGCAGGCCGATATTGCGCAAACCCAAGAGCATGGCGAGATGATGGTGCATTGCGTCCTGGGCGGAACGGTCGCGGCGCACGACGACACCGTTGAGCCGAATCCACTGCCACAGTTGGCTGAAATAGCCGGCGCTGTGTTTCTGGTCGTCGAGCACGGAAACCACGTAGTCGTGGCCCTTGGTGTCCGTAACGTCGTAGATGCGCGAATTCTCGATTAGATCATCATCCACGCAGGTTTGGATGACCGCGTTATCGTTATTCGCTTCGATGCGTCGTGCCAGAGACGCGGCATCAATGCCGACACCGCGCAGGGCTTCGACCAGGTGTTTGCCCCAGATGCCTTTGTTTTCGCTACCGGCAGCGAAACGGATAAGCATGCCGATGACACGGGCCAACGCGAATGAGACCAGCACGCCGGGTACTGAATGCCAAGAGACGATGACCAGGATTGCGGCGACGATATACAGCGTGTTCCAGCCCCACCGGACGGTGGAATGGATGCGCCTAGGCCCGGCGACGGTGAGGAATGCTCCAAGACCGGCATAGATATCCGGCAGCAGGGACAGTGGGGAGGCGCCTGTTCCGTTTGATGCGAGTGCGGAGATGAGGTTGATGCTGCCGGTGGCATGGAGTCCGGCGCTCAGTAGCGCGCAACAGGCATAACCGCTGAGCAGCGCGAGGATTGAGACGACGGAGTGCAGCCATTCGCGGTTCATCAGGATTTGGATGAGCACGCTGATCACGATGCATACAGCGGTCAGCTGCTGCAGCATGGTGGTGGGAACGTCCATCAGCCAGTCGAGCGCCTGACCGGCATTGCGTGCATCGGTTTCCACGCCTTTAGTCATGCCGTTGAGATAGGCGGCGATCAGGAGGATGGCCACCATGGCGAGCAACGCGGCGACCGCGTGGGTCAGGTCTGTGAAATCACGGGTCCTGCGGGGCGGGATATCATGGATCGCGGCTGTTTGCGCATCCTCGTTCCCAGACGGCGAGGCTTGTCCGGAACGCTTGGATGCGTCTGCTTCCTTGGGGACGATATCATCTGTCGGTGATGCTGGGGTGTGATGCACGGCTTGTCTTTCCGGGATAGACATGACGCAGCCCCCGATGGGTCTGCGGTTACGAACGTGGCAAAGGCGCGTCACGGCCTTATCCGCTGTGACGCGCCTTCGTTGGCGGACTGTCAGACGCGCGAATGCGAGCTCGCTAGGGCACACACCCTGCGCCTGATGTCTGGTGGTTACTGGCGGTCGAAATCGACCAGCTTCGACGCAGCGCCGGTATAGGTAGCCGGTGTCAGTGCCTTGAGCCGTGCCGCGGTGGCCGAATCGAAGGACTGCTCGTCGATGAACCGTTCGACGTCCGCCTTGCCGATGCTGTGGCCGCGCATGAGCTCCTTGACTTTCTCGTACGGATGATCCATACCAGGCTCGCCCGCCAGCTCGCCGGCGCGCATCGCTGTCTGGATGGGTTCGCCGAGCACCTCCCAGTTCTCATCCAGCTCGCGGCTGATGACGATCTCATTGGGGTGGATGGACTTGAGACCGCCGAGCAGATTCGTCAGGGCAAGGACGGAATAGCCGAGCGCGGAGCCGATATTGCGCTGCGTGGTGGAATCGGTCAGGTCGCGCTGCCAACGGCTTTCCACCAGCGTGGCGGACAGGGTGTCCAGCAGCGAGCAGGAGATCTCGAGATTGGCTTCAGCGTTTTCGAAGCGGATCGGATTGACCTTGTGCGGCATGGTGGAGGATCCGGTGGCGCCCTTGACCGGCTCCTGGGCGAACACGCCGCGGGAGATGTACATCCACACGTCCACCGCGAGATTATGCAGGATACGGTTGGTGTGGCTGATGGTGCCGTAGAGCTCCGCCTGCCAGTCGTGGCTTTCGATCTGCGTGGTCAGCGGATTCCAGGTCAGGCCCATGCGGTTGGTGACGAACTCTTGGGAGACGGCGATCCAGTCGACGTCCGGCAGGGCGGCCAGATGTGCGCCGAAGGTGCCGGTGGCGCCGTTGATCTTGCCGAGGTATTCCTGTTCGCGCACATGCTTGAGCTGGCGGTTGAGACGGTGGACGAACACGGCGAGCTCTTTGCCCAGCGTGGTCGGCGTGGCCGGCTGGCCGTGGGTCAGTGCGAGCAGGGACATGTCGCGATACTGTTCGGCTTTTTCGGTCAGCAGGTCGACAATCGCCTGCGCGTCAGGCAGCCACACCTGTTCGATTGCGTTCTTCACGCAGCGGGCGATGGACAGGTTGTTGATGTCCTCGCTCGTGCAGGCGAAATGCACGAGGGTTTTCAGATGGGTCAGCTGGGTTTCTTCACCGAGCGCGTCGGCGGCTTTGTCCAGTTCGTCGTCGATATAGTATTCGACCGCCTTCACGTCATGATGCGTGATTGCCTCATGTGCTGCATGACGGGCGATGCCCTCCGCGCCGAACTGTTCGGGAATGGCGCGCAGATACTCCTGCTCGGCTTGGGTCAGCGGCTTGACACCGGGGATGATCGGCTGGTTGCCGTTGCCGGAGAACCCGTTGGCGAGCAGGATCATCCATTCGACTTCCACACGCATGCGCTCGCGGTTGAGCGCCGGTTCGCTCATGTATTCCACCAAGGGAGCCGTCTGCTTGTGGTAGCGCCCGTCGAGCGGGGTCAGTGCGATTGCTGGGGTGATATCAGTAAGCTTCATACTGCTCAGGATACTTCCTACCGTGAACCGGCGGCGGTCATGCTCCCGCCGCCGGTCTCATCGCGTCATGCGGCCCTGCCAGTAGCTGGTTTCCTCCAAGGTGCCGCCGACGACCTGGCTGAAGTGCCGGTCATGCGAGGACACCGCCCTGGAACCAAGCGCGAGCGCGTTGGTGTACGCGGCTTGATGGAATTTCAGATGATGTGACATTTCACGGTGTTTGACGCTTTGCGGCACCGGCGAAGCCATATCCGCCGTATTGCTTTCATGGTGTTCGGGCTGTCGGCTGACCGAGCCGCGGATGGTGAGCCATGATTCGCTTGCCGGATTAGGCGTGCCATCCAGCGCCGCGACCAGTTCGTCGTCCATTTCGATGCTTGTGGTCCATACTCCTTCGCGGATCGGATGGTTCGCCACAGGTGAGCCTGCGGTGACGATATGCCTGATGTTGTACCCGCTGTCGGCAGCGAGTGTGGCGGCCACGATACCACCTTGGGAGTGCCCGATGACGGCGACGGGGTCGTCGTGCTTGACGCCGGCGCGGTCCATGGCCTCCATGACCATCCGCGCGCTGTCGGCCCCGATCCTGGTATCCGCGTCGCTGCTCATCAGCTCGATATTCTGTGGCCAGCCGAATGGGGAATCCGCGTGGCCGTCCGTGCCGGGTACGATGACGAGCCATCCAACGCTCCCGTCGTCGCGCCGGTAGCGTTGGATGGCAATTGTCGCATATGACAAGCCGTTGTCTGTTCCGGTGCCGTACTGGCTTTCTGCGAGGGAACGCAGTTGCGCGATGGCCCCAGCGATATCATCGACCGGTTGCACGACTTGTCCGGGAGGGTGCTTCCGGGTCAGATCGAGACGGTTGCCTTGCCGGTTGTCGTTGAGTGAGGCGGTGAGTGAGGCGAGTTGCCCGGCGGCGATGTTGACGCGTTGCTTGGTAAGCATGCCCTGAAACAGGTCGTCGGCTCTCCGGGCGCTGCCCGTTCCGTTGCCCGTCCCGTCGTCGCTGCCTGGTGCGTAGCCGCCTGCGGTCCGTGTCACTGCTATGCCGCCGAGGACCATCGCGCTGAACCCCGCCATGATGGCCTCATGATAGGGGGCAGTGGAATGCAGTGCTTCGAGCGCCGCCTGCCGCGCGTCGCCGCCTGCGCGTATCGATCCGATGGATTCGAGGATCGAGGCGGCAAGCCCTTTCAGGCTCGGTGCGGATGTTGCCAGCGGGTCTGTGGGGATTGAACCGCCGTACGACGAAGCGCGGTGTTCGGCATCCAAATACAGGCCGTGGGCGCGCGCCACGAGCCGGGAGAGCGTATCAAGCCGTGCGGCGACGGCATGGCAGTCGCGGGTCTGTTCATCGCACCAGTGCGACAGTTCGCGGTGCCGCAGGGGGATATGCCTGAACGCGTTGATGGCGTTGCTGTGGCTGCCGGGACTGATCTGTCGATTGGCCGGGCAACATCCGGATTGAAGCTGGGAGGAGACAATGCGTTCGCGCGCCTCGGACCATAGCCTTGCCTGAAGCGTCATCCTGCGCGAAGCCTGCTCAAGTGAGGCGATCAGCGCTTGGAACTGCTGCGCATCGGGAACGCTCAACGTCGGGCCGCCTGAGATTCGGGATGTGACCTGCCATGTCATTGCGTGTCCTCCCGGAGGTTGGCGAGTATGATGCGTGCGCGTTGCCCGATGGTGTCGGCTTGAGCGATCAGCATGTTGAGTGATTGTCTCATCAGTGTCGCTGCCTGGCCTTGCCAGTGTGCGGCGGTGGCGAGCGCCGTGCATTCGTCGAGTGCCGTTGCGCCCTCGCGGGTGTGGGAATACGCGGTGTCGAGCGCGTCAATCGCTGCGGTGGCGGCACGCCGACATGTGCATGTCACTGGTTCGCCCATGAGCGGTGAAGTATGAAATGGTGTGAATGATGTCATGCTTCCATCGAAGCGTATGATGCGACCGGATGCACGTCTGAGGCTTCGATGTGGTCAAAAGTTGATCAGCCTTGTGCTGTCGCCGTTTTGTCGCCGCAAGCGCAAGCCTGACCAGCATTCACCATGGTTTGACGCTCCCACTGGGGGTGGGGGTTGTTGTTCCCGTGGTGGAGCTCGTCGAGGGCGAGGGCGAGGCGGACTGGTTGGATTTGAGCAGATCCTGCACCTGTTGACGTTGTTCATCGTTCAACCCGTCCTGAGAAGGCGATGGGGACGAAGAAGCCGACGGCTGTTGCGCAGAACCATCCCCGGAATCGGCTGAAGAGGACGAAGCCGCGCCCTGCTGCTGTTTGAGTTCCGCAGCGATGCGCTTGGTCAGGGTGTGTGATGTGGCACTGTTGGCGGCGATGAGCTGTTTGAGCTCAGGCAGCAGTACGGCGTTCCATGTCGCTGCCTCGGCGAACTGATCGTCGGTCTGCTCTTGACGTGCCGCGAGCGTCGACCAGTCCGCGGTGGCCTTCGCTGACGCCGCCAGATCGGCTTTGAGACTTGCAGTGGCCTGGTTGTAGGCGCTCTGAGCCTGCAGATTAGCCGCCGCAACCAAGGCCAGAATCAGCGCGAGGCACGCGAACATAACCAGCGCGATGCGGACCGCGAGTGCAGCGCGTTTCGTGCCGGTGACAGGAGGTTTAGGCAGCGAGTTCGATGTGCCGTTCGTGGCGGTCATAGCAGTCTCCTTGACATTCCTACCCATGCGCCGAACTCCCATGCCAGCAGCGCGGCGATGGCGATGGCGATCGGCCAGACCACGGGTGTGGTGCGTTGCCGTGTCTTTGCGGTGGAGGTGGTCCGCCACGTCTTGGACGCCTTCGGCAGCGAATCGGTCGCGGTGTGGGTGGCGTCCAGCATGACGGCGGTGCCGCTGAGCTCGTCGGCTATGGTGCTCAGCGTATCCGGGCTGAGTTTTGAAATACCGGGTTGGCCGGTGGTCGGGTCGGTCACCCAGGTTTCTTGGCCGTCAGGACTGTCGTCTGAACCGTCGGCGGGGATTTGCCCGCCTGTAGTTGATCCGGCGCCCAGCACGAGTGCATCATCGAGATACCGGCGCAACGACGAGTATGTTCTGCGCGTGGTGGTCGAGGTCTGCTCGCCGTCGCTGATCAGGAACAGTACGATGGTGTCGTTCTGATGGCGTTGGCGGATGTCTTTGAGCGTGAGCAGCAGTTTGTCCAGCGGAGTGTCCAGCGACGATCCTGACGATGTCGTCGTGGGCTCGACGCTTAACGTATCTGCCCAATTGTCGATGGCAAGCGTGTCGGGCGTCAGCGGGACGTCCAGCGAGGCGCTCGCCCCGAAACTCATCGCGGAGAAACTGGCGGCGGGGTAGGCTTTGGTCAGGTCGTGGACGGCGTCTTTCGCGGCGTCGAGACGGCTGATTGTCGTCGCGTCGCCGTAGGTCGCGTCTTTGACCGCCATGGAGCTCGTGGTGTCGATGGCAATGACGATGTCGGTGGCGTTGACTGCTTTGCTGGTGGTCTCTGCGACGGTGCTCGGCGTCAACACCGCGACGGCCGTCAGCAGACAGATCAGCGTCCGTCGCACGCATGAGGCCGCGGTTTCGTCGCTTGCGGAGCGCTGCCGGATGTGGATGACGATTTCGGCGATTGCGCATGCCGTCATGATCACGGCGAGCGCGACACCTGCCGGCCAGCCGAGTGCGGGGGATAGTGTCCATCCGTTCATCGTCTCAGCCTCCAAGCGAATGCGAGCCATACGATGATGCACACTGCAAGGGCGAGTGTCCACCAGCCCGGGGCGTCATCGACGGCTGATTGCGCGTCGCGTTTGCTGTGCGCGCTTTGGCGCTCTTCGATGGTTCGAACCATGGATTCGATCGATGAGCCGTCGGCTTGTGACATGAACGTGCCACCGTGCGATTCGATCTGCCGTTTGAGGCTGGTGGTCGTCGTGTCGCTCAGACTTTCCTTGGCACCGGCATACACCGCGTCCACGCTGATGGAAGCCGTGCGGGTCAGGTCTAGCGCCTGCTTGAGCGTGTAGGTCTCCTGCCCGGACACGACATTGTCGGTGGCCAGCACAATGGATGACGAACGCCGGCGTGCAGCACCCTTGGTGGAGGACGCCTGCTGCGCAGCATTGCCGTATGCGAAACCGGGCAGCATCGCCGCGCAACTGACGAGCCCGTCGCCGATCAGGGATGTAGCGTTGGTCTTGTTCTGCGTGCCGTCCAGCCAATCAGAGACTTTCTGGTAGTCTTCGTCGCTCATCTTGTCGATGTCATCCTGCGTCTGCACGCCTTTGAGAATCGATGCGGCGGATTTGAGCTGGCTGGTCACCAGCGCATAGTCGTCGGTCAGCGGGAACACTGTGCGCGAAGTCGAGTTGAAGATGCTCATGCCGATGCGTTCGCCTTGGAAATTCGACACGAGTTTGAGATACGTGTCGATGATCTGCCGGTCGTAGGGGAGTGTTGAGCCGGATACGTCAAGGCAGAGGACGATGTCGCGGCTCGCCGAGCGTTCCTGTTCCTCGTTGATGGTCGATGGCCGGGCGACCAGAGAGACGGACAGGATCAGCGCGGCGACGAGCGCGCCCGCCGCAATACGGTTGAAAGTCCGCCATTGGCGGAACAGCTCTGAGGCGTGCTCGGTGTTCAAGTCTTCGTCAAGACTGTACGATTTGAGGTCGGGATTGCGCCCGGACGCCTTGCGTTCCCGCCATGCGGCGAGCATCGAGGCACCCGCCGCAATCACGCAGGCGGTGCCCAAGGCAATCAGCGCGGCCCAAGGCCATTGCCATCTCATCGGCGCCACCTTTCAACGAGTGTGGATACCCATTCGGCCCCCTGTTCAACGCTTGTCGACCGGGCTGCGTCATTGTACCGTTCGTCGGCGAATTCCGGTGGATACAAGGCCGCGATGGTCTGACGCAGCAGCATGAATCCGGCTTTCTCATTGCCTGTAGACGTCGGTATCGTGCGGTTGAGATCGGACAAGGTCCGGGTTTCCATGGTGTCGTCCGCCATGCCGGACGCGTATGCGCGGGCCAGCGAGGCGAGTTGGGCGAAGGCCTGGTCTCGGCTGATGTCGCCCGCATGGAATCGGTCCACCACTTCGTCGATGCGCCGGTGCCAGATCCGGGTGCCGCTGGTCTGGTGATGCACTCCGCGATGCGCTCGCTTGGCTTGTGGGTAGGATCGACGCGGTTTGGACAGCACAACGGCCAAGACGACAAACAGACACGCCAGGGCGAGTGAAGCCACAAGGACGGCGGCGATTGCTCCGGCGCCAGTGTACGTCTGCTCCGGTTTGAGGTCGTCGAGCTTGATCGCTGCGACGATATGGACGATGTCGGTGATAGCAGTGCTCATAAGCGGTCTCCTGCCTTGCCGGTGGCGCCAAGGGCCTTCGGGGGAGCCACCGGATGGGTCGAGAAGCCGGTGCGCGCGAGTGTCACGGATACCGTGCGCACGAAAGTACGGAACATGGCTTCGCTCGATGAGGCGCGCATCAGCGTCGAACCCCCGGCATGCAACTGGGCTTCGAGCTGGGCGGCGAGATAGCTGCGGTGAGTGTCCACTTCACGCTTGCTTACGGCGTCGATGAGGAACGCCGGCAACCTTCTGCCGGTATCAGCGTCGGCGACCGTACGCTGGCGGGCGGCGAACGGGTTGATGGTTTCCACGTCGACAATCACCATTGGGTGGGTCCGGGCGATGGCGTGGATTGCGCCGAGCTGACGCTCACCAAGCGCGTGTTCGTCGGTCGCCAGCACAATCAGGGCGTTACGGTCGTTGATGCGCCGCGCATAATCCAACAGAGCATCCATATTACGCGGATGGTCCCAAGGGCGTTCCAGCGCGCGGTCGAGTGTGTGCTCGAACTGTGCGAAACCGCCATGGAACGGCACTCTGGTGATACTCGCCGAATCAGCGCAGACCAAGGAGATGTCGTCGGACCTGCGCAAGCTCAACGCGGCAAACATCCGCAGACCGTTCGCCGCAACCTGCCACGCCATTTCCCCCGACTCGCACGAGCCGGTCATCTCTCGGCCCGTGTCCATCAGCATCCATACGCGAGACGTGACCCGCCGCTGCCTGTGGACGACCATTGGCCTGCCGCTGCGCGCGCTCGTATGCCAATCGATGCGCCGCGCCTCGTCCCCGGGCTCGTACGGGCGGATATCCATGATGTCGTCGCTGCCGAACCGCCGGTGGGAAGGGTGTTCGCCTTCAAGGGTGCCCAACGCCCGCCTCACGGTCGGCAAACTGAGCGTGGTGGCGAGCGCTTCGATTTTCCTGCGAATCGCGTCGCCTCCGGTCATGTCTCCGGCGATGCTGCCGTTCTCGGTGCCTGTCATGCCGTCGATCATGGCACCGGCACCGTCGCCACGACGGAGTCGACCACTTGGTCGCTGGTCACCCCGTCGGCGAGCGCTTCGAAGGTCAGCAGGATACGGTGGCGCAGGATTTCATGCGCAAACATCCTGATGTCTTCAGGAATCACATAGTCGCGTCCGGCGAGCAGCGCTGCTGCCTGTCCGACGCGGATGAGCGCGATGGAGGCGCGCGGGCTGGCGCCGAGACGGACCTTTGTCGACAAATCCGCAATCGGGTGGGTTCCGGCGCCTCGGGAGGTCGCCACGATATCGACCGCATAGCCCATGATCGCTTCGGAGACGTGAACCCGTCGGGCGGCGGCGCGCAGGAACTCGACGTCGGCAAGCGAGAGAACGTCGCCTTCGAGCGTTTTGGCGTCGACGGTGTCGGAACCGCGTTTGGTGAGCATGGCGAGCATGCGCTGCTCCTCGTCAGCGCTGGGATAACCCATAACCGCCTTCATCGTGAATCGGTCCATCTGCGCTTCAGGCAGATTGAACGTACCTTCTTCCTCGATTGGATTCTCGGTGGCGATTACCATGAACGGCTGCGGCAGCGCGATGCGTTCCCCACCGATGGTCGTGGCGCCTTCGGCCATCGCCTCGAGCATCGCGGACTGTGTTTTCGCGTTGGAACGGTTGATTTCGTCAAGCAGCACGAAATTCGCGTGGATCGGGCCGATTTGCGTGCTGAACCGCTGCGTGGAGAAGTCGAAGACCTGGGTGCCGACCAAATCGGATGGCATGAGGTCGGGGGTGCATTGCACGCGTTTGAAACTGCCCGACACTGATGTCGCCAGCGTCTGTGCCGCGGTCGTTTTGGCCAGGCCGGGGACGGATTCGATGAGGATATGCCCTCCGGAGACCATGGTGACAATCAGCGCTTCACGCAGGTTGTCCTGACCCACGAGGGTCTGCGCGAACCGTGCGCGGATGCGGTCGGCCAGCTGCCGTGCATGGTTGAGATCGTCGGGCGACAGGCCCGCGGATGTCGGGGTCGCCGGTTGTTGCGGCATCGGCGGCATCGGTTGCGGGATGTTCGGTTGTGGTGGAAAAAGTGCCATGGTGTGCTCCAACGATTGGTGGCTGGTCGGGTTGCGGTCGGTTGGCCGCAGACCGGTATCCCAGCATAGTAGCGGATTAGGATGCCTCGCTTACAGCAGAGGCGTCATGGTGGGCGCTTGCGGTGCGGGGGCTGCCGGGGTGTCGGCTCGGGACACAAGCGGCGGTATCGGCTTGGAGACCGCAGGTTGCAGTTGCCCGTAAGCAGGGGATGCGGCGGGCGGGAGCGCCCAGTCCACCGGTTGCGCACCCATGGCGACCAGTGCCTGGTTGGCCCGAGAGAACGGGCGTGACCCGAAGAAACCGCGCGAGGCCGACAGGGGGCTCGGATGCGGAGATTCGATGATCGCGGCGTTCGTCAGCAGTGGTTTGAGCGTCTGCGCATTGCGTCCCCACAGAATCGCGACCAAAGGCTTCGGCTTGCCCTCTTGGTCGGTACGGGCGTTGAGAGCGCGGATCGCCTCGTCGGTGATATGCTCCCATCCTTTGCCCTGATGGCTGTTGGGACGACCGACTTGAACGGTCAAGCATCTGTTGAGCAGCATGACCCCGCGTTGCGTCCATGGGGTCAGATCGCCGTTGGACGGTGTGGGAACGCCCAGATCGTCGCTGAGTTCCTTGTAGATATTAATCAGGCTTTTTGGCAACGGCCTGACATCAGGGGCGACGCAGAAGCTCAGTCCCACCGGGTGACCGGGCGTCGGATACGGATCCTGCCCGACAATCAGCACTTTGATGCTGTCGAAGGGGATGGTGAACGCGCGCAGGACATTGCGTCCCGCTGGAAGATAATGGCGTCCCGCCGCGATTTCGGCCCGCAGAAAATCCCCCATCCGATGGATATCCGGTTCCACGTCGGCCAGCGCTGCGGCCCATCCGGGGTCAATAATCTCGGACAGCGGTTTGACATGAGCATGTTCCATGCTTACTACTCTAGGGCGTTGATGGACGTATGGCGCTAATCGGCGCACTAACTGATCAGCGTGCGGCGTGGAGACGGGCAAAGCGCGGCAGGACGTGACAAAGCTGTGGATATCCGACACATAGGCCGCAGTTTGTGTCGGCGCTGCCCGGCCGTGCATGTACACTCGATGATGAATCTATTCGAAAGGGACGGCATATGGCACGCAAAGACCGTAACACTGATGAGTCGTACGCGCAGGACGTGTTCGACAACCCGCCGCAGGGGCCAATCGGCGTGCACCGCGGCAATCGGTCGATAGCCTCGCGTTTGGTGCCATTCCTGATTGTCATCATCGCCGCCGCTGTCGCGGGCGTTGGTGCATGGGCCGCCATGTCGGGGGAAGGTGCCAAGTTGTTCTCCAGTGGCAGCAGCGCTTCGTCATCTTCGAGCCCCTCGGCCAAATCAACTGCGTCTGCATCGGCGTCTGCCAGCGCGAGCGATACTGCCTCGGCTTCGGCCTCCGCCTCCGAGTCGGCGTCTGAGTCGGCGTCTGCGTCGCCGTCGGAATCCACCTCGTCGCCGGCGTCTTCGTCCTCGGTGAACCTGTCCGCCCAAGTGCGTGTGGTCAACGGCACGCGTAAGACCGGATATGCCGCGAAACAGGCGGCGGTACTCACCGGTGCAGGGTACACCAACGTCGTGGCCGCTAATCCTTCGGGCAGCTTGCCGAGCGCATCCGTGGTGTGGTATCAGAACGAGTCCGATCTGGCCACGGCGCAGGATGTCGCCGCCAAGCTGGGCATTTCCAATGTCAGCAAGGTCACCAATCTGTCCGCGCCGGTCGTCGTTGTGCTGATGAACTGACTTCTCGGCGTTTCGTTGTCTCGCCTCGCTACAATGGGGCACCAAGTGGGCGGTAGCCGGCGTGAATGGTTGCGTCGGGCCGGCTCATGCGAGGGATGATTGAAATGGCACAAGGCACGGTGAAATTCTTCAACGCAGGCAAAGGATATGGATTCATTGCCCCGGATGAGGGTGGGGATGATGTATTCGTGCATTACTCCGTTATTCAACAGGAGGGGTTCAAGAAGCTCGATGAGGGCGATCGCGTCGAATATGAGGCGGAGCGTGGTCCGAAGGGTTTCCAAGCGACCACCGTCACCAAGCTGTGATCTGGGATTCTCTTGAACCTTATCTTGTGCGTGCCATCCTGACCGGCTTCGCCGACCAGTTTGACAGGCACACTATCTCACTCCAGGCGTCCCCGACGGGGCGCCTGTTGTTGTTTCGGCATATCGCGTGCCGTGGCTGAGGGCGCTGTACACGTAACTGGTTCGTGTGGTTCCCCAAACTGTTTACGCGGGGTGGCTCTAGGCGTAACCAGTTTGTGGATGATCGGTCGGGCACACACTGCGAACTGTTCGCATTGTTCAACCTTCTACCGACGCTGAGATGGTGCTGAGTGTCGGTGGAAACAGAGCGATGACCTTCTGCCGGCGCTGACGGGTGACTCAGCGTTGGTAGAAGCAGGAATGAATGATTTCGGCTGCCTGTCGCGGCATTGGGCCCACATTCCGACGGATTTGCCTTGCAGCACGCCTTGATTGGGGCGCCCGCGTCACGCAGGATTCCAGGCGTGAACGGCGGCATACGGCGCAGCATCGAAGCGGCGAGGCATCGGCGCGCCGGGATTATTCCCGTTCGACACTCGCGACACGCATTTCATGCCAACAGCGCAATACATGCGGCGATGTTGGCACTCGACGCCCGAGAGTGCTAATCTCCCAATTAGCACTCGGAAGCCGAGAGTGATAACCGGCAGCTGACGGTCGGCTTACTCAAGGTCTCGGGTGGAAGTTCATACCGTGTAGCCATATGTGGAGGAACGATGGCAAAGATCATTGCATACGACGAGGAAGCTCGCCAGGGAATGCTCGCGGGTCTCGACAAGCTCGCCAACACAGTCAAGGTCACGCTGGGCCCGAAGGGCCGCAATGTCGTGCTCGACAAGACCTACGGTGCTCCGACCATCACCAACGATGGCGTCTCCATCGCCAAGGAGATCGACCTTGAAGAGCCGTACGAGCGCATCGGCGCCGAGCTGGTCAAGGAAGTCGCGAAGAAGACCGATGACGTCGCAGGCGATGGCACCACGACCGCTACCGTGCTCGCCCAGTCCCTGGTCCATGAAGGCCTGAAGAACGTGGTCGCCGGCTCCAATCCGATTGCCCTGCGTCGCGGCATCGAGAAGGCCGCCGACGAAATCGTCAAGGAACTGGTCGCTTCCGCCAAGGATGTGGAGACCAAGGACCAGATCGCAGCCACCGCAACGATTTCTGCTGCTGATCCTGAGGTCGGTGAGAAGATCGCCGAGGCGCTTGACAAGGTCGGCCAGGATGGCGTCGTGACCGTCGAGGACAACAACCGCTTCGGCCTGGACCTCGAGTTCACCGAGGGCATGCGTTTCGACAAGGGCTATATCGCCCCGTACTTCGTTACCAACGCCGACGACCAGACCGCAGTGCTGGAGAACCCGTACATCCTGCTCACCTCGGGCAAGGTGTCCAGCCAGCAGGACATCGTCCACCTTGCTGACTTGGTCATGAAGAGCGGCCGTCCGCTGCTGATCGTGGCCGAAGACGTCGACGGCGAAGCGCTGCCGACCCTGATTCTCAACAAGATCCGCGGCACCTTCAACACCTGCGCGGTCAAGGCTCCTGGCTTCGGCGATCGTCGCAAGGCCATGCTGCAGGATATGGCCATCCTCACCGGCGGTCAGGTCGTCTCCGATGAGCTGGGCCTGAAGCTCGACTCCATCGACATGGACGTGTTCGGCACCGCCCAGAAGGTCATCGTCTCCAAGGACGAGACCACCATCGTCTCCGGCGGCGGCTCCAAGGAAGACGTGGCTGCCCGCGTCGCCCAGATTCGTTCCGAAATCGACAACACCGACTCCGATTACGATCGCGAGAAGCTGCAGGAGCGTCTCGCCAAGCTCGCCGGCGGCGTGGCCGTCATCAAGGTGGGTGCCGCGACCGAAGTCGAGGCCAAGGAACGCAAGCATCGCATCGAGGACGCCGTGCGCAACGCCAAGGCAGCCGTCGAAGAGGGTCTGGTGCCCGGTGGCGGTGTGGCGCTCGTGCAGGCCGCTAAGAAGGCCGAGAAGAGCGAGGCTCTGGCTTCGCTGACCGGCGAAGAGGCGACCGGTGCGGCCATCGTCTTCCGTGCCGTCGAGGCTCCGATCAAGCAGATCGCCGAGAACTCCGGTGTCTCCGGTGACGTGGTCTTCAACAAGGTGCGTGAGCTGCCGGAAGGCCAGGGCTTCAACGCCGCCACGAACACCTTCGAGGATCTGATGGCCGCCGGCGTCACCGACCCGGTCAAGGTCACCCGTTCCGCGCTGCAGAACGCCGCTTCCATTGCCGGCCTGTTCCTGACCACTGAGGCTGTGGTGGCCAACAAGCCGGAGCCGAAGACTGCGGCTCCTGCCCAGGGCGCTGACATGGGCTACTGATCCAAACGGTCACAAGCGTCCCGCATTCGCGTGAAACGACGCAAGTGATATATATGGATGCTTCAGGGGCGTCGACGGGAAACCGCCGGCGCCCCTGAAGCGTTATGGGGCGGCTGTCGAAGGTGTACCGGTGATACGTCTTCGACACCGCCGTAGCCATGCGTTTCGCTGCAATGTCGGCGATACTGCGCGGCAGACGACGACACTAGGCACCGTCGCGCACGCAATCGTGACACTCACCGCGTGTAGCGCAGTCTCTCGCGATGCGAGCTGTCGCTACAGTCCTACGCCGTCACGATATCGTGAACAATCGCGAAGCCTGCGCTTCGGCATCGGCGTATACGTTCGACGCTTGCGTCAGCGACATGCCGATCGCCTCCAGTGACGCGTCCATCTGCTGCTGCGCGGCCCGCCATTGCCTGATGACCCCGGCGAACTGCGCGGACGCCGAGCCGCTCCACACGCTGTTGAGTCCCTCAAGATTCGCGTACATGCCTTGGACGGCTTGTCTGATCTGCTCGATGGAAGAGCGCACCGCGGCGCTTGAGGACTGAATCTGTTCCGAATCGACTTGGTACTGTGCCATGGACGTTCCTTTCTTGTCTTTCTTGACATGGTTCTCGCCTTGCGGCGTTGGCGGTCGGCGGACCGTACGTCCCCCGTTTGGTGCAGCCGACCGCTACAGTGGACAATATGCGGTTTTTGAACATGTCTCACGTCCGTACGGCAAATGTGGTCAAAAGACGACAGCCGCAGCAGACGGCCATATGGTGGCAGCGCGCGCTCGCGACGCTCGCTGCGGTGTTCTGCGTCTTCGCGGTGGCGGCGCTGCCGATGTGCGCCGAGGCAGATGACGCGTCCAGCCCCAGCCCATCCACATCGTCGTCTTCCTCTTCCTCATCCTCGTCGGATGCCTCATCGGGCGCTACCTTGAGCGCCGACATCACCGATCCGAACAACCTGCTCGGCGAGAACGCCACCAGCGTGACCGACATGATTACGAAAACGAAGAATGAATACGGCGTTTCGGTGCGTTTGCTGTATCTGGACAGTTTTGGGACGAAAACAAAGCCCACGACATGGGCGAGCACCTTGCTGCAGTCAACCAGTCCGTCGCCTAACACCGTATTGCTGGCGGTCGCCAGCGCGGATGGCAACCTCGTCGTCGCGGTGTCGAACAATTCGGATAAGTGGCTCAAAGATCAGAAATCCGTAGATGCGTTGTCGGAAGCCGCCCTGGGGCCACTGACCGCCAAAAAAGGTGCCCCTGACTGGTCGGGCTCGGCCATTGCGATGATGAACGAAATCGGCAAGCTCAAGGAGACATCGACGTCGGGGGACACGAAGGATTTCTCCATCGGGCTATTCGTAGGTGTGGCGCTGCTACTGGTCGCCTTGGTCGTGGTGATTATCGTGCTTGCACGTAATGCGAAAGGCGCTCACAGCAAGGGAGGCAAGCAGGACCGATCGCGCAAGGCGATGCGCCGCCGCGACGCAAAGCGATCGAAGCAATCGAAGCGGGGGAAGCGATCAGAGCGGCGAACGCCATCGAATCGTCATAGCGATGCATCGAAGCATGTGCACCCCTCCTACCGCCACACGGGTTCTATGATCGACGGCGATCCGCAAGAAGATCCGCAGGCGTCGGAATCGGAAGCGCCGGTGGAGAACCGAACGGAAAACCGCGCCGAACGCCGACCTGACTTCGGTGACGCCGGCGCCGAAGCCCACACGTCAGCCGCATCGGAATCGGACTCCTCGGCGGTGGATGAATATCTGAAGCGATTTTCTCAGCAAGTTGCAGAACATTCTCAGGAAACACGAAGACAAAAGAGGAATGCTAGGAAGCATGAGCAAACCAATTGAAGCATCCATCGTAGTTGTCGACGACGAGCCCTCCATCCGCGACTTGCTCGTCGCCTCCCTGCATTTCGCAGGATTCGAAGTGAACACCGCGGCTTCGGGTTCCGAGGCGATCGAGGTCATCGAGAAAGTGCACCCCGACCTGATCGTACTCGACGTCATGCTCCCTGACATCGACGGATTCACCGTGACGCGCCGCATCCGCCAGGAGGGCATCGACTCGCCGGTGCTATTCCTCACCGCACGCGACGACACCCAAGACAAGGTCATGGGCCTGACCGTCGGCGGCGACGATTATGTCACCAAACCGTTCAGCCTCGAGGAGGTTGTGGCGCGCATCCGCGCGATTCTGCGCCGCACCAGCCATCAGGAAGCAGATGACCCGATCATCCGCGTCGGAGACCTCGAAATCAACGAGGACTCCCATGACGTGACCCGCGCCGGAGTGCAGGTGGACCTGAGCCCGACTGAATACAAACTGCTGCGCTACCTCATGGACAACGAGGGGCGCGTGCTGTCGAAAACCCAGATTCTCGACCACGTGTGGCAGTACGACTGGGGCGGGGATGCCGCAATCGTCGAATCGTACATCTCCTACCTGCGCAAGAAGGTCGACGGCGTGGTTGTCGAGGATGAGAACGGCGAGAAGCACAAGGTCACTCCGCTGATTGAAACCAAGCGAGGCATCGGATACATGATTCGTGCGCCTAAGACGGCGAAGAAAGACGCCTGATGCCGCTCCATCCAGGAAACGCACCGAAGGAATCCCCGCAATGCGCTGCAGTCGCAGGCGGGGATTCCGCGTCAACGACAACACGGAAGGCGCCTGCTATGCCCGCAAGTTTAGCGCAGACAAGTGCGCCCGGCGACGCGTCCGGCACGACCCGGGACGAAAGCGGACAGCCTGCCAGCCAAGCCAGATACAGCAGGCTTCCTAAGCCGATTGCGGCCATCGCACGCGCAATGGACGCCGTGCGCGACATGCTGGTCCATCGTTTCGACACCATCCCGCTGAGCACCAAACTGCTGGCGTGCATGATGGTACTGCTGACCGTATGCGCCGCGGGCATCACCTTCTCAATCAAGGAGCTCGTCGGCAACTATCTGTTGCAGAAAACCGACAACCAGCTCGCAGAGCAGGCGCAACTGGTCTACGACAACATCGACGTGTTGCGTAGCAAGGACAGCAGCGAACAAGGCAGCGTAGGCCCGAACGACTACTTCATGCAGATCCGCGACACAAACTACCACATCCTCAACACGCCGCTCGTTCCGGTGATGCGGGAGAACGTCATCTCGGTGCCGGAGTTGCCGCCGGACGGGTCGATGGGCGATGTGAAAATCGGCCAGCCGTTCACCACATCGGCGATCGTGCGCACGGACACCAGCACGGTGAACCGCTCCACATTGCAAGCCGCCAACGCCCCGTGGAGGGTGCTCGCCCTGTCGTGGGGCAAGAAAGCCGAGGACGGCAGCGCGCAGATCAAGGGCGTGATTTATATCGGCCTGTCGCTGAGCGATCAGATCGACACCGTGAATACCCTCACGAAATACTGCACGTTGGTGAGCATCGCGATCGTGCTGATCGGCGCGGTCATCGCGACCATCCTGATTCAAAGTACGCTCGCACCGCTCAAACGCATCGAGAAAACAGCAGCGAAAATCGCCGCCGGTGATTTGAGCCAGCGTGTCCCTAGCGCCCCGGAGAACACGGAAGTCGGTTCCCTTGCCGCATCGTTGAACACCATGCTCGCGCGTATCGAGCAAAGCTTCAACGAGCAGCAAGAGACGACCGAAAAGATGAAGCGCTTCGTCTCCGACGCCAGCCACGAGCTGCGCACCCCGCTTGCTGCAATCCACGGGTACGCCGAGTTGTACACGCTGCAGCGCGACATGCCGGGGGCCTTGGAACGCGCGGACGAGTCGATCAGCCATATCGAGGCGTCAAGTGCCCGCATGACCGTGCTGGTCGAGGATCTGCTCTCGCTCGCGCGGCTTGATGAAGGCCGTGGCATCGATGTCACGCAACAGGTGAACATCACGTCCCAGTTGACTGACGCGTGCGACGACTTGCATGCGCTCGACCCCCAGCGTGGCATCACCAAAGGCGTGCTTGCGCTGCGGCATGGCGGCGACAGACAGGGTACGTGGCTCGCGTTCAGCCCCGGCGAGCTGCCGTCGATCACCCTTACGGGCGACGGCTCGCGGCTCAGGCAGGTCATCACCAATATCGTGGGCAACATCCATCGGTATACCCCGTCCGATTCGCCTGTTGAAGTCGCGTTGAGCATGCTGCAAGCGTCCATCACCCCGCAGCAGCTGGCCCATCTGTCGTCGAATGCCAAGGGACTCACATCCTTCCTTGAGGCGGCGGAAGTCGGGCAAAGCCTGCAATCGGGCATGCCCTATGTGGTCATTCGTTTCTCCGATCATGGCCCCGGCGTGCCGGAAGCTTCGCAATCGCAGATCTTCGAACGCTTCTACACCGCCGATCCATCCCGTGCGAGGCAGAAAGGCGGCACCGGACTGGGCATGGCGATCGCGCAGTCAGTGGTCAAAGCGCACCACGGTCTGATCAGCGCGACCACGACGCCCGGAGGCGGCTTGACGCTGACGGTGGTTCTGCCGATTGACCCCAACCAAACCAGAACGCCGATGCAACGCCAGCAGCAACCGGCGCAGACCCGCGAACGCGGCAAAGAACGCAAGCCGTCCAAGGACCGGAAAGACAAATCATCGCCATCCGACAAGAAGTGACATTGCCCACAGCCGATACGGAAGGCTATGCGGTAAACTGATATGTTGGTTCAATGACGGCAGGCGCGGCTTGCCTTGGTATGGAGTAGGAGAGGTGTGCTTATGCCCACGGGACGGGTGCGTTGGTTTGATGCGAACAAAGGTTACGGCTTCATCGCCACAGATCAGGGCAAGGACGTGTTCCTGCCCGCCGCGGCGCTGCCTCAAGGCACGACGACGCTGCGCAAGGGCGTGAAGGTCGAATTCTCCGTGATCGACGGGCACAAGGGACCGCAGGCGATGGGTGTCAAGCCTATCGCCGCGGGTCCGTCGCTGGTCAAGGCCACCAGGCCGAAGCCTGACGACATGGCCGCCATCGTGGAGGATCTGATCAAGCTGCTTGACAAGGCGGGCAACGATTTGCGGCGTCACCACTATCCTTCGCCGGCGGACAGCAAGAAGCTCGCGACGGTGATGCGCGCGGTTGCAGACGACTTCGACGTACAGGAATGATGAGCATGCAGACAATTGAGAATCCGCAGGACGAGCCTGAGACGCCACGGATTGACCCTAAGTCGCTTGCCCGGTCGGTGGCCATGACCGTAGCCGACGAGCCGGACCAGGTCGGGCGGTTGACTCGTTCAATCGACGAGGACGATCATGTCACGGATTTCCGTTTCGAATCCAAGAAACGGGGATACGAAGGCTGGGAATGGTCGGTGACGCTGTATCACGACACCGATATCGACGAGTGGACGGTCAACGAATCCTCGCTCGTGCCTACGGATCAGGCCTTGATGCCGCCGGCATGGGTGCCGTGGAAAGACCGTTTGCTGCCCACCGACTTGTCGGTGACCGATTCGATTGGGACCGAGCCGGACGATTCCCGGCTCGAGGATGGTTTCCGCCGTACCGAGCCGTCCGCGGCTACACCGACGCCCAATGCTGATCAGGCACAGGCCGAGGAGCAGGGTGAAGATGAACGGACACAAGCCAAAGACGATGTATCCGTACAAACTGGGGATACGACGGACAACCCTGAGGACGCATCGGTGACCTCCGCACAGGACCTTGAGGACAGTGTCGAGGAATTCATGTTGTCCCGCCGTCACGTACTCAGCCCGCTGGGACGGGACCAGACCGCAAAACGCTGGTATGAAGGTCCTCACGGCCCCAAGGCGCTGTCCACGAAGACGGCGGCCGGCAATCTGTGCTCGACATGCGGGTTCTTCGTACCGCTCAAAGGTGATTTCGACCGGATGTTCGGAGTTTGCGCGAACAAGTGGAGCCCCGACGACGGCCGTGTCGTCTCGCTTGACCACGGGTGCGGGGAGCATTCGGAAATCGATCCGCCGCAGCCGTCGCATCTGTGGGTGCAATCCAAACCCGCCTACGACGACATGCATATCGATGTTATCGCTCAGTCCCCGCGTGAGGAGCGTGGCCAGGTCGAGCTGCTTGAAGAGGCCAGCGAAGCCGATATCGACGACAACACC
This sequence comes from Bifidobacterium thermophilum, assembly GCF_002846655.1. Taxonomy (NCBI): domain Bacteria; kingdom Bacillati; phylum Actinomycetota; class Actinomycetes; order Bifidobacteriales; family Bifidobacteriaceae; genus Bifidobacterium; species Bifidobacterium thermophilum. Next base: position 22,553 of record NZ_PCGX01000010.1, on the reverse strand, counting down.
GTCGAGGATGACGAGACGGATCGCGAGGAACGCGATGACACCCAGCAGACCCCGCAGGTCGAATCGGTGATCACCATGGACGATTTGGAAGCGGCCGGGTTCCCCGAGACCAATCACGGTGACGACGATGACGATGCCGACGCGGCTGACGATGCACTTGTCGACGCTGCCGACGTTGCCGACGTGCCTAACACCGGTGACGCGGATGTCGCTCAAGCTGAGGCCGACGACACCGCTGGCACCGCCGAAGCCGCTGGCACCGCTCAGAACGCGGAAAACACTGACACCGGTGATGTGGCTCAGGCAGCGGAAGCTGCACCATCCGACGGCAGGAAGCAAACCGACGATACAGCGACATCGGACGATGCCGCGGAAACTGGCAACGCCAAGTCCGCCGCCTATGGCGATACCGCCGATACCGCGAATCCGACTGATGCTGCCGGCGCCGACGGCAACGGGGACAACCCCCAAAACGCCGACTGAGCCGGCTCGACCGTTTCGCTTAGAGTAAGGGCCGTCTGCCGCGCAGGAATGTGAATCCTGCGCGGCAGACGGCCCTTGTCGTATCTGTACGGTCTATCCGCACAGCGTGCGGCCGGGAACGCTCAGTGCACGACCGTCACCGTGCATTCGGCGAAATTCACGAGCTGACGAGAAACCGAGCCGAGGAAATGGGCGTCCAGACCGCTCAACCCTCGCGACCCGACCACCAGATGGCTTGCGTAGCGTGAAGCGCTGATGAGTCCCTTCGCCGCGGGGATATGGAACGCATTCGCATGGACGTCCACCGTGTCAGGGATATGCGCTTGCGCGACGACATCGTCAAGCAACTGTTGCGCGCGCTGCTGGTCCACCGACATCGGCGCGACCGCGTTCTCATAGCCCGGAACAGTGTCCAGATCCTTGAGCTGCCAGCAGAACAAGATATGCAACGGCGCCCCATGGATGCGCGCCTCATCGACGGCGAACGCCAGTGCGCGCTTCGAGATGACCGAGCCGTCAATGCCCACGACAACCGGCTTGCTGCGGTTTTCACCGACAACCGGCGGCTGCGCGTAGTGCACGGTCGAATCTCCCGGAGTCAGCGAATTGGCGATGGCGTCTTGCACATCGGCTTCCTCATCGCTGGCGAACCGCACGACTGTGACCGGAACCTTCGCTTCCTCCGCCAGCGAAGCGGACAGCGATCCCAGGAACCAACGGGCAACACGATTGAGCGACCGGCGGCCGACGACGATTTGCTGCGCGTTCGACCCGAGCTCGAGCAGCGCATGCGTGCCGGTGGCCCGAACCGAAGTGAGTTTGAGCTTTTCAGGATCGAAATCCATGTCGGCGCCCGCCCTGTCAACCCAGTCGCGCAGCCGGGCCGTCATCTGCTCGCGTACGTCTTTCCACGCGTCATCGGTTTCAGGCTTCGCACCCATATCCCACGAATGGGTCCATCCGAATACCGCATTGACATGCTGTCCAGTCAGTGAGGCTTCGCCCAAGGCCCAGCGTAACGCGGCGAATGATTCGTCAGAACCGTCCACGCCGACGACGATGTCGGCCTCGCGGCCGGTGACCTGTCCAAGATTGTCCGTCATTTCATCCTCCTTGAGGCGGCTTACGAGGAAGCTTACACTGCCAAGCATATCGTCTTGTTTGCGTTGATAGCGCAATTGCCACGCATGAGGGAAGAAACGTCACCGCGAATCTGTAAAGTAAAGTGGACAAACAACAGTGGAAGGACAAGCATGTTCGAACGGTTTACAGACCGTGCACGGCGCGTGATCGTGTTGGCGCAGGAAGAGGCTCGCTCCCTGCAGCACAACTACATCGGCACCGAACATCTGCTGCTCGGCCTGATTCGCGAGGGCGAGGGCGTCGCCGCAAAGGCGCTCGCCTCCAAGGGCGTGAATCTGCAGGACACACGCAAGCAGGTTGAGGAGATGATCGGCAAGGGCAATGCGTCGCCCAACGGCCACATCCCATTCACCCCACACGCCAAGCAGGTGCTCGAACTGAGCCTGCGCGAGGCGCTGCAGCTCGGGCACAGCTATATCGGCACGGAGCACATCCTGCTCGGCCTGATTCGCGAGGGCGAGGGCGTCGGCACGCAGGTGCTCATCAAGATGGATGTCGATTTGGGTGAGCTGCGCAGTACGGTCATCGATATGATCCGCGGCAATTCAACCGGCCCGGATACCGACAACAAGGGCGAACTGGCGAATGCCGGCGGCGTTCAGGACAAGCGTGGGCAGACCGGCTCAGCGATTCTCGACCAGTTCGGCCGCAACCTGACCGCCGAAGCCGCGGAAGGCAAGCTTGACCCGGTGATTGGCCGTTCCGCGGAAATCGAACGTGTCATGGTCGTGCTGTCCCGCCGCACCAAAAACAATCCGGTGCTCATCGGCGAGCCGGGCGTCGGCAAGACCGCCGTCGTCGAGGGGCTTGCGCAGAAGATCGTCGCGGGCGATGTGCCTGAAACGCTTAAGGACAAGCAGGTTTATTCCCTTGATCTGGGCTCCATGGTGGCCGGTTCGCGCTATCGCGGCGATTTCGAAGAGCGCCTGAAGAAAGTACTCAAGGAAATCAAGACCCGCGGGGATATCGTCCTGTTCATCGACGAAATCCACACGATTGTCGGCGCCGGCAGCGCGGACGGTGCTCTGGGCGCGTCCGACATGCTTAAGCCGATGCTTGCACGCGGCGAACTACAGACCATTGGCGCGACCACGACCGAGGAATACCGCAAGTACATCGAAAAGGACGCGGCGCTGGAACGCCGTTTCCAGCCGATTCAGGTCCATGAGCCGTCGATTGCCGAGACAATCGAGATTCTCAAGGGTCTGCGTTCGCGGTATGAGAACCATCATCACGTGACCATCACCGATGGCGCGTTGCAGGCCGCCGCCGAGCTGTCCGCACGCTACATCCAGGACCGTCACCTGCCGGACAAGGCGATCGATCTGATCGACGAGGCCGGTGCGCGGCTGCGGATCAAGCGTCTGACGGCCCCACCCGAGCTCAAGGATCTTGACGCGCAGGTCGCCAAGGTGTCTGCCGAGAAGGACGAAGCCATCAAGAAGCAGGACTTCGAGAAGGCCGCAGAACTGCGTGACAGCCAGGAGAAGCTGGAAGCCGAGCGCAAAGAGAAGGAATCCTCGTGGCGCGAAGGCGAATCCAACGTGAAGATGGAAGTGAACGAGGAGGTCATCGCCCAGGTCGTGGCCAGCACGACGGGTATCCCGGTCTTCAAGCTCACCCAGGCGGAATCCAAGAAGCTGCTCAACATGGAAGCCGAGTTGCACAAGCGCATCATCGGCCAGGACGAAGCGGTTTCCGCGCTCGCCCGGTCCATCAGGCGTACGCGTGTCGGTCTGAAGGATCCTAAGCGTCCGGCAGGTTCCTTCATCTTCGCCGGCCCCACCGGTGTCGGCAAGACGGAGCTCGCCAAGACCTTGGCGCAGTTCCTGTTCGATGATGAGGACGCGTTGATTCGCGTCGACATGTCCGAGTTCTCCGAGAAGTACGCCGCATCCCGTCTGTTCGGCGCGCCTCCGGGGTATGTCGGGTACGAGGAGGGCGGCGAGCTCACCGAGAAGGTGCGCCGCAAGCCGTTCTCCGTCGTGCTGTTCGACGAGATCGAGAAGGCTCACCCCGACATCTTCAACACCCTGCTTCAGGTACTTGACGATGGTCATCTGACCGATGGCCAGGGTCGCAAGGTGGACTTCAAGAACACGATCATCATCCTGACCACCAACCTGGGCACACGCAATATCGCCAAGGCAGCGAACACGGGCTTCAACCTCGGTTCGGACACCGAGACGAGCTACGACCGCATGAAGGAGCAGGTGTACAGCGAGCTCAAGGAACAGTTCCGTCCCGAGTTCCTCAACCGCCTTGATGACATCATCGTGTTCCGTCAGCTCACCGAGCCGCAGGTGCGTCAGATTGTTGATCTGGACGTCAAGCAGCTCAACGACCGTCTGTTTGACCGTCATATGTCGCTCGAACTGACCGACAAGGCCAAGGACCTGCTTGCTGAGAAGGGCTTCGACCCGCTGCTCGGCGCACGTCCGCTGCGCCGTGTGATCCAGCGCGACATTGAGGACGCCATTTCGGAGAAGATCCTCATGGGTGAGTTGCACGACGGCCAGCGTGTGGTCGTGGACGGCGAGGGCGAAGGCATTCTCGGCGATTTCACCTTCACCGGAGAGGAATTCTCTGAAGGTGACGACGCCGGCAATCCGGATGCGAAGCTGGTCGGCGCCACGTCGGCACCGGCAACGGATGCGTCAGCACAATCCGGCGATACCGGAGCTGAAGGCAACGGAGACATGCCGTCGTTGTCGTAAATCTGTCCGCGATTGTCGCCACTGTTGAGGGGTGGCCCTGCACGGTTTGCAGGGCCACCCCTCTTGCGTTGTCTCACTGCGTTGTGCCGCCGCGTAGCGCCAATGGCAACAGTCACGTCACCTCGTTGCCGTCACCGAACCGGTGACTCTGAGGCATCTCGACCGGGCTATCGGGTGGAATAGGGTAGGGCGGTGGAGGACAGGACTGCTTGGCTGATAAGCAAATCGCCGGAATCCTGACACTCGCAGGATTCCGGCGATTCGCGCACGTTCGGTTGGCAGCCGACTACTTGATGGCGTTCAGCCACTGCTCCTTGGTTGCCTTCTCGGCTTCCAGCTTGGCCTTCTTTGCCGGGTCGGATTCCGCGGCGATCTTGTCGTCAAGCTCCTTGAGCTGGGCGTTGAGCTGCTCCTCGAAGCTGGACTTGCGGGCGTCCGCCTCCGGATCGCTCTTCTTCCATGCAGCGTCCTCAACGGCCTTGATCTGACGATCGACTGCGTCAAGACGGTCTTCGATGCGACGCATGTCCTCGCGCGGCACGTATCCGATTTGGTCCCATTCGCCTTGGATCTCCGCGAGCTTCTGACGAGCCTGCTTCGCGGCCTTCGCGTCGGCGACCGGCACCAGCGCCTCGGCCTTCTTCAGCAGTTCTTCCTTCTTTGCGAGATTCTCTTTCTCGGAAGAATTGATCTGGTCTCGATCGGCCTGACGAGCGTTGAAGAAGGTGTCCGCAGCCTCACGGAACTTCGCCCACAGTGCGTCGTCATCGCTGCGGCCTGCGCGACCGGCTTTCTTCCAACGGTCCATCAGTTCGTTGAACTTGCGGGAGGTTTCCGCCCAGTCGGTGGAATCCTTGATCTCATTCGCCTCGGCGATGATCGCTTCCTTCTCGGTCTTGGAGTGCGCGCGCTCGTTGTCGCGAGCCTGCGCCCACTTGCGACGCTGCTGGTTGAAGGTCGTGCGCGCGGCGGAGAAGCGCTTCCACAGCGCGTCGGCATCGGCACGGTCGATGCGCACAGAATTGCGCTGATGGGCCTGCCATTCGTCGAACAGCGCGCGGAACTTGTCTGCGGTCGAACGCCAGTTCGTGTTGTCGCCCAGTCCGGCGGCGACGGCTTCGGCCTTCTCCACGATTGCCGTACGCTCTTGGACCGCCTTGGCGACGGCTTCCTTGCGGCGGTTCGCGAGTTCTTCCTTCTTCGCCTCGCCGTCCTTCTTGAGCTGCTCGAATTGCGCACGCAGTTCGGTGACATTGCCCACGACAGCGGGTTCCTTGGTCTCTTCACCCAGCAGCTTGACCGATTCGTCAATCTCGTGGGGCTTGATGGTGTTGGACTTCAGCCGGTTGGCAAAGACATCGAGCTTTTCCTTCAAATCGAGGAACCGGCGGGCGTACAGGGCGAGTGCCTCTTCCTTTGAGGCGTCGGGGAACTGGCCGACTTCGCGCTCGCCGTCTCCGTCCTTGACATACACGGTGCCGTTGTCGTCAACACGTCCGAAGGACTCGGCCTGCTTGACATCCTCATCCGAATACGCAACGTGCGCCGCGGGAGCCGCGTTGTGATGCGCCGGCTTCTTCTTGGCGAACGCCGCGGGCGACGGCGCGTGATGCTTGATGTTGGCAGGAGAGGGGACCGCTGTTGGCTTGGCGCCGGTTTGCGGTTGCGAGGCAGTCTTCGTCGTCTGCCCCGCGTTTTCGGTGGTGTTCTTTGGTTCGGTGACGTTTTCGTCGGCCATGGCCAGCTCCTTAAGCTCATGTAGTGAGGGGTCGCGGGTCACATGAGGTCGTATGAGACGGTGCCGCATGTTTTCCGCAACTTCACTTATTATAGGGAATCGTGGCTAAAGGCGCATCAATTTCAGGATTTCCAGAGTGGCTCCCCTCTGAACGTGTTGTGGAGCAGCGTGTCATCGACACGCTCCGTAGGGTTTTCGAGCTCAATGGCTTCATCGGCATTGAGACACGCGCCGTTGAAACTGGCGCAAGTCTGCTGAAGAAAGGCGAAACCAGCAAGGAAATCTACCTGCTGTCGCGTCTTCAGGAAGTCGGCCATGAATCCGACACGCCGATTGAGGAGCGTCTTGGACTGCACTTCGATTTGACGGTGCCGCTGAGCCGGTATGTGGTCGAGCATTCCGGCACGCTGGCGTTCCCGTTCAAGCGTTGGCAGATTCAGAAGGTCTGGCGTGGCGAGCGTCCGCAGGAGGGCCGCTTCCGTGAATTCGTCCAGGCTGATATCGACGTGGTCGGCAATGGCGATTTACCTGAGCATTACGAGGTCGAGCTGCCGCTGGTCATGGTCAGTGCGTTGGAGCAGCTGCGCGAGTTCGGCCTGCCGAAAGCGACCGTGCATGCGAACAACCGCAAGCTGTCTGAAGGCTTCTACCGTGGGCTCGGTCTGACCGACATCGAAGGCGTGCTGCGCGAGATCGACAAGCTTGACAAGATCGGCGCCGACGAGGTCGCGCGTCTGTTGATCGAAGGCTGTGGCGCGAACGAGGCTCAGGCGCGTGCCTGCCTGGAGCTTGCCGAGTTGACGGCAGCCGATGGCAAGGAGCTTGCCGAGAAGTTCGACGCGCTGTGCGCCAAGCATGGCATCGCGACTGACAGCGAGGCTTACGCACTGGCCCGCCAGGGGCTCGATACGCTTGCAATGATCGTCGACGAGGCAGCTCGCATCCGTCCCGGCTCGGTAATTGCCGACCTCAAGATCGCCCGCGGTCTGGATTATTACACCGGTTCCGTATACGAGACTTTCCTTGACGGTGCCGATTCGCTCGGTTCCATCTGCTCGGGCGGCCGCTACGACAATCTTGCCTCCCAGGGTAGCAAGCGCTACCCGGGCGTCGGTCTGTCCATCGGTCTGTCCCGCTTGGTGTCCTACATGCTGCACACCGCGGGAGCACATGCCTCACGCATCTCCCCGGCTGCGGTCATGGTCGCGGTGTGGAATGAGGACGACCGTCCGGCCGCCAACGCAATCGCCAACCAGCTGCGTTCCCGCGGCATCGCGGCCGACGTCGCGCCGACCGCCGCGAAACTCGGCAAGCAGATCAAGTACGCCGACAAGCTGGGCATCCCGTACGTGTGGTTCCCGGCAGCGGCGAGCGAGGACGGCGAAGCCAAGGGCGATGAGGTCAAGAACATCATCACCGGTGATCAGACCCCGGCCGATGCCAAGTCGTGGGAGCCGGATACTGTGTATGCCCGGCAAACTGTCAACCTGTAAACAAGACTGAAATGCTTGGAAAACCCGGTTTTCCGCCGATTTCTGAGGACTTGACAAGAATAGAGGAAGCATGAGCCAGACGGCTTACAGAACACATCATGCCACGGAAGTGACCGAGGCACTGGTCGGGCAGAAGGTCACGCTCGCCGGTTGGGTCGATCGTCGTCGCGACCACGGCGGTGTGGCGTTCATCGATTTGCGTGACAACACCGGTCTCGTGCAGATCGTCATCTATGATGAGGAAATCGCGCGCCCGCTGCGCAGCGAATTCGTCATCCAGGTCACCGGCGAGGTCCGCCTGCGCCCGGACGGCAATGAGAACACGCATCTGGCCACTGGCAAGATCGAGGTCGTCGTCGAGGATCTCAAGGTGCTCGCCAAGGCCGACGCCCTGCCGTTCCAGGTGTCCACCGCGCTCGAGAACGAGTCCGAGAACAAGCTTCCGGGCGAGGACGTGCGCCTGAAGTACCGCTATCTCGATTTGCGCCGCCCGCAGATGCAGCGCAACCTGAAGCTGCGTTCCGATATGACGAAGGCCGCGCGGCACGCGCTTGAGGACATGGACTTCACTGAGGTGGAGACCCCGACCTTCATCAAGTCCACTCCTGAAGGCGCCCGCGACTTCCTTGTGCCTGCCCGCTTGGTGCCGGGCTCCTGGTATGCGCTGCCGCAAAGCCCGCAGCTGCTCAAGCAGCTGCTCATGGTCGGCGGTGTTGAGCGCTACTACCAGCTGGCGCGCTGCTACCGTGACGAGGACTTCCGCGCGGACCGTCAGCCTGAGTTCACCCAGCTCGATATGGAAATGAGCTATGTCGACCAGGAGGACGTCATCGCGATGGCCGAGAAGGTCATCCAGGCGATCTGGAAGACCCGCGGCTATGACATCAAGCTTCCACTTCCGCGCATCTCGTGGAAGGACGCGATGGACAAGTACGGTTCTGACAAGCCTGATCTGCGGTTCGGCAATCAGCTCATCGAGCTGACCGACTACTTCAAGGACACGCCGTTCCGCGTGTTCCAGGCCCCGTATGTCGGCGCGGTGCTGTTCAAGGGCGGTGCTTCGACTCCTCGCCGTCAGTTCGACGCGTGGCAGGAGTGGGCGCGCCAGCGTGGCGCGAAGGGCCTCGCCTATGTGCAGTTCACCGAAGACGGCGAGCTGAAGGGGCCGGTTGCCAAGAACCTGTCCGAGCAGGAGCGCAATGGCCTCAAGGAAGCCGTAGGCGCTGAGGACGGCGACGCGGTGTTCTTCGCCGCTGGCGCCCGTGAATCCTCCCAGCTGCTGCTGGGTGCGGCTCGTGTCGAACTTGCCCGTCGTGCCGGCCTGCTGCATCCGGACGAGTTCGCTTTTACGTGGGTTGTCGACTTCCCGCTGTTCAAGCCGACTGACGACCCGGATGACGATGACGTGGCTGTCGGCCATTCCAAGTGGACCTCGATGCATCATCCGTTCACCATGCCGAGCGCCGATTGGATCGACAACTTCGACAAGGATCCTGAGCATGCGATGAGCGATTCGTATGACATCGTGTGCAACGGTGAAGAGATGGGCGGCGGTTCCGTGCGTATCCACCGTGTGGATATCCAGGATCGCGTGCTCAACGTGCTGGGTATCGGCAAGGAGGAAGCCGAAGAGAAGTTCGGCTTCCTGCTCGAGGCGTTCAAGTACGGCGCTCCGCCGCACGCGGGTATCGCGCTCGGTTGGGATCGTACTGTGTCCCTGCTCGCCGGAGCTGATTCCATCCGCGATGTCATCGCCTTCCCGAAGGCTGGTGGCGGCCGCGACCCGCTGACCGGCGCTCCGGCTCCGATTTCGGATGAGCAGCGCGCTGAAACCGGTGTCGACTACGACCCGGAAGAAGACGAGGACTGAACCGCATCCGGGTGATTGCCCACGGGGCTGAGGATTTTTGAATGTCTGCAGTTCCCCGAGGCGTGATCGGCACGGTGCCGTGAACACGAAAAATTAACCTCCAAGAAACATGATGCCCTGTTACGCAATGTACTGCGTGGCAGGGCATCTGCATATTGCCGCATAATACCGCCGTTTCCGTGCGAGTGCGCGCATGATGGGATAGGTTGGCCATTGTTGGTTCAAACCGGTTAGACTGGCATGCATGTCTGAACAACAAGAACAACAAGCCGCGAAGATCGCCGACCCGCAAGGACAGGACACGCATCCGCTGGTCGAGCTGACCCATGTCGAGAAGCATTTCGGTCATTTGCACGTGCTCAAGGACATCAATCTCGCCGTCAACAAGGGGGAGGTGCTGGTCGTCGTCGGCCCGTCAGGCTCGGGCAAATCCACGATGTGCCGCACCATCAACCGTCTCGAGACCATCGATTCGGGCGATATCCGCATCGACGGCAAACCGTTGCCGCAAGAAGGCAAGGAACTCGCGGCTCTCCGCGCCGAAGTCGGCATGGTGTTCCAATCCTTCAACCTGTTCGCCAATAAAACGATTCTCGAGAATGTGACGCTCGCACCGATCAAAGTGCGCCATATGCCCAAGGACGAGGCAGAGAATCTGGCCATGGATCTGCTTGCGCGTGTCGGCGTGGATTCACAGGCAGAGAAGATGCCGGCCCAGCTGTCCGGCGGCCAGCAGCAGCGTGTGGCCATCGCCCGCGCTCTCGCGATGAAACCGAAAGTCATGCTGTTCGATGAGCCGACATCGGCGCTCGACCCGGAGATGGTCAACGAGGTGCTTGATGTGATGACCGAACTCGCCCACGAAGGCATGACCATGATCTGTGTGACCCACGAGATGGGATTCGCGCGCAATGTGGCCGACCGTGTCGTGTTCATGGCGGACGGCAAGATCCTCGAATCGGGCACGCCGGACGAGTTCTTCGAACACCCCAAGACCGACCGCGCCAAGGACTTCCTGTCCAAGATCCTTACCCACTGACCATCATGTTTCATCGGCGTGAGACCGCCTCGGGGGATGGGAGCGGACGCCGGTGGCACCAAGGAAAACGCATTATGAACAAGAGATTGAGCAGTATGGCTGGGCGAATCATGCGCGCGGCCGTGGCTGCAGTATGTACGGTCGCCTGTGTGCTGTCCGTCAGTGCCTGCGGCGCGGACGACGAAGCAGGCAAGATTCGCATCGGCATCAAATTCGACCAGCCAGGCCTGGGCTTCAAGAAATCCGGCACTTATGTCGGTTTCGATGTCGATGTGGCCAAATACATCGCTAAAAGCCTCGGCTATTCCGAGGACCAGATCATCTGGAAGGAAGCGCCGTCCAAGCAGCGCGAGGCGATGCTGCAGAACGGCGATGTCGATATGATCCTTGCTTCGTATTCCATCACCGATGACCGCAAGCGCGTGGTCTCCTTCGCCGGCCCGTATTTCGTCGCCGGACAGGACCTGCTGGTGCGCAAAGGCGAAACCGGTATCAACGGCCCGCAGGACCTCAACGGCAAGCGCCTGTGCTCGGTGACCGGTTCTACCTCTGCCGTCACGGTCAAAGAGCGGTTCGCCAGCAAGGTGCAGCTTATGGAGCAGCCCGGGTACGCCGAATGCGCGACCGCGCTGTTGTCAGGCATCGTCGACGCGGTCACCACGGATGACATCATTCTCGCGGGTCTCGCCTCGGCGTCCCGTGGCAGGTTGCGGGTCGTCGGCAAGCCATTCACCGTCGAGCGTTATGGCGTCGGCATCAAGAAGGGCGATACGAAACTCGCGTCGCAAATCAACAACGCCATCACCGAGATGATCCAGGACGGCTCCTGGAAGCGCGCGATTGACGACAACACCAAGGGCGTCGCCTACACGCCGAACGCCAAATACAACCCGCCGACACCTACGGAAGGGGAGAAGCAATGAACGCATTCGCACAGCTGTTCAGTCAATATGACATCCCAGGCGCATTTCTGGTGAACATCGAGCTGACCCTGTGGTCGGCGCTGTTTTCCACGATTCTCGGAGTGATCTTGCTGCTGATGCGGATTTCGCCGATTTCCTCACTGCGCCGGGTCGCCAGCGGATACGTCGAGCTGTTCAAGAACATGCCGTTGACCATCATCATGGTGTTCATGGTGCTCGGCGTGTACGCGCAGCTCAAACTCAGCTTCTCGAATACTTTCGCCACGAACTTCTTCTGGCTGGCCATCACCGGCCTGTCCCTGTACACGGCGGCATTCGTGTGCGAGTCGCTGCGTTCGGGCATCAACACTGTGCCAGTCGGCCAGGCCGAGGCCGCGCGCGCTTTAGGCCTGAACTTCTGGCAGGCGGCCACGCAAATCATCCTGCCGCAGGCCATCCGCGGTTCAGTCGCGCCGTTGGGCAACACCTTCATCGCGCTGCTCAAGAACTCCACCGTCGCCGCGGCGGCATCGGTGGCGACGGAAACCTCGACCATGATGAGCGAGATGATCGAATACCACGCCGATCTCATCGTGCCGATCTTCCTGACCTTCGCCTTCGGGTACGTGATCCTCATCATCCCGTTCGGCGCGTTGACCACGTATCTGTCCAACAAACTCGCGGTACGGAGGTGACCGGTATGGCGAACGCAACAAGCAACAACGACACCAACACTTCGGTCCTGTTCGACGCGCCCGGCCCGCGCGGACGTAAGCGCATCCGTATCGCCAACGCGGTGGCGATCGTCGTCTTTGCCCTTGTGCTCGTGCTCATCCTGATGCGCTTGCACAACCCGCCGCAAGGCGAGAATCAGCTCTCCTGGGAGCTGTGGAAACCTGCGCTCGACGCGGAAGCGTGGACCGACTTCTATCTGCCGGGACTGTGGATGACCGTCAAGGCTGCATTCGTCGCAGTGATCGGAGCCGTGCTCTTCGGCATCGTCTTCGGTATCGGGCGTCTGCTGCCGGCGGCCCCGTTGCGCTGGATTTCCGCGGTGATCGTCGAATTCTGCCGCGCGGTGCCTGTGCTCATGATGATGATCTTCTTCTGGCGTCTGTTCGCCTTCATGGGCATGGAAAATCCTGCCTACTGGTCGGTCGTCTTGGGACTGGTGCTCTACAACGGTTCCGTGGTCGCCGAACTCGTGCGCTCCGGCGTGGGCAACCTGCCGAACGGGCAGCATGAGGCGGCGCTCGCCCTCGGTCTGACCCGCACACAGTCCCTCATGCAAGTCGAGGTCCCGCAAGCCATCTATGCGATGCTCCCTGCGGCAGTCACCCAGCTAGTGGTCGTGCTGAAGGATACCGCGCTCGGCTCGATCATCATGTACACCGATCTGCTCCAGGAATCGCGTCGTCTCGGCTCGATGTACTTCAACATCCTGCAGACGCTCGTGGTCGCCGCGGTCATCTACTTCGTGTTGTGCTGGCTGCTGTCCCGACTCGCCGAATGGCTGCCCTCGCGCATGCAGCGCCATACCGCGGCCCCCGCCGAGCCGGAAGTGGTTGCGCCGATTGCAATCATGGACCCGTCCAATGTCAACCAGATCGCGGTGGCGAAGGAATCGGATGAACTGCCGCGCGGCGGTGCGCCTCGCACCTATCATGAACATCACCGCGGGTCGAACGCGTCCATCCATGAATGGCAGAAGACTCGGTACATGCAGGGGTACGACGAGAAGCACCCGGATGTCCCCGAACGCCACCATCTTGAGGTCCCGCTTCCCGTCGGCCCCGGGGCGCGTAAAAAGCATGCTGGTGGCGAAAACCCCGATGGCAAGGGGCAGCATCCCGCGCCAAGCACGGACTGACGCGGGGTGTGACCCCGGCACAGGCTGTGCTGACACACCAACACCGGCCCGGTTGACATGGGATTCCAGTCAACCGGGCCGGTGTGTCTGCATGTCCCTCCAGATTGCGCTAGCTCACGCGATGCGATGGAACCCCGGAGTTCCCGGGCACGAACGCCGGTCATAACCAACACGTATACGATGCAAGTCCCGGCGGGCGTTTCCCCGCATATTCCGGCGCTAAGCTCGCAACCACAATCGCCCCACAACCGGGGCGCGGACACGAAAGCGAGGATTCGATGGCGGATTTCACGACAACGACCGGTGATCTGGAACTCCACGACTGGCATGGCAGCAAGCTGCTTGCCCAGCCTGTGTTGGATGCGCTGACACGGTTCACTTCGGAAGGCATCATCGATCCGGCCCAGATCCTCGGTGTCAGCGAAAACCTCGACGAGGAGTCGGACACGGATATCTTCTGCCCACGGCATGGGCTCGATCTCGCGCAGGCGGGCAATGTCGTCATCGTCCACACTCATAAGACGCGCAAGGCGCCCCCGCAATTCGCCGCGGCACTGGTCAACGGCGACATGCGGGCCGATCTTAACGGTCTGGTCAAGCACACGCTGCAGGTCAGCAAGGTTTCATTCGCCCCTGTGGCCGACGCCACAGCCGCCACCGGTATGGAGTCCGGAGGTATGTCGCCGATTGGTTTGCCGGCAGAATGGCCCGTGTTGGTCGACGCGCGCATTCTGGAAACGCCTACACTGTTCATTGGAAGCGGTATACGCCCCTCGAAACTGGTCGTCAACGGCGCACTGTTCGCATACCTGCCGGGTGTGCGTGTCATCGAAGGGCTTGGCAAGCCTCGCGGATAAGCGCGGCAGCTCGTCGGCAGGCCTGCTTCCGCACGTATCAGGAGGCATACGATGACAGACACGACACCACACGCGGATGGGCACGCCAACAAGAACGACAGCAAAGACAAGAAGAAAACCGAACCCAAGCAGATCGGCAAGGCGTTGCGCAAAGCCGAGCACAGCATTGAAATCCTTGAAAAACGGCATGATGACGATATCGAGCATCGTCTGGAACGTGCCGACGCGTCGTCCAGGCTGCTCAGCTCAGTGTGGGACGAGCCGCCGGCGCAATTGTTGCGATTCCGTCCGGGAGACCAGCTGACGGACGTCGATGGCGGTTCCACTCCTGGCTTCCCGGGCAACAAGGCGCAGGGCGAACGTTTTATCGCCATCAGCTCCGGTGAAATCGCACGATACCAGCAACTGCTGTACGCGAACGGGACGAAAGGGTCCCCGAGGCGCATGCTCATCGTGTTGCAAGGCATGGATGCCTCCGGCAAGGGCGGAATCGTGCGGCATGTGTTCAGCCAGACCGACCCGATGGGCATCCATTACCACGGCTTCGGCGCCCCGACGAAAGAAGAGCAGGCGCATGATTATCTGTGGAGGGTCCGTCGGGAACTGCCGAAACCCGGCTGGATTTCGCTGTTCGACCGGTCCCATTACGAGGATATCGTCATGCCGCATATCTACGGCACCTTCCCCGAGGACGTGTGGCGCGCCCGGTACGACCAGGTCAACGAATTCGAGCATGAGCTCGTGGACAGCGGCTGCACGGTCATCAAGATCTTCCTCGTAATCACCAAAGACAAGCAGAAGGAGCATTTCCTTACGCGTCTGAGTGATCCGACCAAGCACTGGAAGTTCGATGTGAGCGACTTGGATGCGCGCGCCCGTTGGGATGACTACATGGCCGCATGGCAGGAGGTGTTCGAGAAGACCAGCACCCCGGAGGCGCCGTGGTATCTGGTCCCTGCGGACAACCGTTGGTATTCGAGGGCGGTTGTCAGCGAGCTGCTGCGCACGTCGCTGCGGGATATGGGCCTGAGCTGGCCGCCGCTGAACTGCGACGCGGATGCGATGCGCCGCCGGCTCGACGAGGAGTAACGGCCGGGGGAGTGGCTCGGCGCGTGGTGCTCGGTGCTTGGGTAACTCCGCCGCCGTGCGACTTTCCTGTCACACCGCGGCCTGATATCACTGCCTCTCTCGTCTATTCCCGTGGTATTTCCCCGTTGTGCGACAACTCGGTAGCACCGCTTCCCAGTACTTGTCATCTGTTCTGCGAGACTCTCCGTATCTCGCCGTTGTGTCCTTGAGAAGTCGCATCCCATTGGAGTGTCTCTCGTCCGATATTGAAATCCGAAGGTGCTCCGTCATCGGGCAATCTGATGGTCGTACGGTGGTCAGTGATCTTCTTCTTGTTCGTGGAAACTGTCGGCATCCCGCTCTCCCCATCGCCCGCAAGGCACGCCACGCGTTAGACTCAGGGGTATGACGCAGGACGAGCAACGGCTGGAAGCCGACGGGACGAATGGATACGGGTCGCTCGGGGTGTTGGCCCCGCACGACGGCGAGCGACGCAACCTCGACGCCGACGCGATTTTTGATCGCTTCTTCGGCTGGGTGGAGGACACCAAGGGCATCACCCCTTGGCCCCACCAGGAAGAGGCTATCATGGACCTGCTTTCGGGCGACCACGTGATCCTCAACACCCCGACCGGCTCCGGCAAATCGCTGGTCGCGCTCGGCATGCATTTCGCCGCGTTGTGCACCGGGCGTCGTTCGTACTACACCGCGCCGATCAAAGCACTGGTATCCGAGAAGTTCTTCGACCTGGTCGAGGTGTTCGGCAGGGAAAACGTCGGCATGATCACCGGTGACACGCATATCAACGCCGACGCGCCGATTATCTGTTGCACGGCGGAAATCCTTGCGAACCAGGCGCTCAGGGAAGGCGACCAGGCGGACATCGGCTGCGTGGCGATGGACGAATTTCACTATTACGGCGATAGTGAGCGCGGCTGGGCGTGGCAGGTCCCGCTGATTACACTGCCCCGCACGCAGTTCCTGCTCATGAGCGCGACGCTCGGCAATGTCGATGCGATCGCCGACCGTCTTGAAGACGCCACCGACACGGATGTCGACATCATCGCCGACGCCCCGCGCCCGGTCCCGCTGACCTACGAATATACCGACAAGCCGCTGCCGGCGACCATCGAGCTGCTGGTCGGCAAGGGCGACACCCCGATTTACATCGTTCATTTCTCGCAGGATGCCGCATTGACCACCGCGCAGGCGCTCGCCAATAGCAATGTCTCCACCAAGGAGCAGCGTCAGGCCATCGCCGAGGCGATGAAGGGCACGAAGTTCACCACGGCGTTCGGCAAGATTTTGCAACGTCTGCTGCGCACCGGTGTCGGCGTGCATCATGCCGGCATGCTCCCGCGATACCGCCGATTGGTCGAGCAACTCGCCCAGCAGGGCCTGCTTCCGGTGATTTGTGGTACCGATACTTTGGGCGTCGGCATCAACGTGCCGATTCATTCCGTGGTGCTCACCGCGTTGACGAAATTCGACGGTGTCAAGACCCGTCGTCTGCGCGCCCGCGAATTCCACCAGATTGCCGGTCGTGCCGGCCGCATGGGCTTTGATACCGAAGGGCTGGTGGTCGCCGAGGCTCCGGAGTACGAGATCGAGAACGCGCATCAGCTGGCCAAAGCCGGCAACGACCCGAAGAAACTCAAGAAAGTCAAGCGCAAGAAGCCGCCGGAGGGCTTCGTCACATGGAACGAGCACACCTTCGACAAGCTCATCGAAGCGGCCCCCGAGACTCTGGTCCCGCATTTGAAGATTACGCATTCGATGGTGCTCAACGAGGTCGCCCAAGGTGGCGATGCCCGTGCCCGCGTCGATAAGCTCATCGACGACTCCGCGCAGAGCGACGAGCAGAAAGCGCATCTGCACCAGTTGGCGGACGACATCTTCCGCACTATGCTTGACGAGCATTTCATCGAGGCCGTTCCGCGTGACGACGACACCACGGATTACGTGCTTGACGTCGACATGCCTGATGATTTCGCGCTCGACCAGCCGTTGTCCCCGTTCCTTGTTGCCGCGCTTGACCTGCTTGACCAGGATTCGCCCACGTATGCGCTTGACGTCATCTCGATGGTCGAGGCGACGCTCGACGACCCGATGCCGGTGCTCAAAGCCCAGCAACGGCAAGCCCGCGACAAGGCGATGCAGGAGATGAAAGCCGACGACATCGACTATGACGAACGCATGGAACGACTCCAGGAAATCACCTATCCCAAGCCGCTTGAAGATCTGCTGAATCAGGCCTTCGACACGTACCGCCAGTCGGTGCCGTGGGCGGGCGACTACATGCTCAGCCCCAAATCGGTGCTGCGTGACATGGTCGAAACCGCCTCCGATTTCAACGGGTACATCGCCCGGTACAATATCGCCCGCTGTGAGGGCACCCTGCTGCGTTACCTGTCGGACGCCTATCGTTCGCTTGCACGCACGGTTCCGCAGGACATGCTTGACGACCAGCTGCGCGATGTCATCTCCTGGCTTCGCCTTGTCGTCCGGTCCGTCGATTCCAGCCTCGTGGACGAGTGGGAGCATGCCGGCCAGAACGATGAATCCGCGCTTGACACCACCGCTCCAGGTGATCGCGACGCCGTGGTTTCCGACCGTCGCGGGCTCACTGTGCTCATCCGCAACGCCATGTTCCGCCGCATCCAGCTTATGGACCTCGACCGCCCCGAAACGCTCGGCGACCTCGACCATGACTGGGGTTACGGCGTTCACGAATGGGAGGATGCGCTCGAAGACTACTATGACGAGCACGACTATGTCGGCATCGACGCTGCCGCCCGCTCGCCGGAATTCTTCATCATCGATGACGCGAACGAACGCAAGGAGCATACGTGGCGTGTCCGACAGATTATCGATGATTCCGATGGCGACCATGACTGGGCGATCGGTGGCACGGTCGATCTCGATGCCACGCAGGAGACCGGCGAGACGGTGTTCGTCGACTATCATGTCGGCCCGATCGGCTCCGACGGCCAGATCGAGGACTGATCGGACCGTGGGGCGATTGTGCATCGCCAGAGTCGAACGATTGTTCGAATTGGAGTAGGGTGGAAGCATGACCGATGATCTGTTCGCCGCGGCCGCCGCGCCTGATGACGTGTTGCGTCCGCTCGCCGTGCGTATGCGTCCCGAAACCCTCGATGAGGTGGTGGGCCAACAGCATGTGCTGGGGGAGGGCTCGCCGCTGCGTCGGCTTGCCGACCCGCAATCGCAGGGCTCATTGACCGCTCCGAGTTCAATCATCTTGTTTGGCCCTCCGGGAGTGGGCAAAACCACGCTCGCCTACATCGTTGCCAAACAATCCGGGCGCGCCTTCGAAGAGCTCTCCGCGGTGACCTCAGGGGTCAAAGACGTGCGTGCGGTCCTAGAACGCGCCCACGGACGGCTTGTCACCTCGCATAAGGAGACCGTCCTGTTCATCGACGAGGTCCACCGTTTCTCAAAATCCCAGCAGGACGCCCTGTTGCCCAGCGTCGAGAACCGCGACGTCACCTTCATCGGCGCCACTACGGAGAACCCAAGTTTTTCGGTGATCAAGCCGTTGCTCAGCCGTTCGGTCGTCGTCAAACTCGAATCGCTTGATGACGCTGACCTCGGCATGCTGATCGACCGTGCCATCGCCAGCCCACGCGGGTTGGAAGGCACCGTCGCCATCGACGATGACGCCCGTGACGAGATCATCCGCATGGGCGGGGGAGATGGGCGCAAAACTCTGACCATCCTCGAGGCGGCCGCAGGTGCGGTCACCGGCGGCAAGCACGCGAAGGATTCAGACAAGCCCGCGGTCATCACCCCGGACATTGTCAGCAGTGTTATGGACGTGGCGACCGTGCGTTACGACAAGCACGGCGACGACCATTACGATGTCATCTCCGCGTTCATCAAATCCATGCGAGGCTCTGACCCGGATGCGGCCATCCACTATCTCGCCCAGATGCTCAGGGCGGGTGAGGACCCGAGATTTATCGCCCGGCGTATCATGATCGCGGCTGCCGAGGAAGTCGGTATGGCCGCGCCGCAGATCCTCCAAGTCACGGTCGCCGCCGCGCAGGCGGTCGCCATGATCGGCATGCCCGAAGCGCGCATCATCCTCGCCGAAGCGACTATCGCCGTGGCCACCGCACCGAAATCCAACGCCAGCTACAATGCGATCAACGAGGCGCTCGCCGACATCGATGCCGGGCGTATCGGCCAGGTTCCGCTGTATTTGCGCAATGCCCCGACGAAACTCATGAAAAGCTGGGGCAACCACGAGGGCTACAAGTACGCCCACGATTATCCGGGAGCCGTCGCGCCGCAGCAGTATATGCCCGACGAACTGGTCGGTCGTGAATATTACCGCCCCAACGACCGTGGGTATGAGCGTCAGGTGAAGGAGAATCTGGCGCGAATCAAGCCGATTCTCCATGGCATCGGGGCTACCGGAACCGCAGAGGCCGCCGGAACCGCTGGAACCGGTGTCCGGCCGGGATCGTCAGAATCCGGTCGGACACCGCAAGCTGAGTCCGGGGCGGCGCCGAAAAAGCATCACGTTTCACCGCAATCCGAATCTGCGGCGTCGCATACAGCGTCGGATGCTTCACCGCAGACAGATTAACGGATTGGATGAATATTCGATTGATTGATACAGCTCAGAAACGCCTACTCGCGCACTAGCACGATTTTCTTCACATCGTCCCGGCGAGATTCGCGGTACAGCACGAACCGGTTGCCAATCACCTGCACGACATCGGCCCCAAGCCGTTGGGCAAGCTGGTCTGCAGCCTCACGGGCAGTCAGACCTGAGCCGTCCTGGACCGCGCATTTGATGAGTTCATGCTTGTCGATTGTCTCATCAGCTTGCTTGATTGCGGCATCGGTCACATCGTTCTTGCCGATCCACAGCAGCGGGTTGAGCTGATTGGCCATCGCCCTCAGCTGCTTGGTTTGTTTCTTGGTCAGTGCCATGACATCCTCCGTATCGATTGCGGGTCCATCGGTTCGCCCCGCATGCGCGTGAACCAACCATACCGCATGCCGCGGTCCTTGGAAGCGGGCGTCGCGAAGTGGCATGTCCACATCATGATCATGGCGGCAACGGAACGTTCTCCATGAATCTGAACGATTCCGAACCACTGTCACATGTAGGAAACACGCCGGACATATCAGGTGAAATGTCCGGTCCGATAATGCGCGTATCGCTCCCGCATACCGCAATGGGTTGTGGGCCGTTGAAAGAAGGTTTGTATGAAGCAGCTCACCGTTGGTCCCGTGATCCACAAGTTCCCCACGGTCGCGGAATTTGCGAAGGAATTCAATCTTGGGCCTGACGACCTGCTGGTCACCATGGACGTGATGCATGATACGTTCTTCGCCGGCGTCACCAACGGCGCCCGTGTGATCACCGTAGACAAGTACGGTAGCCAGGAACCGACCGATGAGATGATCGATGCGCTTATCTCCGACGCTTCCAAGTTCAAGTATTCCCGCATCATCGCAGTCGGCGGCGGTGCCGTCATGGACATGTCGAAGATTGTCGCCGTCGCCGGCGGTGATGGTATCGATGACGTCATCGACCATCTGGCGGACCACCACCGCAAGGTACGTCTGGTGCTCGTGCCGACCACCTGCGGTACGGGCAGCGAAGTCACGGAAATCGCCGCGGTGAACCGCACGCGTCTGGGCTGTAAGGCGGGTATCGCCGGGCCGGAGATGTTCGCCGATGATGCCGTGCTGATTCCGGAACTGCTCACAGGTCTGCCCGATCATGTCTTCGCCACAAGCTCGATGGATGCGCTTGTGCACTCTGTCGAATCTGCTCTGTCGCCGAACGCCACCCCATACACGAAAATGTTCAGTTACAAGGCGATTGAAATGATTGTCGGCGGATATCAGAAAGTGACCGAGGCCGGCGAGGCAGGATCGGCCGAACGTCGTGCGAAGCGCAACAAGTTGATGGACGACTTCCTCATTGCCTCCGATTTCGCCGGCATCGCCTTCGACACTGCCGGATGCGCGGCCGTGCACGCGTTGAGCTATCAGCTGGGAGGCAAATACCATGTGCCGCACGGCGAATCGAACTACGCCATGTTCACGGGCGTGTTGCGCAACTACATGGAAATCAAATCCGATGGAGAGATCGCCACGCTCAACGCCTTCCTCGCAAAGATCCTCGGCTGCGATACCGCCGTGGTCTACGACCGGCTCGAGGAGCTGATCAACAAGCTCCTTCCGAAGAAGGCGCTGCATGAGTACGGTGTGACCCGCGAGGATCTGCCCGAATTCGCCGAACGTGTGATGACCACGCAGGAGCGGCTGATGCGCAACAACTTCGTGCCGCTGGATTACGACTGCGTGCTGAAGATCTTCACCGAACTCTACTGACACGCGTCCGCCTGGACTTTACGACGGTTGCCGGTATCGCGACGGCCAAGCGTCGCAAAGCGTTGCTGATTGGCGTTAGGTCGCATGCCGACGCGCTGCAGGGGTCCATGTGTTGATGCTGATCGACGATGAATCCGGGTGCAGTGGGACTGAAACGTCTCACCGCACCCGGATTCATCGTCGTGGGAGGTGTTGCGATGCCGCACTTGATTGTTTCCGCGACGCTGTTCAGAATGTGGAACGTTCGATTTGGGGGATGGGGCAGGTAACGGACGTGGTCGGCGTACGTGACGCGGTGAGGTTTGTTGTGGCGCGGTGTGTGTGGCGTCGTGTTGTTTTGGTGTGTGGTGTGTGGTGTTTTCGACACGCCGGTGTTTGCGTGTGTTTTGTAGGGTTTGTGGGGTGGTGGTTGGGTGGTTGGTTTGCGTGGGTGGTGTTGGTGGTGTATGTTGTTCTCTTGCTGCCGCTCGCCGGCCGGCTTCCCTTGGGGGGTTGGTTTTGTCGGGTGTGTGGTGGTGGTTTGAGAACTCAAGAGCGTGTCTGTACTACTTCTTTATAGTCAATGATTGCCAGTCCGGTCCCCGCTTCCGTGCGGGGTGTTTGATTGTCCTGCGTGGGAGTCCGCGAGGGCGGTTGATGGGGGTCGGGGTTTTCGTGCGAGTCGCCTTTCCTTATTAGGCGACCGTCAATTATTTTGTGAGAGTCTGTTTTTGGCTTTCCGCATTGTTTTTTTGTGGAGGGTTCGATTCTGGCTCAGGATGAACGCTGGCGGCGTGCTTAACACATGCAAGTCGAACGGGATCCTGCAGGCTTTGCTTGCGGGTGAGAGTGGCGAACGGGTGAGTAATGCGTGACCAACCTGCCCCATGCTCCGGAATAGCTCCTGGAAACGGGTGGTAATGCCGGATGTGCCGGGCTCCTGCATGGGGGTCCGGGAAAGCTCTGGCGGCGTGGGATGGGGTCGCGTCCTATCAGCTTGTTGGCGGGGTGAG
>NZ_PCGX01000001.1:0-276109 GCF_002846655.1 Bifidobacterium thermophilum | reverse complement strand
CAGTCCGTTGTCCTTAGAAACAGTGATTGTCTCACCCGTTGTACCCCCAGTAGCCAACTCACCGGTGGTAGCATTGACGCTAATGACGCAAGACGGTGCGTTGCATGTCAGACCGCCGGTTGGGATCTTAATCTTGCCGTTGTTCTCAGTGGAAATGGTCTCCAGTGCGAGCGATGCGTTCTTCACATCGGACTGGACCGAGGAACGCCACGCGGACTTACGCTGGTTCAGGTAGATCGGGACGGCCACAGCGGCGAGGATGCCGATGATGATGACCACGACGAGCAGCTCCACGAGGGTGAAGCCCTTCTCGCCCTTCTTACGACGGTTCAGCGCGTTCTGAACACTCTTCATGATTCTCTCCTTACAATAAGGTCCTTCAACCTCTGCCTGTTCGTCAACGAACCTGCAAAGTAACTCCATCATACACCCTGACAATGCAAACGATTGCCGTTTCCTCACATCAAACGTTTGACGAAACGCTGCTTCCACTATGCGCGGCGTGTCGTGATGCTGGCGGGCAGCATACATATTTCGCCGGCGACCTTACTTGGCGACTGAGTCCGGCAACCGGATTCGGCGGCAATGCCGGTGACTGCAAAAGCCGACTAAATACAGTTTGGCCCAGCACGCCATAACACGTGCGGGGCCAAACCTCGGAATAAGGAGTGCTAGTCAGCGATACACATGTACCTCACATGGCTGCCGGACCAGCGGTATCAAAGTCAGGACAAAGAGCCGGTCGCGGAGTCGTAAGTCACATCGGGGTCACTGGCCGATCCACCAAGGTTGGTGTTCCAACCCTTGATTTCATAGGTGTTATCGCTCTTGAAATCAACGCTGATATGGTTGTCCTTGCTCACCGTGAACTCTTCGCCGGTGGCAGTAGAGCCATCCATAATTTGCGTCTTCGTCGTAGCATTCGGAATGTCTGTGAAGTTCTTGATCTGCCCATTCGCATTCGTTGAAGCAGTTTCAATGGCCAGCGATGCGTTCTTCACATCAGACTGCACCGAGGAACGCCACGCGGACTTACGCTGGTTCAGGTAGATCGGGACGGCCACCGCGGCGAGGATGCCGATGATGATGACCACAACGAGCAGCTCCACCAGGGTGAAGCCCTTCTCGCCCTTCTTACGACGGTTCAGCGCGTTCTGAACACTCTTCATTTTGCTCTCCCTAGAACAATTTCTCTTCTTGTCTTGGGCAATCCGCCATAGGATAACTCAAGATATAACTAAATATACTCCCATTGCCAGCTCGATACGAGCTAGAAACCCGCTGAATTGCCAATGGCATTTGTTAGACGAAACCCCTCGATACGGCAGAGGCACGGTCTCCCACAGCCACATAAGCTTACGAACGGTAGCGAATCGGTTGCCGATGCTACCGCTCGGCACTCGTGTTGCATGAAATGACTTGGCCTGCTCGCTATGCGGCGCACAGGCCAAGTCATATTTTCGGTTATTGATTACCTTGAATGAGAAATTGGATTTTGCGATGAATCTCTCGCAAAAAACCAACTCTCAATAAGGGTTTTACTTATGCGACAAACTGCCGCACACTCCAACCCAACTGAGGATTATCAGTTGTTGTTGGACAGCGTGCCACTGTCAGAGGAGTACGTCACATTCGGGCTGCCAGCACTTCCACCAAGATTCGTGTTCCACCCTTCGATGGTGTACTTGTTATTAGTCGCATCAATAGTAATCTTGAGATGGTTGTCCTTCGAGACTGTAATCGTCTCTGAGCCTACCGTGCAGTGCGGATTCGTGCAGTCAGTCTGGGCCCAGTTAGCGTCCAACGCTCCGTTGTGCTCGGTGGAAAGGGTCTCGAGTGCGAGCGACGCGTTCTTCACATCGGACTGGACCGAGGAACGCCACGCGGACTTACGCTGGTTCAGGTAAATCGGCACAGCCACAGCGGCCAGAATGCCGATGATGATGACCACGACGAGCAGCTCCACCAGCGTGAAGCCCTTCTCGCCCTTCTTACGACGATTCAGTGCGTTCTGAACACTCTTCATAATCTCTCCTTACAATAAGGTTCTTCGTTCTTCACTGGCTCACCAACGAACCTGCAAAGTAGTTCCATCATACACCCTTTGCATGCAAACGATTGCTTCTACCCCCTAAGTCAAACGTTTGACGAATTGAAAATCTTCACAAATAACGGATTCGCCGGCGTGTCTACAACAACATTCCGTTCACCGTGACTTTACACGACAGGCCAATTTTCGGCATACAACAGTATGTATGCAAACGGTTGCAGGCACGGGGGTATGCTCGGCCATCGCGCCGCACCCGACCGGCCACGCACCCAAGCACCCGGCACCACACAACCACAGACAAGGAGCAGGCATGTCTTTCGACAACGCGCACGACTATTTGGCATCACACGGGTACGGCGATCGAATCATCGTGCTGGAAGCCGCCAGCGGCACTGTCGCCGAAGCGGCACAGGCGCTCGGCACGCAACCCGAACGCATCGCGAAATCCTTGTCGTTCCTGCTTGACGGTCAGCCAATCATCATCGTCACCAAAGGCACCGCGCGCGTCGACAACCGCAAGTACAAGGCCACTTTCCACAGCAAGGCGAGCATGATCCCCTTCGGCATCAAGGACGGCGTGCGCGTCTACCTCGACCGCAGCCTGCGCGAATTCGACACCGTCTACCCCGCGGGCGGCGACGACCACAGCGCGGTGAAACTCACGCCTGACGAACTCTACGACGTCTCCGGCGCCGACGACTGGGTTGACGTGTGCAAGCAGTAGCGCGACGTGGTGCGACCGGGCAGTCACGCCACGGACAGAATCGGCAACCCCAACCGACCTCAACCGACCAAATACCCAAACAACCCCCAAACAACAGCAAAGGGGAGTAACCGGAACCCACGTTAGGATCCCCGTCACTCCCCCTCACACGCCTGCGCCTACCATCAAGCGCAAACGGCACTCACGCACCGAGATACGCCTTGCGCACCTTCTCGTCATGGAGCAGATCGCTGGCCTTGCCTTCCATGGTGATGCGGCCAGTTTCCAGCACATACGCGCGGTCGGCAATCGACAGAGCCATTTTCGCATTCTGCTCGACCAGCAACACAGTGATGCCTTCATCGTGCAGCTTTTCGATGATGCGGAAAATCTCCTTGACCAGCTTCGGCGACAAGCCCATCGACGGTTCGTCCATCAGAATGGTGTTCGGTCGGCTCATCATCGCCCTGCCCATCGCGACCATTTGCTGTTCACCGCCGGAAAGCGTGCCCGCCAGCTGGCGACGACGCTCCTTGAGCCGCGGGAAATACGTGTACACCTTGTCCAGATCCTCAGCCACATGCGAGGTGTCCTTGAGGCTGTACGCGCCCATCTCCAGGTTCTCCTGCACGCTCATGCGGGTGAACACGTGGCGGCCTTCAGGCACGTGCGCCATGCCGAGGGTCACAATCCTGTTCGCCTTGGTTTTCAGCAGGTCCTGACCGTTGAACATGATGCTGCCGGATTTGGCCGGCACCAGCCCGGTGATGGTGTGCAGGGTCGTGGTCTTGCCGGCGCCGTTCGCACCGATCAGCGACACGATCTCGCCGTCATCCACGTGCAGGCTGATGTCCTTGACCGCGTCGATGGCACCGTAGGATACGCTCAGGTTCTTGATATCAAGCATCGTGCTCCTCCTTGCCATCAGCCGCGTTACCGTCCGCAGCCGCATCGCCCTCAGCCTCATCAGCTGCGTCATCCTCATCCTCGTCACTGCCGAGGTAAGCGGAAATCACGCGCGGATTGTGCGCAATCTCCTCAGGCAGGCCGGATGCGATCGTGCGCCCGTAATCAAGCACCTGGATGCGCTGGCACACGTTCATCACGAGGCTCATATCATGCTCGATCAGCAGAATCGCAATGCCAAACCGGTCGCGAATCGTGTTGATGCATTCGAGCAGATCCTCGGTCTCGGTCGGGTTCATACCGGCAGCCGGCTCGTCAAGCAGCAGCAGCTTCATGCCGGTCGCAAGCGCACGCGCGATTTCGAGCTTGCGCTGGGCGCCGTACGGCAGGTTCGCCGCCTGCGTCTGGGCGAGGCCTTCGAGCTTGAAAATCCGCAGCAAATCAATGGCTTTCTGGTGCATCTCGCGTTCCTCGCGCCAGAAACGCGGGGTGCGGAAGATCGCGCCGCCCATATGGTAGCTGAAGGATTCGTTGAACGCGACAAGCACGTTCTCCTCGACGGTCATCTGCTTGAACAAGCGGATGTTCTGGAAGGTTCGGGCGATGCCGGCGCGCACGACCTGGTAGGTCTTCTTGCCGTTCATTTTCTCGCCGTCCAGCCAGAATTCGCCGTCGGTGGGCTTGTACACGCCGGTGAGCAGGTTGAACACGGTCGTCTTGCCGGCGCCGTTCGGGCCGATCAGGCCTACAAGCTCACCCTTGTTGATGGTCATGTTGAAATCGTCGACAGCGCGCAGGCCGCCGAAGGTGATACCGAGATGTTCGGCGCGCAGAATCGGTTGTTCAGCCATCTCACGCCTCCTTTCCGGCGGGTTCCGCGGTTTCCGTTGCGGCCGCTGTCGCAGTCACGTCGCCAGATTCCGCGGTTTCTGCCGCGATGGCCGCCTTCGCCGCACCGCCACGACCGTTGCGGTAGATGATGCGGTTGATGAGCTTCGGCAGCGAGAACTCCCACGAACCGAAGATGCCTTGCGGGCGGAAGATCATGAACACGACCAGCACCACCGAGTAGGCGAGCATGCGATAGTCGGAGAACGCGCGCAGCGCCTCCGGCAGAATCGTGAGCACGATAGCCGACAGGATCGAACCGGTGAGCGAACCCATGCCGCCGAACACGACCATGATCACGTAGTTCGTGGATTGCAGCCAGCCCGCGTACGCCGGGGTGAGCGAACCCATGTACTGCGCGTAAATGCCGCCGGCGAGCCCTGCGAAGAACGCGGAAATCGCGAACACGAGCACCTTGAGGTACGTAACGTTCAAACCGGATGCGCTGGCCGCGATCTCATCGTCACGAATCGCCTTGACCGCACGGCCATAGCGGGAACGCGCGAACATGAACAGCAGCACGACAGTAATCACGGTGATCCAGAACACCACGTACAGGTTGGCGATACGGTCGATGCCGATAAGCGCCTGACCGGCCTGGCCCTTATCAAGGCCGACACCGCCGGCGGCGGGGATGTTCTGCAGCACGACGCGGATAATCTCGCCGAAGCCGAGGGTGATAATCGCCAGGTAATCGCCATGCAGACGCAGCGCCGGAATACCGACCAGAATACCGAAAATGCAAGCGATTACAGCGCCCACGAAAATCGTGAGCAGGAAGCGAGCGGTCGGGTCCATCGCGATGCCCTTGGCGACAATCATTTTGCTGAGCAGGGCCGCGGAGTAGGCGCCGATCATCTCGAAGCCGCAGCAGCCGAGTGTCAGCTGGCCGAGCACGCCGACCGTCAGATTCAGCGATGTGGTCATGATGATCGCGATGCAGCAGGTCATCAGAATGCCCTTGATATACGTGTTCGCGGCCCCGGATTCGCATACCGCCATCAGCAGGCCGAACAGCACGGCGATACCCACAGCGCACACGATATAGGACTGTTTCATGGAAAGCGCGGATTTCTTCATCGTCACACCTTCTCCGTCTCAGGCTCGCCCATCAGGCCGGACGGGCGTACGAGCAGCACGATGATGAGGATCGCAAACACGATCGCGTCGGAGAACGCGGACGTGATCACGCCGCCGGTAATCGTGCCGATATAGGCTTTCGTCAGGCTTTCGATCAGGCCGATCGCCAAACCGCCGACCATGGCGCCAGGAATCGAACCGATGCCGCCGAGCACGGCCGCAACGAAGGCTTTCAGGCCGAGCATCATGCCCATTGTCGGGGAGACCTGCGGGTAGGACACGCAGTACATGAGCGCGGCGATGGCGGCGAGACCCGAGCCGATGGCGAAGGTCAGGGTAATCGTGCCGTTCACGTTGATGCCCATGAGCAGGGATGCTTCCTTGTCTTCGGACACCGCGCGCATGGCCTTGCCTTGCTTCGTGCGCTTGACGTACAGCTGCATGGCGACCATCATGATGACGCCGAGCACGATAGATACGATCGTCGCGCCGTCGATCTTCAGCTGGCCGATGGTCAGGGTCGGAATGGAAACGATAGTGGGGACGGTCTTGTAGTCAGCACCGAAAATCGCCTGTGAGCCGTTTTCAAGCAGCAAGCTCATGGCGATGGCGGTGATCAGGGCGGTCATGCTGTTGCCCTTCTCGCGCACCGGCTTGTATGCCAGGCGTTCGACGAGCACGCCGACCAGCGCGCAGACCAAGGTTGCGGGAATGACAGCCGTCCATGCGGGCAAGCCCATGACGGCGAGTGCTGGAATGCTGAGCATCAGCGTGTAGGCGCCGATCATGATGAAGTCGCCGTGGGCGAAGTTCAGCAGTCGGATGATGCCGTAGACCATCGTGTAGCCGAGCGCCACGAGCGCGTACACGCTGCCAATCTTCAGGCCGTTGAAAATCTGGCTGATGAACATGACGAAACCGCTCATCATTCCTCCTTTCGTGTGTGTGAATGTGTGTGAATGTGTGTGTATGTGTGTGTATGCGAATCAGTGGCTAAACCAATGACCGAACCAGCGATTCGCTGTGTGGGTTAAAAGAAAATGGATGTCCGCGTAACGCCACCTGAAAAGGCGGCTAGTACGCGAATGGAGAGGGCCGAAAACGACCCTCTCCTTCATACGGGATTACATGCCGTGCGACGCCTTGGAATCCCCGGATTCCACGGGCTCAGCAGAACCTGCAGAATCCGCAAGATCCCCGGTGCGCACAGCGGTCAGCCTCACTTGGTGGACGGCTGGATGGTGGTGCGGTACGTCGGCTTGCCATCCTTGAGCTCAAGGACGATAACGGACTTGTTCGGCGAACCCTTCTTATCAAGGGTGAACTTGCCAGTCACGCCGCTGAACGACATGCCGGCGATCGCGTTGCGAATCTGCTCGCGGGTCGGGTTCTTGCCGGCCTTCTCGTAAGCCTGCTTGAACATGTACACGGAATCGTACGCGAGTGCGGTGAAGGTGTTCGGCTCCTGATTGTTGTTGGCCTTCTTGTAGGACTTGATGAAGTCCTGCACCTTGCTGTTCGAGGTGTCGTCAGGCGAATAGTGCGTGGTGTACAGCACCTTGTCGTACTGGGACTTGTCGCCGGTGAGCTTCAGGCCGTCGTAGCCATCGGGGCCCATGACGTAGCCCTTGTAGCCGAGCGAACGAGCCTGCGGGATGATGTACGGGCCAGCGACCGAATAGTAGTACGGCGCATACAGGAACTCGGCGCCGGATGCCTGAATCTTCTGCAGCTGCGAGGAGTACTCGGTGTCGTCGGCGCTGGAGGAATTCTCCTCGTCAACCACGTCGAGGCCAGCCTTCTTGGCCGCCGCGGCAAAGGCCTTGCCCACGCCGGAGGAGTACGGATCGCCGGTGCCGTAGAGCACGGCGACCTTCTTGACCTTCAGAGTCTCGGCGGCGAACTTGGCCGCGATCTCGCCCTGGTAGGAATCCTTGAAGCAGGTGCGGAACAGGTAGCCGCCGGTGGCGATGGAGTCGGAGGTTGCGGCCGGCGCGATCGCCGGGAGCTTCGACTGGTCGGCCAGCGGGGCGACGGCCGCGGTGGTCGAGGAGATCGTCGGGCCGAGCACGGCGAGCACACTGTTGTCGCCGGCCAGCTTGTTGAAGGCGTTCGACGCTTCGGTGGCATCGCCCTTGTCATCCATGCTTTCCAGCTTGATCTTCTTGCCGTTCAGGCCGCCCTTGGCGTTGATCTCGCTGATGGCCAGCTTGAAGCCCTTGAGCTCAGCCTCGCCGTAGGCTGCGGCGGTGCCGGAATTCGTGGTGATGCTGCCGAGCGTGATCGTGTTGCCGCTGGCTGCGCCGGCGGAGTTGCTGGAATCATCCATGCTGCCGCCGGAGCAGGCCGCCATGGACATCATCATGGCCGCGGCCGCTGCGATAGCGGTCGTCTTACCGAAGAACTTTGCGTTCATCAGGAATCTTCCTCTCTACAAAAGATTCTGGGAATAATCGTGAGAATTCGTCAGAATGTTGCATGAAATGCTGATTCTGAATGCCACAGACGCGCGCGACACGTGATCGGGTGAATCCGTCAAACGCCGTCAGGCAAAGGTTCTTCGGGCTTTTGGCCTTACTCGAGTAAACCTCGTCTCAATCTATTGCTGGGTTCCTTTTATACGCGAGGATTGCGGATATGTAAATGGCTTGTCCTTATATTGAACTTTTCGATAACCTCATCCTGAGACGATTTATGTCCACAATGTGGACACCGTGGGCGAAATCGTTGGAATTGTGCGGGTTTGCTGGGTTGCTCTGAGGAGGTGTGAAGGTTTCGGGCGCGGGCTCTTCAGGTGACCATCATGTTGCCGGCGTATTGACGCGGGAGTACGTGCGGTTGTCGGCAACGCGGGCGTGGACGGGGTGCCACAACGACCGTCTCACCGACCAGACCACACGACCCGAACCATCAGCACCGCCACCGTGCGAGGAGATCCTCACACGATGACCCCTCCCGACAAGCCCAACCGCCGAACCCGACCACCCAACCCGCCAGATTGCGAGCAAATCCTCACACAACGGCTCTCGGCACAGGCAAACCGCACGATTGAAACCACCGGCACCGCCACAATGTGAGCCAATCCTCACATACTGCCCCCGGGCTTCTGCTCCGAGCCGGCATCAATGGCCGGGAGCGCCACCATGCGAGCAAATCCTCACACGATGACCCCCGACCAAACCAAAACACCAAACCTGAACCGCCCACCCCGCCAGATTGCGAGCCAATCCTCACATACCGACCCTTGAACCCTACTACGAACCGACATTAATGGTCAGAAGCGCCACCATGCGAGCCAATCCTCACACAACGCCCGGCACAACCAATGGCGGGCGAATCAGCTGGGTCCCGTATGTGCGGGCATGCACCATCCGACGGACCCCGTCATCGGCTGCGATATCAGACGCAATCCGGCACATCGCGCATGCCAAGACATACGCGACGTGCGGAATCCCATACCGATTGACTTCCAGTCCAGGACATCTGACGGGTTACGCATGCCAAGGCATACACGACTGGACAGAACCCCAACAACCAGCAAGCCACCAAGCACACACCCGGCAAATCACGCATGTCACGGCATACACAACTCGCAAGAAAAGTCCGCCAAGTAACCCCAGCTACGTACCATCCGCCTCGCCGCGTACGCCCCGACATACGCAACCTGACAGAACCACAACCACACCGCCATCCGGCATCAGCATTCGACACGCGACGCATGCAACGGCATACACAACGCGCGGAATCCCGCGCCCAATCGTTTCCAATCCAAGGCATTCGACAAGTTACGCATGCCCAGACATACACAACCAGACGGAAGGCGCAGAACAACTGCAGAATCTGCCGGCACCCGGCGGCTCACGCATGCCAAGACACACACAACACCACACTGACGGCATACACGGGCTGCCAGGCGCCGACTTCCGACACGCCTACGGCCGCAACGGCTACGGGGATAGACACGCCGCCAACCGTAAACGACTTCCGACACGCCTACGGCCGCAACTCCTACGGGAATGGTCAGCAACAACCGCAGACCGATACGCCCCTACTGCCGCCGAATCATCTCGGCGTATTCGTCCAGAGCATCCAGAACGCGACGCTCCTCCCAGACCCGCCCACGTTTGCCGCCAGACACTTCCACCAGCACCCCGGCGCGCTGAAGCTGGTCCACCGCACGCGTCGCCGAAGCTGCCGACACGCCCAAGACCCGCGCGACATACGGCACATTGACCACCGGCTGCTCCACCACCAGCGGCAACAGCCTCCAGCCAAGCGCGTTGCGCCGCAACGGCAGGCCATGCAGCCGGTCGGCATCATCATCGAGAATCGCGCTCAAGGTGTCGATAAGTTCCGTCCCCGTGTGCGCAGCGTATCGCGCGGCAGACGAGAAACACTCCAGAATCGGCCGCGCGTCGCCCTCCCGGTACGCAGTGAGCGCATCGAAATACCGCTCAGTATCATGCAAAATCCCGGCGGACACCGGCGGCGTTATGGTCGACGTCAAGCCCTTGCCGCGCAGCATAGCGTGAATCAGCGCCCTACCCACACGCCCGTTGCCATCAATGAACGGATGAATGGTCTCGAATTGCGCATGTGCGATGGCACATTGCGCGAGAATGGGCAAGTCGTCGCGGTCGATGAAGGCGACCAGGTCGGCCATACAATCCGGCACTTGGTCAGGCTGCGGGGCCACATGCGAGGCACCGCGCGGACCGGCGGAACTGACACCCACCCATACCAGCTGGTCGCGGTACCGGCCCGCGCGATCTTTCCACTCGTCGTTGCCGCCCAACAACGCGGAATGCATCGCAAGAATATTCGCTTCACTCAGATTCTGGGCGAATTCGAGCGCTGTTTCCATGGCCCGCACATTGCCCACCACCAGCGCGGCGTTGCCTCCCTGGGAGCCGTCAAGCGATTCTCGCGCAAGGCGTCGCGCACCCAC
Organism: Bifidobacterium thermophilum; assembly: GCF_002846655.1. Lineage (NCBI taxonomy): Bacteria > Bacillati > Actinomycetota > Actinomycetes > Bifidobacteriales > Bifidobacteriaceae > Bifidobacterium > Bifidobacterium thermophilum. Next base: position 265,534 of record NZ_PCGX01000001.1, on the reverse strand, counting down.
GGTGAGGTTTTCTATACGCGACGATGACGTGGACTCGGTTCGCAGCAGCACCGCAGACAGCGGGCCCAAAGTACGCCCGCCAGCGCTGAACCGTTCGGCGGCGCGACTGTCGAATGCCACGAGCTGCTGCGTCGCTTCGTCGAGGTCGGCAGCAAGATCGGAGGGAATCGTCAGGCCGATTGCCGCGATACGCGCCGGACGGGTGGAATAGTAGTTTCCTGACGCTTTGCAACGCGCGGTGCGCGAATAGTATCCGTCATCCGATGGGGTCCAGTAGTGCCCTTCGAGCTCCACTGGGGGCACGCGGCACGGCTCCGGAGGAGCAGGTTGCGCAGCGTCCATCGGCGGTATGGTCTGCGCGATGTTCGCAGTAGGCATGGCATCCGCAGACGTCCCGGTGCTATCTGCATCACCAAAAGACAAGATGCTCTGAGCTTTGGTGTTCTGGGCCTTGATGCCCGGCTTCTTCACGGCGCCTGTCGTCGCGCGGTGCGATCCGTCGCCGGCGGGGCGGCTTGCATTGGTGGCAGTCATCGCATTCCTCTCGCCTGTGTTCACGCTACCTGTGTTCACACTATCGGTAGCGCCATTTCAGCGACATCCGATTCGCGCTCATTATCACTTATCCTGTAACTGATAATAATATCGTCCCTTATTATCACTTAGCGGCTAAGTGATAATAAGGGACGATGGAAACGACGTCAAATGCGAGACGCCGGGTAACACGCCAGACGCGACTGTCGGTCCGCCAATTCCGGGCGCCCAACCACCCACTTTGTGAGTGAATCCTCACACAACACGTCATCCGCGACTGTCAGACCGCCGATTCCGGACGCGCAACCCCCACTTTGTGAGCCAATCCTCACACAACACGTCATCCACACCCGCCAACCTGCCGGTTCCGGGCGCCCAACCACCCGGTTTGTGAGCCAATCCTCACACGGCGGTACCTGGACGAGCCGAATCGTCGTGTTGGTTCGATTGCACCCCCACTTTGTGAGCCAATCCTCACAAAGTGGGTGTTAGCGGGCGGGTTGTGGGTTAATTCGGCGGTTGTGGGTGCCGTTGTGTGAGTGGATCCTCACAAAGTGCGGTGCGTGGGATGTGTGGCGGGTTGATTTTCAGTCGCCAAGTGCGCATTGTGCAAGCGAATCCTCACACGGCAAGCGCCGGCGTCACGCGAGCCACTCAGCTCCGACGCCGGCCAGCCTCGCCTCACGCAACAAGCGAAGCGAACTGGCTGTTGTACAGGTCGGCGTAGAAGCCACCCTTGTCGAGCAGTTCCTGATGCGTACCACGTTCGATGATGTCGCCGTGGTTCATGACGAGAATCATGTCCGCGTTGCGAATCGTGCTCAGGCGGTGCGCGATCACGAAGCTCGTGCGGCCAACAGTCAACTGGTCCATGGCCTTCTGGATGAGCTCCTCGGTACGCGTATCCACCGACGATGTCGCCTCGTCGAGAATCAGAATCGGCGCATCCTGCACCATCGCGCGCGCAATCGTAAGCAGCTGCTTCTGTCCCGCAGACAACGCGGCCTTGTCGTCAAGCACCGTGTCGTAACCCTCAGGCAGCGACTCGATGAAGCGGTCAAGCCCCACAGCCTTCGCGGCGGCCCGTACCTGCTCGTCGGTCACGCCCTGCTTGTCGTACACGATGTTGTCGCGCACAGTGCCCTGGAACACCCAGGTGTCTTGCAACACCATGGAGAACTGGCGATGCACCTCGGATCGCGGGATGGACGCCGTCGGCACGCCGTCGATGCGGATTTCGCCGCCATCCAGCTCGTAGAAGCGCATAAGCAGGTTGACCATCGTGGTCTTGCCGGCGCCCGTCGGCCCAACGATTGCGACTTTCTGCCCGGCTTTCACGCTGGCGCTGAAATCATGGATGACCGGCTTGTCGGGCTTGTAGCCGAAGCGCACGTGGTCGAAGTCCACGTCGCCGCGAGCACGGTCGCCCAGCGCATCGCTCATATGCGCATGGCCTTGTGCCGCCTCGATTTGGGCACGATGCTCGGCGAAGCTGCCGGTCGCGTCGACACCCATTTCCGGCTCCCCGAGGAAGCCGAATACGCGCTCCGACGCCGCACCGCACCGCTGCAGGTTCTGCATGGCCTGCGCGAACTGGGCGAGCGGCTGCGTGAACAGGCGGATGTACATCATGAACGCCACGATGACGCCGAACTCGATGCGACCGTCCATCGCGAGCGCCGCGCCGACCACGCACACGGCCACGTAGCCGAGGTTGCCGATGAAGGTCATGAACGGCATCATGAGGCCCGACAGGAACTGCGATTTCCATCCGGATTCGTACAGGCTGTCGTTGTAGCGTTCGAACTGGCGGATCGAATCCGCTTCGCCGGAGTAGGCCTTGACGATCACGTGACCGGCGTACATCTCCTCCACGTGCCCGTTGGTCTGGCCGAGCGCGAGCTGCTGCTGGGCGAAGTACTTCTGCGAGAAGCGCATGATGAGCATCATGAGCACGAGACCGATGATGCTCACGCCGATGGCGGTCAGCGTCAGCGTGACGTTGTTGGCGAACATCATGACGAGCGCGCCGACGAACAGCGTGATCGACGTGACGAGCGCGCCGAGGCTCTGCCCCAGCGTCTGACCGATGGCGTCGACATCGTTGGTGATGCGGCTGAGCACGTCGCCGTAGCTCGTGTTGTCGAAGTAACGCAGCGGCAGGCGGTTGATCTTCTTGGAGATGTCGTCGCGCAGGCTTTGCGCGGTCCGCTGGCTGATGGTGGCCATGATCCAGCTTTGCGCGTAGCTGAGCAGCGCGTACCCGACGTACAGCGCGACCAGGGTGAACCCGATATGAGTGACGGCGTCCAGGTCGATGCTGTTGAGCACCGGCCTGCCGTGCACGATGGCGGGCAAGCCCTTGGTGATCTCGTTGGTGATGTCCTTGAGCTTGTCCGGTCCGACGATCTGGCAGACCGTGCCGAACGCGCCCAGAACGAGCGCGATGATGATGGCGGGCAGGTAGCGTTTGCTGTAGTGCGCGAGCTTGCCCATGACGGCATTGAAATCCTGCGGCTTTTCGGCCGCGCCCCGGGCTCCCGGCCCGTGACCCATTGGTCCTGGCATGTGAATGTTCCTTTCAGGAAAGCTAAGAAAGATAGCAGCTCCGGCGATTCGCGCCGGTTGTGCCACGCGCCGGCGGCGTCAGGAGGCGAGTTCGGCTTCGCTCAGCTGGCTTTCGGCGATCTGGCGGTAGACTTCGCAGTCACGCAGCAGTTCCTTGTGCGTGCCTTGGCCCACGACGCGCCCTTGGTCGAGCACGATGATCCGGTCGGCGTCCATGATCGTGCCGATGCGCTGGGCGACGATGAGTTTCGTCGCGTCCCCGGCCTCGTGGGCGAGCGCCTCGCGCACATCGTGGTCGGTGCGGAAATCAAGCGCGGAGAAGGAATCATCGAAGACGAGGATTTCAGGGTGCCGCCATACGGCCCGCGCGATCGACAGGCGCTGCTTCTGCCCGCCGGACACGTTCGTGCCGCCTTGGGCGATCGGCGCCTCGTAGGTGCCGTCCATGCGGGTGACGAATTCATCGGCCTTCGCGACGGCCACGGCCTGGCGTACGTCTTCCATCTGCGCCTCGCTCAGCGTAGTGCCGTGCTCGGATTCCGCGAGCAGCGCCTTTTCGCGTGCACGCCCCTGCGGGGTGGAGGTGTCGGCGATCTCGACGTCCGCCATGCTCTCGCCCGCCGGCAGTACGCCGGCCTGGCTTTTGTCACCGAACGCCACGTTCGAGGCGACGGTTCCCTTGAACATCACGGACTGCTGCGGCACATAGCCGATCTTGTCGCGTAGCGATTGCAAGGTGTAGTCCTTCACGTCCACGCCGTCGACGAGCACCTGGCCGTCGGTGGCGTCGTAGAAGCGCGGCACGAGGTTCACAAGCGTGGTCTTGCCGGAGCCGGTGGAGCCGATGAAGGCGACGGTCTGGCCGGGCTGTGCGGTGAAGCTCACGTGTTCGAGCATGGGTTCGCGCGCATCAGGGTAGGTGAAGCTCACGTCGCGGAATTCCACACGTCCGCGCACCAGTGTGCCGTCCGCGTTCTTCGCACCCTCCGTGCGCGTGCCGTCGGTGACATGCGGCTCGGTGTCGAGCACCTCGAGGATGCGCTTGGCCGAGACGTCCGCGCGCGGCCACAGCACGAACACCATGCTCATCATGAGGAAGCTCATGATGACCTGGATGGCGTAGCTGGAGAACACCACCATGTTGGAAAACAGCGTGAGCTTGTCCATGAGGCCGGCCGCGTCGATGAGGTACGCGCCGATCCAGTACACGGCGAGGGTCAGGCCGTTCATGACCGTGTTCATGAGCGGCATCATGATGGACATGGCACGGTTTGTGAACAGCTGGGTTTCGGTCAGGTCGCGGTTCGCCTTGTCGAACTTGCCCTGCTGGTAGTCCTCGGCATTGTAGGCGCGCACCACGCGCAGGCCGGTGAGGTTCTCGCGGGCCACACGGTTGATGTTGTCGGTCAGGGCCTGCATGCTGCGGAATTTCGGCATGACCATGGCCATGATGATGGCGACGGCGCCCATGACCAGCACGAGCGACACGCCTGTCGCGGCCGTCCATTCGACACCTTTGCCGGCGATCTTGGCGATTGCCCACACGGCCATGATCGGCGACTGCACGAGCATGAGCAGGCCCATAGTGAGGAACATCTGGATCTGGGTGACATCATTGGTGGAGCGGGTGATAAGGCTCGCAGTGGAGAAGCGGTTCAGCTCCTCGGGACCGAAGGACTCCACGCGGCGGAACTGCATGGAGCGCAGACGCTGGGTGAAGGATGCGGAGACGCGAGCCGTGATGAAACCGACGGCGACGGTCGTGAGCATGGCGCCGAGCGCCACGGCGAGCATCTTGCCGCCGGCGACCCACACGTCGTGCATTTCGCTGTTCGGGGTTTCCACGAGCCGGGTGATGTCGGCCATGTAGTCGGGCAGCTTGAGCTGGAGCCAGACGCCGGCGACGATGAACAGCAGGCCGACGAACAGCTGGAACCATTCGGCCTTGGAGAGGTATTTGCAGATTCGTATCACAATTGGTCCTTTCGGGGACGTTGGTTGGAAACGTGTGTTGCGGCTGGTGCGCCGGTTTGCGACGTAGCCGGAAAGCGGGAGGCCGTGATGCGGCAGGAGAGCCGGGCTGGACTGAGCCGAGCTGAGCGGATCTGACCGGCTGGGGCTGGGTGGGCGCGGGCAAGCGGGTCGGTCGCCCTGGCGTCTTGGTGTTCTGGTGTCCCGGCGTCTCGGCGCTTATGCGGAGACGCGAACGGTGTCCGCGGGGTCGTCGTCTGCAGCGGTATCGTCTGGCGTGTCACCCGGATGCGGTGCGGCAGCAGCGACGCGGGCGGTTTGGGCAGCTTGGGCAGCGACATTCACGCGGTCCGTCGCAGGGTCGTAGGGGATGCCGGCACGCTCGAAGGCTTTTGCGATGGCGGCCTCGCCTGGGACAGGATCGTCCGGCCCGCACAGGCTCATGTAGGTGATGAACCGTGTCAGCAGGTCAAGGAACTGCTCAGTGCGCCGTTCCCCCATCTGCCCGAACACCCAGCGCATGCGGTCGTCCATGGCTTGTTTGTGCAACTTGACGAGCCGTTTGCCTTCCGGCGTGATGCGCACGATGACATGCCTGCGGTTATCCGGGTCGATGGCGCGGGTGACGAGACCCTTCTTTTCCAGTGCCGACAGAATCGCAGAAATGCGGCCTGGACTGTTGCCGGTCGCATCGGCGAGCTGGCTGGGCGTGCACTCCCCTTTGATGGCGAGTACGCGCATAACCGCCGGTTCACCGCGATGGACACGATTCATGTTTTCCATCATGGCCGATTTGCCATCGGTCATGATTTTGTGCATTCGCTCGAATGCGTCATCTTCGAATGCCATCCGGTCTCCTTTCTGGCGTTGGTGCGGGTGTCTTTGCATTGACGCGGACACTATTGCGTGGGCAGGAGCGTCTCGACATCAATCTGCATCGTTTATACCCTTCATATTTTACGGTGTCAAATATTGACGCTAGCAAATATGCCTTAAGAGAAGCTGAGTGCGCAATTCGGGCGGGGAGCAGACGGCCGGGGCGCGCGGACGGGCAGGGCGCAGACGGGACAGAGAGCAAACGAGGACGGATCAAGTCCAAGCGGCAGAATGTGAGGATTCACTCACAAAGTGACAGCGCCAACCACCTAAACCAGCCAGCAGAAGGTGCTAGAGGATCATCATGTGAGGATTCACTCACAAAGTGGCCAGTCAAGCAGCTCAGAGAGGGAGTTTTCCCAGGAGGAAGGCCATCGTGCGAGGATTGGCTCACACACTGACGGCACAAGTGGCCCCGGGAGCGCGATTCGTGCAGGAAAGTCGCCATCGTGCGAGGATTGACTCACACATCGACACCCACAACCAACAGAACCAGCCAGCAGAAGGTGCTAGAGGATCATCATGTGAGGATTCACTCACAAAGTGGCCGGTCAAGCAGCCCAGAGAGGGAGTTTTCCTAGGAGGAAGGCCATCGTGCGAGGATTCACTCACACAACGATCTGCCGGACAGCCCAGAGAAGAAGAGTCGGCCGTGCCGGAGGTCATCGTGTGAGGATTCACTCACACACTGACGGCACAAGTGGCCCCGGGAGCGCGATTCGTGCAGGAAAGTCGCCATCGTGCGAGGATCGACTCACACATCGACACCCACAACCAACAGAACCAGCCAGCAGAAGCAGCCCAAGGGGCATCGTGCGAGGATCGACTCACACAGTGACCGGGAAGGCAGTCCAGAGGAAGGAGTCTGACCGGGAAGATGGTCATTGTGCGAGGAATTCCTCACACAATGGCGCCGGCAATCATGAAATTAGCTAACCGCACCATCCGACACCGCCGCACCACCCGGCGCAGCCACACCAGCCACCCCAGCCGACGAACCAGCTACATCATCCCCCGCCTACCGAGCATCGACGATTTCATCAAGCGCGAGATACAGACTGTCGAACAATTCCAAGCTCTGCCGGGCAATCTGGCGCCCCGGCTCGGTCAGCGAATACGTGCCGGCGGCGTCATCCTTGGCAATCAACCGATCCTCAGCGAGCGCACCCAACGTCGCGGACAGCATACGGTCGCTGATGCCATCAACCCGCTCACGAATCTGCCCGAAGCGCAACGACCCATCCAGCAGCGACGCGAGCACAAGGATGCTCCAGCGGCGCGTGACGTCATTCAATAGTTTGCGCGACGGGCACACCGCAGCAAAAACGTTGAAATGATGCGGATTCTTCGGGTTCTCAGAGGAAGTCATGCCATCCATTGTACCGACGACACGCCGTATGCGCTAACAAAAAGTTAGTGGTAGCATCATCTCAACGCTAACAAATTGTTAGTTGTTCCGCAGCATCACACACACGGATGCGATGGACACAAGCAACAACAAGCGAGCACAAGCAATGCGGCCAACACAGTGGACGCAAGACCACCGCGGACACACCGCAACCAGAAACACAGCGGGCGGCACACATCCGCCGACACGAAAGGAACCACCATGGCAACCATCACGATCTTCGGCACCGGCAACATGGGAACCGCAATCAAGAGCGTCTTCGAGGACGCCGGCGCAACCGTCCAGTCGCTCGATTCGCACTCCGAGAACCCGACCATCGAGGGCGACATCGTCGTGCTCGCCGTTCCCTACCCGGCCCTCGCGTCCATCGCCGAGCAGTACGGCGACCAGCTGGAAGGCAAGACCATCGTCGACATCACCAACCCGCTGGACTTCTCCACCTTCGATTCACTCGTCGTGCCGGCGGACAGCTCCGCCGCCGCCGAACTGCAAGCGAAACTCCCCAAGTCGCACGTGCTCAAAGCGTTCAACACCGTCTTCGCTGCGAATATCGCCTCCAAGAAGACCGGCGACACCCAGTCCACCGTGCTCGTCGCCGGCGATGACGACGCCGCCAAGACCGCGTTCATCGACCTGGTGAAAGCGGGCGGCCTCGACGCCATCGACACCGGCTCTCTGAAGCGCGCACGCGAACTCGAAGCCTTCGGATTCCTGCAGCTGGCCCTCGCCGTGCAGAAGAAGATCAGCTTCACCGCCGGTTTCGCCGTGTACCGCTGACACCGCTTGCGGTTTTCGCAGCCCAAACAGCGCGCGGAAAACGCTTCACATATTCGGCAGGCCGTCTGCATCCCGCAAAGTACGGGGTGCAGACGGCCTGTCTGTTGTTACCGGGCGAGCGCCGACGACCGCGAGCGGCCACCGGCGCCAGTTCGAGCATTCACACTATTCACACCGCAACGTTCACGACATCGCGGTCATCCGCGGATTTGCGATCACGCATGACCAGCAGGATTGCCACCAATGCGACCGCGTACAACACGGCGAGCACCGGAATCAGGCCAGCGTAGCGGTGCGATTGGTCGGCGGCGTGCGTGACCACGAAGGACGCCAGCTGATTGCCGGACAATCCGGCGAACGCCCATGCGCTCAACGCGAGCCCGTGCACCGTCGAAACCGAAGACATGCCGAAATGCTGCTCCAACAGCACCGGCAGCGTGGAGAAACCGCCGCCGTACCCCGCGTTGACCAAGAACAGCATCACGAGAATCATCCACAACGTGCCGTTGTCAATCGAATGGAACACCACTTGCAGCAGGCAGACGACGACCGACATCACGAAAATCACCACGTAGCTGGTTTCACGGCGACGGCAGTGGTCGGACAGCGTGGAGAAGCCCAGTCGGCCGACCGCGTTGAACACCGCGTCAACCGCCAGCACCGTGCTGATTACGCCGGCGGTCGCAGTCGCAAACGCAGCAGCATCAAGCCCGGCGAAGCGCGGCATCACCGCAAGCGCATCATGCAGAATGTCCTTTTCCTGCGAAATCAGCGCGAGGCCACACGTGATATTGAGATAGAAGGCAAGCCAGATCGCCCAGAACACGGGTCGACGCATCACCGTGCGACGCCTGACACGCGCGGCGGCGGAGTACACGTAGCCTGCGGGACGGCGAATCAGCAGGAATCCGGCGAACATCATGATCGCGTACACCACGGCAAGCACGTAGAACATGTTCACAAGACCGACGGAGGCGATGAGCCAGGTCATCACCGGGCTGGCGATCGCCTTGGCGAGGCCGAAGCCAGCGACCGCGATGCCCGTGGCCAGGCCTTTGTTGTCGGAGAACCACAGCATGAGGTTCTTGACCGGCGTGAGATATCCGACGCCCAGACCGACGCCCATAATCGCGCCATAGCAGATGAACACGCCGGGAAGCCAGCCGGCGGCGATACTTGCACCCGTGCCGGCGAATCCGGCGACAAAACAGACCAGGCTGATCAGTGCGGAGCGGCGGATGTCCTTTTCCACGACCGGTCCCAAGAACGCGGCGGACATGCCGAGGAAGAAGATTGCGAGCGAGAAGCCCCATTCGATGGTGCTCGGCGCGACGTGCATCTGGTCGGCGATAAGCTGTTTGAACACGCTCCAGCAGTAGACCGTGCCGATGGAGATGTGGATGAGCAGCGCGGGGACGACCGCGCGCATCCAACGATTGTCAAGGCGGCTCGGGGTGCGGGCCGCAGGATTCGGCGCGACGGGCGCGGCGCCGGACGGGCGGGTGGATGATGGTGAAATCAGCTGGGTGGTGGTTGCCATAACTTCCTCTCCGCAGCGAGTGCAGAGATGTTCGGTTAACACCTCCGCATCCCTGCCCGCACGACTGTATCAGGCTTTTTCCGCGGGCGCAGGAATGTGAGTGGCGTCACATGCGAACAATCGAAATGTTCGTTTCCGTGATGATTTCCGGACTGATTGTGCGGTGCTGCGCGGTTCCGACGAGCGATGATGTTCAGTTGCGATTGAGGGCGGCGTGTCCGGCAAACCGGCGGCCGACAGGCAGAACATCCCGATTTATACGGACTTATACACCGCTATACGGCGCTATACATTCCTATACACCGCTATACAACGCTATACACTGCGATACTTTTCTATACTCGTGGCAAATATGGCAGAAACACACCCATCAGTAAAGTCGCAGCATTCCCTCAGATTACGCACGACCGTGACTGGCAAACCAGCATCACATTCCAGCAGCCATCGCCTGCCGGCGGGCGGCGACAGAGGCGTTGAGGCGGGCAAGGTCGTCCGGGGTGAGTTCGAGCCGCGTGGCAGCGAAGGAATCGTGGATTTCCTGCGGGTTGCGGGCGCTGGGGATGGTGAACAGACGCGGATATTGCGCCAGCTCCCAGGCGAGCGTCACCCGCTGGTGGGAGACACCAAGTTTCGCGGCGACCTCGCGGAACGGGTCGTACGCATGCTGATCAACCGGGTCAAGAAACCCGCCGAGCGGGCTCCAGCACACGAACGCCAATCCAAGTTGTTCGCAGTATTCCAACGTATGTTCCGGGTCGGGGTGCGACGGCGAGAACTGATTTTGCACGGCGATCAGCTTGTCGCCAAGTATGGCACGCGCGATATCAATCTGCTCTCGGTTTACGCGCGAGATTCCGGCATATCTGATGACGCCCGCATCCAGCAAATCGCGCAGCGCTCCGACCTGGTCGGCGTACGGCACCGCCGGATCCGGGCCGTGCGAATACAACAAATCAAGCGCCTCTACACCGAGATGCGCCGCCGATTCCTTCGCGTCACGAATCATAGTTTCCGGCCGTGAATCCGCCATCCAACCGTAGCGACTGCCGACAGCCTGCAAATGCTGACGGGCCGGCTTCGCGGTGTTCTTCGCGTCGGGTGTTTCACGGGAAACATCAGCCGCGGAGGCCCCAGAAGCACCGGAAGCACCGGCCTTCCCGCCGGCCGCAACCGCCTCGCAGGTGCGCCGATACCCAGTTTTTGTGGCGACCAGAACGCGCTCACGCGGGCCATCCCACGAAGCGAGCGCGTCGCGAACCAACCGCTCGCCATACCCGAGGTCTTCCGGCTCGCCGGTTCCCGGACGGCTGGGCAGATAATATGACCACGCCGTGTCCAAATACCGGACACCTTCATCAAGCGCCGCATGGATTGTCTCAATGGCGGTCTCACGATCTGGACGCCCCTCGATCGCGAGCGCCATCGTCCCCATGCCAATGCGCGGAATCTCAAATCCCGCAAGCCGCCCGTCGCGTACGCTGCGCAGGTCACGTCCGCCGTTCGCGTCACGTTCACCCTTCGCGTTACGCACGCCGTCCACCGCACCCAAATCGCCAGTATCGCCCGAATCGCTCCGATTATCCATCTCGCCCATTCGCCTCACCTCGCCGTTCTTCCGCTGTTTCCGCGCCGCCTCCAAGCGCCGCCCGATGTCTCCCGGCGCCACGGCATTCCGCCGCCGTACGTTCCGTCCCGCTCAGTCGCTCGGGAAATCACCGAGTTCAATCGTTGGGGTCTGCATGCCCAGCGCCCGCATCTCGACAATCGGGTTCATGAACTCACGCTCGCGGTAAATCAGCCCGTCTCGCATTTCGAACGAATAAATGAAATGGTTGCGGTAGAACACCGGGTCATGGCCAGGCAGATTGATGTTGCCCTCGCCATCGCACTCGGCCCACACACGGTCGGGATCATCGGTTGTCCAAATAGTGATATTGCTCCATGCCCAATCAGGGAAATGCTCCGATGACCACACGTCGTATTTCGCGATATTCTCACGTCCCTGGGCGAAAACCGGCTCCCCGGAATCCGATGTCCACAATCCGGAAATTCCATCCTCGCAGAACAGCTCATGCCGGTGCAGCAGCGCGTCACCATGCCCGGAATGCAGGTACTTATCCACCACCGCGCGGTTGTGCTCGCGCCGGGTCTGATCGTCTTCGAAAGTCATACCACCACTGTCCACACCGCGCCGGACAAGCCAAGTAATCCCCTTATCGCCGAATGTTCACGCTGCCGAAAGACTGCCAGCGTACCGGACGCCTGATTATCACGGAATACAGCCACGACAATGCAAGCGACACCGCGATAACGATGGCCATATATGGCACGGAATCTATCAGGACCCCAACATCGAACTTGGCAATCACCACTTGCACGGCAAGCATAGCCGGACGGTGAATGAGATAGAAATACGGGCTCAACGCAGCCAAGAACATCATCATGCGGCTGTCGAGCATCTGGGTCATTGCACCCTGCGTATGCGCAAACGACCAGATGAGCAATCCGGCGGTCATCGTAAACGGCAACAGCTCCGAATACCAAACGCCGTCATGCATGATCCGGTACCCAACCCAGTCATCTTTACCATGATGGGCAATCTCGAACAGCAGGTTCGCCAGCATCATCAGCACCACTGCAAACAGTTGCATCATGCTGGACTGCATATACCCGTCACGCACACTCTCATGTGGCGATTCCTGCGTTCTGACGAACAGATACCCCAACGCACACCCAATCATAAAATCAGGGATACGTGCCGGCGGGAAAATATACATGAACCAGAATCCGAGCGTTTCTCCCCCGACCGGGTGAGGGAAACAAGTGCTCAGCAACCCGAAGATGACTTCCACAGCCAACATCACAGTGATAACCGCCATCGCGCGACGACGTGTCTGCCGCAACGGCAGCTCCGACTGCCGTTCAAACCAGCGTAGAATCCACGGAAACAGAAAATACAGGAACAACAAATCGCTCAGAAACCATGACACCGAATTCGCGCCCCAGAACGTACTCCGGACAGGAACCCACGACTGGACCAACAGCATACTAGCAGGAATCGCTGCGATATCCTCCGGATGCAACTGGTTCGGAGGAATTCTCATAATCACCACCATCAGGCAGATCATCGCGACATGCAACGGGTACAGCCTCCACAGCTTATGCACCGCGAATCGAACGTTCGCAACTAACGACGGTTCAGCCAACCTGTGCTTGCCAAGATACTGATATACCAGCACGAAGCCGGACAGCATGAAGAATATCGTGACAGCGGACGACCCCAAAGCATCCAACCCATCGATCAAGGTATGGGTAAGGAACACTCCGGCGCACGCCACTGCACGCAACACTTGCAATCCCGGCAATTGGCACCGATGACCGGAACAATCGTTCGTCATGGAATCCACTTTCCTCACACGTCCTCGTCTCTCAGCCGAATCCTATCTGCAAGCGGTCACAATCATCTACCAACGACCGAGAGCAAAATAAGCACGGGCAGACGCGACAGATGGACAGCACCGCGGATGCAATGCACTCACAACACACACCGCCGGACAAGCTGTTCCGTCTTGTCCGGCATCTTGGCCAGCGCTTGTCCGGGGGCGTTGCCTAGGATGGCCTCACAACCGAACGGGAGCCCGCAAGGGCTGAGAGGAAGCCACGACTTCGACCGTCAACTTGATGCGGGTAATGCCGCCGTAAGTATGCGATTGTTCGTTCCGTGATTTTCCCTTGGCGTTTGCCCAATCCCCGATGATTCGACCGACGGTCGGACGGCGTGCGTACGCTTCCTTCCCCGTCGCGAGCGCGGCGCCATCATCATCGTGCCGAACGCGAATCAGACGGATCCTGTTCGCGACAATAAACACATAACAGAACAAGCATGACCGGGTCATGAAGGAGCGCACCGCCCAATAGGTACGATTTCTTCAGTGACCCGTTTTTTATTGCCTTTCGAGGCCAGGATGCCGGTTTGCGGACGCGCTTGCGCCCGGTCGGCGGACAGCCACGGACGAGCAGCACCAACGGGAAGGATCATCATGATCGTCAACGGACAGCAGGAGACGCTCGACACGCCAATCAGCGTCACCGAGCTCATCGAGCAGCGCGGACTGCGCCCCGAGCGCGTGGCAATCGAACTTAACGGCGATATCGTGCCACGCAACAAACGCAGCGAAGTCATGCTGCACGACGGCGACACCGTCGAAATCGTCACCTTCGTGCAAGGCGGCTGAGCGGGTCGGGCGCCAACTAGCCGTCAAACCAGCCATCAGGCTTGTCGCCAGACTTGACGCCAGACTTGACGCCAAGCGGGTTACCAAGCCTATCGCAAGCTGTGGCTACGGCCAGTCATCAAATCCGGCAGCCACAGACCGCAGCAACCGCGACCACCGCTCCCAAATCACCATCGCCAATCCCAAACCAAGATCACCCCAATCACACAGCCAAACCACCAGACCACCAGAGCACACCATGACATTCACACCATCAGCAACCCCCGAACAAACCGCCGCACGACAGCAAGCCTTCGATGGCCTGCCCGACCCGACCACGCTCGTCAGCCGCGAGGAGATTCGTGCGGCCCTGCTCGACCGGCACACCGCCGCCACGCAAGACAAACTCGACGCCGCGCATGTGGCGATTTGCGGACTCGGCGGGCTCGGCTCGACCATCGCCGTCGCCTTGACGCGCATCGGCGTCGGACACCTGCACCTCATTGATTTCGACCGCGTCGACATGACCAACCTCAACCGCCAACAGTACTTCCTCAAGGATCTCGGCCAGTACAAAACCGAAGCGCTGCGAGCAAACCTCAAGCAGATCAACCCATTCACCGACATCACCATCGACACCGTAAAAGTCACCGACGAAAACGTGCCGACGCTGTTCGAGCACGAGGACATCATCTGCGAGGCGTTCGATGTGCCGGAAAACAAGACTCTGCTCGTCAACGCGGTGCTCGAAAATCTGCCGGACAAGAAACTCGTGTCCGCGAGCGGCATGGCAGGTTACCGCAGCTCGAACCTCGTGCGCACCAAGCGGGTGTCCAGGAACTTCTACTTCTGCGGTGACGGCGAAACCGCACCCAAGCCGGGGGCCGGACTCATGGCACCGCGCGTCGGCGTGGTCGCCTGCCATGAGGCCAACATGATCACGCGGCTAATCCTCGGCGAAGAGGACGCATAATCGCGGCCTGTACGCGTGTCTGCCGGTTCGTCACAAACGGCACACCGACGGGCACGCATACACCACCAACTCACACACAGGAGCACACTCATGAGTACTACAACCGACAACGCAACAGCGCAAAACAACGCTGAACCCAGCCTCGACGAACTAGTCGGAACCGCGACCAACACCGCGATTCTGCCCGAGCCGGACGCGCACGCCTATGATTCCATCGCCACCGGCGAATCCGACCCGTTGATCCTCGGCGGGCACAAGTTCACCAGCCGGTTCATCCTGGGATCGGGACGGTACGATCTGAATCTCATCAAGGCGACCATCGAGAACGCAGGCACGCAGATTGTCACCATGGCGTTGCGCCGCTGCCGCACCACCGACAACAACCTGCTCGACTACATTCCCAAGGACATCACGATGCTGCCGAACACGTCCGGCGCGCGTAACGCAAAAGACGCGGTGCGCATCGCCCGGCTCGCCCGCGAAGTATGCCAGACGGATTTCGTGAAAATCGAAATCGAACATGAGACGAAATACCTGTTGCCGGACAACCGCGAAACCATCAAAGCCACGGAAATCCTCGCCAACGAAGGATTCGTCGTCATGCCATACATGTTCCCCGACCCGATTGCCGCACGGCAACTCGAGGAGGCGGGTGCCGCATGCGTCATGCCGCTCGGCTCGCTGATCGGCTCGAACAAGGGGCTGCGGATGCGCGATTTCATCGAAGTGATCATCGCCAACGCGCACGTGCCGGTGATTATCGACGCCGGTATCGGCCGGCCGAGTCAGGCCGCCGAAGCGATGGAAATGGGCGCGGACGCGGTGATGGCATACACGGCCATCGCGAGCGCCGGGAATATTCCGCTCATGGCGAGGGCGTTCAAGCATGCAATCGAGGCGGGGCGCGAGGCGTACCTGTCCGGGCTGGGCACGGTGACCGAAGGCCATGCCGTACCGTCAAGCCCGACGAACGCAGCGGATTACCTGCACTGAGCGCGCCGCTCAGGCATGTGGCGGTGGCAGTCACTCAACGCTGATTGTCCGCCACCGCCGCATGCAGAATCATGCCTTTGCCCATCCGGTTCAGGAAGTTGCGCTTGGCAGGCACCACAGATACGCGAGATACCCGTCAATCACTGAGTGCATTTATGTAAATCGTGGGTTAGGACCTATGTAAATCGTGGGTTAGGGTTTATGCAAATCATGGGTTAGGACTTATGCAAATCGTGGGTTAAGGTTAACGCAGATTGCCGGCTGGGACCGCCGACCGCATACATTCCACTCGACACAGCCGGCAAGTCGCAGTACGGTTTCTCATCGATTGCCGATTCACAACAGCGAGAACAGACCGGGCTGACAGACGTCAGCAGACAAGAAATTCCCGCACGAAGCATACGCGGCCGATGCCATCGGGCCATATGCCCGACTGAACTCACATGGACTGCGGGAGAACGTCCATCAGCCTGTCGCCAGAAGAACAACTCCCGGTTTTTCGTGGGAGATTATCACGAATACGCGAATCCGATGGTGTTCTCCCATATAGCTATTTCAGGGCAAATTCAAGAACCGCGGAATTCCAACATTCTCATTTGGGAGATATTGCCCAGAAGCACGCAATGCTCACAAACTCCCGGATTCGAGTGGGAAAACATCGGCGAATCGCAATATCCGCAACTTCTTCCGGGAGAACACCGCCCAAAAAATCGGACCGGCCTGAACTCCCAGATTCCAACGGAAAACATCATTCATTCAGCCGTCCGGTCAACCCAAATCAGCCCACCGGCACCGCCCGCAAGCCGCACCACGACCGCCTACCGCAGCGCCTCCTCCTGTGAGAGTGAGGTGGGCTGGCCGTGTTGCAGACGCCCGCAAGCCGCACCGCAACCGCCTACCGCAGCGCCTCCTGCAAGTCGCGATTCTGGTAGCGCTCGTGCAGCAGGCAGTATCCGCCGAACACCAGCAGCCACACCAGTCCGGCGATGGCCGGGCCGCGCGTGTCCGCAGCAAGGAACAGCGTCACATACACGAACACGAAGAACGCAATCGCGAGCGCATCGGTGAACCGGTAGGCGGGCATCAGGAAGCCGTCGACGATGAAGTCCGGCGAGCGACGATACCGTTCGTGCGCGATCATCGTGAGGATGTAGATGAAGATGATCACCGCGCTGGATGCGCTGGCGAACAGCACGAACGCACTGGACATCTTCGGGAACGCGTTGATGATCGGCGACAGGAGAATCAGCGCGGCGGATACCAGGATCGCACGGGCGGGCACGCGGCGGCTTGAGACGACACCAAGCTTGTTGAGCTGCGGCGACGGCGAGTCCACGGCGAGCTGGTACAGGTGGCGTCCGGCCGAGTAGAGCAGCGAGTTGAGCGCACTGGACGCGGCGGTGATCACGACGAAGAACACGAGCGCGGCGGCCCAGTCGAGGCCCGCGTAGCGGAACACCATGATGAACGGCGAGGCGAAGGAGCCGTCGGCGTTGGGCTTGAAGCTGCGCCACGGCACGATTACCATGATCGCCAGCAGCGCGCCCACGTAGAAGATAAGCACGCGCATGATGATCTCGTTGATTGCCTTCGGCAGCACTTTACGCGGGTTCTGGGTTTCGGAAACGGTGACGCCGACGAATTCGATCATTTCGTAGGCGAAGAACACCATCTGGAAGCTCATGAGAAAGGCCAGCCAGCCGTTGGGCGCGAAGGAGAAGCCGTTCCACAGGTTGTCGAAGCCGGCATGCCCGGCGGGGCTGACACCGTCCGAGCCAGGGATGTGGACGGACGGGTAGTGGTAGTGGATGACCACCATGACGACGGCGGTGACGATCATCGCGACGATAAGCGTGATCTTGATCATCGAGAACCAGAATTCCGCTTCGCCGAACGCTTTGACGGCGATGAGGTTGATGGTGGTGAGCGCCGCAAGGAAGCACAGCTCGATCAGCCATTTCCACGCACCCAGCTCGATACCGAAGGTGCGGAAGAACGTGACGAAATACGTGCTGACCGCTGTAATTTCGGTCATGCCGATGAGCACGAGAACGATCCAGTACGACCAGCCGGCGAATCTGCCCCAGCCGCGGCCGAGATACCGGTCGATGAAGTTGATGAAGGTGTGCTGGCTGGGGTCGCGGTACATCATTTCGCCGATGGCGCGCATGAGCAGGAACATGATCGCGCCGACCGCGATGTACACGAGGACGATGCTCGGGCCGGTGAGTGCGATGGATTTGCCGGAGCCGAGGAACAGGCCCGTGCCGATGGTGCCGCCGATGGCGATGAACTGCACGTGGCGGTTGGTCAGCCCGCGTTCCATCTCGTTGCCCTTGTCCAGGCTTTCGACGGAGGCGATGCGGGCGTTGTCGCGGGGCTCGGATTCAGTACCCGCCGGGCGGCTGGAAGCGCTGGCGGTGTGCGTGCTGCTAGGTTGCGTATGAGCGGTTTTCGCGCCGCTGGCCTGTGCAGCGTCCGCCTTCGCGCCGCCGACGTTCGCGTTGCTCTCAGAAGAGGAATGTTCAGAAGAAGTCATAATGTTCTCAACCCTACTCCTGTCCAACGGCAACCATACGCGCAACGATGCGTAACGGCGAATAATCGCATATGCAACGGCAAGCGCGCCATCGTGCATCATTACACAACGCTGCGGCGGTGCGGCTTTCCCTGGCGCATACCGCCGCGCAGCTGTGCGAAGGTCTGCTCAAGCTCGATAATGCGCCTGGCCTGACGCGCGATAACCTGACCGGAAACATCCGTGTGATGCGAAGCTTCATCGTCCTGTTGGGACGCCGGAGCGGCGCCATCGTGTTCATCCGCCGATGCCGTGTCAGCGGGCTGTTTCACCCCGAGTGTGTCAGCAAGTTGGCTGAGATTACGGTCAAGCCGTTGCCGGACGACCAGCGCGCGCTCGTACCGTTCGACAAGGCAGGCGATGATATCACGGTCGCTCATACGTTTGCCCGCTTGCGCCGATTTCATAGCGTCCGCTTTCCATCGGGCAACGCAACACTCGTGGCTTGGGGCGTTTGAGGCGGTGGGTGGCCATCTGCTGGGCGCGGTGCGGCCCGTACACGCCGCTGATGTCGTCGGCGTTGCGGCGCAGCTCGCGGCTGATGGTGCTGGGCGCCCTGCCGAGGGCCCGGGCGATGGCGCGGACGCCGCTGCCGGCGCGGTGCATGCCGGCGATGGCGATGCGCTCGTCCATGCACAGGCATCCGGCGTCGGTCCGCCTGGACTTGTCCATGTCACCACGGCACCGGTCCGAGAGCGGCCGCTCGTTGCGGCCGGTGGGACGTGTCCTGCCGTTACGCCAGACCTTCCCGGTGCGTTTGGACACACCGACCGCGCGGGCGGCCCGGGTGAAGTTCATGCCGCCGCGCACCAGGTCCAGGCACTTCACGCATCTCGCCGCCCGCATGTCCCGCAGATTCCCGTACTTGGTCCCGTCGAACTCGTACACCATGTT
This sequence comes from Bifidobacterium thermophilum, assembly GCF_002846655.1. Lineage (NCBI taxonomy): Bacteria > Bacillati > Actinomycetota > Actinomycetes > Bifidobacteriales > Bifidobacteriaceae > Bifidobacterium > Bifidobacterium thermophilum. Next base: position 246,208 of record NZ_PCGX01000001.1, on the reverse strand, counting down.
ACGATTCCTTCCGAATCCCAGGATGTTGCGACGTTCACCAGAACCCGCCCCCTCCACCGCCCCGGTGGGGGGGGGAGGAGGAGAGGAGGAGGGCGATGGCGAGCCTCACGACCCTGCCGCTCAGACCTCGCAGGAGCACTCGAGTTCTCCATCCCACACCGACTTGACGAAATACACCGACTCGACGCGTCGGAGCGCCGCGAGCGCGTTCGTGTGGTAGAGGAGCGCCCCACGCCTGGCGTCGCCCACGCCGACCTCGCCGGGCGACCAGCGCGTGTGTGAGAGCACCGCGGCCATCGCCTGCGCGGCGGTCCTGCTCGCCAGCTGTTCCTCCTCCACGTAGTCGCGCAGGAGCTCGCAGAGCGACGACTCCGCGTACACGCGGCACGAGCCGTCCTCGGCCTCGTTGGTGCGCACGATCTCGTGCTCGCGCTAGGCGCCGGTCTCGGGGTCGCGCCACACGATCCGGTCGCCCTTGCCGGGCGCCTTCGCGCATGCCAACTCTAACGTGTCCTCGCCGCCCAGCTCCTCGACGTGCGTCACCGAGCCCAGGATGACGAGCACGCCCACGCGCTCGTCCCGGCGGTCGAACAGGTACAGGGTCGGAACCCCATCACGCCCACCTCTCCCGCCAAGAAGCCAGGTGAGAAGAGCAGCCCTCGAACGCCAGCGCGGCGCGCCCCGGCGCGAGGCCGAAGAAGTCGCTCCCCAGGGTCACGTCGGCCGTCGCGTCGGCGCCGTTCACCGCGGTCGTCTGGGTGCCGCAGTCGATGCGGACCAGGTCGCCCGCCGCGAGCGCGCGCGCCACCTCCAGGCCGGTGGCGCACTTCTCCATGTAATTCGTCACCCTGAAGTCGCCTATCGCGTAGCCGCCCACACGCCCCTCGCCGAACTCGACGAACGCCTCGGCGGCGGCGCAGCAGGCGCGCGCCCAGGCCTCGAGGTCGGCGGTCTCCAGGCCGTCGTCCGCGGCCCCGCCGCACAACTCGCGCACACACCTCAGGACGGCGGGCATGGCCTCCGAGAAGGACGCCGCGTCGAGGGAACCGCCGTACGAGTCCTGGTAGAAGGCGAAGGAGGGGGCCGGCCGCGGCAGCCCCGCCCACGACGCCCGATGCCTGCGGGAACACCATGGCGCTACGCCGCCGGTGCCGCGCTCACGGCCACGCCCGCGAGCTTGTTGTCCATGAGCTCCACGATGCCGTACTTGCGGCACTTCATCATGAAGCTGTCCAGGTTCTCCAGCTCGTCCGGGCTGAAGACCCTGCTCGCGACGTGCTTGTCGAACTTGATGACCGCGGACTTCTCCACGACCATGAAGTTGATGGCGCGCCCGTCCGCCGCCTTCGCGTAGCCGAACTTCTCAGAGTCGCCGGAGTTGAGGCTGATCTTCGTGTAGAAGCGCACCTGCGGCTGCTCATGTTCGGGTTCGCGAGCGAGTAGTCGTCGAGCACGCCCTTGAGCGTCGGCGTGATGAACAGGTAGCGCGATCCCGGCGTCACCTGGGCCTCGTCCATCGTGTTCGTCACTTTGCGCAGTGCCCCCAGCACGTCCGTCGTCTTGGCCTTCGAGAGGTCGGCCTCGGTCACCGAGACGCCCTCGTGCGAGGCGATGGTCGCGTAGGTGAAGGCATCGGCCTCCGGCGCCACCTGCGTGCGCTCAAGCTCGGCGCCCGCCTGCACGAAGCAGTCCAGGACGCCAGCCTCCTCGACGTCCATCACGTCGGCGAAGAGCTTGATGCCGCGGTCATAGTTGAAGGCCTTCGTCTCGTAGGCGAAGTCGATTGAGCCCGTCTTGTAGCCCACGTTGCGCGTGTAGTCGCCCAGGCCCGAGACGGAGATCTTCGGGATCATGATCTCCTTCGCGTTGCGCCCCGCGCGTGCCATGCGTGCGGGCGAGTTCAGGCACGAGCTCGTCGCCTCCCGCTGGTAGACGCGGTCGAGGATGGTCGCGTAGTTCTTGATAGCTGCGATGTTGTTGGCCATGCCTTAGCCCTCCTTGCCCTTGTCGGCGAGGCCTGCGATCCTCTCCCAGCGCTTCATGTACTGGTCGTCAGAGCCACCGGATGCGCCGGCCGGCTCCAGACCGGTGGCGCCGCCCTTGCCCGAGCCTCCGGCGTCGAAGAGCCACGGCTCGGCCTTCACGAGCGCGGCGACGTCGCCGTCGCGCTCCGCCAGGAGCGCCTTCGCGGCGGTGACGGAGCGGACGCCCGCGCTTCTGAGCGCGAACTCCGTGCGCTCTTCGGCGAGATGGGCCTTGAGGTCGGCAATCTCCTTGCCGAGCTTCTCCGTCGCCTGGAGCGCCTCGATCTCGGTGTCCTTGGCCTTGAGCTGTGCGACGTAGTCGGTGCCGTCGCCCCCGCTCACTTGGTCCTTCTGGGGCGCATGCTGGCCCTGCTTCTGCTGCGTGTCGACGTTCTGCTCCTACCCGTTCTGCTGCTGGTTCTCGCCCTGCTCGACCTGGCCCTGCGCCTGCTGCACGCCACTGGACTCACCCTCCATTGCGACCGCCTTTCCGCGTCGTGCGGACAAAGAGAAATGCCCGCACCTTCTAGGTACGGGCATTGTCTTGGGGTGTCACAAGAAGAGGTCAGCTGTTCAACTTGACCCCGAAGCAGGCGACCTTGGCCAGGAAACGTTCGTTGTCGTGGTCGGAAAGCAGCTTGTTCTGAGCGTAGCCAGTGTAGTCGATGTTGTTGATGCCCTCGCGCCCGCGGTACTTTCCAACCTCCTCGCCCTTGAGTGTGGCGCTAAAAATCACCTGGTTCGGAAGGTCGATGAACAGAGGCAGGGTCCTTTCCTCACGGCCGGTTGATAGCTCCTCGGCGCGGAATGAGTCGATAACAATGGGCATGCCATGATGAACGTGCGTGGCAAGCGAATAGGTTCGTGCAAGGTAGAACTCGGAGGATTCGCTACCGATATAGGGGTTCGCAGCAGTCGTGAAGAGGCCGGTGTATTCCTCAGCGGTGGGTTCATCGTTTATGGTACGGCGTACCACATTCATGGTTCCAAGCACGGAATCCCTGAAGGCTGCCCTGTCCTCAGAGAGCTGCCTGTCTACCTCTTTTGCCTCTTTTAGCTGCTCGTCGATGTCATCAATCTGATCGGAGACCTCGCTGAGCTCTCGATCTACCTCTTCGATATCGGCATAGTCTGTACGAGCGGCATAGATATCCTCCAAGGTCAGCTCTCTGGAGTCGGCCAGCATGTTGAACTGCCTCTGGAGCTCGCGAATCTCGCGGTCAAGGTCATCAATCTGTTGTTGGTAGGCGTCAATCTTTTGCTGGACACTCGCGAGGATCTGGGATCTCATCTCGCTCGTGGTGATGTCGAAGACAAAGTCCGAGCCCGGGAGCTTGTAGCCAATTGCCTCGGAGCCGCAGTTCAGACAGACCACGGAGCCGACCTCTATCTTACGGTTTAGAGACCTAAGCTCCTTTAGGACGGCCTGATTTTTGGCGCGACGTGAGTAGGCGTGACTGCGCTCGTTCATTAGACTGGTGATGGAGTTCTTCAGAGTGTTGAGCCGTTCGACAAAACGGGCGGTCTCCTCCCTGTCGGCTGTCGGACTGACCGCGGCAAGCGAGGTGCCGATCTTCCTTAGAGACGCCGCCTGCTTGTTCAGCTCGCCTTTCCGGGTCCTGAGAGCGCTCTTTCTGGACTTGAGCTCGGCGATAGCCTTTGGATCCAAAGTTCGAGCATTCAGCCCTTCGATGGAATAAACCATCTCCATGAAGTCATCTTTGTTGTAGTAACTCGTAGTGGTACGTGCAGTGTTTCTGCCTGCTTGTGGGACGAAGGACATCTGCGTGTAGAGAGGAAGCCCTACCAACCTTGGGCTGCCGTCCTTGATGATGGTCGGAAGAGGCGAGATGCGCTCGTTCCAGAAGACGTCGAAATCGCCCTTACCTTCAATTGGGGCGACTGCTCCATTATCGAGAACGACGAAGTAATCCTTGTTTCTAAGGATAGATACCTCACGCCCATCGACCTCAAGGTCAACAATGAAGACGTAGAGCTTGCTCTTGAAACTGGCCGGGAACTGCGCATCGGCACCCATCGCATACATGATGGCCTGCATGACGATGGTTTTGCCGACATGGTTCTCGTCGCTGGTGATGATGTTCACTCCGTTGCTGGTGAATCCGTCCTGTATGTAGGATTCTGTTTCGTTGCCTATGTAAACTGCTTTGATGTTGATCATGGGCGAAGTCCATCCTTGATAGTTGCAATGAAGTACAAATGCGATCGGCGAGTGAGGCGGGTGCAGGAGGCCAAGGTGTCATTGTCGATTCGGCTATAAACATCCTGGATATCGGCATCGGGTTCATCCTGTAAGACGGTCACAACCTTGTCCAGAAGCCGCCAGAAGGCGTCCTTGTTGTTCTTATCGAAGTACTGGAGATTAAGCTCGTTTCGACAATCCTCTTCAACATCCTCGGATCGCATTTCTGGTGGAAGCGAGTTGAGGTAGGGACGAAAGCTATCGGGAGAATCCTTCGTCAGGAAGTCCATGTTGAGAAGGCGCTGAATTACCAGCAGCCTTATTTGACGGGCCGACATGATGCGCCCAAAGTCCATGACGGCATCAGGCCTTCCTATGACCTTTCCCGCGATGCCCTTCCGATTCTTAAGAGATGACTGTTGGTCGCGTATCTGCCCGAAGATGTTTAATAGTGTCCTTCGGTCAGGCAAGATGGCGGAAGAGTTGTGGGCAAGGGCCCTGATGTATTCAGTTTCATCTTTCTTTGCGATGACAAATCTTACCCGGCTGAGGAAGTCATCGATATTGTCGTCGTTAATGAGCTCGTCGGGAATGTCATTATCCCTTTTCCGACAAGCCCGTTCTAGGTGGTCACGGACGCTGGCTTGGGCCTTAGGCTGAAGGTGGTGGAAGACGAACTCGGTAAGCGTAGGATCTTGGAGTGTTGTGGAGGATACGCCCCCTATGAATAACGTGAGTGTGACAAAGTACTGCGAGAACTCGCTCACGCAATTCTCGAAGAGCGTAGCGAGGTACTCACCTAGCTTGCCCGGGGTTATGTTTGTTCCAGCCTTTGATTGAACGTCATGCAGGGTAATGCAGGGGTTATCCATGCCCGTGACATCGTTGAAGCAGTCGATTGCAAACTGGTCGATTTGGTTGCATTCGGGGGCAAAGCACATCAAATGCAACAAGGCACAAGTCTCTGCCCTGTTGCCATCGGGCGTGCCCTTCTCTGTGGAGATAAATCGATACCCCATACTCATTCGCTAGTCTTTCGTCTGCTCAGGCGGCTCATACGGCTTTCCCTCCCGGTTGTACGTCAGATTGAATACCAGGTCAGAGAGCCATTTCTTGAATGATGGGTTGTCCTGGTATTGCTTGAACAGCTCGATGTTGTCGCCCATGATGTCGAGGATCACCTGAAGAAGGGCGCGGTCGCTCTCCATGCGGGCGCTCTGCTCGTCGGAGTTGCGCATGGCGTTCTGGTACTTCTCGTCGCGGGAGACCATCGCCGGAATCTCGAGGATCTGCCTGCGTACGTTGTCAGCGTCGTTCCAGTCAATGTTGCCAAAGAGGTCGTTGAAGTCGCTGAGTATCACGGACAGGGGGTCCATCTCGGGTACGTCGATGTGGGCACCGTTGCCCGTCGGCACGGGGTCTATTTCGGCATCCTCGTCGGCGAGCTTAATTGCAATGGACTCGCGCGCCTCGTTGCGGTAGCTCTCGAGATCAACTGCCTCGAGGATTCCCTCCGAGAGATCGTCTTCCCTCGGCGACGGCAGCTTCGGGATAAGGAGGTTCAAGAAGATAGAGAGCCGCTCCCAGTCGGCGTTGCCGTAGGGAAGGATGGCCCCGAGGAACCCGTAAGTACGAACGAAAGCCTTTGCGGCGCTTTTGAACTCAATCTGGTCGTCGATCTCGAGCTGCTTGTAGAGTACCGTGCAGGCATCGAGGACGGGATCGAGCCTATCTCGTTCTGCCCCTCCTAGGAACAAGTCCACAACGGTCCTAACGTCATCGTCGTTGAAGACCTGGTATTCGTCCATGGCAGCCACGAGGTCATAGAGCTTGTTGGGGTCGGTCTGACTGGAGAGGATGGTTGTGCGGTAGTAGGGCTCGAAAGCACGCTGGATGTCCTCGGGCTTATTAGCGAAGTCGAGCACGAAGGTGTCGAGCTTACCAGGATAGGCCCTGTTGAGGCGTGAGAGCGTCTGCACGGCATTGATGCCGGCGAGAACCTTGTCAACGTACATGGTGTGCAACAGGGGCTCGTCGAAGCCGGTCTGGAACATGTCTGCTACAACGAGGATGCGGTAGGGGTCCTGCTTGAACATCTTCGGTATCTTGCCGTCGGGGAAGCCGTTGAGTTCCGCCGAAGTCACGGCGGGCTCCTGGCCGTTGTATCGGTGCTCGCCCGAAAAGGCGACGATGATCTTGTAGGGGCTGTGTCGCTTCGCGAGCTCCTTGTTGATGGCGTAGTAGTACTCGATGCAGCGCGGAATGCTCGCGGTGACGACCATGGCCCGCGCTTGCCCGCCAATCTTCCCCTTGGCTATGACCTGCTCGTGGAAGTGATCCACGATGATGCCGGCCTTTTTGCCAATCGTGAAGCTGTTGCCCTCGACGAAGCTGCGAAGCTTCTTCTGAGCGCGCTTCTTGTCGAACATGGGGTCGTCTTCGACGGTCTTCATGAGCTTGTAGTAGCTATCGATGGTCGTGTAGTGAGCAAGCACATCCAGGATGAAGCCCTCCTGGATGGCCTGCTTCATTGTATAGACGTGGAAGGGGCGGAACTTGGTCTCGCCTCCGTCCTCGAATGGCGTCCCGAAGGTCTCAAGTGTCTTGTTCTTTGGCGTGGCAGTAAAGGCGAAGTAGCTCGCGTTGGTGAGGAGCTTGCGCCCCTCCATCATCGCGTTGATCTTGTCCTCGTTATCCATATCGTCATCGGAAGCGAGCCCGGATAGGGCGAGATTCATCTCCGCCGAGTTCTTGCCGCTCTGGCCGGAGTGCGCCTCGTCGATGATGATGGCGAATTTCCTGCCCTTGTGCTCCTCGCCGAGCTTGGGCAGCGCGTAGGGGAACTTCTCGATGGTGGTCACGATGATGCGCTTGCCCTCCGTGATGGCCTGCGAGAGCTCGCCGGAGCGCTCCGCCCATACGACCGTGTTTCGTACCTGCATGAACTGCTTGATGGTGTCACGTATCTGCTTGTCCAGGATGCGCCGGTCGGTGACGACGATCACCGAGTCGATCATGGGTCGCCCGAAACGCTCGAGCGTGATGAGCTGGTGCGCGAGCCAGGCGATGGAGTTCGACTTGCCACTGCCTGCGCTGTGCTGGATTAGGTAGCGCTTGCCGATACCGTTCTGGCTCACGTCCCCGAGAAGAGACTCGACGCAATCGAGCTGGTGGTAGCGCGGGAAGATTTGTTTCACGGTCTTTTTGCCAGTATCGGGATCCACGTCAGTCACGACCTGGGCGTAATTCTCGATGATTCGAGCGAGCTTTCGCTTGGTGAGGATGTCCTTCCAAAGGTAGTCGGTCATGAGCCCGTCAGGATTGGGTGGGTTTCCGGCGCCGTCGTTGTAGCCTTTGTTGAACGGGAGGAACCAGCTGTCCTTCTTCGCGAGCTTCGTGCAGAACTGAATCGTGGCGTCATCGACGGCGAAGTGCACCATGCACCGCTTGAAGCTGAAGAGCGTCTCGTGCGGGTCGCAATCCGCCATGTACTGCGCCACGGCATCATCGGTGTTCTGCTTGGTGAGCTGGTTCTTGAGCTCCATGGTTATCACGGGGAGCCCGTTGATGAAGATGCACATGTCCAGCGCGAGCTTGCTGGCGTCCTGCGAGTAGCGGAGCTGTCTCGTCACGCTGAAGATGTTCTTGTCAAAGAGCTCAGCGGCCTTGGCGTTGTTCGGGCTTGGCGTCAGGTAGAACATGACAAGGATTACGTCACGATATTTTCCCCGTACGTATACATCGCGAAGGCAGTCGTCCGCAATGCCCCAAATGAAGCTGACGATTTCCGAATGGACACGGCTGATCTCGCTGGGAGTGAGCTTTACAACTGCGCAATCATTTTGTTCGGACATGTAACTAGTCCCTTCCGGCGAGTTCATTGATGATGCACGACCGCACGAAAGCAGAGAAGCTGATGCCGGGCAGTCGGGCCGTCTCGGCCGCCACATCCTTGAGGTTCTTGGGAACCCGTAGCGTAATAGGGGTGGGGTCACCCTCTGCGAGGAAGTCCTGGCGTTGGGACGTGCTTGCACCGCCCCCGATAAGCTCAGCGTACTTCATTCGGCTCCTCACAAACCTAGGCGAAATGAAATAAAAGTGCATAAATTCCACCATTAGGTTAGCACGTAAACGTAACGCTGGTTCATCAGAGGATGAGCAGCAAAATTCGCCAGATGTAGCCATTAGGAGAATCGTGGAGGGCGGTACCACTCGCCGAATAAGGTCCCTCTGCCAGAGCGAGAGAGAAAAACCACTCAACGAGCCGGAGATGCTATGGACAGATCAATGCGAGAACAACAGTTAGCCCGCTGTGAGAGAGAAGAACGTTTTGGACTACCACCGCTCGCCGCAGTGTGCGTCGACTACTGACTCAGACCCTGTAGCCTTGACAAACCAAACCACTAAGGTCAAGGGGGCAGCAACATGGGGATGAGAAGTACCTACACATTCGAGTACGGCGATGAGACCGGGACGCTAGAGTATGGTCGTCTCGACACAGGAGAGGCATTCGTGAAGGAGACCGGCAGTGGCGACATCACGCAGTTCTGCTACGACGCGCCCGCCCGTGAGACGACCATCACGTTCCGCGAGACCGAGGACTACTCTCTCGAGGACGTGGCCGACACGCTTCGCGGGGATGCGGAGAACCTGTTCATCGGTGACATCGCGGAGATCCTCGGATTCTGGAATGTTCCCTACGTGAAGGACGAGAAGAGCCATTTCCCACCCCACCATCCCGCACGCCAGGTGGTGACGTCGTCGGGGCGCCGCAGTCACGTCCGCTACGGGCGTTCCGCCGGGGCGCGCGTGCCACGGGCCTCCGCGCGCCGGAGAGTCGCACGGGGCGGCCGGGGACTCCTCCGCGGGCATGGCTTCGCGTGCGGGCCTACGGCAGCCAGGCTCCGCGCAGGTGGCGCTCCCGCGACTGCGGCTCGGGCCTCGGTGCCAGTGGCGTGCGGGATGGTGGGGTGGGACGGCCGACAGCGAGTCGCTGGACCTGGGAGTCCGCCTTGCCTACACCGGCGTCGCCAAGCTCCAGACGAGACTCCTCCAGGCTCGCGTCCCAGATGGACCTGCGACCCTCTGTCGCAGGGTTCTCGTTCCCGGGAGGTCCGCCACGGCTCTCACAGCGCACGCCGCACGAGCCATAAGGTCTCTCGCTCTCGTCCGCGTCGACCGGGATGACGCCGCCTTCCGCGAGGCGCTCGCCCTGTCCCCTACGCCCCGTCCCCGTACCACTTCCTGCGGTACTTCTCGCGCGTCATCAGGCCTTCCGAAACCTGGTCCATGTCCTGCCGCTTCTCGGAGGCGGTGTCCTGCACGATGGAGTCGTCGTATATCACGGATACGACGCCCTCGTCGGGGAGTCCCTCGCCCATGTGCCGCGCGCAGGCGAGAAGGGCGTGCGCGACGCCCGCGAGCGCGCCCTCCAGCGCGTTCTCGTTCTTGCGGACGTTGCGTATGAGGGCGCTGTTGTCGCTCGAGACCTCCGTGGCCGTCTTCACGTAGCCCACGTTGTCCAGGTCGAAGTAGTTCGTCCCCAGGCCCACCAGGTCGCCCAGCACCTGCAGCGCCAGGCGGAACGCCTTGCCCTGCGCCTCGGTGCGCAGCGCCGGCGCGAACTCCTGGATCGTGTCCTCCGTGCTCATCACCTTGCGGAGCACCGTGCAGTCGCCCTTGCCAAAGGGGATGGGCACGCGCCTCCCGTCCTTCGTCCTCTTCTGGTCGAACATCACGTCGGAAAGGAACACCCGCATCTTGCCCGCGTCCACCTCGTTGATGAGCGCGTCGTAGGCAAGGTCCACCGACTGCACCGCATCGACGGCGTCGGCGAACGCGCTCTGCCCATAAGGCGAGAAGTCCACCCGCGTGTTCGGCACCGCCGGCCGCACGATTCCGAACGTCGGGCCCACGGAGCCCGTCGCCACGTCCGCAGCCACGCCCGGCACCGCCACCTCGCGCCCGTCGCCGTCGAAGCAGACCGTGCGGGTCCGGTAGGCCCCGTCGTTGCCCACCACGTGCATCTGCAGCTGGTCGAGAAGCGCACCGCGCGAGAAGCACCTCGTGACGAAGGCACACTCACGCACGCCCTCCGCGTCCCAGGACAGCGACACCACCATTCGCGCGTCGTAGTGCCTCACGCGCACCAGGCGCCGCCCCACGTCCAGCCACACGGCAAACGCGCCCGTTCCCAGCCCGAACGCCCGGACCACCGTCCCTGGGCCCTTCCCCAGAAGTTCGTGGACGAGAGGAGCGAGTCCAGCCAGTCCGTGCACGCCTGGCTCTCGCACGCCACCACGGTCTTCTCGTCCAGGAGCAGAGACCCCCACTCGCGGCACACCCGCATCGCCGGCATGATCGTGCGCCGGTGCACCTGGTACACTCTGCCAAAACCGTCCGTGTCCCGGTAGTCGTAGAACTCCCCAACGGCCCTCATCCAGCGGTCCCACTCGCGAACGTGCGGCTCCACATCCTCCAGCGCCCGCGTCGAGTACCCCGCGCCCCACAGGTACGCCCTCACACACTCCGGCATTCAGTACCCGTCCCCGCCCGACAGGTCCTTCTCCATGTATCCTCTGTCCTATAAGATTGGTTGAGGAGATTATCCATCCCGGTCACAGCCGGCAATCCAGTCAGGGGGTTCGACGTGGGAGAGAAGGGCAATGGCAAGGGGAAGTCACCGCTTACCCAGGAGACGGCAGCACAGGTGCTCGACGCCGTGTATCGCGCGGTGATCCAGGGCATCCCAAAGGTCAGCAAGCCCGTCGGCGAGTTCGCCGAAGACTACATCGACAGGCACAGCACGCGGAGGGGAGCGGCGAACGACCTCGTGCGGTGGCAGGTGGCCAAGTGCGGGACATCCGGCTTTGTGACGGGACTCGGCGGCTTCATCACCATGCCCGTGGCGATACCGGCGAATCTCTCCAGTGTCCTCTACGTGCAGCTGCGCATGGTGGCCGCAATCGCGTACATGGGCGGCTACGACGTCAACTCCGACCAGGTGCAGACCCTCTGCTACATGGCCCTCGCCGGTGACGCCGTGGCAGACGTCGCCAGGCAGGTGGGGAAGAACGTCGGAGAGAAGATGCTCATCAACGCCATCAAGAAGATCCCCGGGGAGGCGCTCGTGAAGATCAACCAGCGCGTGGGCTTCCGCCTCCTCACCAAGTTCGGCGAGAAGGGCGCGATCAACTTGGTCGACATGCTCCCCGTGGTCGGCGGGGTCGTGGGCGGCGTCTTCGACGTCGCGACCACGCAGGTGATAGCAAAGAACGCACTGGAGATCTTCCTTCCCAAGCCAGCGCCCATCAAGGTCGAGGTCCAGGTTGTGGATGAGAAGGACGACCCGCCGTCGAAGGGTACCGCATCGGGCCCCAACGACGAAGCCGTCATCGAATAGCCTGGCAGAAGTACCTCCCTCCGTCGAGAATCCCCCTACGCACCCCTCGGCACGTCGTCCATCACCGCATACCTCACCGCGTCGATCGAGTGGTCGTTCCCGTCCGGGATCTCGTCCACCCACGTGCCGTCGCGGTCGCGCTCGAACTCCTTCAGCCGGAACTCCTCGTAGGCGAGGGACACCGCACGGGATCTATCACGATCTCGTGCAGCCCGGCCAGCCACTCGTAGCTCAGGCGCCTCATGTTGCTCTTCCTGGCGGGACGTCCCCTCAGCCCCAGCTCGCGATGCCCCGCCGCCATCGACTGCTTCCCGTCCGGCGTGTCGTCCGCACAGATCAGCTCGTCGTGCTGGTAGGGGTCTCGTCGGGCTCGTCCGCGTACGTCAGCGCCTCGGCCACCATGGCCCCGGTCTCGGCCGGCGTCTTCCTGTTGGCCGACAGCTCCTGGAACAGGAACAGCCGCCGCCCCCGGGCACCCACCCGCACCGCACGAAGCGCCACGGGTCCGGGAACCACCATTACATTGGTTAGTGGGTCCCGCGCCACGGGGCCCACTAACCAATGTAATGGGGAGGTCGTGAGTCAGCCGGAGGGCGGGACGATCGGATGGTCTGGATGGGGCAGTCGGACGGGTTGATCAGTCGGATCAGATCAGTGTTTCGACCAGTTCACGAATGACTCGGGCGAGGGATTCCTGGCGTTTCGCCGCCTTTTTGAGATTGTCTTCGGCATCAGCCACGCGCGCAGAGGGCGGGATGCTCGCCGCCTTTGCATAACGCTCGGCGGCATCTTGCTGCGCATGCGTCGCCTTGCGTAGCGTGGCGGTGAGGCCGTACAGCAACTGTGCTTGCAGGAGTCCTTCCTGCAAGTCCGCAGAAGGTTGCGAGTTCACAGAACGCTCTGAGCTCACAACTCGCTGCGCGTGCGTCGCAGCGGCGGTATCTATGGCGGCGGCATCCGCGGTGTGGGTATCCGCGGTATCGCCTGCCGTGGGGCTGTACGCGTCATGATTGTCGTCCGTGCCCGGCGTGTGGCGAACCGTCACGGGAACGACCCCCACGGTATTGGCGTCGGCCTTGGCGGCGGCGGAATTGTCGGGGTCGAGCGCCTGCATCATGTCATCGGTGCCGGTTTGAATCACACGCCCTGCCAGTTGCAGCGGCACGCGCATCAGGTCTATCTGCGCTTCGGAGGGAATCTTCGACGGCGCGTGGAAGTCGCGGCACATCGTGGCGTATCCGCGCGCAAACTGGTCGGCCTGCTCATTGAATTTGTCGCCCGCGTGTCCCTTGACCCAGACGAAGTCGATCGAGCCTTCGCGTTCCTCCATCTCCATGTGGATGGCACGGATCACCGAAAGGAAGTATGGCGCGGGATTGCCGTTGTCCTTCAACCAACCGGTTTGGGACCATGTGCTTTCGCGCTTCGTGGAATACTCAATCGCGTCGCGCGAATCCGATTCGATCACCAGTTTTTCGGCGCCTGGATGCGAACGCAATGCTTGCAAGATCGCGCATAACTCGCCCAGCTGGATATTGCCGCCGAGGGAACCGCCGCAATCATGCAGCCCGGTGATGTGGTCCACCCATGCCCAGCCGGTCACGGGGCGGGCCCCGAGTAGAAAGCTGCCGTCAGTGGAGATATGGATGGTATGCGCGCCTGTCATTGGTTCCACCTCGCGGCATGCAGGGATTCCTGGGCAGAAACGCTGTCGGTATCCCCATAGCTGTTGAGGAATTGTTCCAGCTCTTCCGCGGCTTTCTCGTATTCCAATGCCGCGGCTTTCGTGTGCTTGCGAGCCTTGCGCAGCGGCTTCTCAGCCAGCGGCGTGATAGGGTTGCCGTCAAGTCCAGGCGTGGCATCCTTGGCGCGCTTGAGTGCGGAATCATACGCCTGCGCCGTGGCCTGCAACGCTTTCGCGCTGGAACGAAGATTGCGCACGGTGCTGTGCAACAGTTCGAGCAGTTGCGATTCCTGAGGTTCGTCCACTTCCGTTTCGACGGCCGCGTGACGCGGGCGAGGCGGTGCCGGTACCTCGGGGACAGGCTTGGGGGCAGGCTCGCTGAGTGCCGGGTTGGGCTGGTGGGGCGCCGGCGTGGGCGTTTCTGAACCTTGTGATGACGCCGCATGGGCCGCATGGATTGGCGCAGGGGCGCTCGATGTCACGTTGCTGGACGTGACATTGTTGCGCGATGCCACGGCGTCATTCGCCGTTTTGCCGTCGCGGATGGTGCTGGCATTGTTCTTGCCGACGTTTGGTAGCGTCTCAGTTTGTTTGGTGAGCTTGTTGTTTTGCTTGGTCGCGTTTTGCTTGGTCGTAGGTTTGTTGGCCCGTGCCGGTTTGCCGGTTTGTTGTTGGTTCAACGCCTTCGCGTTCTGCTGGGCTTTCGCAATCGATTCTTTCGAGATGAGGCGACGGCGAATCATCACGTCCATCGTTTCGCGCGGAATTCCCGTCGGCGCGTGTTTGGGGTTGGTGACGAAGGTCTGCAGTTGCTGTTGGGCAAACAGCCGAGCGGTTTTCAGCGCCATCACAGGCGTTTCTTCGTCAATGTCATGGAAAGACACAGGGGCGTTGTGGTGGCTGATTTCGTCAAGCACCGCTTGGATGAGGGGGAAGTTCTTGCGGCTGGATGGCGTCGTCGGTTTATGTCCCGATCGTGCGGCTTCGATTGCGACGATCGCCTGATGGCAGTCGGTTTTGATGGCGAGGCGCTGAGAGCCGGTGTGGGAGCGGAGCGCCTGCAGGATTCCGGTGAGGGCGCCTAGGTAGACGGTGCCGCGGGGGGCGCCGCCATATTTGTGAGTGTTTTCATCCGCCCATGCCCATCCCATGGCCTGGGCGACGCCGTTGCCCTCGGCGTGTATCACAATGATTGTCTTGTCGGTGCTTTTCGTTTCGGACCGTCCTTCCCCACCGTGAGCCGCGCAACGCGCGGGGCATTCAGCGTCTCAGTCTACCCATTGCCCTAGAGCAGCGCTGATGAGCATGAGGGGCGTAGATGGCCATCAGTAAGTAAAACGTTTGACTTTACTGATGAGCCTTAACTGATGAATCTTATTACTGTTCGAAGAAAGCATCGATAGGAACGCCAAGATCCCCGACCTTACATGTGAAGCTGTTCGATGATATTCTGAAAACAGGGAATCACATAAAAGCTGGCGAACATATGGCGTTCGGGCTCATCGCCGACGGTCGCGCTCGTTGCGCAGTTCCGCCGGATATCAGCCAAGGGGTAGCTGCGACAGCCGTCATAAAACCGTAATGAGGCGGTAGACATGATGGTGAAAAGGAGGCGCGCCACTTGTCTGAAGCCGTGCGAAAGCGTGCTACTCGAACCTGCTTCTGGGCGCACCATTCAGATATCCAGGCAATCCGGCGGTACATCATTTCATCGGGATGCACCGATCAGACCGCCCCAAGGTTCCAGCTGGAATCCCCATCCGTCCTGGAAGGCTACGTTTCGGCAGAAACCAGTGCATTCCTGATGAAACGCACGTTCATTCGCGAAAACACCTCTCCGACGACATTGATCATGCACACCACGGTCTTTCTTCCCCCACATGGCGACGAGATGCCCCTGAGCGTCTGTGCCGCTGATCTTGCCCAATCTGCAGACCCGAGGGAAAGCAATGCCAGACTCGACATGCTTGGCTCGCTATTGCGCGATTTCAACAGAAAGGACAACCATGCCGTTGCCGTCAGTTGACATACCACATTCCACGCCGTGAAAAACCGTATTCGGCCCTGCACAGCTCACCGATGACCCGCATACGTGGATGCTGACAGGCGGTCTGATGACGCAACTTCATGCGCTGATGCATCACGTCGACATCCGCCCGACCACAGACGCCGATTTCCTCATCAACGTGCTCTCATACGAGCACTCGGTGATGCGCGTACGCAACGACCTCGTCACTCTAGGCTTCACCATACGGCAAGGCAGTCTCAGCCAATACACGACAAGAATGGTCAAAGGCGATCAGACAGTCGATCTGCTGGTTGACAATCATTTATCGCCTCGTCAGCAACGACGGGCTTTCTTGGGAACCAATCGAATGCTCGGAATGCCCGGGTCTCGCAAAGCGCTCCAACGACATATGCAAGTAACGTTGTCATTCCAAGATGAAAACGCCATCATTGAAACCCCTGATCTTCTCGGGGCGTTATTGATGAAAATCGCATCATGGCGAGAAGCCCCGCAGGGCAATATCGACCGTCACCTTGTCGATGCCGCGACACTGGCTTCGCTGATTGATTCACCGGAACAAGAACTGCTCAGACTCAACAATGCAAGCGACAGTGACAGAAAGAATGTCCGGGCACTTCACCAAGTACTGAGCGATCCCACTGACTACTGGTGGCGCAACATGCCAGAAGAACAGCGCAACAACGGATTACGCACCGTGGCAATACCGTCATTGCTCATCGAGATGCCAAGGAAAGCAGACATGCGCGCATGGCTTGATAAGCATTACGGTCTGCTGTGATTTCCTGCATGAATCACCGGCGATTGTCCATTTCCATGCAACCCATGTACACCCGCGCGGTACGACCATGCAATCACACCACAACCAGATACCCCCGGGTTCCACAGCCAACCCGACCATACCAAGCCGTCATGCGACCGTCAGGTCACTGAAGCGGACCCCATATTCCGTACACATGTCCCGGTTTCCCGGGAAAACCGGAATCGGTACCAGCCACAGGAAGGAGCCCTCCCATGAAAAACGGGATGTTCACACCCGAGGAACGCGAACGACTCTCCCGCCTCGGCGCGGTCCTCGAAGTAAGGGCCAGGCAGATTGTCTACTCGCCCGAATTCAAAAAGGAATGCATGAGACGCTACCGTGCCGGAGAACGCCCCGGCGTCATCTTCGCGTCCGCGGGCCACGGCGCCATACGGTACAGCAGACGATCGGTCAAGCCCCATCCTCGGCCAGTTCCATCAGCGATATCGGTAGTTTTCGTGGAATGCCAACGCCTCTCTGGCTTCCTCGATGAACGCGTCGACACCGTCCTTCTTGTACGTCTCTCTGAAGCGCGCGACCGGCAGCTGGGAGGGAACGAGCGCATCGGAGGTCACCGTCACATCCTCGGGGTGGTGTGCCTCCCATGCAGCAAGCGACTCGGCGATTTTGTCAAGCAGGGAATCGACGTCATCGATCCTGTACCCCTCGTTAAAGAAAGTGAGCTTGAAAACCTGGTTGCGGACCTTCTCGGCCGTGAGCGTGTCCATGATCGCCTTTCTGTGGGTTCTGCGGGCAATTATCCACCATCATATCCATCGCAGGCGATGGACTCCGGGGGCAGCGATAGTCAAAACTATACGTATTCGCGAATAGTTTTGACTGCCACCCCGCCTAATCCAGAAATCTTGAGGCACGAATATTATATATTCTTCCGTAATCGGTATGATTATGTATATACTATGGTTATGAAGCAGATACGAACGGACGGAACATTCGTCACCGTCGCCCAAGCAGCCTTACGCCTTGGCATCAGCCCCAGACGCGTCCGCGCTCTGGCAGAACAGGGCACACTCAGTGTCGCCGACATCGAACAACACAGTCTGCTTATCAGCAATGAATCAGTGCTTGCATACAGAGCGCGCCCCCGTTCGGCAGGCCGGCCGCTATCCCCACGCATGGCCTTCGCCGCACTGTACCTTATTGCGGGGCTGCCCACAACGTGGATCACCCCGCAAGAACGGTATCGAATCCGCACCATGCTGAAGTCAACGGACGCGCGTCACTTGTCTGAAACCGTGCGAATGCGTGCCACTCGAACCTGCTTCTGGGCGCATCACTCAGACATCCAGACAATCCGACGGTACATCGTTCCATCTGGATGCACCGGCCAGACCGCCCAAACATTCCAGCTGGAATCCCCCTCCATTTTGGAAGGCTATCTTTCGGCGGCAATCAGCGCCTCCCTGATGAAGCGCACCTTCATTCGCGAGAACGCTTCCCCGACGACCTTGATCATACACACTGCAAACTTTCTTCCCCCGCATGGCGACGAGATGCCTTTGAGCGTCTGCGCTGCCGATTTGGCACAGTCGCCGGATCCAAGAGAAAGCAACGCTGGACTCGACATGCTCGACTCGATGTTGCGCGATTTCAACAGAAAGGATCATCATGCCATTACCAGTAGTTGATATCCCACATTCCACACCGTGGGAAACCGTGTTCCACCTTGCGCAGCTCACCGATGACCCGCATACGTGGATGCTGACCGGCGGCCTGATGACGCAATTGCACGCGCTGATGCATCACGTCGACATCCGCCCGACCACAGACGCCGATTTCCTCATCAACGTGCTCTCATACGAGCACTCGGTGATGCGCGTGCGCAATGACCTCATCACCTTGGGGTTTGCCATCCGACAAGGCAGCCTCAGCCAATACACAACCAGAATGGTCAGAGGCAACCAGACAGTCGACCTGCTAGTTGATAATCATTTATCACCGCGCCAACAACGACGGGCTTTCTAGGGACCAGCCGAATGCTTGGAATGCCTGGATCACGCAAAGCACTCCAACGGCATATGCAAGTGGCGCTGGCATTCAACAATGAAAGCGCCATCATCGAAGTTCCCGATCTCCTCGGGGCGTTATTGATGAAAATCGCATCATGGCGGGAAGCCCCGCAGGGCAATATCGACCGTCACCTTGTCGACGCTGCAACGCTTGCCTCGCTGATTGATGCGCCGGAACAGGAGCTGCTCAGACTCAACAATGCAAGCGACAGTGACAGAAAAAATGTCCGAACACTTCACCAAGTACTGAGCGATCCCACCGACTACTGGTGGCGAAACATGCCAGAAGAGCAGCGCAACAATGGCTTACGCACCGTGGCGATACTGTCATTGCTGATTGAGATGCCGAGGAAAGCCGACATGCGCATGTGGCTCGATGAGCATTACGGACTGTTGTGATTTGTCGTGATTCCCGCTAGAGGGCGGCGGCAACTAATCGCCCCGGGTATACTCGCCCGTCGTGCAACTAGGCAGTGGCATGGCCGGCAGGTATCAGCAGAACCAGCAATCCACCCCACCACACCAAGCCGCCATGCGACCGCCAAGTCACACCACAACCAGATAGCCGCCCCATAATACGCGGAATCCCGCCCCCGCAGCCATCTTGACGACAGTACGGGAACGGGAGGAGAGAGAAGGTCCGACAAGCGGCAGGTTCAGTCGGCCAGCCCTCCACTTCGGAAAGAATGCGGAGCCGGCCGACGCACCTGCATGGCAAGTCACTCGGAGAATGCCGCGGCTTTCGGTAGCATTCCCAATTCGGCCTTGTTGTTCGCCCATTCGGTTGACCATCCGTTGACAAAGGCGTTGGACACCTTATTCCAATCGCCCGTCCCCTGCGCATACTCAACCAGCGCGTTGGAAATGTCATCCTGCCACTGCTGATCAGGGATCGTGAAGCTGCGAACCTCCTTCTTTCCCTGCTCGCTGTAGGCACGCGCCGCCGCGGTGAGCGGATTGTCCGGCTGATCGCTGTCACCGAAGGTGGTGAACGGCACCGAGAATCCCATATCCTTCGCGAAAGTCTTCTTTGCTGTCTTGTCGGTCACCAGCCACGCGATAAAGTCAAGCGTGGCCTTCTTGTCCTGTTCGCTCGCGTTCTTATTGACCGCCCAGCTCGCGTCATAAACACCTGCGGGGCCGTAATCGCCTTCGCCCTTGATGCCCATGTAGTAGGGAAGCATGCCCAAGTCGTCGTCGGCGACCTTGTTGCCCTTGATCTGCGAGTACGCCCACACGCCATTGGGATAGAACGCGACTTTGCCGAGCGCGAACTCCGACGTGCAGTCATCATAGGTCTTGGAACTGACCAAGCTGGGTTGCGTCGGGCTGTTCTTCAGTTCAAGGTCGAACAGGTTCTTGTAATTGTTCAGATACGTCCCCTTCAGCGTTGCGGAGAATGTGGTGTCGCGATCGCGATACTCGTAGAACAACGGCAGTCGCGCCATATGTGCGGTGAAGCGGTAGGTGTCCGAGGGGTCGAGACCCGGCGTGGCAATTGCGCCGTCGAGCCCGAGATCGCTCTTGTGCTGCTGGATGCTTTCGACAACTTTCTTGAACACGGCATAACTGGTGATGTCGTCAGCGGACTTGATAACCGCGTAATCCTTGGTGCAGTAGTCCTTGATGATCTTCTTGTTGTAGATGATCCCATACCACTCGGCAGCATATGGAAGCGTGTACACGTTGGACCCGTCCTTGTACGCGTAAGCACGGCCGTCCTTGCTGAGCAGGCTGTACGCCTTGGACGTCTGCAACGGTTCCGCGTAACGCTGGTACTTCGCGAACTGGTCGTATCCGGAGATATTGAACATGGTAGGAGCGTCAGATTTCGACATCTCCGATGCCATCGTGGTGTCGTACGTGCCGGATGCCGCGGTCTGAATGTCCACTTGCACGCCAGTTTGCTTGGTATAGCTGGCCGCAAGCGTTTTCAATTGGTTGACGATTTCCGGCTTGTTGTTCATGTAGCGCACATGGCCTTTATCGGCCGATGACCCTCCGCATGCAGCGAGGCCGACACTCATGGCGAATACCGCCACGGCTGCTGTGAGCTTCGTCAATGTGGTGTTCATGATGACTCCTTTGTTGCTGATGAACTGCGGTTGATGGCCGCACTTGTGGTGGACGGATAAAGTAATAACGGCAGATTCGCCCGGCATCGTTGCCGTTGCGGACAGGAAGAGTAACAAATGTTGACGATGGATATCAATTGCGGCCGAAGCGCCGATAATACGACAGCAGGGGCGCAACGGGGGCTGCCGGCCGGAGGAATGCCCTGATATGGGCATCACCCCCAGCCAGCGATGAAAGCGCTATCAGTCCTGGTTCAATCGCAGCCAAACGGTGGTATCTTGCGGCAGCCGGCCGTCGGAGCACAGCTCGCCGGAAGCGAGCAGCACCTCCCCCGCCGGCAATGCGACCGGTTCCGCGCCGAAATTGGTGACGCTCACCCAGCCGTTGGACCGGCGGTAAGCAATCACGCCGCCGTGCTGACCGTCAGCGCCATCCGGCACATCAGACGGGCGGTCTTCATCCAGCCAAGTCAGCGTTGTGTCGGCCGGCATCAGCTCATGGCGCAACGCCAACGCCCTGCGATACAGATTCAACATCGACTCCGGCTGCGCGCTCTCACGGTCGGCGGCGAAATCAGCGAACCATGCGGGTTGCGGCAGGTGTGCAGGCTCCGACGGCTGCCCGGCCTGATCGGCGGAAACGCCAGCGCCCACGGATTTCACACGAGGCGAGAAGCCGAACGACCCCTCGACCCCGTCGGCGGCGACCCACGGCAGGGGGACGCGGCACCCGTCACGCCCCTTGTCCTTGGCCGCACGTTCGCTATTGCGCGCGGTCGGATCCTCGAGCTTGTCCCACGGAATATCAGCGACCTCGAACAGACCAAGCTCTTCGCCCTGGTACAGGTACGCCGAACCGGGCAATGCAAGCTCCATCAAAATCGCGGCCCGGGCGCGGCGCGTACCGGCTTCGCGATCCTCGTGATAGCTGGTGCCGTCACGCAGCAGCCAGTCATGCGCCAACTGATGATGCCGCGTGCTCGGCACTTGCGGCAGTGCGTAACGGCTGGCGTGACGCGGAACATCGTGATTACTCATCACCCACGTGGCGGTAGAGCCAGAACGACGCGCCGCCTCGAGACCTTCCTCGATCGCCTGATGCATGTCGTCACGCACCCAGTTCTTCTTCGCGAACTCGAAGTTGAACACCTGACCGAGTTCATCGTCGGACGCATACAGATACTGCCGCGCGGGATTAACCCACGCCTCGGCCACGGCGAATGCCGGCGGGTCATACTCGTTGAACACCTTGCGCCACTCGCGGTAAATCTGATGCACGTCGTCGCGGTCGTACAGCGGATGGCTGCCGTCGGCGGGCAGGCTTGGCGGGGTGACGCTCCACTGGTCGAGATTGTCGCGGTCGAGGTCCTTGCACAGGCCGTGCGCAACATCGACACGGAAGCCGTCAGCGCCGTGATCAAGCCAAAAACGCAGGGTTTTGATGAAGTCCGCCTGCACATCCGGGTTCTTCCAGTTCCAGTCGGGCTGCTCCACGGTGAACAGGTGCAGATACCACTGGCCGTCAGGCACGCGCGTCCACGCAGGGCCGCCGAAATGGGACACCCAGTCGGTGGGCGGCAGTTCGCCATGCTCGCCGCGGCCGTCACGGAAGATGTAGCGGTCACGTTCCGGCGAGCCCGGACCAGCTGCAAGCGCGGCCTTGAACCAGGGGTGCAGGTTGGAAGAATGGTTGGGAACGATATCGACGACAATCTTGATACCGGCCTCGTGCGCGGTTTTGGCGAGTTTGTCGAAATCGTCCATCGTACCGAGTTTCGGGTCGACGTTGCGGTAATCATCGACATCATACCCGCCGTCGGCGAGCTGGCTCGGATAGAAGGGGCTGAGCCAAATCGCGTCGACGCCCAGCTGCTTGAGGTAGCCGATGCGGCTGGTAACACCGGCGATGTCGCCGAGGCCGGAACCGGTGGTGTCCTTGAACGAACGCGGATAGACCTGATAGACCACCGCTTGATGCCACCAGGCCGCTGCGGCGCGATCCGATGCCGTGGATTCTTGCGCGGACTGGGGGGACTTGCGTTCTGCCATGCGCTTTCCTTTCTACGCTAGGTCATGGTGATGGGCGCGTGACTCGACTGCGCCACCACGATGACAGCGGTTACATCCTTCGCCGGCCTCACTGGCCGGAAACGTACGTTTCTCGTGATTCTTGCGTCTTGCCGTGGGTGGTGTCGGGAAGTTGGAGAGCCGCCGTCACCCGTGACAAGTCGTTGTATTGCAACATAATGATAGCGCTTTCATTACAACCGCACAAATGTCTTAATTTCCGCCGCGTGTTGCCATGTTTTCCAACGGTTTCGATACGATGGAAGCGGTCAACAAGCAAGGAGTACCATGGCAAGGGCGACAATCAGCGATGTAGCGGCGGCGGCAGGCGTATCGCAAGCCACCGTATCCCGCGCGCTCAGGGGCAGCGCGAACGTAAGCCCCGCGACACGGGCAAAAGTCGAGCAGGCAGCGGAATCCTTGAACTTCACCCTGTCGAAAAGCGCGTCAACCCTCGCATCCGGCCGAACCATGCGCGTGCTGCTGCTCGTCTCCGGGCCGTTGAACACCTGGTTCAACGCATCAGTGCTGCAAGGTGTCTACGATGTCCTCGCTCCGGAAGGCTACGACACCATCCCGGCTTTCGTGACCAACCGCGAGCAGCTCGACCGCTTCTTCCGCGACCTGCCACGTGACCGCAACGCCGACGCGATCATCATCACATCCTTCGAATTCGACACCGCGCTGCACGACCAGCTTTCCGCGCTCGGCATGCCCGTCGTCGGGCTGAATTCGCCGTCAACCGCCGGATTCGACGCATCCATCGGCATCGACAACGCCGCCGCCATCACCTCGGGCGTGCAGCTGCTGCGGTCGCTCGGCCATCGGCGCATCGCCTTCGTGCACGACTACATCCCCCACGACATGGTCTACGGCACTTCGACGCGCGTGGCCGCGTTCCGGACTGCCGCCGCCCAAGCCGGGTACGGCGATGACGACATCGTGATGATC
The DNA here is from genome assembly GCF_002846655.1 of Bifidobacterium thermophilum. NCBI lineage: Bacteria > Bacillati > Actinomycetota > Actinomycetes > Bifidobacteriales > Bifidobacteriaceae > Bifidobacterium > Bifidobacterium thermophilum. The sequence goes on along the minus strand of NZ_PCGX01000001.1, from coordinate 222,944 downwards.
GGGGCCGACCACCACGACACGACCCCCGCCATGTTGGATGTGACCGCCGCTGGGATTGTGGCGAGGCTGCTGTCATGTGAGCAGCACCCGACCGGCATCATGGGCGAGACCGACGAGTTCACGGCCGCGGTGTACAAGGAGCTGCGACGGCAGCATCTGGCGGCGCCACGCGACTTTTCCATCATGGGCTTCGACGACGCGCCAGTCTCGCGCACCCTTGACCTGACGACGTTGCACCAGAATCCGGTCGAACTCGGCAATGCGGCAGCGCGCAAGGTCCTGGCGCTGCTGCGAGGCGAGGCACCGGAGCGGACCCATGAGCTCGTGCCGGCGACCTTGGTGCTGCGCGAAACCACCGGCCGCGCGCCGAACGGGCGGTAGGCACGGGCGGGGTGCGGACGCGGGGTGCGGGACGGCAGACCGACGAACGTCACACAGCGGACGCCGCAATCATCCCTACCGTATTCACGACATGCGCATGCCCCGACATACACGACCCGGCAGAACCGCAGACGATACGAGTCGGCCCCACACCGTCCGCATCAATCCGCGTGCCGCGACATACACAACACAACAGATCGACCAACCCAAACCGATTAGGCCCGCAACAGGCTCATCTCGCGTATGCCCAGACATACATAACCCGACAAACCCGGTTCCCCGGCCATCTACCACGCCATCACTCCGCACACCACGCATGCCCCGACAAACACAACACGACAAATCAGCCCGGCAAGGGATAACTGAGACCGGCAGCAAACCAATCACGTATGCCACGACACACACAACCTGACAGATTGGCAGACGACACGAGCCAACCCTGCAGCGTCAGTATCGCCCCGCATGCCCAGACATACACAACCCGACAGACCTGGCTCCCCAATCATCAGTCACGCCATCAACCTGCACACCGCGTATGCCCCGACAAACACAACGCGACAGACCGGACTGTGCGAGGACCCACTCACACAACGACGGCCGGACGGAACCGGATGAAGGTTCCGGGTAATGACAAGGGGCATCGTGTGAGGATCCACTCACACACTGCCGGGTCAGGCGGCACGGACCGGAATACCGAGCGGCGCAAAGGGGCGTTGTGTGAGGATCCACTCACACAACGGAGGTCGAGCAGCCCCAGACCAAGGTTCCAGGCACTGCCGAGGGGCGTTGTGTGAGGATTGACTCACACGGTGGCGGATCAGACGGCCCAGACCAAGGTTCCGGGCATTGTCAGGGGACGTTGTGTGAGGATCCACTCACAAAGTGCCAGATCAGGCGGCACCCCCGGAAGCACCAGCCCCGGACGCACTGCCACCAGTACCACCCGCACCCGCAGCACCACCAGCCCGCTTACTCGCCGCCTGCCGCCAGCGCTTCACCGAGTCTTCCCGGTACTCCTGCGCGGTCGCCGGATCGATGCCCAGCTCACGCAAGCACCGGTCGCGCTCCCGCTCGGCGCGTTGCCCCAACTCCGCCCGCAGTTTCGCATCCGCGGCACTCGCAGCTGGCGGCAACGTATCCATGCGCGCGACGAACACGTCCATCCGTTCCGCATGCCGTAGCAGATGCGCCATCTCGATATGTTCGTGCAGAATCTGCCGGTAATCGTGCGGGTCGTGCGCAATCTCGCCGATCGCGGTCACCGGGTGCACATCCGCCACGCGGTAGGTCAGCCCGGCGAGCAACGGCATCAAGAACACCGTCACCGCACCGGCGGCGACCAGCGTGGACGCGGTCATCTGCTGCATCGTACCCGCTTTAACCGCGACTGTCGTCACCGCAACAATCAACGGCAGCGCAGTCGCACAATACACAGCGACGGTCACACGGTGATGCGACGACATCGGGTTCGCCTTGCGGTCCAAGGACATGGCGATATACACAGGCACCGCACGAATCAGCATCAGCACGACGATGAACACAATCAGCAATCCCGGATTGCCGCCGACGGCCTTCAAATCAATCGCCGCGCCAGAAACAACGAAGAAAATCGGGATGAAGAAGCCGTACGAAATCCCGTCAAGCCGCGTTTCCAAGGTCTGCGAGCCTTCCGGAATCACGTATCGCAGAATGAATCCCGCGGCAAACGCACCCAGCACCACATCGAGGTCGAAAATCGCTGACACCGTCACCAGCGTGATGAGCAGCAGCACAGTCAGACGCATGAGTACCTGCTCGGAAATGTTCGAATGCTTGGTCACGAGCCTGTAGAACCGGTTGCCCGCCTTGCGTGCCTTCGCTGGCACAAGCGCTGCGACCGCGCAAATCACGGCGAATACGGCGAGGGTGAGGAAAGTCTGCCATTGCGAGCGCGTGGACAGCAACACCGCCATCATCAGCACCGGGCACAGCTCACCCCACGTGCCGTAGGCGACCACCGCGTTGCCAACCGGCGTGCCTTCGAGTCCGCGTTCCTTGAGAATCGGCATTAGCGTGCCGAGCGCGGTCGTGGTGAGCGTGATCACCGCGGCCATTCCAGTCATGTCATGCCGTTTGAAGTACGGCACGAAGGTAATCACCGCGAACGCAAGCACAAATGTCGCCACCCACGTCGCCAACCCCACGCGGCCCTGATGCCCGCCCAACTGCTTGGGGTCGATCTCGTACCCGGCCAGCAGAAACAGAAACGCGAGCCCCAGCTCGCTGAGCAGTTCCACCGAGTCGCTGACCTGTATCACCCCGAACATATGCGGCCCCAGCAACGCCCCGGCGAGCAGCAACAGCACGGTCTGCGGCACGGGTTTGCCGGGGATGAGCTGCACGATGACTGGGCACAGCACCGCCACGAGCATGATGATGGTAAGCGAGACAAGATCGACGGTCATACCGCCATTATCGTCGCGATGGCGGAAAATCGCCGGTTTGTGCCTTGAGGCGAGATGGGCCATGTATCGTGCTTCCGATTGCACATCGGCGCTGATGGTGGTAGCTCAGAAAGTACACGCGTGACCGATACAATGCTTTTGGGGGGTGGTCACAATGCCACGCGAACGCACAGACAATGCTCGGACAAGATTCACTCGTCACGTTCTGCAGGATACCGTCATCAAACTGTTGCAAACCCAGCCTTTGCAGTCAATCAGCGTGAAAGAGGTTTGTCAGCGGGCCGGGATTAACCGCTCAACGTTTTACAGCTATTACGACAACATCCAGGATCTGGTCGCGGATATTGAAAACGAGACGCTCACATGGCTGGACCACGCAATCGCCACGGCGTTCAAGACCACGCTGCGGGCCGATCTTGAGCCGGTCATCACCAGTATTTGCCAATACGCAGCGGACAACAAGGATCGCGTCCGGATTCTGCTGAGCCTGAAAACCGATCCGCAATTCCAGCGCAGGCTCATCTCCATCATTCTCGATTACAACAATTGGCAGTCCCGCGCGCAGTCCGACGGGGCAGACCCCAGTCTTGCCAATATGCGACTGCTGTTCTGCATCACCGGCGGGCTCGGGCTTGTGCAGTCGTGGGTGGATGACGGGTTTTCCGCCACACCTGAAGCGATTGCGCACGTGATTTACACGCAGTCGTTGCCGCCGGTGCTACACGCCATGGCGCAGGGTTCGGCGGAACCACATGGAGAGGCTTCGCCGCGTGAACGCGACCGTCACGCGAGATGACGCCACGTGCGATATGGCGGCAGGACTATGGCTTCTGCGATTTTGCGCACCAGGTCGGGCGCGAACGCAACCGTCGCGTGAGATGACGGCGGGATACCTCGTGTCTGCGCGCTACAATGTCACCGTCGCAGCGCCGCACCGATGTGCCGGCGCACGACCTGAGCAATCAGAGAGGAAAGCATGAGCATCAAGAACACTGAGCCAGTGCAGGCGGAAACGCATGACGAGGCGTCGGCACAGCAGCAGACAACTGCCTCAACCGCCGCAGCAACCGACGCAACCGCAGCAACCGACAACCAGCCAAGTCTGCACAAATCATTGAAAAACCGCCATATCCAGCTCATTGCGCTGGGCGGAGCCATCGGCACAGGCCTGTTTTACGGGTCGAGCGAATCGATCAGCCTCGCGGGGCCGAGTATTCTGCTTGCGTACGTGATCGGCGGTCTCGCGATTTTCCTGATTGTGCGCGCAATGTCGGAGATGAGCGTCGAAGAGCCGAAAGCCGGCGCGTTCAGCTACTATGCGACCCGCTACTGGTCGAAGCGTGCGGGCTTTGTGTCCGGATGGAACTACTGGTTCAACTACATTCTCGTGTCGATGGTCGAGCTTGCGGTGGTCGGCTCGTTCGTGAACTACTGGTTCCCGGCGATTCCGCAATGGGTGTCCGCGGCGTTCTTCCTAGTGCTGATCACCGCGATGAACCTGATGGGCGTCTCGAAGTTCGGTGAATTTGAGTTCTGGTTCGCGATTATCAAGATCGCTGCGGTTCTGGCGATGATCGTCGGCGGCATTGCGGTGATCATCATGGGGATTCCGGGAGTGTCCGGCGTGCGGGCGTCCTTCGCGAACTGGTTCACGATCGGTGGCGGATTCATGCCTCACGGCCTGCTGTCCCGCGGGTCTGACGGTCAGTGGACCGGCCTGCTGATGGCGCTGTGCGTGGTCATGTTCAGCTTCGGCGGCACCGAGCTCATCGGCGTGACCGCGGGCGAGGCGGAGGATCCGCGCACCACCATTCCGAAGGCGACGAACGGCGTTATCTGGCGCATCCTGGTCTTCTATGTCGCCGCGCTCGGCGTGATCATGGCGGTGGTGCCGTGGAACACAATCGACGGCAAGTCAAGCCCGTTCGTGCAGATTTTTGATTCCGTGGGCGTGCACGCGGCCGCCGGCATCCTCAACTTCGTGTGCCTGACCGCGGTGATGAGCGTCTACAATTCTGGCTTGTATTCGAACTCGCGCATGCTGTATTCGCTTGCGAAGCAGGGCAACGCGCCCGCGTATCTCGGCCGACTGAACAAGCGCGGTGTGCCGGCTGCGGCAGTGCTGACCTCGGCAGCGATCACGGTGATCGCTGTGGTTGTGGTGTTCCTGTGGCCGCAATTCGCGTTCAACTACCTGATGAGCATCGCGACGATCGCCGCGGTGATCAACTGGTCAATGATCATGCTCACCGAAATGCACTTCCGCAAGGCCGTCGCCGCGGGTGACGGGCCGAACGAGCTCGCCGGACGCAGTGGGCAGGACGCGCTTGACGCGATTCACTTCAAGCTGCCGCTCGCCAAGGTCACGCCGTGGCTGGTGCTCGCGTTCATGGCGCTCGTGGTTGTGCTCATGTGCTTCTCCCCCAGCTACCGTGTGGCCGTGGTGATTGGGCCGATCTGGCTCGCCGTGCTGCTGATCGCCTACCAGCTGACTGTCTCCCGCAAGGGCGATACCGCCGGCGCGAGTGCGACGCAAGCGTAAGTACACAGCAATCGTGAGCCTGAGCGGCCTGTCCCCCCAGGCTGCCGTCCCCCCTCCCAAACTGGTTACGCTAAGGACCCCATCAGCGTAACCAGTTTGTGTTTTCGGGGGTTCCGGCCTGCTTCTACCGACGCTCAGGAGCCAGTCAGCGTCGGCAGAAGGTTGGGAGAGATACACACCGGAACGGCACCACGGCATGACACCCGGGTATGGCACCCCGGACAACACCGCGGTCCGATGCTCCGGACGACAATACACAAACTGGTTACGCTGACGACGGTCCTAGCGTAACCAGTTTGTATGTGGGGAGACGTGTATGTGGGGAGACGATAACAGGACAGGCCGCGGTTTACTGGAGGGACGCGAAATCACGCAGGTGGTCAAGCACCGTCAGTTGGCGCTCATCCAGCACAATGCCACCCAGCCACGTCCCCAGCGCGAGAACGCCGACACCGTTGAGCAGCGCGGCGAGCGCGACACACCACGGCAAACCGGCATCGCTGACACCCGCCATCGCAAGCGCCATCGCAACCAACCCCGTCGGCAACAGCACAATCATCGACCCGAACATATGAATCAGCGGAATCAGCGCCTGACTGGCCGCACGGCCCTGCGGCGTGGAAAACGGCCGATCCGCAGGGGCTATCGGATACATGAACACCGGTGAAATCACCTCGGCCACACCGACCGCGCACAATCCGAGCCCCACACTCAACGCCCAGAACATCACCGACATGTCCAGTCCGGTCTTCGGCGTCCACGCGCCGGTCGCCGCCACGCACACGATTGAAAGCAACGTCAAGTACACGAGGATAATCGCCACGTGCACGCGAACGCGACCACGCCGGTCATCAATCCCCCGCACGCCGCTGAGCACTTCAAGCGTGAACCCGAGCCCGTCATATGCGACGCCGTTGCCCTCAAGCGCGGCAAGCACCAGCCCGCCCGTAGCGACGGCGAACCAAACCGCATACCGCGTATCCTCCGGTTGCAACAGCATCGCCACCAGCACCAGCACAGGCGCTGCGTACATGACCAGCTGTCTGGGATCCCGACGCAGATACGTCGCCAAGCGCGCGGAAATCGCGCCGGACACACTGTCGGGAACACGAGCGAACATGCCGATGCCGCGCTGCACTTGCGCCGTCGTAGACCGGCCGCCGACCGTGCGTTCCCTGCGCAAACACCACAGGCACGCCCGATAGCATATCCAACAGGTGACGGCGATAATCACCAGACGCGCCGCAATCAGGCCCCAATGCCCCTGTCCCGCGTCGAAGGGCAGTTGGAAGGCCGCTCCGAACGGTGTCCAGGCGGCGACCACCGCATATTTTGCGTAGGTGACTTCCTTGACGCCGGAGCTCATCAGGATATTCGGCAGCTGGAACGCGAAGAAGCACAACGGCATACTCAGGATGTACAGCCAGCTGCGGGTGCGCCGCGAATCCGCGAGCACGGAAAACAGCGAAATCATCGCCTTCGACATGGCCAGAAGCACGGCGACCGTCACTGGAGCCGACAGCACGGCCACAACCACCATCAACGCGCTCGTCCCCCGGTATATCGGCGCGAACGCAAGCAGGGTGAGCATACCGCAGATCGCCGGCAATCCGCACATACCGGCAGCGAACAATCCACGCGTCAGCCTGCCGTCATCGATGCCGAACAGTTTGAATTTCTGCGGATCCATGGCGCTTGCCTGACCGACGTACATGAGTTGGAGCAGCAGGACGCCCAGCATGGCGACGGCCCCGCCCAGCACCACGATTGTGTTGAGCAGGTCGCCGGCGTGGGTGGCGGCGGGCATGACATCGTCGCCGAATCTCAACGCGGTGACGGCGGCGCCCACAATCAGGCAGATGGCAACAATCAGCGACACGATGGCGGCGATGATGCGTTGCGGGGAATGCTTAAGCGAGGCGAAGGTGAGGACCCAGCGCAGACGGATGAGCGTGACGGCCGCCTTGGGAGCGCCGGAGGCGGGGGCGGAGGCAGAGGCGGGAGCGGGCGCTTGAAGAGGAGCGGCTCCGGGAGCGGGCGCGCCGAAGGTGGGAACAGCTGGTGCGCCGGGGGCAGGAACCGGCGCGGGAGCGGGAGACGGAACGGAAGCCGGGGCCGGAACGGGAGCGGTCATTGCGCGCCTCCATCCAACCACGCGATATGCGCGGCGCCATGCCTGCCGCCGACCAATTGCAGGAACCGCTCTTCGAGATCCTCGCCGGCGGCCACTTGGCTGATGGTTCCGGCCGCGCATACCACGCCTCGATTGATGACCGCGACATGCGTGCACATTTTCTCGACAAGCGCCATCACATGCGAGGAGATGATCACCGTGCCGCCTGTGGACACGTATTCGATGAGGATGTCCTTGAGATTGGCACTGGAGACCGGATCAACCGATTCAAACGGTTCGTCGAGCACCAGAATGCGGGGGCTGTGAATCATGGCGCATGCGAGGCAGATCTTCTTAGTCATTCCCGCTGAATAGTCGGCGACCATGACGTTGGCGGCATTGGACAGGTCGAAGGCGGTAAGCAGGTCTCCAGCTCGCTGAAGCGCTTGAACACGAGGCATGCCGCGCAACATACCGCAGTAGACCAACAGCTGCATGCCGGTGAGACGGTTAAAAATCTCATCAGGCTGCGGCATGACGCCGATGGTGCGCTTGACTGCGTTCACGTCGCTCCACACATCCCGCCCGAGAATCGTGGCGATACCGCCATCCGGGCGAAGCAGGCCGGTGACCATGTTGAGCGTGGTGGTTTTGCCGGCGCCATTGGGGCCGACCAGACCGTAGAAGGAGCCGACGGGAATATCAAGCGACAGACCGTTGACGGCGACTTTGTCACCGAAGCGCTTCAGCAGGCCGCGGATGGATACCGCGGCGGCGGGGTTGGGAGGCACAGGTTGCATAGGCCGCGCGGGCTGAACAGGCGGTACGGCTTGCACAGACGATGTCGTGATACCGGGTTGCGTTGATTGCACAGGTTGCGCTGACTGCACAGGTAGCGCGGGCTGAGCGATTGGCGTAGTCGGCGTCGGCGTGACGGGCTGCATCATCGCAGGCGCAGTCGCGCCGGGAACAGGGGCATCCGCGCCAGGGAAACGGACAGAATGTCCCGCATTGTCTAGTGTCATGGATTTAGGCTATCACGCGGACGCAAGGATGGTTGGAATTCAAGCGAAATCGCCATAGCTGAAGATGACATCCGGGACGAAAATGGAGTGCCAAGAGGACGATGCAGCGCTGAAGACGATACTGAAAAACACTGAAGACCACACGGTGCCGGAACCGGCTGCATCAAGTCCAAGGAACCCTCTGCCGGCCCTCATCATCGTCGCGCTGATGGCGATACCTGTGGCTGTCGCCGTATGGGCGCCCGGAGGATTGTTCTTCGTCGGATTCTTCTGGGGACTGCTGTTTGCCGGGTGCAGCGTTTGGCTTGATGTCGTGGCTATGCGGCGCCAACGCGTATTCGACGACCCGCTCGTCACCGCGGATGAGGCGCGCAATTCCCGCAGCACGCCGTCACCAACCTCCCGCCCCTTCACAAACTAGCTACGCAAACAGTCTCCCCAGCGTAGACAGTTTGTAGGAGAGAGGCCCGGGGACACACCACGAATCACCCGAGGCCTGACTACACCGCCTCACTCGGCGCGGGGCGCGGCCGTTGATTCGCGGGTGATGAGCCGATATCCGGGCTCGAACTGGTTGGCGACGGATTCGCCGTCGATCAACGCATACAGCATCGAAACGACCTGCCCGCCAAGCGCGGGAATATTGCGGGCGAGCGCGGTCAGCCGCGGTTCGGTGACCGTGCACAGGTAGGAATCGTCCCACGAAATAAGCGACAGGTCTTCAGGCACGTTGATTCCCTTGGCGGACGCCACATGCAGGCCTTCGATCGTCATCACATCGTTGTCGTACACAATCGCCGTAGGCGTTTGCGGCAATGTCAGCAGCCGTTTCGTGCAATCGCGGCCTTCCTGCGGCGTGTAGTCAGCGTGCAAGCAGTCATACCGCATGCCATATTTCGCGGTTTCCTCACTGAAGACCCGATCGCGCAGATACGTGTGACCGAATCGTTCAGGACCGGCGACGCGCGCGATATGAGTATGCCCCAAATCATGCAGGTATTTGACGATTTGGCGGGTCCCATCGGCGTCGTTGCTGCTGATGGTCGTCAGGCCGCCGGATACGGATGCATCAGAGAACACCAGCGCCGGTACTTCAGGATGTTGCCGATACAGCTCGACGCGACGGTCTCCGATTTCGACGTTGAAAATCATCACCGCGTCCACGCTGCCGGCGGCAATCCAATTGCGGTGTACGCGAAGCGCCTCGTCGTCATCATGCGCGAAGCGCAGCAGCAGGGAGTAGTCTTCCTTCTCGAGTTCCACACCAACGCTGGAGAACAGCTCCATGAAGTAGGGCTCCACGCCGAGCAAGGTGCTGCTTGCGTTCAGGACCACGCCAATGGTGTGCGTATGCGCCACGGACAAGGCTTTGGCGGCGCTGTTTGGCTTCCAACCCATCGAATCGGCGATTTCCAGCACCTTTTTACGCGTTTGTTCGGAGACGCCGGGCTTGCCGTTGAGGGCGTAGGAGACCGCGCTGTTGGAAACCCCTGCGGCTTTTGCCACATCGGTGATGGTCACCTTCGACTTTCCACTGCCCATGGCTTTCACCCTTCAGTTCATATGTATTTGTACATGTTAACCCCTTCATCTTATAGCAGCGCAACCCCAAGGTTCCCCAGCGCTCATGCCTTGAAAGACAACGATGATATCGTTACCATTCGCCGCAGGTGATGCCGCATCCGCCGTGTACGCAGCTCGCCCCAAGTATGCGGCGCATTGCGCTGAACTGCCGTTCATCATCATCCAGCTCCCGCAATGGATCGACCGCGCGACCGCCGAAGCGCACGCCGACCCGCTTGACTGGCCAGTCATCCGCGACGCGCAATGGGCCGCAAGCCGCGAGATTCCAAGCGTCGCCACCGTATGCACTATTGACTGCGGCGAGTTCGACAACATCCACCCCTACGACAAGCGCACGGTCGGCGAACGCACGGCCGCCATGGCGTTGGGCACGATGTACAGATGCCGCGAAATCGCCGTTTGTGGGCCGGAACCCTTGGCAATACGGGCGGTCGACGGCTCTGCTGATTACTCTGCCGACGGTTGTGCCGGTGGTTGTGCCGGTGGCGGCGACGGCTCAGATGGCAGCTCCGATGACTCCGAGCGCGGCGGAGCTGTGCTGGTGCGGTACCGTCATGCTGCGGGACTCCGATTCGACGGGACCGTGCCCGGCACGACGAACGCCGACGGACTGGATGCGGTGTCTCGTTCGGCTGAGCAATCCGGATTCGAGCTCGCCGGCGCCGACGGCGTCTTCCATGATGCTGCCGCGCGAATCGTGCCTGATTGTGCAGTACACGGCGGGAAGACCGGTCTCTTCAGCGAGCCGGGTACAGCGGGTAGCGCGGCGAGCGGCACGACGGGCGACACGGCCGGCGAAGGCGACGGCGTAATCCGCGTCTTCAGCCCAGATGTGCCGCAACCCGTCGCAATCCGGTACGCGTGGAAAAGCTGGGGGCCTGCGCCCGTGCGCAATGCCGACGGACTGCCAGGCATCCCCTTCTGCGCCGACGTACCGCAAGCCTAGACTTGGCGCGTCCGAAGGTTGTCCCCCTTTTTTCCTTCGGACGCGTCAACCCTTTTCCGCTGGGTTGCGAAACGCAGTGGATATCTGCGATTCGGGATTGTTTTGGAATCGTGTCGCGGAGCAATATCAGTCATGCCGTGAAGCGGGATTTATCGCCACGGATGACCATCCATGCGAGTTCTCCCACGTTGACACCGAATGCTCTGTTATCTTGGGCCGTGGGTGGGTCTCGGACGGCAGGAGCCGTCGGGAGAACGCATGCGGATTGCCTCCACGCGGGTAAACTCCCAGATTTCCGCGGGAGTTTAGAGCGGATACACGAATCCTGCGGCGTTTTCCCAACCGTGGCTCCAAGACCGGATTTTGTGAATCACGGAATTTCAACGTTTTGTTTGGGAGATTATCGGCGAATCCCTGATTTGTGGCTAATCTCCCGCACTCGATGTGGGAGCTTTCGCTGTAAATCGTAAATCCGTCGACTTCTCCCGCGCTGGCCATATCGGCAAGCTATCCGCACCCGACTTCCCGCATACCCGGCCCCGCACACCCAACTCCCTGCACGCCGAATCCCACACATCCAGCGGGACAACCGCCCTCAACCGCCTGAACGCGTGGACGGTGAGCCGACTCCCGACCCCACCGGTTATGCCGACCCGCTGTCCCCTGCTTCTGCCGACGCTGAGGTGTCTGTCAGCGCCGGTAGAAGGTTGAAGTGCGCACACGTACATGCGTGTAGCCCCGCCTCGTCCATCACAAACTGGCTACGCTAGGACCTTTGGTTTGCGTCACCAGTTTGGGAGAGTACACGAACTGGCTACGCTGGTGGCCTCCCCGGCGTCACCAGTTTGGGAGGAGATACAAAAAGACCGCCGGCCGGACGAACCGGACGACGGTCTCTTTCAAACGCTATGCGGAACCTCGGCTAGCCGGCCACTGGCTCAGCCGCCGAAGCGCCGCCCGCAATCACTGCACCTGGGTACGAGCGATCTTGCCGTTGAAGGACTCGGTCATATCAGCGTCAGCGTCCTTCTGGTTGTTCCAGGAGAACATAGCGCGAAGCTTCGGGCCGACGGTCTCGAGGTGCGGGTGAGAGTACTCTTCCTGCAGCTTCTTGAACTTCGGGGCACCAGCAGCCTGGTCGTCCATGAACTCCTTGGCGAAGGAGCCGTCCTGGATGCGCTTGAGCTGATACTCCATGCGCTTCTTGGTCTCCTCGTTGATCACGGTGGAGGTGTAGTCGCCGTACTGAGCGGTGTCAGAGCAGGACCAACGAGCCTTGTTCAGGCCACCCTCGTTAGCCAGGTCGACGAGCATCTTCAGCTCGTGGAACACCTCGAAGTACGCGATCTCCGGCTGATAACCAGCCTCGGTCAGCACGTCGAAGCCCATGTCGCACAGGTGGTTGATGCCGCCCATGAGGACATCCTGCTCGCCGAACAGATCGGTCTCGGTCTCTTCCTTGAAGGTGGTCTTGATGGCGCCAGCGCGCAGAGCGCCGAGGGCCTTCGCGTAAGCCAGGGTGATATCCCAGCCGTCGCCGCGAGGATCCTGCTCGACAGCCACAACCACCGGGACGCCACGGCCGTTGGTGTACTCACGACGGACGATGTGGCCCGGGCCCTTCGGAGCGACCATGAACACCGGGTGATCCTCGGTCGGCTTGATGTAGCCGTAGTGGATGTTGAAGCCGTGAGCGAAGGCCAGAGCAGCGCCCGGCTTCAGGTTCGGCTCAACCTGCTCCTTGTAGACCTGAGCCTGGTACTGATCAGGCAGCAGGATCATGACGATATCGGCTTCGGCGACCGCTTCCGGCACGGACTTGACCTCGAGGCCCTGCTCCTTGGCGTAATCCACGGACTTGGAGGTCGGGCGCAGGCCGACGACGACGTCAACGCCGGAATCGCGCAGGTTCAGCGCGTGGGCGTGGCCCTGGGAGCCGTAACCGAGAATGGCGACCTTCTTGCCATTGAGCACGGAGAGATCCGCATCCTTCTCATACCAGATAGTTGCTGCCATATGTAGCACTCCTTGTTTTGGGAAAATCCCTTGCCGGCTTGACACCGGCACTTTGCTTGTAACTTCTGCAAAAAGGATTTTGTCCTTGATTGATGCCCATCATACTAGAACCGGCGTCCTGTATCGAACGCGTTCCACTAGTTGAACACCTCGGCAAAACTTTTTCGCAAGCCATCAAGCACATGGGTAGTTGGTCTCCGGACCGTAGTGCGGAACCGGGACGCGGCGGGCGGAAAACCAACCGCCACGCCTCGGAATCGCGCCAAAATCCAAAGTGGAATCGATATTCAGTTATGTCGTCTTCAGTTATGTAGTTATGTACTTACGTGTTCAGTTATTTGTGGTCAGATATCAATATTCAGATATCTCAGGTATTGACTGCGGACAAACGCCGAAGCGTGCAATCCGCAAGGACGCCCATGACGGGGAGCCGGCAATCCGCTGACCGCCTGTCGAAAGCCGCGACCGCGACCGCCGGCTCCACGCGCCGACGTCACTTGGTGAAATCGGTGTCCTTCGTCTCACGGCAGCTGAGCACCGCGACCAGGCAGCACACAGCCATCACGCCGAGATACAGGCCGACCGAACGCACGCCCCAATGATGGGACAGCCAGGTGGCGATCGTCGGAACGAACGCGGCACCCACAATCGCGGCGAGATTGTAGCCGATGCCGGAACCCGAGTAGCGCACGTTCGCATCGAACAGCTCAGGCAGGAACGCGCCGATCGGGCCGAACGCGATGCCCATCAGAGCGAAGCCGACGCACAGGAACAGCTCAACCTGGAAGAAGTTGCGGTGACCCATGAGCAGGTACGGGAACACCAGCGCGAACACCACCAGCGCGACCGAGGAGAACACGAGCACGCGACGGCGGCCGATGCGATCGGCATACACGCAGGACAGCACGATGAACAGTGCGAACACGCAGATGGCGATCATGAGCATGAGCAGATACTCACGGTTCGTGAAGCCGAGGCTGCCACCACCCTGGGCGACAGTCTTCGTGCCCCAAGCGAGCGACCAAGTGGCGAGCGTGTAGAACAGCGTGTAAGTCACAGCGACGATGAAGGTCGCCTGGATCACCTGACGCCAGCTCTTACGGAACACCTCAGTCAGCGGGGACTTGACCACCTTGTGCTGCTGCTGGGCGAGACGGAAGACCGGAGTCTCCTCCATCTGAACGCGCACGACAAGACCGACGATCACCAGCACGCTCGACAGCAGGAACGGCACGCGCCAGCCCCAAGAGACCATCGCGGCGTTATCGTTGAAGCTTTCGAGCAGGAAGTACGTGCCGTTCGACAGGAAGAAGCCGATCGGGGCGCCCAACTCCGGGAAGGAGCCGTACAAGGCGCGCTTGTCTTCAGGCGCGTTCTCGGTCGCCACCAGCGCGGCGCCGGACCATTCGCCGCCCAGGCCGATACCCTGGACGAAGCGGCACAGGCACAGCAGCGCGACCGCGGCGATACCCCACATGTCATAAGTCGGCAGGCAGCCGATCAGGAAGGTGGCGATACCCATCGTCAGCAGTGACACAACCAGCGTGGTCTTGCGACCCATGCGATCGCCGAAATGGCCGAAAATCAGGGAACCGACCGGGCGAGCGATGAAGGCGATGGAGAAGGTGAGCAGCGACATCAGCAGCGCGACCGTCGGATTGGTCGTGTCGCTGAAGAACACCTTCGGGAAATAGTTCGCAGCGGCGGTGCCGTATGCGTAGAAGTCATAGAACTCGATGGCTGTGCCGACCATGGAAGCGGCAATGACGGTACGCACCGAGTCACGCGTCATCTGTTCCACTTTGCCGGCGGCCTGTTGAAGGCCAGTCGTCTGTTCGACTGCTGTCATGATTGCTCCTGGATTGCTCCTGGACGTGCCGACGTTGCTCGCGTGCGACACGGTTCCATCTGTTTTGTTTTGAGCTGGATGCTGGTTGCGAATCTGTGGCGATCCTTGTGGGATTTGCAGTGCAACAAAAAAGCCCCGCGATGTATGCAGGGCGAATGATTTATCCGGCCCCGCATTCGTCAGCGGGGCTCAGCATGTACCGAATCAGTCCGCCAACGAAGACGGGCTAATAATTCGTGCGGAAACTCGCAGCAACAGCAGACCGTTCATCGTGGCGTCCTCCTTTCGGTTCTCTTTGGGATGTCTTCCCAACTGGCCCCTAACCATAGGAGGGTTCGCCCGCCACAAGGAGGCGATGTCCACTATGTGGACATGTCGGGAAGGCCGTAATATCAACGGGTTGAACGTTTGACTTCGATGTGGTGGAGTTGCGGCGCGAGGCCGGAGTGCGGCAGGGCGCGGCGCTGAGCGGGGCGTGGGGATCATGGTCGGTTGCGGGAAATCGCGGGAGATTGCGGCGAATCGGCCGGCTGGCGCATAAACTCCCGGGAGAACAGTGGAGTCAGAGCGAATTTTGCCGGAACTCCCAACAGAATCGTTGGAATCATGCGGTTCGCAAAATCAGGGAGGCGGGAGTTCAACATCAAATCAACACGAACACGATAAACTCCCGGGAGAACAGTGGGATTGGGACGGGTTGCGCCAGAACTCCCAACGGAATCGTCGGAATCATACGGTCCACAAAATCAGGACGCCGGGAGTTCAGCATCAAATCAACGTAAACACGATAAACTCCCACAGCCGATTCCGCCGGCATACGCGCAGCGACGGAAGAGTCGTGGGGAATCGGCGGAGTGCGATGTTACGGGTGGTGACGGCAGAAAGATTGCAGGGAGTAAGACGGCAGCCGGATTGCGCGCGGCGACTTCCGGTTTGGAGTCAGATACGGGGATTGCAATCGGATGCAATGCGCCGGGTGCAGTCGAGCGCGGCCGGGTACGACCGGATGAGCGGGAACGGTCGGAGGCGGGAGGAACGGTCGAGTGCAGCCAGATGAGCGGGAACGGTCGGAGGCGGGAGATTGCGACAAATTGATCGGCATGGGCATAATCTCCCGGGAGAACAGTGGGATTGGGACGGGTTGCGCCAGAACTCCCAACGGAATCGTCGGAATCATACGGTTCACAAAATCAGGACGCCGGGAGTTCAGCATCAAATCAACGTAAACACGATAAACTCCCACAGCCGATTCCGCCGGCATGCGGGCGCACCGCGGATTTCCAACGCTCTCAATCAGGAGCTGATCCGCAGCAATGAACGATTGACACGCGCCTAGGGAGTTCTTCCACGCGATGAAGGAATCCGTGCAAACTCCCGCAGCGGCCAAAGCATCAACATGCTGAGGAACATGCTCAGACCTGATTTCGCCACGAATCGTCATAAATCGCGCTCGCCTTACAAACTGGTTACGCGGAGCCGGCCGTCAGCGTAACCGGTTTGTGCGAGGATGAACGGGACTGCCACAATTGCACGCCACCACGATTGGCCGTCACGCACCTGCACGACCGGCAGGAGACAGGGGCAGATAAACCTGTGAATCGATTCTGCCGGCCTTCAGTTCTCAATGCGCAATCTCAATATCTCAGCGAAACGTCGAGATCAGCGAGATTTTCAGAAAAATCTCTGAAAAACTCCGACGGGAACGCAAATCCGAAATTTATTGAGATTCTATGGGCCAGCCCGCACGAATGAGGCGCCCTCACAGCGTTGATATTCCGCGGTTCTCAAGAATCCGCCATCGCTGTGACGACTCGCCAGAATCTGAAAATCTCGCGAAAA
Organism: Bifidobacterium thermophilum; assembly: GCF_002846655.1. Classification (NCBI taxonomy): domain Bacteria; kingdom Bacillati; phylum Actinomycetota; class Actinomycetes; order Bifidobacteriales; family Bifidobacteriaceae; genus Bifidobacterium; species Bifidobacterium thermophilum. Next base: position 206,205 of record NZ_PCGX01000001.1, on the reverse strand, counting down.
CATGTCCAGACGCGAGATATTCAGAAAAATCTCTCAATATCTCGCGACAGAAGGGCGAATCCGAGAGTTTTTCAGACTCCAATCTGAATATCTCGCCAAATCGGAGGGGGCTGCGGTCGCAGGCGTGCCGGGATGCCTTCACCTGCACAGCCAGTGCGAAAAACGCAAGCGGCCGGGCACCTGTTTCGCCCCGCAATGAGGGGAACAGGCACCCGGCCGGCACATCACACGCATCACACGCACTCAGGCTTTGCGAGACGTCGCAGCCACACGCGCTAGCACAAAGCGCGCTGCCCGCAACCGAACTGACGTTTAAAATCCGCCACCGTCGTCGGGCCACACGCACTTGCGGAGGGCAAGCCGCCCGCGGCGTCACTTCACTTTCTTGATGCGCATGATCAGGTAGGCGGCGACCAGCACAATCACGATGGCGACGATGAACACCACGCGATAGGCGGATGGCGGCGTCGCGGTCACATGATGCATGCCCTTGGAAATGCTGATGATCGTCGACGTGAACACCGAGCCGATCACCGTGGACAGCGTGTTCGCAAGGTTCAGAATGCCCAGATCCTTACCCGCCTCCTCCGGATTCGGCAGCACGGAGACGTTCAGCGCCTGGTCGATCGCGTTGTACACGCCGTAGCCGAGGCCAGCGACCGCGGCGAACAGTAGCATGCCCGTACGGCTCGGCATCAGCAGCGGCATCAGGATGCCGACGGCGAACAGGCAGCTGGCCAAGGCGACCGGCAGCTTGCGGCGGCCGATCTTATCGGTAATCGGGCCGGCGGCCAGCGCGGCAATCAGCGAAACCACCAGCGTGATCACGCCCATCACGGCGATCAGCGCGTTCGCGGAATCCTTCGCATGCGGCTGGCCCGCGTAAATGTAATCCTGCGAAATATAGAACAGGTAGCTGTTGATCATCCAGTAGCCGCCCATCATCAGGGTGCGGCCCACGAGCGCGAAGTAGAAATCAGGAGCATGGCGCGGCGGACGGAAGTTCATAAGCACGGACTTCGCGGTGATTTCCTCGCGCTTCTCGTTCTTGTTGGACCCCTCGCGCGGCCAGATGGCGACCGTGATGATGCCGATCAGCGCGAACATCGCCGCACCGATCAGCCAGCCGAGCGTGACACCGGCGGCGCCGTTGTCGTTGAGCTTGGCGCCGACCACGTTGCCGAGCGTCTGGCCGGCGGCGATACCGGCACCGTAGAAGCCGGAAATCGTACCGCGGACCTTGTCGGGCACACGGTCGGACATGGTCGCCACGAACGGGGCGAGCATCACGTTATAGCCGAGCTGGGCGCAGCACCACAGCACGAGGATCGCCGGGAAGCTGTGCTGGGCAAGGGCGATCAGGCCGACGGACAGGCCGGCGATCAGGCCGCCGGGCACGATCCACGGGCTACGCTTGCCGAACCGGCTGCGCGTCATATCGGACAGCGTGCCGAAAATCACGTTCGCCAGCAGCGCGACAATCGAGCCGACCGCGTTGATGGTGCCGAGCATGGACTCCTTGGTGGCCGGATCGATGTTCTCCAGCACCTGCGGCAGGATGACCGCGCTCAAGGCGACCCACGGGATGGCTCCGGCGACGGCGCTGAGCGTGAAGCCGACGCCGAGGCGCATGATCTCGGTCTTCGACGGCCGGTGCCCATCAGCGCTGACCATCGGGTCACGCATGTCGTTGAACGCCGAATTCGGGTCGAGCACGGCCGCATCCACGGAACTCGCCATCGCCGCGACAGGGCTGCCGCTTTCCGCGACCATGCGTGTCTCCTGGACGCCTACGGATGCCGCAGAATCCTCGCTCTTCGCCTTCTTGGGCAGTGGGACAGCGAGACGGGAGACCGCCTCTTTCTGCTCCGGAGTCAGCGCCTTGTCCAAATCAGGGCGGTCATCGATACCCGGGCGGACATACCCGTTGCCAGGCTTCTTGCCGGCAGTTCCACCGGCCTCATTGTTGGTCATGTCAAATTCCCTTTGCAATGCCTTGCGCAATGCCTTCTGCAATGCCGTTGTTATGTAACCAGTCCGTCAGGACCCGGCAGCGGCAGTCAAACGTTTCAGGCGACCGTCGGCGGAGCGGCCAGCAGGTCGTCGGTTTCATGCTCGCCAGCCGTATCCGACCAACGCAGTGTGCACACGGAAGCCTGGTTATCAACACCCAGACCGCGTTTCGGTTCGAACGTGAGGCTCGCCGACGTGGTCTCGCCCTTCCAATCGAAGGTCAGCGTGTCGCCCTCATGACTGAAGGTGAACTCGCCGTCGAATGCGTCAAGCTGGTTGCGCATGCGGCACAAGGCGTTGAGCGCCTTGACGACCGGACGTTCGAGATTACGGTCAATCTCCTCTACGGAATAGTAGTGGCGATTGATGTCGCGGCCGACATTCGTGCGATGCAGCAGCTCCATGTCGTTCACGCCGGCGAGCGCACCGACATAGTACACCTGCGGCACGCCGGGCAGGAAGAACTGCACGGCACGCGCGGCGAGGTAATGCTGGTCGTTGCAGCCGAGCGCCGAATAATACGTGGAATTGACCTGATAGAGGTCGAGGTTGCTGGCGGCGGCACCAGTCGCGGCGCGGGATTCACCGTGGGTGTTCTCATGGATGGTTTCGACGAGCTGGTCGACCTCCTCGTCGGGCACGAGGCCCTTGAGACTGCGGTCGAGCTGGTCGGAGCCGATGTCGATGACGCCGATGCCGTCATGCGTGTCGAGTACGGTGACCGCGTTGTTCGGGCGCACCTCGACCCACTTGGCGATCGGACCGGTCTTGCCGGTGGTCAGGGCGTGCAACAGCAGACCCGGAATCGCGAAATCGTAGACGCGATCAACCTTGCCGGCGATGGCGACCTGCTTCTTGTAGTAGGAGTGCACTTCGATCAGCGTTTCGAGACCGCGGGATTCGGCTTCCGTCTTAATCCGGCCAATGAGGTCGAAGGTCTTGGGGGTCATGAAGCAGCTGGTCTTAGCCTGCTTGGCGCCGTAGCCGACCGCGTCGAGACGGATGTAGCTCACGTGGCTGCGCGACAGCTGGTCGAGGATGGACAGCAGGTAATCCCAACCCTCCTTGGAATCGGTGTCGATATCGACCTGCTGCGGGGTGAAGGTGGTCCACACGAGACGGGTCTTGCCGCCCCACGTGTAGTGGGTGAACGGCAGGCCCGGGCGCGGACGGTAGATGCCGGCGAGGTCCTCTTCGGTGGCGCCGTCGGGGAAGACGCTCGACATGGTGAGGAACATCGGGTAGTAGGGGCTGTCTTCGCCGCGCTTCATGACGTCTTGGAATTGCTTGGATTCCCAGGACATGTGGTTGACGATGGTGTCGACCATGATGTCGTGGGTCTTGGACAGCTCGGCGATATCATCCCATGTACCCAGGCGCGGGTCGACCTTGGTGTGGTCCACCGGGTCGAATCCGGCGTCGGCGCCGTCGAACGGGGTGAAGAACGGCAGGATGTGCACGCCTTCGTAGACACCGTCAAAGCGGGTGCGCAGCACGTCGGTCAAGGACTTGATGGTGCCCTCGCCTAACCGGTCGGCATAGGTGATGAGCTGGACTTTGTTCTTCATTGACCCTCCTTCGACGCCAAACGCAGAACACGTATAGTGTAGCGGGTTTTCGGCGGATTTTCGTGGATTTGGCGATTCGAGTCGCCGTCCGCCATCATCATTCCCGAATGATTCCCGAACGCGTATCGAACCGGTTTGATATCGTACGCGACGGGGTGGTCATGATGCCTTGCGACACGCGGGATATCGGCGAAACTGTGCCGAATACGGGGTTCTCTGGTGTCGCAAGAGCGATGGAGGCGGGGCATACCGAGGAAGGCACATGCATCCGAGGGGAGGAACGGGGCAAGCGAGGCTGCGAGCTGGGCCGCGGACTTCGAGTTGCGATACCCCGTGGAAGAACGGGGCACACGAGGCTGCGAGGCTAGCCGATGCCAAGAATTCAGTGATGATTCACGCTGGGGATATCCTCGAGTTCGAATCGGTAGCGCTGCCGGACGTCGGGATACTTCGCGCGGTCGACCTCGCCGGCGAACATCTCGAGCGGGCGCACCCACAGCGAGCCGTCACCATACAGTTTGCGATACACCACCACCGGCAGGCCAGACTCGGAATCCGTGGCGAAATCCTCCACAAGATACCGGCCGCCCTTGAAATGGCGGTAGATGCGGCCGCGGATGATGCGGCGGTCGGAGTTCGATTGCGCGGGGGCGGGCGGTTCGGTTTCGGCTGGGGTATGGGGGGCTTGGCTGTTGTTCATGCCTCGCATCGTACACGGGCGGGGTGGCGAGCGTCGTGCATCCGTCCTACTCACGGTTACTTTTCCATACGGTGAATTTCGAGGACCGATTGTGCGGCCGCGGAGAGTCAGGCTGGCAGAGACGGCTGCGACGCGGAATCAAAACCGCAGAATATCAACGATCCGATGGCAGTGAGCGTTGCACGGCACTCTCCCGTTCCATGGTCACTTTGCCATACCGTGCGTTTCGACATTCGATTCTGCGGATGCGGACACATGATTCCCGAGATAATCGGGACTTTACGCCGAGACGGGCCATGAATGTGTAAAGTCCCGACTTTCCGCGGGAGATTAGCGCGAATCGGCCGATCCGTGGGAAAACTCCCAACGGCATGATTTTGCGAACCGCATGATTCCAACGATGTCGTTGGGAGTTCTTGCAGAACGGAGTCGAACTCGACAATTCTCCCGGGAGATTATCCGCCCAATGGCCGATTCAGCGCAATCTCCCGCTTCCGACCGTGGATCAGCGCACCCAGTTTGGGATTGGGATCAACGGTGAACGCGGGCGGCAATGCCGGCGAGCGGATGCCACGCGTCGAGGCGTGGCATGAGCGCCTGGCACACCAGCGCACTCACCGCGACCGCGCAGCCGGCGGGCACAAACAGGTTCACCGGCGCGGCGGCGAGCTCCATCACCAAGCAGGTCGCCATCAGCGGCGCCTGCTGAGATGCGGACAGCAACGCGCACGCGCCAATCAGCGCATACACAGCGAGCATATTCGTATGGAAGCACGTCATCCACAGCACGCCGAGAATCGCACCCATCGACGCACCCAGCGCGATGCCCGGCTGCAACACACCGCCCGAAGCACCGGAACGGATGGTCAACAGGGTCAGTATGGCTTTCGCCACAAACCCAATCAGCAACCCCGGAATAACAGACAGTTCAACCGCGCTCGAGAATCCCAGCTGCCCCAACGCACGGCCGTTGCCCATAAGCTGCGGCAGCCAGATTGCGGCGACACCGGTGAGCGCGCCGGCAAGCGGCATGGTCCACAGCAGCGTCACACCCGTGGACTTATGCGATTCAGCCCATGCGGAACCGCGGCGGAACAGAGCGCCGCACACCCCGCACACCGCGCCGACAATCAGCGCGAAAGCAATAAGATCCGGCGTGAACAGGGCGCTGACCTGCCCCAAATCGTAGAAGGTATGCGTACCTTTGACTAGCGAGGCCGTCCACGCCGCCAATGCCGAACCGCCGAACGCCAAAGCCACAGTTTCCAGACTGATTTCGCGCAGCAGGATTTCCGTGGCGAAGAAAGTTCCGGCGAGCGGCGCGTTGTAGACGCCGGCGAGACCCGCAGCAGCAGCGATCGCAACGAGTGTGCGCGTATCCCGCTTGCCAAGCCGAGTCAAACCCGCGAACCGCTGGCCGAGCAGCGCGCCCAATTCGCGCGGGGCGACTTCGCGGCCAATTGAGGCGCCCGAACCGACGATGAAAATCTGCAGCATCACATGCACCACGGTCTGCCACGCGGGCATGCGCGAGCCGCCCACCGCCTGTTTGACCGACGGCACTTTGGTCGTGCGCGTACGCAGCAGCCACCAGATCACCGCCGCGACCGACAAGCCGACGAACACGGACACCGCCCGTCGCCACGCCGGCACCGCGAACGGACCGGGAGCCGAAACCCCCTCCACATACCCGAGGAACACGTGTTCCACGCCATAGAGCATGAGGGTGAGCAGACCGGCCGCCACACCGGCGAGCGCGGATGCAATCGCAACCGCCGCGGCGAGCCTGGTAACACGATGAGTACCAGTTTCCGCGTTTTCTGCCGGCATGTCGGCACGCGTATTGTTGTCAGCCTGTGTCATCTCGCCTCTTTCACCTGTCATCTCACATCTGTAGTCCCGCACCTGTCGCTTCGGCATGATGATTTCAGCACCGCGATTTCCGCACTGTCGCTTCCGTATCCATCATCGGCGCATCCGGCGACCGGGAGGGTCGGCTCAGACGGTAGAACGCCATTGACACGTTGGCGCAAGACCGTTACACGCATCAACCCGGCGCGTATCCTGCCCAATTCCAATACTTCTGATCAGGCGATCGGACAATCAGGCCATCTGGCGGGTGGTGTCGCCGACATGGAGGGAGACCGGCACGATATCGACTGCCGCGGCGTTTTTGGATTCCTTACCGGCCTTGGAATCCTCACCGTCCTTGGATTCCCGACCTTCCGGCTCGTTGACGGCGTCGACGATGCGTGCAGCCAATCGTTCGGCAATCGCATCGAAATCCTGCTTGATGACCGTCAGCGTCAATCCGGCGCAATCTACCAAGCATGTACCGTCATACCCGATGATCTGCACATCACGCGGCACGTTCAGCCCGTGCGCGAACGCCTCTTTCACCGCACATGCAGCGACCACGTCAGAACCGACAATCGCATCGACCGGCGGAATCCCGGCATCGCCGACGCCAGAATCGTGGACAGAACCACCGGCAGAGCCGCCGGAACGCGATTCGCTGAGGCGGTCGAACAGCAGATGCACCGCCCGCGCGTACCCCTCGACATCTGTGACCGGTCCGCACGCCACATACTCATGCCGAATTCCAGCCGCATCGAGCCGCTCCCCCAGCGTCTGGAAATACCGCACCGTGGGGAATGTGGTCGCCCCTTCGCCGCGATCATCGAACTGGCTGCGCGGGCCGCCGACCATCACCACATGGCGGGCCCCCGACTTCACCAGTTGCTCGGCAACCAGCCGACCGCCCTGCTCATGATCGGAACGGACTGTGGCGATGGTATCGCCCAGCGCACGGTCGAACGCGACAACAGGCCGGCCAATCGATGTCCAGTAATCCGCAGGATGATCAGTATGGGCGGCCATGATGATTCCGTCCATCATATGCCGGCGCAGGCGGCTGACATACTCCGCCTCACCGGTATCCGCATCAGCTGTAGAACACAGCAAAGTCTGCAATTCATGCTTCGCGAGCCGCCCCTGCAACGCGGACACCAACGTCGCGAAAAACGGATGACGCAATGTCGGCACAATCACGCCGATCATGCCGGTCCGCCCGCGATACAGATTGCGTGCCAGCTCGTTGGGGATATAGTCCAATTCGCGCATCGCCTGTTCAACGCGACGACGCATCTCTTGCGAAACGTATCCGGAAGCGTTCACCACCAACGATACGGTGCTTAAAGACACTCCGGCCTTTTTGGCCACGTCGCGCATTCCGACCACGGGTTTCTCCTCACGAAGCTTGATTCAAGCGCTCTCTGTTGCTTTCCGCTGCTCTCTGTTGTGCGCGGACGGATACCGCACGCCAAGCGGGACTTGAACCGCCGGGCGGCGTGCATCGCGCCTGCTACCGGCATTGTACTATCGGGACGAATCGAGCGGCGGCACCGGTTTCGTCATCATGCGTTGCAATGGCACCGCTGGAGCGCGTGAGGTGCGGGATGCGGGGGTACGGGATGCAGGTGCGACCGCGGTTCGGCAGACGCTCAGCGCGTCACAGCAACCAGCATCCACCCCAACGCAGCGCACAACAGCGGCGCCGCAATCGTCGCAAGCAGATACCAGAGCGCAAGCCACCAGCGACGATTACGGGCAAGTGACACCATTTCGTTGATGGCGGCCGAAAACGTGGACATGCCGCCGAGAAAACCCGCGACGAAAATCAGGCTGGTCGCGTGATCGACCGTATGGTACGCGTAGCCGGCCGCCGCCATGCCCGCACAGAACGAGGCGAGCACGTTGACCAGCAGCGTCGCCAGAGGAAACGCGTGATGCCAGCCGCGGCGAATCGAAACGTCGAACACATAGCGAACCATTGTGCCAAGTCCGCCGCACACACAAACCAGCAGCATCAGTGCACCTCCCCGGTCACCGGATCAGGAACCAGCGGGATTTCCGCGGTGATGGGCGTCGGCTCGAACGAAGCCGGCATATTCGGGTCGCTTCCGGCTGCGACGCCGTTGGCGGCAGTGGAATCACCGCCGGTGGAAGTCTGGGCGTGTCCGGAGGCAGGTTTTCCGCCCCCAACCGACGTGGAATCGGCGCGTCGAGCGTTATGTGACGCCTTGGAACCACCCGACATGCGACGCAGCGATTTGGCGGCCCGCGACGCCGTCAGCACGTGTGCCAGCAGTACACCGGCGATGCAGCATATGGTGCCGACGACCACGCTCGCCACCATATAGGAAACAGCCATCCACGGCTCATGGTCGAGCATATCGGTCAGGCTTTCAACCGCCACGGTGGACATCGTCGACAATCCGCCGCACAAACCGAGCCCAAGCCCGCGGCTGAGCAATTGGCGGGTGCGCCGGCGAATCCACGAGGCGTGCGCCATCGTTTCCGCAAGCAGCGAGAACAGGAAGCAAGCCGCGACATTCGCGATGAACGTACCCACGGGGAATTCGGTGCCAGACGACGGGAACAGTGCGGACACACCGTAGCGGACGGCGGTGCCGACAAAGCCGCCGAGGAATACGACCAGATAGACCAGTCCGTCGGCGAGCGGGTTGAATTGGGCGCGAAGCTTCTTGATGGGGGCGAGCGAAATCTGCGGTGGATTCGGGGATGCCGCTGCACCCACCGGGGCGTCGTGCTGCTCGACCTGTTCGATCATCAAGGTCTCGGGATTCGGCTCGTCGCCGGTTTCGCCGTGATTGCTGGATTTACTGGGGTTAGTGGAACCGTCTGAACCGCTATAGTCGTTGAAATCACCGGCAACTGCAGGAGTGCCGGAATCTTCGAAGTCCGCGGGACTGCCCGAATTGTCAGGACTGTTGAAATCAGCGGGATGACCCGGATTGGCGGGATTGCTGAGAGCGCTGGAATCGGCGGAATCTCGCCCGTTAACTGATTCAGATGCGGAGGTCAGCACTGTCGATATCACAGGGATATCAGGGACTTCCGGCACTGCAGGGACCGAAGCAGGGACCGAAGCGGCAGAAGCAATCGACGCGACCGAGAACACCGACGTAACGGCAGGGTCAGCAGGAGCTGGGGAACCGGCGGAATCCGCAGAATCAGCAGAAAATGCGGCAGATGCAGGCTCGGCGGAGTCAACGGGAGATGTAGAAGATGCAGGTTCAGACGCGACAGCCGCGCGCTGCGGAACCGCCGCTCCCATGGCACCCGGCAGCGATGCCTCGCCGCCTTCGCCGTCTTCGTCGGGGACATCCACGTCCCGACCATTCTGTTGCGTCATGTGTCACTCCGAAATCATGCGTGTGAGGCGGAATCGCCCGCCGCCGTCCTTACTCGCGCCACCGCGAATCGCGGCAATCCACTATGGTACCGCAACCATCGCACGAACCGTGCGGAACGGCACGACCGCAACGGGTCACAGACGGCAAACGCACGCCTGCCGACTAGTGGCTGCCGACTGGTGGTTGCCGCCCGCCGACTCACGACTGTGCAGACGCACAACTGCACAGACGACGAAACGGCTTCACCCACCGGCTGAGCGGCTCCAGCCTGCCACAGACCAGTCATCCGCCAAATTGACACGCCGCCCATCGGCATCGTGCCCGATCGGCCAACAGCCCGGTCCGAGACCAGCCCAGTTATCAGGAATCAGAGATCAGCAATCGGCAATCAGTCATCTGCCATCAGTCAGTAGATACCTTGCCAGACTGGACGTGGTCGAACACCGGCTTGTTGTCCTCGCCGTACTTGTACACGCCGATATTCGCGGAGCTCGGATCGTGGTCCTTGTTGAACGGGCCGATACCGGTCTGGCCAACATACTCAATGTCCTTGCCGTCCTTCAGCAGCGCCACGCATTCCTTATAGGATTTGCACTTCGTGCCGCCATTCGCGCCCGACACCGCGAGCAGGTTCTTCTGGATGGTCTCGCCGTCGGCCTTGCCGCCCTTCTGCGCAGCGAGCGCAAACAGAATCACGCCGTCATACGTTTCAGCCGCATAGGTGTAATCCTTGACGCTGCTTTCCATGGACTTGACCTTCTTCTGGAAGTCCGCAGTCGCGTGGGCGCCCGGAATCGTGCCGGTCACGCCCTTGAGCGTGCCCTTGTCGAACGTGTCGGCATAGTCGGAGGTATTGCCATCGACCAGATACAGCTTCGTGGTATCAATGCCCTGGCTGATCATTTCCTTGATGAGCGCCTTGGTCTGGTCGAAGGCGATAATCGCGATGGCGTCCGGGTTGGAGGCCTTGATGGTGGACACGAGCGAGGAGAAGTTCGTTTCGGTCGGGTCGAAGGCCTGATCCGCGCCATAGACGACATCTACGCCGGCGGCTTCGGCGGTCTTGGCAATCGTATCGCGCAAACCAGTGCCGTAATCGTCGTTGAACGAGGCGATTGCAAGCTTCTGCACGCCATCCTGGGCAATCACGTTGCCAAGCACCGCGCCCTGCACGCTATCAGGGGCGACCGTGCGGAAGAAGTATGGGTCGACGCCGGACAGGCTCGCGGACGTCGCGCCCATCGAAATCAGCGGGACCTTCGCCGCGGAAATCTCCTTGTACACGTTCTTGACCACGGAGCTGGATGCCGGGCCGATAATCGCCGACGGCTTCTTGGACAGCACCGACTGGGTGCCGGACGTGTTCTGGTCCGCGTGGTCGGCGTCCGAAGTGTCGGCGCTCACCGACGTGGCCTTCTTGCCGAGCACGCCGCCCGCATCATTGATGTCCTTGAGGGCGAGCTTGACCGCGCCTTCCTCCTGCGGGGACATGTACGCCAGCGAGCCGGTCTGCGGGAACAGCGCACCGAGCACGAATCCGCTGATTGCGCCGCTCGAGGCCGAGCCGCTCGATGACGAGGAACCGCAGCCGGACAATGCCAGGGTCAGTGCGGCGACGGCCGCGGTAGCGCACATCAGGGTTCGTTTCATTGACTTGCGCGATGATGTTGACGGCGTTGATGATGTTGAGTATCGCATGATAGTTTCCTCTCTCCCATGCTGATTCATTGCTGCGAAGCGGACGCTTGGACATTACGGTGATGTAGGCTTGCCGCTTCGTTTACCCGTGAATCTAAGCGTGGTTTGCAACACAGGCGTGTGCCGGATGTTTCCTGACCGTGACATGCGAAAACAACAGGAAATGTTGCGGGCGGATGGCCGGACATACACGAGACGACATATCCCGCTCGGCCCCGCCAACGAATCAGGAGAGCTGACAAGCCGCGCATGTCAGGGCATGCACAATTGAGCAGAACGGTTCAGACAAGGCCTCGGCCACCCGTACATATCGGCTGCGCAGGTTAGTCGGGACGCCAGGATGTGAGCGAATCCTCACACGATGACGTCCCCGGACCAGCAACACGGCTGGCCTCAACCATCAGACCGCCACCATGCGAGCCAATCCTCACAAAGTGACCCCAACCACTACCCGCCGGAAGGAACCGGAGCACACCAACCGTCACTGTGTGAGCCGATTCTCGCACGATGACACTCCCGGGCCAGCAAACCAACCGACGCCGGCCACCAAACCGTCGTTGTGTGAGCGAATCCTCACACGGTGGCGGGTTGCCAGGTCTGCGACCGGGGTATGAGAACGAAAGCGGCGGCTGTGTGAGGAATTACTCACACAACCGCCTTATCTACCACTGATCTCACCGACCAGCCTGACCAACTGGCCCGACCAACCGGCCACACCAACCAGCCCCGCTAACCGGCCACATCACCGCGGCACAACCACCGCGGCACAACCAACCAGCCCGACCAGCCAGCCTCGCCTACTTGCCTTCTTCCTCGACCGTCTCCTCGAGGTTGCCCAGGTACAGGGAGATGACCTTCGGATCGTTGAGCAGGTCACGCCCACGCCCGGAGTAGGCGTTGCGCCCTTGGTCGAGCACGTACCCGCGGTCGCAAATCTGCAGGCATCTGCTGGCGTTCTGCTCGACGATCACCACGGAAACCCCGGCTCTGTTGACTTCCTTCACGCGGATGAAGGTCTCGTCTTGCAGCATCGGCGACAGACCGGCGGACGGCTCGTCGAGCAGCAGCACGGACGGTTTCATCATCAGTGCGCGCCCCATCGCGACCATCTGTCGTTCGCCGCCGGACAACGAACCGGCTAGCTGGTCCTTGCGCGACGCGAGTTTCGGGAAGATCGAGCTGACGTATTCGAACCGCTCCTTGAACAGTTTCGGCGCCTGGAACGCCCCCATCCGCAGATTCTCCTCGATGGTCAGCGACGGGAACACGTTCTCCGTCTGCGGTACGAAGCCCACGCCACGCGAGACCAGCTTGTCGGCGCGCATATTCGTGATGTCCTCGCCGCGCAGCAGCAGCTTGCCGGACCGGATGTGCACCAGACCGAACAGGGATTTGAGCAGGGTTGATTTGCCGGCACCGTTCGGGCCGATGATGCCGACGATTTCGCCGTCATGCAAGGTCAGTGACGCCCCGTTGAGGATGTTCACACCGGGCAGGTAGCCGGCGATCAGATCCTGCGCATCCATCAGCGGGTCACCTTCCGGTTCACCGACATGCACTTGCGAGCGCGGCGGCGTGCCTTCCGCGGGCGTATCCGTGCCGGCAGCGGCGGTGGGGTTTTCGCGCTCATTCACCGTTACGTCACTCATGCTGTTCCTCCTCAAGCTTCTCAAGCGCCGCGTCATCGCCCAAATCGATGTTCGCTCGGGCGCCCAGGTACGCGTCAATGACCGCCTGGTCGGACATCACGTTCTTCGGCACGCCTTCGGCCACGATCTTGCCTTCCGCCATGACCGTCACCCAATCGGCGATATGCCGGACCATATTCATGTCGTGTTCGACGAACAGGACGGTCGTGCCGGTTTCGCGCAGCGCCATGATGCAGTCGAGCAGCGACTGCTTGAGCGCGGGGTTCACGCCGGCCATCGGCTCGTCGAGCATGACCAGCTGCGGGTCGCTCATGAGCGCTCGCGCCATTTCGAGCAGTTTGCGCTGGCCGCCGGAAAGCGATCCGGCGAAATCATCCTTCTTTTTCCACAACAGGAAGCGTTTGAGCAGGCGTTCGGCCTTTTCGCGGTTTTTCTCCTCCTGCTTGCGCCAACGCGCGGGGAATAACGCCGTGAGCATGCCTTCGCCCGGTTGGACGGGGGCGCCCAGCAGCATGTTGTCCATGACGGTCAGGCGGCTCATGACTTTCGTCAGCTGGAAGGTGCGGACCATGCCCATGCGCGCCACCTGTTCTGGTGATTCGGATTTGAGCGGTTTACCGTCGAATTCCCAGGTGCCGGTGTTCGGGGTGTCGAAACCGGTCATGAGGTTGAAGAAGGTGGTTTTGCCGGCGCCGTTCGGGCCGATCAGCGCGGTGATGCCGTGCCGTTCGATCTCGAAATGCTGCACGTCGACGGCGGTGACACCACCGAATTTACGGGTGATGTTGTCCGCCACGAGGATCGGATCCGGCTTGGCCACACCGGGCGCGGCTTTCACGAACGACAGATCGTGTTGCACGCGGTCCGCGTACTGCGTGGATTCGAGTTTCTCACCCTCGGGCGCGCGGGTCGCCCAACGCGGCAAATCCGCCTCGGGAGTAAGGGAGCCGGGTGCCGCAGCGCCTGAGGCGTCGGATTGCGACACATACGCCTGCTGCTGGAAGGGCTTGTCGCCGAAATCATCGGTCGCGTTCTTCCCGGTTTGCTGCGATGTTGCTTGTTGTGATGTTGACTTACGCATTGAACGCCAACTCCTTTCGGTCGCCGAGAATGCCTTGCGGCCTGAATATCACGATGCACATGAGCGCGACGCCCATAATCACCCAGCCGAGCGCCTCCACCTGGTCGGAGGAGATCACGGTCGTCGGAATCGTGCCGCGCATGAACTCCTTGATCAGCGTGAGCGCCACCCACAGCACGCACGAGCCGATCAGCGGGCCGAAGACGGTCGCCGCACCGCCCATCAGCAGAATCGTCCACGTGTAGAAGGTAACCTGACGGCCCAGGGAATCAGGCTGTACGGAACGCGGCAGCACGAAGATGATGCCGGCGAGCGCACCGAACGCACCGCCCAGGAACAGCGACTGAATCTTGAAGCGGGTCACCGATTTGCCCAGCGAGCGCACCGCGTTCTCATCCTCGCGGATGCCTTTGAGCACACGGCCCCACGGGGAGTTGAACCAGCGCCAGGTGAGGAACAGCGCGACGCCGACCAGCACCCAGGCCACGATGCGGATCCACCAGGAGTTCGCCGTATTGTTCGAGTAGGTCCATAGCAGGAAGGTCGATTGCCCGTCGGGCAGTGGCGAAAGCGCTTCGAATTTCGACGTGAAATCCTGCGGGGAGATGCCGCCGGAACCACCGGTGATTTTGGTCATCGCGGTGGAACGCCCGATAATGCGAACGATTTCAGCGGCTGCAAGCGTAACCATTGACAAGTAGTCAGGCCCGAGTTTGAGCGTCGGAATGCCGAGCAACAACGCGAACAGGAACGACAGGAACAGCGCCATGCACAGCGAGCCGAGAATGCTCCAGCCCATGGACTGGGTGACCGCGAAGCCGTAGGCGCCCAGCAGCATGAATCCCGCCTGGCCCATGTTGAACAGGCCGGTCATGCCGAAGTGAATGTTCAAGCCGATCGCCGCAAGCACGTAGGCGGCGGTTGTGGGCGCAATCAGTTCGCCCAACGAATTGGTGATAATCGTAAGGAAATCCATGGTTCAGCCCACCCTCTGTGCTTTGCCGAAGATGCCCTGCGGACGGAACAGCAGGACGATGATGAGGATCGCGAGCGCCGAAGCGTAGCGCATGTCGTTGGGGATGATGAGCGAGCTCATATCCGCCACGACGCCGATGATGAGGGCGCCGACGAGCGCGCCCGGCGCGGTGCCCAGGCCGCCGAGTGTGACCGCGGAGAACATGAGCAGCAGCAGGACCGCGCCCGTGTTCCACGCGATGCCGTTGAGGTAGATGCCCATGAGCACGCCGGAAAGTGCAGCGAGCGCGCAGGACAGGATCCACACAATCCGCACCACGTGTTCTACGTTGATGCCGGACGCCGCAGCGAGTGCGGCGTTGTCGGAGACGGCTCGCGTGGCCCGACCGAACCGCGTGTGGTACAGGAAGTACGTGACGGTGACGATGACCACGATTGCAATGGCCGCGGAAATCAGTGTCGCGCGGTCAGTGGTGATCGGGCCGATTTGGAAGCCACGTTCCACTGAGGTGACAATGCCTTTCGTGCTGCCGCCGAAGAAGAACTGGAACAGGTATTGCAGCACCATGGACAGGCCGATGGTGACAATCATCTGCTGCAGCGGGCCGACATGCTTGCGGCGCAGCGGCGCCCAGATGACTTCGTTCTGGATGAGGCCGGTCAGCGCGCCGATCGCGATGGCGAAAATGCCGGAGACGATGAGCGGCCAATGCAGCATCTGCGTGCCGACATACGCCATAAGGCCGCCGAGCGTGACCTGCTCGCCGTGGGAGAAGGAGCTCAGTCCGGTGGTGCCGTAGACGAGGTTCATGCCGACACTCATCAGCGCGAGCATGAGGCCGAAAATCAAGCCGGAGTAAAGCTGCTGCCAGAAGCGCTGGCCGAAATTGCTAGAGCTGCCGGATGAGCTTGACGCCGACGAGCTGTCGGTTGTGGAGCTTGAGCTGCCCGACTTGGCTTTGCTTGACGATGATGCCGAGCCGGAAGCCTTGCCGGAGCTTGAAGAATCCGTCACGTTTGCCTTGTCGAAGCGGACGACCGCCCGCTGCTTGGAGAAATCGCTTTTGTCGATGCTCACGGTCGCCGTGTTACCGGGCAAGCCGTGGCTTGAGGCGACCGACTTGTCGATGGTGACGGTGTATGAGCCGTCCGCGGTCACTGAGAACGCCCATTTTCCAGTCGAATCGGTGGTTGTGGTCGCCGATTCCTTGCCGGACAGGGTGACGGTCGCGCAGGCAACAGGTTGTTTGGAAGCATCTTGCAGGATGCCGTTCACGCAGCCGTTGGTGGCGGTCGGATTGCAGGTTGTGACCGCTTCGGCGGCCTGTGCGGATGATGGGAATGCGAGGAACGCCATCGGAACCAGCATGGCAAGCATGCAAGTCAGTATCAGGAACCGATGGCGCCGCGCAGTTGATAGTGCGTCTGCCATATGTAGTCCTCTCTCGATTACCCTCACCATAGGTATTCGAGATTCGACTAGCGGTTGCAATAACGTTTCGCCGGGGTAACTTCGCAGTCATTCGTGTTAACACGGCGGGCACGCGGATGACTGGGGGGCGAGCGAGCGGCCCGCACCGAATCGGAGAACACCGACCGAAAACGGATCCAGTCCGCGCCCGTGCCGGACCACAAAACCGCAGAATCCCAACAATCAGCCGGCAACACGGGAACCGGACACCAGACCACCGAGCCCGCAACCGCCCGAACCCATGGACTGAATCGGAGAACGGAAACCGAAAACCAATCCAGTCCGCGCCTGTGCCGGACCGCACCCGGCCACCAGCCACGGCATCACCGCAAACCCGCGGAATACCAACAATCCGAGCGCACTACAATCATCAACCATCACCAAACCAGCCACTCGGAACACCCGAATCACGGATCAAATCGGAGAACATAGGACAAAATCGGATCCAGTCCACACCCATGCCGGACCATATCCGGCCGCCAACCACGGCATCATCGCAGAAGCGCGGAATCACAGAGATCTGATTACGCCATCACAATCGACCGCCGGCGTGCCGGGCACCCCAGAACACCCGAACCACGGACCAAACCGGAGAACATAGGACAAAATCGGATCCAGTCCACACCCATGCCGGACCATATCCGGCCGCCAACCACGGCATCATCGCAGAAGCGCGGAATCACAGGGATCTGATTACGCCATCACAATCGACCGCCGACGTGCCAGGCACCCAGAACACCCGAACCACGGACCAAACCGGAGAACATAGGACAAAATCGGATCCAGTCCGCGCCCGTGCCGGACCGCACCCGGCCACCAGCCACGGCATCACCGCAAACCCGCGGAATCCCAACAATCAGCCGGCAGCACGAGCATCGAACAACGACGACTGACGACGGATGGCTCTGTCCCGTCGGCACCAAACAGCCGCAGGCAACTGCGGCGTCAATCAGCGCGGCGAGGCGCCGGATTCGGTCTCTTCCGCGTCGCATAGCCCGCGCAGCGCCGCGCGGACGGTCTGTTCCTCCTGACCGCTGAACAGTACGATCAGGTAATCGCCACCCCGCAGCATGGTGTCGCCACGCGGAACGATTTCGTGTTCACCCCGTCGAAGTCCAATAATCAGGCATCCGGACGGCCATGCAACGTCGCGCACGCGATGCCCGTCTGCGGGCGCGCCCATTTCCAGCGGGAAGTCCATGATGCCGGACCCCAGATTGCCGGGCAGTTTCGCCGCTTGGCCTTGCGCGCGCATGTAGCGTTCCAGCAGTACGCCGTAAATCGGTTTCGTACGCAGCAAGTCGGAGACAAGCAGCGCGATGAACGCGGCTGCGGCGACCGGCAACATGTGGGTCAGGGTGCCGGACATTTCAACGGTCAGCAGGATTGAGGTGATCGGGGTTTTGACCGATGCCGCCAGCGTGCCTGTCATCACGCAAACCGCGAAAACCGGAATCGCCTGTGCGGAAAGCCCCCACAGGTCATGTCCGAGCGTGCCGAACGCGCCGCCCGCCAGCGCTCCGACCGCGAGAATCGGCATGAAGATGCCGCCGGGCACGCCGGAACCGAAACTTGTGCTGGTGAACAGGATTTTCACGACGAGCAGGATGCACAGCATCAGGAGCCCAGGATGGCCGCGTTCGGCGGTTTGCACGAGGTTCGAGCCGCCTCCGAGCACGTCGGGCAGCCACAGACCGACCGGCAGGGCAATCGCCATGGCGATCATCGGACGCAACCAGTCGGGCAGCTTGCCGTACAAGGTCTGGAATCCAAGCAGGGAACGGTTCATCAGCGAGCCAACCAGCCCGGCGATGATGCCGAGCGGAATCAGCCACATGTAATCGCCGAGCGGCAACTGCCGAATATCCCCGAAATCAAGGACCGGGGTGAGGCCAAAACAGTATTTGGATACGAAATCCGCGGTCAGGGAGGCAGCGGTCGCACCCATGAGGATGGCCGGGGAGAAACTGCGATGGATGCCTTCAAGGGCGAACATCATGCCGGACAGCGGCGCGCTGAATGCCGCGGACAGGCCGGCGGCCGCGCCCGCGGTCACCAGATAGTGCTCTTGCACGTCTTCGCGTTTCTCGCCGCGCATGCGGTGTGACAGGAATTGTGCGCCGGACGCGCCGATCTGGATGGAGGGGCCCTCACGCCCCAAAGACAGTCCGAACAGGGCGGCGAGCAGACCGCCGAGGAAGCGCACCGGCAGAATGGTCTGCCACTTCATCTTCAGGCCGCTCAACACCACGCCGTCGGTTTGCGGGATGCCACTGCCGGATGCCATCGGCTCTTTGCGGACCATCCATGCGATAAGCAGGCTGATGAGTATCGCAGACAACGCCCAGGGGGCAATCAGCCAGGGGGTTATGCGAATCTGCGCGTACATCCACCGGGCGAAGCGAATGCTCAGTTCGATGCCTTGCCGGTAGATGACTACGAGCACGCCGGATAGCAGGCCGATGAGCACGCCAGCACCCGCCATGCGCCATTTGAGGCGGGCGAATGAGGTGAGCAGACGGTCCGCTGCGGCGTGCAAATCGTTCACAGGGCCGCCGCCAGCCACCAGCCGAGCGCCACGCACAGCAGCGGGACGACATATTCGAGGACGATATTCGCTGCGGCAACTGCGCGCTTGCCTTTGCGCAGCAGGGTGACGCTTTCGTTGATGGCGGTCGAGAACGTGGAGAATCCGCCGAGGAAGCCGGTGGCGAGTACCAGACGCCACGGGCTGGCCGGGTCGCCGTGGTAGACGAAGGCCGCCGCGACGATGCCGGCGAGCAGTGAGGCCGCGATATTCACGACGAGCGTGGACAGCGGGAACGCGTGGATGGCTGCAGTACGTTCGTCCGCATTGTCGGGGACGCGGGACCACGGCTGTTTGACCGCGGTATCAAGCACAAACCGGGTGACGGCTCCGAGGCCGCCCATGAGGCACAGGAGTGCACCAATCAGGAATGATGTCATTGCCGGGCCTCCTGTTCTGCGGAGTTGGCGGGGGTGGTGGGGGTGTCGGAGGTGGCGGGATTGTCAGGAACGTTGGAAACGTTGGGATTGCTGAGATTGCGGGACTTGCCAGACTGGGCGCCTGGACCGGCCGTCGCGGTACGTTGCACGCGATGCCCGGTCGCAAGCCGATCAGCGCACCAGACACCCGCGAACGCGACCAGCAGGCCACAAACCACGCTGACCAGCAGGTACAGCAACGCGTGCCACGCCTGCCCGCCGAGTATGCCGGTGAAGCCTTCCAACGCGAGTGTGGACATGGTCGACAACCCGCCGCACACACCCATGCCGGCTCCCCGGTTGACCAGTTCGCGCTTGCGCGGGCGAATCCAATCAGCCTGTGCCAAGTATGCGCTCAATCCCGCGTATACGAAGCAGGCCAGCAGGTTCGCGGCGAGCGTGCCGAAGTGGAATCCAGCGGCCGTGGCCGGTATCGCCAGCCCCAGCAGGTAACGCACGCATGTGCCGATCGCGCCGCCGATAAACACAACCACATACAGTTGTAGGTCGGCGAGCGGGGAACGTTTCGCCATCTGTCTTTTCCTTCTCCCTGTGATGTTGCGCGAGCTGATGTTGCGCGAGCTTTTGTTACACGGGCTTTTGCGCAGGTTTTCACAAGTGTCCTTGCACACGTTCTCGCACTTACTGTCGCAAAGCTCTCACGCGGCTCGGCGCACCCTCCAAATGCGGAACCGGAGCCGTGACGCCGCCGCGCCTCGACTCCGGTCCGGTCGGATTTGCCTGCAATGCTTCGCAGATTAGTCGATCAGCGAGTGGACGGAGATGATATGGTCACGCTGCGGGCCGGTGCCGATTGCGGAGATCCGGCATCCGGACAGGTCTTCGAGACGCTTGACGTAATCCTGGCAGGTCTTAGGCAGGTCTGCGAAATCATGCACCTGCGAAATGTCCTCGTCCCAGCCGGGCATGGTCTCGTAAATCGGCTTCGCCGCGGTGAAGGCCGCCTGGTCGACGGGCATGTCGTCGTAGCGGGTGTGCGTACCGTCCGGGTTCTCCACGTCGTAGGCGACGCAGATCGGGATTTCCTTGAGGCCGGTGAGCACGTCAAGCTTGGTGAGCACGATATCAGTCAGGCCGTTGACGCGCACCGCGTACCGGTTGACGACCGCATCGAACCAGCCACAACGGCGGGGGCGACCGGTGGTGACGCCGTACTCGTGGCCCTGCTCGCGCAGCCAATCACCCTGCTCGTCGAACAGTTCCGTCGGGAACGGGCCTTCGCCCACGCGCGTGATATACGCCTTGGACACGCCAATGACGCGGGTGATCTTGGTCGGCCCGACGCCCGTGCCGGTGCAAGCGCCGCCGGCGGTCGGGTTCGAAGAAGTGACGAACGGGTAGGTGCCGTGGTCCACGTCAAGCATGGTGGCCTGTCCGCCTTCGAACAGGACGGTCTTACCTGCGTCGAGCGCGTTGTTGAGTACGAGGGACGTGTTGGCCACGTACGGCTTAAGCCGTTCACCAAGCTTGAGCAGCTCGTCGGTGGTGCGGTCGATGTCAATCGGGCGGCGGTTGTACAGCTTGACCAGCATCTGGTTCTTCTGGTGCAGGCTCGCCTCGACTTTGTCGTGCAGATGCTTCTCGTTGAACAGGTCGTGCACGCGGATGCCGACGCGGTTGATCTTGTCAGCGTACGCCGGGCCGATGCCGCGACCGGTAGTGCCGATCTTGTGCTTGCCCAGGAAGCGTTCGGTCACCTTGTCAATAGTGCGATGGTAGGGGGCAATCACGTGCGCGGACTCGCTGACCAGCAGACGCGAGCAGTCCACGCCGCGGGCTTCCAGCCCGTCAATCTCCTGGAACAGGACTTCGGGATCGACTACTACGCCGTTGCCGATGACGGGAGTCACGTTCGGGCTGATGATGCCGCTGGGCAGCAGGTGCAGCGCGTAGGATTCGTCGCCGACGACCACGGTATGGCCCGCGTTGTTGCCGCCGTTGAAGCGGGCGACATAATCGACATGCGAGCCGATGAGATCGGTCGCCTTGCCTTTGCCTTCATCGCCCCACTGAGCGCCGATAAGAATGATTCCGGGCATGATGCACCTCCGCAAAACGCATGATTCCGCCGCCCACAGATTACCGTATCCCCTCTACCGGGTGGTGCGGTGCGGGGCGGGTGGCACGCGGGCGTCCCCCACCTTCTACCGACGTTGACACCCCGCTCAGCGTCGACAGAAGGAGAGAATACACAACCTGGCTACGCTGAGGAGCTTCCCAGCGTAACCAGTTTGGGAAAACACAGCCGCAACTCCTGCGAACACCCGCGAACACTGCGAACACCAGCAAACGCCTACAAACGTCTGCAACCGTCCGCCGCGCCACCTACTTTTTCGCGTCGCCGCCTTTATCGGCCAGCGGGGCGGCGCTGATGCCGGCGAGTTTGAGCAGGCCGCTGATGGTCACGAACTCGTAGCCTTGCGCTTTCAAATCGTCAATGATGCCGGGCAGGGCCTCGATATCCTGGTCACGATTACCGCCGCCGTCATGCATGAGCACCACCGCGCCGTTGTACGCGTGGTTGAGCACCGCGTCATGAATCGCTTGAGCGCCGGGATGCCGCCAATCCTCCGTATCGATGCTCCACAACACGTTGTAATCAATCAGGTCGTACACGTCCTTCCACTGGTCCACCGTGAACGAACCGTACGGCGAGCGCATCATACGCGTGCTCACGCCGGATGCCTTCTTCATATTGGCCAATCCGGCGGTGATTTCGGCACGCAACGCATCGCGCTTCATCTTCGGCATAAACGGGTGCGTGTTGCTGTGGCTAGCCACTTCATGGCCTTCGGCGACCATCCGCTTCTCCAAAGCCGGGTACTGCACCGAATACTGGCCCACGTCGAAGAACGTCGCCTTCACGCCCTTTTGTTTGAGGATGTCGAGAATCGGGGCGGTGTACTGACCGCTCGGACCATCATCAAACGTCAGCGCAATGACCTTATGACCTTGCGGACGCGGCGATACGCCGACAATCTGGGCATCAACTGGTTGAGCAACAACCCGCTTCGTGGTGCGTTTCTTGGAGATATCGCCGACCCAAATCTCGCGCTTACCGTCTTTGCCGCGCGTTTTCACCATCTGGATGACGCTGCCCTTGATATCAACCGACACAGTATAGGGAATCGGCGCATAGTCGATCGCATGCCCCTCGACCACATCTCCTCCCGACTTCACGGAAATATCAGCGTTGCCGGAAAACCGGGTATTGCCCCAATCCGCAGGGTCAATCACGCTGCCGTCAACCCTCAATTCCGCCGGATGCCCGCCATACTTCTTGATGACGCTACCGTCCACCGCCAGCAGCCGACCGGGATGGGTGCCGAAATTGTCATGGTCTTTCAACAGTTGTTTCGCCGTGGTTCCCGCGGAAATCTCCACCTGCTGCCCGTTGACGAATACGATGATATGGCGCAATCTGGCCTCCCAAGCCCACGCACCCGCGCACACCACAACCAGCGCCACGACAATCAGCACGGCAACCAGCTTGCCGACCCACAGGTGGCGTTTGCGTTCGCTCGCGCCGGTGGCGCTGTCGCCGAACGAGAGTTCTTCTACTTCCTTCATGGCCCTTCCATCCTGACGATCCTGATACGGTATTGTCACACACACCCGCCCCTTTGTGTAGTACCTCATGCAAAAACAACACACCGGGTTCGAAACGCGAATCCGGCACCCCCTGAGCGATAATGGAATCATGACTATCGCAACCCCTGAACGGTATGCCGAGATGCTCGATGCGGCGCGTCGCGGCGGCTATGCCTACCCCGCTATCAACGTGACCAGCACGCAGACGTTGAACGCCGCGCTGCAAGGTCTGGCCGACGCCGAGTCTGACGGCATCATCCAAGTGTCCGTAGGCGGGTCCGCCTACTTCTCCGGGCAGCGGGTCAACGACCGGGTCACCGGGTCGCTCGCATTCGCCGCGTTCGCGCACGAGGTCGCCGCGAAATACCCGAACACGGTCGCCCTGCACACCGACCATTGCGCCAAGCAGTATCTTGACGAGTGGGTGCGGCCGCTGCTCGCCGTCGAAGCGGATCAGGTAGCGCACGGCAAAGATCCGTCATTCCAGTCGCATATGTGGGACGGTTCGACGGTCCCGCTCGCCGAAAACCTTGATATTGCCGAGGAACTGCTCGCCAAGTCGGTCGCCGCGCATACAGTGCTCGAAATCGAAATCGGCGCGGTCGGCGGCGAGGAAGACGGACAGCGTGCTGAAATCAACGAGAAGCTCTATTCGACGCCCGCGGATGGCGTAACCGTCGCGCAACGACTCGGCCTAGGCGAAAACGGGCGGTATATGGCCGCCTTCACGTTCGGCAACGTGCATGGCGCGTACAAGCCGGGCGTAGTCAAGTTGCGGCCGGGACTGCTCGGTGACATTCAGAACGAAGTCGCTGCCGCCGTGATGGACGGGCGCATCACCGGGCACACTCCAGGGCGCGGTTTTGAGGGCGAAGTGCCTGAAAACAAGCCGTTCCCGTTGGTGTTCCACGGCGGTTCCGGGTCCAGCGCCGAGGAAATCGCCGAAGCGGTGAGCCACGGCGTCGTCAAGATGAACATCGACACCGACACGCAGTACGCGTTCACGCGGGCGATTGCCGGGCACATGTTCGCGCATTATGACGGCGTGCTCAAGATCGACGGCGAAGTAGGCGACAAGAAATTCTACGACCCGCGCTCATGGGGGCGTGAGGCCGAGGATTCGATGGCGCGGCGCGTGGTCGAAGCGTGCGAACGGCTCGGGTCGGCGGGGCGGCAGCTCAAGTAGGCCGCTGTGTTTGGGGATTGTGCGTCGGCGCGTCCCCGTGTCGGCGCGTCCCGTTCGCGCGTCCCGTCAACCTTCTACCAATGCTGAGACGACCGTCGCGTCGGCAGAAACAGAGTCATCACCTTCTGCCGACGCTGAGATGACTGTGAACGTCGGCAGAGGCAGGATATCAACCAGCAAAGGAGCCGCAATGAAAGCAATCGTTACCGGAGCGTCCAGCGGATTGGGACGCGATATGGCGCTGTACCTCGCCGAACTCGGATACAATCTCGCGCTCGTGGCACGCAATCAGGCGCGTCTGGACAATGTAGCGCAAGAAGCGCAGCGGATCGCAAGCGCGCACGGCAAAACCATCACGGTCGAAACCGTCGCGCTCGATTTGGCGCAGCGCAGCGCGTGCGAGCAACTGTTCGCGCGCTACCGCGACGAACGCATCGACCTGCTCGTCAATAACGCCGGATTCGGCCTGTTCGGCGACTTCACCGACACCCCGCTGGACCGCGAGCTCGAGATGATCAACCTCAACGTGGTCTCCTACCACGTGCTCACCAAACTATTCGTCCGCAAGTTCAGACGTGACGGGCGTTGCCGGCTGCTCAACGTATGCAGCGCCGCTGGATTCCTGGTCGGACCGCGTCTCGCCACCTACTACGCGACCAAGAATTACACGCTCAAACTCACGCTGGCCGTAGCGCAGGAGCTGCGGCGCGACCGCGTTCCCGTCACCGTGAGCGCGCTATGCCCTGGACCGGTCGACACGCATTTCAACGCGACCGCGGGCGGGGAATTCCTCACGCCGGGCGCATCCAGCCGCGCGGTTGCGCGATACGCGATCGACAAGACGCTGGCCGGCAAGCTCATCATCGTGCCGACCTGGCAGGTGAAGGCCGGGCTGTTCGTCGCGCGATTCCTGCCGTGGAGCGCACAACTGCGGCTCATGGACCGGTACGATCGCGGGCGGTGAGGGCACGGGCGGCGAGATCCCAGAATCCACAGGATTCGTCCTCGACCCGGGGCTATCTGTCGTGTTGTGCATGTCGGGGCATACGCAACGTGCAAGATAGTCCGCCGGACAACCCCATCCACACACCATCAGCCCCGTCGCGTATGCCCTGACACACGCAGCCCAACAGACCCCCAGACTCACAACCCCCAGCGCCCGCATCCGACGAGATATGCATGCCAGGGCATACGCGACGTGCACAATCCCGCGCCGAACCGCCCCCAATCCGGAACGTCCACCGGATTACGCACACCGGGACATACATAACCCGACAGACCCCGGCAACCAGCGCTCCGCCAAACGTGCATCCAGCAAATCGCGCATGCCAGAGCATGCGCAGCCCGCGAGATAGCTCATGCCAAAGCCAACGCGACCATCGCGCCTTTCAACGCTTCAAACCCGCACCCGCGGCGGCGTGCACACGTCCCCAATCAACGCGTGCAGGTCGGTGCAGTGGACATCCGGGTGGATGGTGGCGGCTGGATCGGCGAGCGCAGTGACGATTGCGGACAGTCGTGCGGTTTCGTCGGCACCTTGCCGAGGCGATACAGCCGTGCTTTCCAGGTCCGCCCCACCCAAGCCCGCGCCGCCCAAGGCCGTACTGCCATCCGTCAGGGCAGCACCGCCATCCGCCGAGAGCATCGGCAGCATGAGTATGTGCGAGGCTTCGCGGATGAGCCGCGTCTGCACAACGCCGGTCGAGCGTGAGTCGAGCACGGCGTCGTCGTCGGTCGTTCCGGCGATAACAAGCCGGTCATCGTCGAAGAGCTTTGATTCGAAGCCGTCCATGCCGACTGCCGTGGCGACGTGAATCGTGTCAACTGCACACGGCAAATCGCCCAGCATCGAACTGTCCGCGAGATACTGTGCGACCGCAGTCCCTTCGATCCCGACTGGCAGTACAGCGAGCATGGTTCCGGACCATTCGGGGGCCGCGTTCATCACGCGCACGAGATCGTGCTTGCAGGCGCAGGTCAGACAGCAATCATCCACGGGGAATATGGTGGCGTCACCGCCGAGCAGATTGCTGTCGTCCCCGGGCTCGCAGATGGTTCTGGCCAGGGACAGGCCGGTTGGCGAGTCGGGGTCGGGCGTTACGTCGTAGGTGGCGACGCGTACTGAGGGGCGTGAATCCGCCAGGGAGAAGGCAACGGCGTCGAGAGCGAGACGGTCGACTCCGGTCAGCAGAACGATATTGGCGTGCGGGGTTCCGGCTTCGGCGTTTCCCCATGATGGCAACGATGGATGGCGTGGCATGGCACGGCCTTTCTACAATCACTTGACGATAATGATTCTCAATATCTATAATGAAGCACATGAGCAATCATTGTCAAGTCCTCGGCACCCGTGCCGGCAAGGGCAACACCGTATCCCATTCACATAGGAAAACCCGCCGCCGCTTCGAACCGAACCTGCAGCGCAAACGTTATTTCGTGCCGTCGCTCGGCCGGCGCGTCACCCTCACACTGACGCCACGCGGCATAAAAACCATCGACAAGTACGGCATCGATGCGGTTATCGCCCGGCTGGTCGCCAACGGCGAAATACGCGTATAGCCCGCGCCCCCACGCCACACCAGAACAACAACACACCGAAGAAAGGAAATCCATGGCCAAAACCACCGATATCCGTCCGGTCATCACCCTGCGATCAACCGCAGGTACCGGATCGACCTACACAACAACCAAAAACCGCCGCAACACACCGAACCGACTCGAACTGCTCAAATTCGACCCCGTACTACGCAAGCGCGTGATATTCCGGGAGGTCCGCTGATATGGCCAAACGCAGCCTCATCGCCAAACAACGGCAACGCGAACGCCTAGTCGCGGCATACGCCGAACGGCGGGCGACGTACCGGCACGATTCAGTTAACCCGCATCTGCCCCCGGAAAAGCGCATGGAAGCAATGCGCCGACTGCACGCGCTCCCCCGCGACGCCAGTCCCACGCGCCTGCGCAACCGCGACGCCATCGACGGCCGGCCACGCGCATTCAACCGACGATTCGGTCTATCACGCATCAATCTGCGCAACAAAGCGCATCGCGGCGAACTGCCAGGCGTCATGAAATCAAGCTGGTAGAAGCCTTCCTGACAGGCGCCGCCGTCCACTGGTCCGGCGACTGCCCAATCAGCCTCCAATCAACCCCAAATAACCGATAGGAGAACCATGAAACCAGACATCCACCCAACATACGGGCCGGTCGTATTCCGCGACCAGACCACAGGCGAGACCTTCCTGACCCGTTCCACACTCGCCGGGCAAGCCGACCGGCTACCGTCCATCACCTGGACCGACGGAGCCACCTACCCACTGGTCAACGCGGACGTGACCAGCGCATCCCACCCGTTCTACACCGGCAAAGCCGTCGTCCTCGATTCCGCAGGACAAGTCCAGCGATTCCACAGAAGGTACGGAAAACGCGGTCTCGACGGCAATGAAACCGACGACGGCAATAGCAATACCAGTCACAATCACAGCAAGAAAGGCAGCAGCTTATGAAAGTCAAATCATCCATCCGCTCCCTCCTACGCAAAGACGGCTCAACCCTCGTGCGCAGACGCGGACACATCTACGTCATCAACAAGAAGAACCCACGATGGAAAGCGAGGCAAGGCTGATGGCCACACCGAAATACCGCATGTCACGCTCGCGGACCCGTTCCCGACGAGCGCATTGGAAAGCCAAATCTGAACAGCCCATTGAAGTGACGATGCCCGACGGGACCGTACTGCAGGTGCCGCAGCGACTCGCAGCGGCAGCACGACGAGGGTATCCGCTGCGCTGATCGCGCTCGCCTGCTCGCCTGCTCGCCTTCTCGAACCGATTACGTTTGCACCTCGCCCAGCGCAACCGGTTTGAGAAGGCGGGACTCGTCATGATACGAAAAATCGCGGCACCAAGCCGGTACCGCGATCGCGAGAGCGGATGACGGGAGTCGAACCCGCCTCTGAAGCTTGGGAAGCTTCCATTCTACCGATGAACTACATCCGCAGTTGCGCAGCAAAGCCGCACATACAAATAAGCACTTTACCACAGCGCGCCGATTTGCGCATCCTGTCCGCGCGGGACCATGTCAGCCGGCATTTCATCGTCAACGCTTCACCAGCCGGCACCACTTGGTCAATCCAAGACTTGCTGCGCACTGACCTCCCTGATATGCTGTACAGTATTCTGTACAGCACCTCAGGCAGGAGCGCAAGGAAAGGACGAAGATGGTCACCGCAGTCGCTTACACGAACTTCCGCAAAGATCTGAAATCCTACATGCGCCGGGTCAACGATGACGCGGATATGCTGCTTGTGACGAACAAGGATGAACATGACAATGTTGTCGTCATGAGCGCTTCCGATTACGCCTCCCTCATGGAAACGCTCCGGGTGTACCAGAATCAGTATCTGCGCAACAAAGTTCAACGCGGCATGAGGCAGATTCGCGAAGGGGCAGCCGTACAGCACGACATCACCAAGGATTGACCCATGCTCCGTTGGACGGATGACGCCTGGGAAGATTACCTGTATTGGCAGTCCCAAGACAAGCGCACGCTGAAACGAATCAACGCCCTCATCCGGGACGCGCAACGCTCGCCGTTCGAGGGCATCGGCAAGCCGGAGCCGCTGAAACGGGACTTCCAGGGCGCTTGGAGCAGACGTATCGATTCAGCGAATCGACTGATTTATATGGTCGCGGACGGCGACCTGTGCATCCTGTCAGCGCGAGACCACTACCTGGGACGCTGACGGCACCGCCGAACCCCTAGGACTAGCGTTGAAACAACACGACATCTGGAGGGATTATGAACAAAGGCCAGTTCATCGCGCAAATTGCGCTCAGCATACTGCTGATTGTCATCGGCGTCAGGGACCACGACGTTCCGATTATCATCATCGCGGCGGCCAGCATGATTCTTGACATCGTCGGTTGGTGGTGGCAATCCCGCACGAAACGGCAGTAGCACGAAACGGCAGCAGCGCGGTACGGCTCGCCCGACTGGTCACCTTCGCATTCGTCTGATTGTTCGCCTGATTGTTCGCCTGCCGGTCGAGTGGCCGTCACCCGGCGTGCACACCCGGGCGGTACAGTGTTGCTAGCAATATACGCGCTCTCGTTCCGCTCCGACGCACTTTCCGCACACCTGCCCAGTACCGAGTGCCGGACACCGGACGACGTACGTCGAACAAGACCGCGCGCCCAGCAACCCTAGAGGAGAGCCCCAGCCATGCCGAACCGCACCACCGACACCGCCAACCCGCTCCTCGGCCACGCGATTTCGCATGGCGGCACGGTGATCGGCCTGTTCGCCATCGTCCTGTGGGGCTTCATGGCCGGTCTGGTGCGGCTCGTGGCAGACGCGTTCGGCGCGGCTCTCGGCTCTGCCCTGATTTACACGGTCGGCGGCATTCTGCTGCTACTGACCCGACGCCCGAAACCGCTCTCCCAAGCGCCCCGCCGCTACCTCCTGCTCGGCGGCCTCATGTTCGTCTCGTACGAGGCTTCGATTTCCCTGTCCATCGGCCTCGCCTCCACTGCCGAACAATCCGTCGAAGTGAGCTTGGTCAACTATCTGTGGCCGACGCTGCTGGTGCTCTTCACTGCGGCGCTGTCCAAACGGCAAGGCGCGCTCTGGCAGGCGTTGCCGGGAGCCATCATCGCAACCGCCGGCGTGGCGATGGCGGTGGGCGGCGACAGTCTGGATGTGCAATCGGCCCTGCGCAATATCGCGTCGAATCCGCTGCCGTTCGCGCTTGCCTTCGCCGGAGCGCTGATCTGGTCGGTGTACGCGGCCATCTCGCCGACGATGGCCGACGGGTATGACGGCACGACGATTTTCTTCTGCAGCGTGGCCGTCGCGCTGTGGGTCATCCATTTCGTGTCCGGCGATGGGCTTCCTGCGCAGGCTCCCGGACTCGGCGGGTATCTGGCGCTGATTGCATGCGCGGTATCGATTGCCGGCGGATACGCGTGCTGGGGGTACGGCATGCTTCACGGCAACATGGAAACGCTGGCGATCGGATCCTATGCGACGCCGGTGTTTTCGACCGCATCCAGCACCCTGCTGTTGGGGGTCGCGCTTGGGCTGCCGTTCTGGATTGGCGTGGCGCTTGTGGTCACTGGCTCGCTGCTCAACGTGTGGTTCTCGCGGCGGGCGCGAGCGCGGGCGGATATGGCGGGCGCGGATACGAACGACCGATAATCGGATGAGTCGATGAGCCGGCAATCCACCGACCGCCATCGTGTGAGGATCCACTCACACAACGACACCCGACAGACCAACATCAGCCAGATCCACGACCTCCGACCGGCATCATGTGAGGATCCGCTCACATTCCGGCGTCCATGCCATTCCAGTCAGCCCGATTTCGGTCGGTCACAGGTCACCATGTGAGAATCCGCTCACATACTGGCCGCTGCCAACCGCAGCCGGCCACAATCACCGCCAAACTCACACCAGAATGCCGTCGAGGTGGTCGACCTCGTGCTGGATGATCTGTGCAACCCATCCGGCGTAGCTGGTCACATGCCTGTGGAAGGAGTCATCCTGCCAGGCGACGGTGATGTTCTCGTAGCGCTTGACCCGCGTCACGCCTTCCAGCGACAGGCACCCCTCCTTCGTGAGGTACATGCCGGAGCGCTTGATAATCACAGGGTTGACCATAATGACGTCTTTTTCACCCATCGTAACGATGATGATGCGCGTCAAACTGCCGATCATGTTGCCGGCCATGCCGACGCAATCGTCATGATGAGCGGCGAGGGTGTCGCGCAGGTCCGTGATCACCGCCGTATCATCCGCCGTCGCGGGCGCTGATTTCCGGGCGAGGAACGTCCTGTCCTTCACGATGTCACGCTGCATGATATCTCCTGTCCAAAGCCTTGTGCCGATTGGCGTTTGCCATCATACCGGCAGCCGCCGATGCGATTCGCGTGCCGACACAATCAACCGCGCCCGACGCACTCGCACCACTCACCGCGCGGGATCGCACAACCGGTACACGCACCACACGAGAACGGGTGTCAGAACGAGCGATGTGCACACGTCGGTCGGGTAGTGCACGCCGTAAATCACGCGGGACAGCGCGACGACGAACGGCACGACGACCAGAATGACCGTCAGCACGGTCCGCAGAACACGCCAGACGAGCGGCGATCGCGGCGATTGTGACGATTGCACTGCCGTGCCAGCCAGCCCGCGGGAATCCTTGATTCGCGCATCGATGACATGCAAGGCGAACAGCGCGAGCGACACGACCACCACCGAGCAGGCTGTGTGCCCGCTGGGGAAGCTCGGGTCGGGCATCAATGCGCCGCGGGCAGTGCTGGGCCGCGGCCTGTCAACAATCGTCTTGATAAGGCCGACGACCGCCATCGGCAACGCAGCCATAGCCAGCCCCCGCAACATCTGACCGGCGCTGCGCGTTACCGCCCAAATCACGCCAAGCAGCACGACAATCACCGGCACGGCCACCACCGCGGAGAAGCATACGGCGATGGTATACGCTGCCGGCACGAACGCCGCCCAACGCGCGCCCGCGGCAAGAATCAGCCGCATTTCCGCAACATGGTCCGCCGTATTGGACCGCAATATCAGACCTTCGACGATGGCAAGCGCAACGACCGCAAGCGCGAGCGATACAATGCCGATTGACGTTCGGTGGCGCGAAATCGCATGCGTGGCGGACTGTACTGCGGTCTGCCCGGTCGCGACACCGATAGCGGCGTCATCAATTGCAACGTCATTGATCGCAACATCATTGATCGCAACATCGCCGGGGAGTCCTTGGATGTCTTGGGATTCTTGAACTTCCTGTCGCCAAGTTTGTGCCACGGCCGAATCCTTTCATCCACATTCGCTGTCATTGCGTGCGTCTGCCGGCCAAGATGGCGGCGGCACGAACACGAGCCATTTAGCATACCATCGAAGAAATCGCCGGAACACGACAATCGACTCGCCGGCACCAAGCCGTCACAACCGCCCGATTCTCAGCGTCGGTACAAGCTTCTGCCGACGCCCGGCACCCACCTTACCGTCGATAGTCAGCGGCCGTACTGGGAGTAAGCGGGCTGGGCGGTCTGCTGGTAGGGCACCTGCGGGGTCTCGCCCGGCATGGTGACGGCGGCGCCGTGCATTTCGTGGGCCATCTGCATCAGCCGGTTGATGCGGTCGGCGGTCGGCGGATGGGTGGAGAAGAGCTTCTGGAAGCCTGCCTCGCTGAACGGGCTTTCGATCATCATGGCTGCGGTGCTTTGATTTCCAGCGGTCGCGGCCATGGGATGTTCCTTGACGCCGTACGAAATCTTGTACAGCGCGGATGCGAGCGCCTCCGGGTCTCCGGTCAGCTTGCTGCCGTCCTCGTCGGCGTCATACTCACGCGTCCGAGAGATCGCAAGCTGAATCAGCGACGCCCCGATCGGCGCGAGAATCGCGCTGAGAATAACCCCCAGGAAGCCGAACGGCCCGGAATCGCGGTCATCGTCATCGCCACCGCCGAAATACATAAGCGCATAGCCAAGATATGTGATGACCGTCGCCATGGCGGATGCAATGGCCGAGGTGAGAATGTCGTGGTTGTACACGTGCATCAGCTCGTGGCCGAGCACGCCGCGCAGTTCACGCTCATTGAGGATCTGCAGGATGCCCTGCGTGCAACATACGGCGGCGTGATGCTCGTTACGGCCGGTCGCGAAGGCATTGGGGCTCATGGTCGGCGCAATGTAGATGCGGGGCATGGGCTTGCCGGCCTTGGCTGACAGTTCACGCACAATCCGATACAATTCAGGCGCTTCTTGTTCGGACACATGCCGTGCGCCCATCGATGCGATGGAGATGCGATCCGAAAACCAGTATGAGATGAATGTGCTGGCCACACCGATGACGAGATACACCCCCAGCGTGTCCTGACTCGCACCGGTCAGCCACCAAATCAGCATGATGATTGCCCACATCAGCCCAAACAGAAAGACTGTTTTCAAGCCGTTGCAGTGACCATGCACCTTCATGTTGCCGTTCATGGTGTTCACACTAAAAGCCGTCGCTGAGTTTTTTCTGAATACGCGCTTGATGTACGGCGCGATGGCTGTTCCAGATACGCGACGGCGGTGTCGCAACGTGCAAAAAACGTTGCGACACCGCCGTTTCTTGGGGTTATGCCGATGGGGTTCTGCGGCGCTACGCCTTCAGCTCAGCGCGTCCCGGTTCCGATCAATCCGAGATACCAGCGCGTCAGCGTGCCAACGCGCAATGCCGACCCGCCAAACTCGCCAGCATGCCAGACTGAAGACCCACCAGCGTGTCAGCCCGCTGGATCGGTCCGCCGCCCGCATCACTTCACACGCGTCACTTCACACGCGTCCACTTCGTCCGCATCACTCGGCGTGAGCGAGCGTACGCATCTGCTCAGGCTCAATGACCTTCTTGTGCTCACGGCCTTCCTTCGCGCCCTCGGAACGTTCGAACGCGTCGATACGCTTCCATCCGGCGAAATCAATCGGCTTGACACCGCGTTCGGCAAGCAGTCGGTCGATAGATTCGGGATCGCGATCCGGGGCGATGCGACCGCCCTCAGCAGCCTTCGACAGATCCTCGAGCATGTTGGTGACGATCATCAGGGCGTCAGACTTCGTGGAGCCGATCAGGCCCACCGGACCGCGCTTCGCCCAGCCGGTCGCGTACAGGCGGTCGCGCACGTCGCCGCCATCAGCCTCGGTGGTGATACGGCCGTCGCCGCCCGCGTTCGCCAGGTGCGCGTGACGCTCGTCATACGCAATACCGGGCGCGGTGGCCGGCTGATAGCCGATGGCATGGTACACGGCCTGCACAGGGTAGTCGGTGAACTCGCCGGTGCGGTGCATCACGCCGTCGGCACCGGTTTCCGTGCGTTCCACGCGAATCGCCTTGACCTTGCCGTCCTCGCCGAGCACCTCGGTCGGCGCAGAATTGAAGTGTACGTAGTACTTGCGGTCCGCCGGGTTGCCTTCGAAATCGACGTCACCGTCATCTTCCATGTCTTCGGCCATTTCGCGGATCGCGTACAGCTCCTCGACCATCTGACGGGTCAGCTTGTTCTTGCCGGCTTCCTCGATGGTGTCGTCGTCAAGTTCGAAATCGTCCTCGTTGATAATCAGCTGGACGCCCGGCAGCTTCTCCATCTCGCGCAACTCCTGCACGGAGAACTTCGCCTGCGCGACGCCACGACGGATGAACAGGTGCAGTTCGCGCGCCTTGTTGTTCTTGATGCCTTCGTACACGTTGTCGGGGATGTCGGTGCGAGCCTTGAGATCGTCGGCGTTACGCATGAGCTCGCGGGCGACGTCCATGGCCACATTGCCGCCGCCGATGACGGCGACCTGCTGCGCATCCAGCGGCCACGTGCGGGCGCCGGTGGGATAGCCATCGTACCATTCGACGAATTTTGCGGCGCCATACACGCCGTCCAGGTCTGCGCCAGGCAGATTCAGCGGTTTGTCCTTGACCGCGCCAGTCGCGAACAGCACGGCATCATAGCGATGCAGCAGATCGTCCAGCGTCACGTCCTTGCCAAACTCCACATCGCAATACAGGTGGATGTCAGGATTATCGAGGGTTTTCTCCAGCGCGTCTGCAATGAATTTGATGCTCGGATGGTCCGGGGCCACACCGTAGCGCACCAGGCCGAAAGGCACCGGAAGCTTCTCGAACAGGTCGATGCGGGCGTCTGTGCCCACGCCGAGCTTCTCGCCTTCCTTGCGCAGCTGGCGCAGGAAGATATCCGACGAGTAGACGCCTGCCGGGCCGGCGCCGATCACTGCAATCCGCAGTCCGTTCTTGTCATCATGTTGGTCAACCATGCGTTCCAGCCTAACGCAACCTCAGTAATTGCGGAAGATGTACGAGCGCCGCGCGACCAACCAATCGCACCGCGCGCCGAAAGGATGCGAAAAGGAAACCCGAACCCAGTCCACCGCCGTGTATGCCCAGATCAGAAACGACAGCCACGCCCTGGCCAACCGGGCAGGATCCGATGCCATGCCCTGCGAAATCACACAGTGACCATGCATTAGCGCCTGCGGCAAAGCGATCCGTCATTGCATGAAATTCTTCACCTGCATCACAAACGCTTGCACATTAGATGAGTAGTTCGGGTAGGCGAGTTTCAGCTGGTCAGGGTTCCGCGCATAGACAAGAACCACGTTGTCAAATGGAGCCGACCCATCATTGTTGCCGGCATTCTCAGCGTTCTGATACGCAAGGACGGCAGTATCAAGCGCATCCGAGGCATCTGCGGGAAACGCGCGCATGTTGAGGATCTGTTCAGTCCGGGAGAACTCCAAGAGATACAGTCCGGCCCCTTCAGCACGCACAGCGTCTGCCCACGATACGGGGAAAACCGTGTCATCCGACGCTTCAAGATCGTCCAGCAACGTCTCGAAGTCAGATGAAGAGCGGACTGCTTTTGCAAGCTGCGCCTCGTCCGTGCCTTTGAACTGTATCGGCATCGGCGTCCCCTCTTTCATGGCGAAAATGGCAGACGCAACACGAAGGGAGTCACGTATGCGCCTCTCCTTTTCTTCGGAACAATCCTCCTCGGGTTTCGGGGTTTTGAGGTCGAGATTGTATATTTCTCCTGCTGCTTCCACGGTCGTCGACCAGTAGTGCTGAAGCTTGGTGCGAATCTGTATCTCGACACGGTAGAGAAGAGATCTCTTCCCTTCGCCGACGCGCATTTGAACAACGTCATGGTAGCTTCGATATCCGCTGGATTCCGGGCGTTCAATGTAGTTCTTGGGCGGCTTTGCTTCCGGGAACAGGTCACGCATCCGTCGGCAGGCTTCTTCAACTTGCCGCATGTCATCAACGATAAGCCGGCAGCCTCCGATATCGTCGATCGCGCCGAGCTCAAAATCGTTGCCGCGGCGAGTCAGCTTGGCAAGGATCGACGACTGGCGTTTCAAACGGTACGTTGCCACACTCCCCGGAATTTCCTTGGAAATCTCGAGAAGCCGCCGGAAACTCTCTTGGGTCGGAACGATGTGCTGCTCTCTCCATTGGAGCATGACCGTTATCGCGTCTTGGTATTCTTGCGATTCCGGCGGGCAGTTGCGCAAAACATGTCCCGCGGCTGTCGCCTTCCTGCGGCTGACGTTCATCGTCACCTCCGATTCCACACATTGCTTTATCCACCCCGGCACGCTATGATGGATGTCCCAAAGATTCCGGATAATGGCAATCGTAACGTACGTAGCGCATCGCAGAAACGCATCGCAGAACAACAACGCAGAGAACAACACAGAGAAAAACATAAGAGGGGAGGATGCATGACAACGATAACCGACGTCGCAGCATACATACTCCAGAATAACGGCACGATGAGCACCATGAAGCTCGAGAAACTGTGCTTCTACTCCCAAGCCCAATCACTGTCCAAACGTGGTACCCCCCTGTTTAACGAAGACTTCCAGGCATGGCGCAATGGGCCGGTGTCGCCAGCGCTGTTCAATCTCCACCGTCATATGTTCCTCATCCACGCTGGCGAGCTTGACCAGTTCCTTCCTGATGGCACACCACGCCTGACGGACGAGGAGAAAACAATCATCGACGTGGTGTGTGGGCAGCTCGCGGCAAAGACCGGAAACCAGCTCAGCGAACGCACACACGCTGAAGCACCTTGGCGGGACGCACGCACTGGGCTTTCGCCGGCCGACCCCTGCAATCGGATAATCGACAAGGATTCCATCGCGCGATTCTATACAGCAAACCCTGTCGTCCGATAGGGTGCGGCACAACGCATTGGTGCCGGGGCACAACGCATTCACGCCGAGCACATCAATGATCAGCGCATTACGCTGAAAATGCTGAAAGCCGGCGGAACAACAGAAACCACGAGAGTACCTGCCCGTGGTGTGACTGGGTAGTCGCACCACGTCAAAGTATCAGCCGCCACAACCGAATTTCATGGTATATCTGGCTGTTGTGCGACCTGGAAATCACACCGCGGGCCGATACCAAGCCAAAGCAAGAGAATTCCCTGGTAACCCGCTCGCCATGCGACCAGACGGTTACACCATGGGCAGGTAGCGACAGCCCAAGCGGGATTACGATGCGAATCTGCCCGCTGCGCGGTCATCCAGTTGCACAGCGGGCAGATTCAGACAGCAGGCCTAGGCGGACTGGGCCGGCCACCAGCCTCCAGCTCCGCCCAGTCCAGCCTCAAACCCAGCAAGAAGGCCGCAACCCCGGGCTCAGCCGCGCGAAGCCCGACCCCCTACTCGCGATCGAGCAGCGCGGTCAGCGCCCACAGGATCGACACCACGTCAATCAGCTCCTGCAAGAACGCGCCAACCACCGCGGGAATCAGATTAAACGCGGCGCACACCATGCCCACAATCGCCAGCGACAAGCCGGCAATCACCGCTTGCAGCATGACGCGCTTGGTCCGCCGTGCAATCGCGATCGCCTTCGGCACGCATGCGATGTCGTCGTTCATGATGACTACTTGCGCGGATTCGGAGGCAGCGGTCGTCGTGCCATCGGTCATCGCCATGCCGATATCGGCAGCCGCGAGAACCGGAGCGTCGTTCACGCCATCGCCAACCATCATCGACACCGGGCGCGTGGTCGACTCGCCGACCAGCTTCTGGATGATGCGATCCCACCACGGCTGTGGAGCAACCTTGTCCTGTGCGGCGGAACGGACGGTATTCACCTTGTCTTCCGGCAGCAACTCGGAATGGACGTCGCTGATACCGACCTCGTCGGCGATGATACGGGCGCTAGGCTCTTTGTCGCCGGTCACCATCGTCAGACGCCCGACACCCAAATCGCGCAGACGCTGCAATGATTCCTTCGCATTCGGCCGCGGAATATCCTTCATCACGATACGAGCCGCAAGCTTGCCGTTCACCGCCACATACGTGGCCATCTCATCAGGGGCGAGACCGCCGTACCGGCTGTCCGGGAAGAAATCAAGCGGTGTAGCCGACTGAGGTTGCAAGCCGGCGTCCACCTGACCTTGCGTGACATATGCGAAACGTCCAACACTGACGTCCAGCCCATTGACAGTACCGGTAATACCCTTGCCGGCATCCTCGTGGATGTTCTTGACGACCGGGTAATCACCGCGGCGATGCCCCGGATCGGTCGCGGGTTGCGCACAGTTGCGGTTGCCCTTGTCGAAGCGGTCATGCAAACGGTCGATTGCCGCCGCCCCCGCCTTCACAATACCTTTCGCGAGGATGTGCACGGAGTAGGTTTCTACAACCCCGGCGAGCATGAGAATATGATCCTTGTCGAGGCGGGCGTGGGCGGAGCCTGCTCCCGTCCCAGCGGCATCGGCTCCCGAGCCTCCAGCGACCCCGGCAGCACCGGCATTCGCGGTAGCACCAGCGGCGTCTCCCGCCGGGCTGCCCACCATGGCGACCGTTCCGGCTTCGGTGACGTGCATCGGGATTCCGGCGCCGGCATCCGGCAGCAAATCAACGCGCACGACCTGCGGCTGCTTGACTGTCAGCGTGCCAGTCTTGTCAAAGAAGATATGTGAAACGCGGCCAAGATTCTCCAAAATATCCTGGGCTTTAATCAAAATCCCAGCCTTCGCCAAGCGACCAGTGCCTGCCATATACGCAACCGGAGCGGCGATGAGCAGCGGGCACGGCGTAGCAAGCACAAGCACCTGCGCAAACCGCGTCGGCACGCCGGACACACCCCACGCCACGCATGCGATGATCAACGAAATCACCGTGAACGGCACAGCAAGGATATCCGCGGTTTTCACGACAGTCGCACGCGAATTCTGCGCAGACGCAACAAGTTCGAGAATGCGCTGGTACTGGGAGTCGTGCGACAACTGGGTGGCGCGCATGGTGAACGCGGTCGAACCGTTGACCGCCCCCGACATGACGCGGGCGCCGGCGAATACCTCACGCGGCACCGGCTCACCGTTGATATTGCTCAAATCAAGGGTTGCCTGTCCGCTCATCAGCACGCCGTCAACAGGGACGGTCTCGCCGGGAAGCACGGTCAGCACGTCATCCAGTTTGACTTCCTCGACGGGAATCGTGCGGAAGTGCACATTGCTGTCATCGGTCGCCGGAGCCGTTGAGGTATGGGAGTCATCGGCGCGGTCGGCACTTGTCGCGTCTGCGGTCTTATGGAAGCCGTTCTCGCTATGCTGCGCCCCGCCTGCCGCCGAGCCAACACCCGGCAGTGCGGCGACATGCGCGGTCTGCGGGGCAGCCTTGATCAGCGCGGTCAGGTTGCTTTCCGCCTTGGATTGCGCGTATTCCTCAATCGCCTCGCCGCTCCAAACCATAAGCACGACAGTCCACGCCGCCCAGTACTCGCCCACGGCGACCGTGGACAGAATCGCGATCACCGCGAGAATATCGACACCGACGTGGCCGTGGCGCAAATCATCCACCATGCCGATAATCGTGTCTACGACGGTATACGCGACCAACGCGATGATGATGTACTGGCCCACTGACGGGTCAAGGGAACCGAGGGAATGGTCCCACGGCCGGAAACCCCACAGCAACGCAATCGGCAGCGCACTGATGATGGTGATTGGAAGAAGCGGTACTCGCTTGCAAAGATCGATGATGCGTCTCATCGTTTCTCCTTACGCTCGTATACGGGGCCGGATGCAAAGTGCTTGCACCCGGTTCTGCAATCACGCCTTGTTAACCCACCGACTGCGTTGTTGGTGCCGGAACTTGAATCCCGGGACAAGCGCCTCCGATACACGGCGTAAAGATGACATATTCAGTTATGAAAATCAGTTATGAAATTCAATTATCGCAACGCGCATGTGCGCGACTTCTGCCATGGTATCAGTTTGCGGACGCTACGCGAGTCAGGCGCATATGGCGTGTCGCGCCGGACGACGGCTGCGGATTGTTCGTCGGGGATCCCGCTGGAAATCGCCTGTCGCAAATCGCCCGCGGCAAGCACAATCCGCCAAAGGCAACCCGCCATGAGCTGCAGCAACGTGCCGCTTCGCTTCGACGGAATTCCGACCGCAGGCGATGACTCTCAGCTAATTCGCAGAGAAACACGGGCGTGTTCAATGACTTGCCCGGTAATATGCAAACTATCAGCGGACATCCGCTGACCGGGCGCAAACCCGATAACTCAATCCCTTCTCTTCTTCTCCCTGACCCGGCGGTTCTCTTCTCCCCGCCGGGTTTCTCTTTTCTCTTTTTGCGCAGGCGGCCCCACAGTGCGGCACACCACAATCAACCGCGGAAGCCCCTCCCCCCGAACCAGTTACGGCAAAAGGTCAGTCAACACAACCGTTTTGGGATGCACGCCAACCATAGCGGCTCAGTACCACCGAGCCCACTGCGCGCAACCAGTTCGGAAAGAGGAATCGCAATCAGCGTCAGTGCCCGTCACTCATCCGCAGGCGCAACCGTAGTGACCATGTACCGCATCAAATCGGAACGGCTGATCACACCGACCACCTGCTTGCCATCCTCACCACCGGTAACCGGGAGCTTCTTGATGCGATTGCCGGCAAGCATTTCGCACACGCGGCGGATCGTGGCATGTTCATTCACCGTGACCACACGATGCGTGCAGATCTCCATCACATTGGTCTGGCGCAAACCAGCCACGCGCTGCGTGAACTTGTCGCCCTGCACCCACAGCGCATAGACATACGCCATCGACGCCTTGTCATTCGTGTCGCCAATCAGCGTGCGCATAATATCGCCATCCGTCACGAATCCGACAGCATGATGATGCTCATCAAGCACCGGAATGCCCGTCGTGCCGTTTCTCACAATCACCACAAGCGCATCGTAAGCGCTGTCAGCGGCGGTGACAGCATACACATCACGCTTCATCGCATCAGCAAGCGACGGCTCGCCAGCATGCTCCAAATCCTGTTCGCGCGATTCGGAAGCCTCAACGCCGGCAGCCACGGTCGCCTTCGCCTTAGCCTCAACCCGAGCAAGCGCAAGCGCAGCAATAAAGCCCAACACATCCACCACGAACGCGACACGGCACGCGATATCGAAGCCCGCAGCCGTACCGACCGCAACAGACTCGCCAGACGCCTCATGAGCGGCGGACACCGCAGACAGGATCCCAACAAACACCGACGAACCCACACAACCAGCAATCTGGAAAGTCGTGGACACAATCGTCACGCCATGCGGATACATCCGGCGGTCAAGACTGGACAGCGCATACGACTGCGCAGGCCCCATCACGCAAGCACAACCGGCAATCGCAGGCGCGTAAAGCAGCACAATCCGCATGCTGGTCGTCGAACCGCCAGTAAACGACAACGCCAGCACGAAGCACGCAATCACCGCCATACCGACACTCACCAGCCAGCCCACACCGAAACGGTCGAACACCTTGCCCGCCACCGGCGACAGCACACACGACACAAGGCACGCCGGCAGCAGTGTAAGCGCCGCCTGCAA
Organism: Bifidobacterium thermophilum; assembly: GCF_002846655.1. Lineage (NCBI taxonomy): Bacteria > Bacillati > Actinomycetota > Actinomycetes > Bifidobacteriales > Bifidobacteriaceae > Bifidobacterium > Bifidobacterium thermophilum. Next base: position 164,613 of record NZ_PCGX01000001.1, on the reverse strand, counting down.
CGGAGTGAAACCAAGCGCACTCTCCATAAACAGCGGCAGCAGAATATTCATCGAAAAGACCGTCATCAGCGCGGCGATCACCAGCAGCACACCCAGCACAAACGCGCGGTTGCCGAACGGCTCCAGATTCAGGAACGGCTCAGGAATACGACGCTGGCGCAACACGAAAACAACAAGCGCCACCACGCCGATAACCAGCGCGACAACAGCGGCAACCAGCTGACCGGAGAACACCGTAGACACGCCGTACAGCAGGCCGATCAAACCGATGGCGGCGAGCACCACCGACAACGCATCCATATGTGGGTGCGTCAGCTGCGCGATATCACCGACCCACAGGACCGAACACACCAAGCAGATCGCAGACAAGGCGGCGAGCGCGAAAAACAGCGTATGCCACGTGCCATGCGCCAGCAGCGCGCCTGCCACAATCGGGCCGAACGCCGGGCCAAGTGTGGTCATCGCGCCGATGATGCCCATGTAAACGCCGATCTTGTTCTTCGGCGCGACAGCGAGCGTCAGATTCATACCGACCGGCACGATCATACCGGTGCCAAGCGCCTGCACTACGCGCGCGGCGACAAGCATCGCGAAATTCGGGGCGAAACCACCGACGATGCTGCCCGCGAACAGCAGGATAAGGGACAGCGCCATCAGGCGTGACGTGCGGATTTTCTTGTACAGGAATCCGGCGACCGGGACCATCACGGCGGCGGCGAGCATGTATGCCGTCGTCACCCATTGCACAACGCCGGCGTTCACCGACATGTCCCGCATGATGGGATTCAATGCCACGTTGAGGAATGTTTCGTTGAATGTGGCAAGGAATGTGGCGAATCCAGCCACGAAAAGAACACGGCCAGGTCTGATGGTCGAAGTCACGTGTTGTCCTTTCTTCTCTTTCAGCTCTTGACGCTGCTCGTTGTTTGCTGCGTTTTGCTTCTTTGTTGTTTCTTGTTCATCGTTTCGGCACGATCGCCGGGTTTGCGCGCATGAACGCCGCATTTGCCGCGCGAGGTCGTTGCCGAAACGGGCGTGAATGCAGACAGCGAGGCCCGGACCGGGTGATCCCGAATCCGTTGATTTTCCTCGACATGCCTGCGAACGAAATGCGTGAGCCGCATCGATGAAAGGCGAAATCTACAAAAATAGCCGCAGTGTCTCGTGACACGCATCGTTCAACATAACCGAAAATCCGCGGCTTCGTAAGCGGGCGGGCGTGTCGGGCTGGCAGCGGGGCAGATGGAGGAGAGGAGAGGCGGGGGCGGCGGGAAGCAGGAGAAGCGGGGCGTGAGCGGGAGCGTAAGCGGGGAAGCGGGGCGGCAAGGTGTGAGCGAATCCTCACAAAGTCACCCTCCAGCCTGCCAATCCAACCAAACCGAGCCGCCGCAACCCCACCGTGCGAGCACATCCTCACACGGTGACACCCGCAAGCAGCCGGACACCGGCACAGTACTGCGAAACCAGTCACCGTGCGAGCCAATCCTCACACACCGGCCCTCCAGAACAGACATACCGGCCAACTCAACCAACTCAAGCCCCACCGTGTGAGCACATCCTCACACAATGTCATCCCCGTCAGCTCACACACCGGTCCGGCACCACGAAACCCGCCACCGTGTGAGCACATCCTCACAAAGTCACCTCCCACCCTGCAAAATCAGCGAATTCCAGACGCTTCCACCCCACAGTGCGAGCACATCCTCACACAATGACACCCACACCCATCCAGACACCCGCGCAGTACTGCGAAAACCCTCCACAGTGCGAGCCAATCCTCACACACCGGCCCTCCAGAACAGACATACCGGCCAACCCAACCAACTCAAGCCCCACCGTGTGAGCACATCCTCACACAATGTCATCCCCGTCAGCTCACACACCGGTCCGGCACCACGAAACCCGCCACCGTGCGAGCCAATCCTCACAAAGTCACCTCCCACCCTGCAAAATCAGCAAATTTCAGCCACCGCAACCCCACACCCAACCAATCCAATCACGAATTGGCTGGGTCACAAAATCGCGGATTGGACCGATTCCGTAATGGATTTCAAACAATCAGCCCGCCATAATGATGCGTAATCACTCATGACGGGCGAGAAAACCGCGGAAAATCGCAGATTCGCAACATTCGCGAGCGCGCGACACCGGCGGCAGCCCCCGCCCGCCCGAACCGGAAAGGATCGACATGGCCGAAGAAAACCGTGCGGAACTCAACAGGAACCTCGCCCAGATGCTCAAGGGCGGCGTCATCATGGACGTCACCACCCCGGAACAGGCGAAAATCGCCCAAGATGCCGGCGCGTGCGCGGTGATGGCGCTCGAGCGCATCCCCGCGGACATCCGTGCGGCGGGCGGTGTGAGCCGTATGAGCGACCCGGCCATGATCAAGGGCATCCAGGAAGCTGTCACCATCCCGGTCATGGCGAAAGTGCGCATCGGCCATATCGCCGAGGCGCGCATTCTGCAGGCCATCGACATCGACTACATCGATGAGTCCGAGGTCCTCTCCCCCGCCGACGACGTCTACCATATCGACAAAACCCAGTTCAAAGTGCCGTTCGTGTGCGGCGCGAAGAACCTGGGCGAGGCGTTGCGCCGCATCGCCGAAGGCGCCGCGATGATCCGCACCAAGGGCGAGCCCGGCACCGGCGATGTCATCCAGGCCGTACGCCACATGCGCACGATGAACCGGCAGATTCACGAACTGCAGGCGTTGCGCGACGACGAAATCTTCGAAGCCGCCAAGAAGCTGGAAGTTCCTTACGATCTGGCCAAGTACGTGCACGATAACGGCCGTCTGCCCGTCGTGAACTTCGCCGCCGGCGGCGTGGCGACCCCGGCCGATGCGGCGCTCATGATGGAGCTGGGCGCTGAAGGCGTGTTCGTCGGCTCCGGCATCTTCAAGTCCGGCGACCCGGCCAAGCGCGCCGCCGCCATTGTGCAGGCGACCGCCAACTGGCAGGACGCGGACCTGCTCGCCCGCCTGAGCGAAAACCTGGGCGAGGCCATGGTCGGCATCAACGAGGACGAAATCAAGACCATCATGGCTGCTCGCGGAGAGTGATCCGGGCGTAGTACGGGCCGGCGCCGACGCGCTTCGCCTGTGTCGGCCCGCAGCCGGGTGAGACACGGGCTGGCGCGACAACGGCGCGACAACGGCGCGACAAGATACGCGCTCAGAGATGCCGAAGAGAGCATGAAAGAGAGGAGGACCCTATGGTTGTAGCGGTCCAGTACATCGAAAAGGAGCAGGGCGGCGACCAGACGCACGACGTCACCGGTATCCTCGCCGTCCAGGGGGCGTTCGCCGAACATGCGGCAACCCTTGACAAACTGGGCGCATCCTGGCGTCTACTCAGGGCGGCCGAGGATTTCGACGACTCCATCAGCCGCGTGATCCTGCCCGGCGGGGAAAGCACCACGCAAGGCAAGCTGCTGCACTCGACCGGGTTGTTTGAACCGATCAAACAGCATATCGACGCAGGCAAGCCGGTGCTCGGAACGTGCGCGGGCATGATTCTGCTCGCCAGCAAACTCGACAACGACGACAACGTCTACTTCGGCGAGCTTGATGCGGTTGTGCATCGCAACGCGTACGGCCGACAGCTGGGCAGCTTCCAGACTGTCGGCTCGTTCGGGGACATCCACGACCTGCCGCTCGTGTTCATCCGCGGTCCGTATGTCGCGCATGTTGGCCCGAAAGCCACTGTCGAGACGGAAGTGGACGGGCATGTGGTCGGTCTGCGGCAAGGCAACATTCTCGCCACCGCGTTCCACCCGGAACTCACCGACGACACGCGTGTGCACGAGTTGTTCCTGTCGCTATAGGGCTGCGGGGCGCTGGGGCATATAGGAGTCAGGCTGCCGCTTCTTCCGCGCCTTCCGTCTGCTTATGTATGCGATGACATACGCAACCGGACGGAAGGCATGGGAGAACAGCGGAATCTCCCGGTATCTGTCGGCTTGCGTATGTCCAGACATACGCAACATTGCGTCGGCAGAATCACGGATTAATGAGCGCATCATCCTGTGCAACATCACACACAAACCGCCACGCTGTCACTCCGCGGCCCCACCATCGGATGCGCCATCGGATGCGCGATCGCGGCCAGCGACCACGGCACCGGCTGTACCAGTTGTGCCAAGGGCGGCAGCCGCATCAAGCGCCGCATCTACATCATCGTTCCCGACATCAGCCGCCCGTCGCGCGGTATCCACCGCCTCCCGGGTTTCGGCCTCGCCACGCGCTGCAGCGTCTCGGATTTCCGCAATCAGCGTCTCGCCGGCCTGCAGCCCGCCCATGGCAAGCCGTTCGAAGTCCGCGGCCGCCTGGTCAATCATCCTCTCGACAGGCTCGGCTTTCGCTGTCAGTTCGAGCTTCGCGCCTTTGCGCGTGAGACTGGAGTCCACGTATCCTTTCAGCGCCAAGGTCTCGGCAAGACGTGTCACCGACACGCGCCCGGCGTCGAGATAATCCTGCAAGGCCTTGAAATCAGCGGTATCACCGCCATAATGCAGGAACACGATGACCCGCACTTCGCCAAGATCCATACCGAACTGCGTAGCGATACGTTCCAAATATCGGTCCAGTATCCGAGATGCCAGATGTGCCGCGATGAAAGGATTGTCACGCATGCCATCGGGCACAATCAAGGGAAGCCGCTCCTCGCCAAGCCGCTTGGTGCTGGGCAGAGCGGGATTCGCCGAACCGTCCGACGCCCACGCGATCAGATACCGGTAGATGCTGGCCCGCTTGCGCGCGAACGTGTCCTCGTCGTACACCTGACGGAAGAACTCGGTGTAATAGTCGAACACATAGCGCTTGATCCGCACGGTTTCCGACAGTTTCATCGCATGGTTGACGAGCGACCCCTCGGTTTTCACGTAGTAGTACATCGGCACGTGAACCGGGTACACGCTCGCCGCATACACCATGTAGTCGAGGTTGAAAATGAAATCCTCGCACCAGCTGACACTCGTGTCCATACTCACCTGATGGCCACGGATGATGTCACGCCGGTACAGTTTGTTCCACAGCACCCCGAAGTAGAAATCCGCGGGATCCTTGAGCAGTTCGTCCGCATACTCCTCGCGCGAAATCACGCGGTCGATGCCCGTCAGTCCGCCCTTGCGGGACGTGCCCTCGCCGACCACACGGTAGAAATCGGCGATGACCATGTCGGCCCCGCTGTGTTCCGCGGCGCGCACCAGCAGTTTGGTGGCGTCTTCGGTGATCCAGTCGTCGGCGTCAAGGAACTGGATGTAGGTGCCGCGGGCGAGCGCCATGCCCTGGTTGCGTGTGTCGGATACGCCGCTGTTGGGCTTGTGGATGACGCGGACGCGCGGGTCTTTGGCGGCGTATTCGTCGAGGATCGCGGGCGAATCGTCATGACTGCCGTCATCGAGCGCAATGAGCTCGAAATCGCGGTATTCCTGCCCAAGGATGCTGTCGATGCAGCGTCGCAGCGCGGTGGCGGCGTTGTAGACCGGCACGATGATGCTGACGGTTGGGGCGGCTGGGGCGATAGTTCTGGTTGAGGCTGATATCCGGCTGTCGCTGCCGGTCTGCGGTTCGGTATTCGATTCGATGCGTTGTTCTGTCTGCTGTTCCGCCATCTTGCCCGTCCTTGGCCGATTCGCCGGTTGTTGAGTTTCGTCAATCGCTGATATCGCCTATTATCGCGCGTTTTCGCGACGACTTGTGTATTACAGTGAGGAAAAAGACAGGAGCCTGCGATGAAGCGATTATCTCTGCAACGGTTACCTCTGCCTTGGCGCACCGCTACTGCGGACACAGGTGCCGAGCCTGGCGGCCTCACCCCGATTCGCGGCGTGAATCTCGGCAACTGGCTGGTCCTGGAAAAGTGGATGGAGCCGGCGTTGTTCGAAGGCTACCGGGCCGAAGACGAAGACACGCTCGCGACGGTCGCCCCGAAAGACCAACTCGCACAACGCATCCGGCATCATCGCGACACGTACATCACCGAACGGGATTTCCGCGAAATCGCCGCCTGCGGCATGAACCTGGTGCGTCTGCCGGTGCCGTACACCGTGTTCGAATCCGAGCCCCCGCTGGGTGGCGCATGGCGCTATGTGGACAAAGCGATGAGATGGGCACGCACGTACCATTTGCGCGTGCTGCTCGACCTGCATACCGCGCCGGGCGGGCAGAACGGCTTCGACAGTTCCGGGCTGATAGGCGCGGTCACGTGGCATAAGAAACCGCAGAACGTGGAGAAAGCCATCACCGTGCTGGAAGGGCTCGCCCGCCGCTACGGGCATGATCCCGCCCTATTCGGCATCGAGGTCATCAACGAGCCGGTCAGCTGGCCGGTGTTCTTCTCCAACCGCAAGAAACTGGTGGCGCGCAATCCGAAAGACAAGCGGTACTCCAGCTACGTACCGATGAGTTTCCTGCGGCAGTATTACCGCGCGACCTACAAGCGATTGCGGCGCTACCTGCCGGACGATAAGGCGATCGTGTTCCACGACGGGTTCCGTTTCGGCTTGTGGCGTGATTTCTTCAAACGTAACCAGATGACGAACGTGTACGTGGACGCGCATGTGTACTTGTCGGCGGCAGAGCGGATCGCCCGGGTGCACAGTCCGTGGGCGTACCGGCTGTTCCTGCGCTGGCAGCGGCGGCGGATCCGCGGCATGCAGCGCGTGGTGCCGGTGCTGGTCGGCGAATGGTGCGTGGAGAACGAGTGGGCGAAGAACCTTGACCCCGGCGAAATGGACCTTGACCAGTTCGATGACGCGCAACGCCGCCGGTTCGCGCATGTCACGCGCATGCAGCTCGACTGTTTCGGGCAGGCCGCGGGGTGGATGTACTGGTCGTGGAAGCTGGAACCGTCGCTGCACACCGCGCCCGACGCGCTGTGGAAGGAATGCTGGGATTTCCGGCGGTGCCTGATGCACGGGTGGCTGCCGTCCCTCCGCCGTCCGCCTGCCGTTCACGCGGCACCGCACACGGCCAGTCCCAGCTAAAATGTCGCGCAAGACATCACGCCGGGAACTGGCAGCCAACAAACCAAGAGCCAGAACCCGACAACCGGAAGGGGGTCGCCGCCGATGCCAATCACACTGAACCGCCACAGCAGCGTCCCACTGTACCGGCAGTTGGTCAACGCCCTGCGTGAGGACATCGTTTCCGGCGCGCTCGCCGCGAACTACAAGCTCCCGCCCGAACGCGAGCTCGCTGAACGGCTCGGCGTCAACCGCGCGACCGTCCTGCAGGCCTACCAACAACTGAAATCAGAAGGCCTGATCGCCTCGCACGTGGGGCGCGGCACTTTCGTGTGCGCGAGCGATGACCGGCAAGGCGGCGCGCCGCCGTGGCAGATTCTGTTCAGCGATTATTCGAACCGCTTCACCTATCATGACATCGCCGCCGCCGATCAGGCACAGCAAGCGCCCGACGCCATCGATTTCGCGACCGGCTCGCAAAATCCGGCGGATATCCCCGATGATCTGCTGCGCAGCGTCAGCATTCGCGCGTTTGAATCGGCGGATTTCCACAGCACGCAGGAATCCCCCATCGAAGGGTTCCCCCAGCTGCGCGAACTGCTCGCCGACCACATGACGCAACGCGGCGTGCGTTGCGACGCCGACAACGTGATGGTGCTGTCCGGCGCCGAGCAGGGGCTGGATTTGTGTGTGCGCGCATTCGTGAACCCCGGCGACTGCGTACTGGTCGAACAATCCACGTTTTTCCCCGCGTTGCAAGCTTTCCGATCCGCGGACGCGCGGGTGATCGGTGTGCCGATCGACGAACACGGCATGCGCACCGACCTGCTCGACGGGTATTGCAAACGATTCCATCCGAAACTGATCTTCACCATTCCGACCTTCCAGAACCCGAGCGGCGCGACCATGCCGTTGCGTCGACGGCGCGAAATCGTCGAAACCGCGATGCGCTACCAATGCCTGGTCATCGAGGATGACCCGTATGGCGAACTGTGCTACAGCGGGCGCACCGACGGGATCGGCAGCATCGGCAATGCCGGGAACGCCGGCATCACAAGCATCCCCGGCAACGCGAGCGGCGCAGGCAAAGCAAGCGGCGCGCCCTCCCAGCGTCCCCGCGAGCTGACACCGCTCAAAGGCATGGAAAACGCGGGATACGTGATCTACCTGTCAACGTTCTCAAAGACAGTGACACCGGGGCTGCGAACCGGCTGGCTGGTGGCTGACAGCCATGTCATCGCGCGGATTGCAGCACTGCGGCGGATGATCGACCAGCACACGAGCTCGTCATCGCAGCTGATCTGCATGGAGCTGCTCAGCAGTGGGCGTATCGGGCGGCATATCGGGCGATTGCGCGAAATCTACGGGCATCGGCGCGACCTGATGCTCGATGCCTTGCGCCGGTACGCACCGGACGGGATGCGCTGGAACACGCCGCTGGGCGGTTACTACCTGTGGGCACGGCTGCCGGATGGCTTACGTGCCGCACGGCTGCTGGATGACGCGCGGCACGCGGGCGTGACGTTCATGCCCGGTGACATGTTCGCGGTCGACGAGGATGACAGCAGTCATATCCGGCTGAATTTTGTGCGGCCTGATTCTCGGCAGATCGCGCCGGGGATCCGGTTACTGTGCGACACAATCGCCGAGGCGGCGCAAGGCACGGATGGACGCGGCGGCGAGCGCTAGACATCACATATCCGGACAGGTACGCATGCCAAGACATACGCAACCGGCAAGATAGACAGACGACACTAGGACCACCGGAGGCATCCGGGAAGTTACGCATGCCAAGACATACGTGGCAGGCGGCATCGCAGCGCTTAGCCACTGCGTCATCACTGATTTGACGGCCTGCGTACGTCTCGGCATACGCAAACCGACAGACTTCCCAGCCCAAGCCGCAGGCTCCCCGACATCTGTCATCTTGTGCATGTCGGAACATACACAATCAGCATCGTCGCCCGCTTGTGAAACGGCCGAGCGAGGGTGATGTGAGCGAATCCTCACACGATGACGCCCGCAACCTGCCAGACACCAGCTCGGGACCATGAAACCGGTCATTGTGCGAGCCAGAACTCACACAATCACCCTCCGACGCAGCAACACAGCAGGTTCCAGCCGCCCCAAACCCCATTGTGCGAGCCAATCCTCACACGATGGTCTGTGGCCGACCGAAATCGGGCTGGGTGGGACGGAATGGGCGTCACTGTGCGAGCTAATCCTCACACAGTGACATTTGAAACCGGCGAACGGGGTGATTGCAAACGTTCCGGGCGCCACCGTGCGAGCCAGAACTCACACAGTGGCGGTCAGATCTGTCGGCGGTATTGATTCAGGTGGCTTCGTCGGCCGTTGTGCGAGCCAATCCTCACAAACAGAGGATCTGCTTCAGAGATCTGCCTCACCCACGGCACCCACGGCCAGCCCGCGGGAAACCCGCCAATCCAAAGGGCATATCCCCAGCTGCAACGCCTCACAGCAGTTCAGTCGCCGAGTCCACCCCGACCGGCCACAGCGCTCACACAACACTCGCGCTCACAACACCCACGCTCACAGCAGTTCGGTCGCCGAGTCCACGCTCGTCGTCGCGGTGAACAGCGTCCGCCCGTCGCGCACGGACCGCAGCACGTCGCAGCGCTCGTACACGGCGTTGAACACACTGTCCGCATCCAGCACCACGAAGTTCGCGGGCTTGCCGACTTCCACACCGTACGAGTCGAGCATGCCGAGCGTGGTCGCGCCGTTGACGGTGAGGAACTTCATCGCGTCATCGATTTCGGGGAAGCTCATCATCTGGGCCACGTGCAGCACGTAGTCGAGAATGATCATCATGTTGCCGTTGCCGAGCGGATACCACGGGTCTTGCATGGAATCCTGACCGAGCGACACGTTGACGCCGGCGTCGGTGAGTTCCTTGACACGCGTGATGCCGCGGCGCTTGGGGAAGGTGTCCTGCCGGCCCTGCAGGTAGAGGTTTTCGGTCGGGGCGCACGCGAAGTTGATGTGCGCAGCCTTGAGCAGCTTGGTCAGGTGGAAGAAGTACGCATTGTCGGCCGATCCCAGGGAGCACGTGTGACTCGCGGTGGTACGGGGGCCGATGCCCGCACGGTAGGCGAGCGCGCTGAGCAGTTCCACGTAGCGTGAGTTCGGGTCGTCGGTCTCGTCGCAGTGTACGTCGATGAGCTTGTCATACTTGGAGGCCAGCTCGACCACCGTGTGCATGGAGCGCTCGCCGAATTCGCGGCACTGTTCGAAATGCGGGATGCCGCCCACGCAGTCGGCGCCCATGCGCAGACCTTCTTCCACAAGGTCCGCGCCGCTTTCGCCGTTCGGTCCCTCGTAGGAGTACATGCCTTCCTGCGGGAAGGAGACAATCTGGATGGTCACCGTGTCTTTGAGCTCTTCCTTGAGTTCAAGGAGCGCTTTGAGCGAGGTGAGATTCGGGTCGGTGACGTCCGCGTGGGAGCGGATGTACTGGACGCCGTGACGCAGCTCCATGCCAATGGCCTTGCGGGCGCGTGCCTTGATTTCGTCGATGGTGAGGTCGGATTTCGTGTCGCTCCAGCGTTGGATGCCTTCGAACAAGGTGCCGCTTTCGTTGACGGCGCCGGGCTTGCGTGCGGTGAACACGTAGTCGAGGTGCAGGTGAGTGTCGCAGAACGGCGGGGTGACGAGCTTGCCGCCGAGGTCCACGGTTTCCACGCCGGTCATGTCGTAGCCTTGCGCGGGAAGGCTTGCGGCGAGGCCTTCGCCGATGGCGGCGAAACGGCCGTCTTCGACGAGGATGTCCTGGAGCGGGGCGGTCTGGGCTGCGGTGCTGCCGGGCTGTCCGGTGGCTATGTGGGCGTTGGTGAACAGGGTTCTGGTGGTCATGGTGTGCTCCTTCCTGCTGCCGTGCCGTCGTCTGCCAGTTTGCGCCGGCCGGTACGACGAATCGGGTTCGTAATGTATGTCGCCTATTGTGGGCGCGATGATGCGCGTTGCCGTAACGTGGAGGTGACGTCGCGAAGCCGAGAAATGGACAGTTTGTATGACGCTGACGATGCATGACGTGATGACGGACCCGATGTTCGCTCGTACCGATCCGACAATCGAGGCGGGAGAAGCAGGCATGGACCGCACGGTCCGTTGGGCGTACACGAATGAGCGGTACGATATCGCTTCGTTCCTGTCCGGCGGCGAACTGGTGATTATCGAAGGCAGCGCACTGCTCGGTCATATGGGCGACGACGAGGTCATCCGATATGTGGACACGTTGGTGGACGCCGGCGTAGCAGGTCTTGCCATCGAACTCGTGGAGGGCGTGCGCACCGTGCCAAAGGCGATGATTGCTCGCGCGGACGAGCGCGGCCTGCCCGTCATCGGTATGCATCGGCGCATGCCGTTCGTCGACTTGTGCCAGTCCATCAACACCTCAATCGTCAAGGATCAGCTGCTGGTGCAGGTGCGCACCGACACACTCGCCACGACGATGCGCACCCGGCTCGCCACGGCCCGCTCCGCGCAGGATGTCGCGAAAATCCTCAATGAGATTTTCGGCGAATCCGTGGCGATTTTTGATTCCGACGGCCTGGTGATCGCGCATTGCGGACCGTCGATTCGCCCGGCGGACGCCGATCATCCCGCGGAACGGACCCTGGTGCTGGACGTGCGCAAGAACGGCGGCCCGCTCGCAAGCATCGAAATCACCCAGCGCAATCGTCTCGCAGACGGAAGAATCGCAGACCGCGTCGATGAAGTGATCAAGCAGGTACTGCCCGCATTCGTGCAGACGCAGCCTCGCAACGCGATGCTTGCCCACGTGCTGCAGGGGCCAACGAACGGCTATCGGGCGGGAGAACAGGAGATCAACGATGCAGCCACCATGTTGCAGGCGATTGGCCTGAGCGACGTGAAACACCTGATTCCGTTTGCTATCGGCATGGATTCGGTTTCGTCGTCAATCGACGCCGTCTCCCGGTGCCTGTCCGGCGACGAAGAGGAGGATGCTTCAGACGAGGACACCATCGCGGATGTGCTAGAGGGGAACATGCTGTTCGGGCTGTATGCGGCGGCTGACGGCGGCGATGACAAGGGGCCCGGTTCGGACTTGGATACGGGCACGAATCCGGGCTCGGCCTCAGATGCAAATCCGGGCCCTGCCCAAGGCGGCGGTACTGGCAAGGCCGGCAATCGCGGCGACGCGGTAATGCGACTCAAACGGCGGCTCGCAGATGTGGCCGCGCTACCTGGAACATGGTGCATATACGGCAGGGCGGTGCCGAGCGTCGGCATGCTGCTTGATGAATGCGGTCTGCTGCAGTTCGCCGCGCACGATGCCGCAGGCCTGCCCGGCACCGGTACGGTGACGAATCTGTTGACCGCCGCGCCGCAACGACTGCTCGGCATCGGACACACGAGGGACGCCGCCGGCGCGTTGCAGTCACTGATGCTGGGAGACGCGCTGCCGAATCAGGAATCGCTGATACGCACTTTGGAAGCCTGTTTTGACGCAGGCGGCAATATTTCCAAGGCGTGCGAACTGCTGAGGATTCATCGTCAGACGCTGTACAACCGGCTGGCAAAAATCACCGAATTGACCGGCATCAGCAAAGAGGACAGCGTGGCTTGGCCGCTGCTGCTGTGCGCCGCGAAACTCAAAGTCGCAGAACTCCAAGCCACGGAATTTCAAGCCGTGGAGCCGGCGGACGGCGGGCAACAACCGGCGCGCTCCGCGTAATGGCGAGCCGAGACAACGGGCATGAGCACGGCAACGCGCAATCGCTGCACCAGCCAATCGCCTGGAAGCCCGCGATGGTCGCGGCCCCAGCAATAATCGCGGGCCCAACAACCGACGCACACGCATCAGTCAAGGTGCCCAGCAAACCACCGGTCCGAATCAATCAGCACGCTTCACCCACGCTCAACAACTAGACAATTTGTCCATTTGTCGTTCCGACACCGTAATCACCGGTTCACCATCGCGCAAATCACTCCGGCGATAGTACGAGGCAACGCAAACATCGCAGGTGCATAGCCAATCAAGTACAGCACCGCAATCGAGAAAGGTCCCGTCATGAGCGCTGCCACGGAATACCAGGTGATGAACACCTGGGAACGCCCACAGGACGATGAGCAACGGACCATGGTCCGCAAAGTCGCCGTTTCCTCCTTCATGGGCAACTTTATTGAATGGTTTGATTACGCCTCCTACTCCTACTTTGCCACTGTCATCGCGACCGTGTTCTTCCCCTCCTCAGATCGCACCGTCGCGCTGATGCAGACGTTCGGCGTGTTCGCCCTCTCATTCATCCTCCGGCCGATCGGGGCATTGTTCTGGGGCGCCTTTGGGGATAAGCGCGGCCGTAAAAGCGCCCTGTCTCTGTCCATCATCCTGATGAGCGGCGCATCCTTCCTCATCGGATGCTTGCCATCCTATGAGGCCATCGGCCTTGCGGCGCCAGGCTTGCTGCTGTTGCTGCGCATGGTCCAGGGATTCTCTGCCTCCGGTGAATACGCCGGAGCCGCAACATTCCTCGGCGAGTACGCACCGTCTTCCAAGCGCGGCATCTACTGCTCGCTTATTCCCGCCTCCACCGCAATCGGTCTGCTTGCCGGTTCGACGCTCGCGACTGTGATGACATCAAATCTCAACACTGTCGCCTTGTCCGGCTGGGGCTGGCGCATCCCGTTCCTGCTCGCCGGCCCGCTCGGGCTCATCGTGCACTATATCCGCACCCAGCTTGCTGACTCCCCGGTGTACGAAGAAATGACCAAGGCGCTGGAAAACAAGGAGAAGACCGCAGCCGATGGTGCGTCACCGCTCAAGGTGCTGTTCCGAGACCATCTGCGTGAATTGGTCATCAGTTTTGGTGCAAGCGTGCTCAATGCCGTGGGCTTCTATACCGTGCTGACCTACCTGCCCACGTATCTTTCCGAAACCGTGGGCATGGACGCCACCCAATCCTCCACCATCACCACCATCTGCCTCGTCCTGTATGTGCTGCTCGTGTTCGGCATGGGGCATATCTCTGATCGATTCGGCCGCAAGAAGGTCCTTATCGGCGCATGCGTCGCGTTCATCGTACTCACTGTTCCGGCTTTCGCAATCCTGAATACCGGATTGTTCTGGCCGGTACTGCTGGTCGAACTCGCCTTGTGCGCCACCCTCACTGCGAACGACGGCACCCTGTCCAGTTACCTGACTGAGACGTTCCCAACCAACGTGCGTTTCACTGGGTTTGCATTCAGCTTCAACCTCGCCAACGCACTCTTCGGCGGTACGGCACCGTTCATCGCCACTTGGCTGATCTACACGACCAAATCGACGATGTCTCCGGCATGGTACATGGTCGGCATCGCATGCATCGCACTGGTGGCAATGATCCTGTCGCACGAGAATACAGACAAGGACCTCGCTTCTATCTGACGGCGGCCTACCTGGCACGCAACGGCCCCACACGCAACAGACAACACAGAAAGGATCACCATGAGCTATCGCATGGCGGAAATGACCTGGCCGCAATTCGCGGCACGCAAGGACAAGCCGGTAATCGTCCCCATCGGCTCAACAGAGCAGCACAGCCAGCACCTACCTCTCAGCACGGACGCCATCATCGCCGGCCGTATCTCCCTCGACCTTGCCAAGGCGCTTGATGGCACGGTCATGCCGACACTCTCCTACGGATACAAGTCAAAGCCCCTGTCCGGCGGCGGCCCGCTGTTCCCGGGTACCATCGATATGAACGGCACGACGGTCATCAATCAGATGCACGATATCCTGCATGAACTCATCGATGACGGTTTCACCAAAATCGTCGTTATGAACGCCCACTTCGAGAACGAGGCGTTCATCGTGGAAGCCATCGATCTGGTAACCCGCGAGACCGGTGGGAAAGCGACCATCGTCGAATCGAATTGGTGGGACCCGCTGCCGGAAGAGGTAAACCGCCAAGTGTTCGATGGCATCGAATTCCCTGGTTGGGCCCTTGAGCACGCCGCTGTGACGGAAACCTCGCTTCTATTGCATTACGCTCCGGAGCTGGTGCACATGGACCGCGTCGTGTTCACCGGCAACGCCGAAGCGAAACCGTATGTGCGCTATCCAGTTCGTCAAGGCGACGTTCCTGATTATGGTGGGCTGGCCGATCCACGCGGAGCTACAGCCGAACGCGGCAAGCTCATTGCGGATGCCTGCGTCGCCGAGATGACGCGCATCTGCGAGCGCGAGTTTGGGGAGTGACCTTTACTCGCAAGTTCCTTCTTTCCCCTCTATGACCACCACTATGGCCGGCCCGCGCTGGGTGATTACTCGGCGTGGGCCGGCCGTTGTGTGAGCCGGGACTCGCATTGCCACCTGCAGGCAGAGCAATACGGCGGATTCCAGCCGACCCGGACCCCATTGTGTGAACGAATCCTCACACGACGACGCCCGCTACGATCCACACACCAGCCCGGAACGATAACACGGGTGACTATGCGAGCCAATCCTCACATAGTGACACCCGCAACCTGCCAGGCACCAGCTCGAGACCATGGAACCGGTCATTGTGCGAGCCAGAACTCACACAATCACCTTCTGACGCAGCAACACAGCAGATCACGGCCAGCCAGACAGTCATTGTGTGAGCCAATCCTCACACAAACACCCCTCACGACGGGAAATCAACGGATTTCAGTCGACTTGACTGCCACCATGCGAGCCAATCCTCACACAATGACGCCCAACGCCACTCGCTGGAAGGAATCGGAGCACGCCAACCGGCATCGTGCAAGTCAATCCTCACAAAGTCACGGCTCGAGCCTCTCAAAAGTGGCTGGCACAACAGCGACGACCCCAGCCGCCCAGCATCTGTCCAATCACGTATGTCTGGCCATACGCGGGACGGCGGACCTGCCAATCGAGCTGGAGTATCAGCTGACATCTAGTGTCTTGCGCGTCCCGTGATATGCGTAACCAGCCAATTGCCGGGCATCCCCGCCGCATCGACCCACATCCATCAACTTACGTATGCCCACACATACGCACGATGACAGACCCACCGTCCGGGCTGAGGCATCTCCCGGCATCTGTCACCTCGCGTATGTCCACGCACACTCACAACGACAAACCCACCGCCCGAGCCGAGATATCAGTCAATATCCGTCGACTTACGTATGCCGGAACACACACGACCCGCGCATCACTCCCGAAATTCCCCGCGACACACCCCCGCCTTCCGCCGCCGACAGAAGCCCCCGCACCGGCGTGTCGTCTGGTATGCTAAATCGACCGTCCCCAGCGATACGAATTACTTATAGCAAGCGCGAGACCGCCGCCATACCGCCGCACATCGCGCGTGCCGGTAATTTCCTCGTTATGCGAGACAGGAATACTTTGGAAAGCGCACACATCCTGCATGCAGAACAGCGCTTCGAGCGAACAGGCACAAGACACGGGAGAACAGATACGATTATGGGTCACACACTCCGCTCCGGCCGCATCAATCGGTCGACATTCGCAATATTCATCGCGGCCATCGCCGCCTTCACCCTCACGCTCGCCGGCTGCGGCTCCAGCACCGCCAAATCGTCGGGCGACCCCAACACGCTGACGGTCGCCATCTCATCGGCGGTCAGCACCCTGAGCGTCAATCAGGAGGCCGGCAGCGCGAACTACCAGCTGGCGGCCCTCTATCAGGAGGGTCTCACCGGCGTCGATGGCACGGGCAAGGTCATCCCGGCGCTCGCCACATCCTGGAAGTCCAGCGACAACAAGTCGTGGGTGTTCACGTTGCGCAAGAACGTGAAGCTGCACGACGGCAGCACGCTGACCGCCGACGACATCGTGTATGCAATCAACGTGGCCCGCGATTCGAAGAAATCACCGGGCCTGTCGGTGTATTGGCCTGATTATGTGCAGTCCGCCGAAAAGACCGGCGACAACCAGATCACCATCACCCTGTCCAGCCCGCACAGCGATTTCCCGATCCAGGTATCCAATGTGGCCGGCCTGTTCGTCACATCGAAGAAGTTCTTTGATTCGGCGGGCTCGAATTACGGCTCATCCAAGAAGCTCATCGTCGGCACCGGCCCGTACAAAGTCACCGAATTCGACCCGTCCAGCCATGTGACGCTCACGAAGTTCAAGGATTATTGGGGCAAGAACAATGGTCCGCAGACGGTCCGCATCGATTTCGTGACCGAGGATTCAACCCGCCAGCTGGCGTTCACCAGCGGCAAGGTTGACGTGTCGTTCAACGTGCCGGTGACGAGCGTCGCCCAGTGGAAGACGAACGGCGGCTCGACCACCGCGTATTCCGACCGCTCCTATTACGGCCTGACTTTCGACCCGAACGTCGCTCCGTTCAACGACATCCACGTGCGTAAGGCCGTCTCGTACGCGGTGGATAAGAAGTCCATTGTTTCCGGCATTCTCAAGGGCTACGGCGAGGTCGCCACGGGCATCGATTCCCCGGAGCAGCTCGCCGGTTGGACCGACAACGATGCGAGCAAGGCATCCAAACAGACGGCCAAGCTTCCCGCCATCAGCTACGACCTGAAGAAAGCGAAGTCCGAACTCAAGCAGTCCTCCAAGCCGAACGGCTTCACTACGACGCTCACCTACCCGACCGGCTACGCGCAGGTCGGCAAGGCGTCGCTCGCCATCGCGCAGAATCTCAAGAGTCTCGGCATTACGCTCAACGTGAAGGAAATCCCGCTTGAGCAGTGGCTGAGCGAAATCGGCAACGGCAAGCAGGGCGTCGGCTGGATGATTTACAACCCGACCACCCCACAGCCGAACGAAATCACGTCCTGGCTGCTCGCGGCGGGTGGTTCCGGCACGAACCCGGCAAACTGGAACAACGCCGAAGTCGCCGCGGAAACCGAGAAGGTCGGCACGCTGGACCAGGAGTCCGACAAGCTGGCGCTCGTGCTCAAGAGCACCACCACCGCGCTGGACGAGGACATCTACTCGCCGATTTACTGGGGCAAGTCGGTGGTCGCCACGGCAAAGGGCGTGAAGCTCGCGAAAATCGGCACGTATTGGCTCGGCACGAATTGGGCAGCGGATTTCAGCAAGAACGCGTAGCCTGATACTGGCATCCGCATCCGCAGGCCCCTGCGATTGAGCAGTCCGGCGATTGACGGCTTGTTTCCCGTGGCGGATTCCGTCGCGGGCGACAAGCCGTTCGCATCGCACCGGCATACCGGCGCTTCGGCGGGCCCAGCCCAGATGCGTATATAACGAAAGGCGGATTTGTGAAAGTCGCGAAGTTCATAGGCAGACGCCTCGCCAATCTGGTGATTCTGCTATTCGTGCTGTCGCTGGTCACGTTCGGCCTGCTGTACCTGACGAACAGCGACCCGGCACGCACATTGGCCGGCGCGAAAAAAGTCAGCGCTGCGCAGCTTGCGGCGATCCGCCACCAGTATCACCTTGACGAACCGTTGTGGAAGCAGTACATGATTTGGCTCAGCAACGCGGTTCACGGGGATTTCGGCACATCAATCCGCACGCAACTGCCGGTGTCTCAGATGATAGGGCAGCGCGCATGGGTCACGTTGACGTTGGCCTTGCTGGCTCTCGCGATTGCGCTGCTCATCGGTTTGCCACTTGGTGTGGTCGCCGCAAAACGGCATGGCACATGGCGTGACGGGCTGATCACCGCGCTGGCCGTCGTCGGGCTGAGCGCACCGAGTTTCGCTGTCGGCCTGCTGTTGCTGTACGTGTTCGCGGTCAAGCTGGGCTGGTTCCCCGTGTACGGGCTGGGCGACGGGAGTTTCGCCGACGCCTTGCCACATCTGCTGTTACCGGCGATCACGCTTGCGGTCGGCTTATTCGCCGCGGTAATCAAGGTGTCGCGCGCTTCGCTGCTCGAACAGGTGGAGTCGGATTACACGTTGTTCGCCCAGTCGCGCGGCGTTCCCCGCGGCACGATTACCCGCTGGCAGTTGCGCAATGCGGCGTTGCCGATTATGACGTCGTCGGGCTTGCTGATCGCCTCGCTGATTTCCGGCACGGTGATTGTGGAAACGACCTTCTCGATTGGCGGGTTGGGCACGTTGCTGCAGGAATCGGTGACGTTCAAGGATATTCCGGTCGTGCAGGCGGTGACGCTGCTGCTGGCGACCGTCATCTGTGTGACGACGGCAATCATCGACGCGTTGTATGCGCTGGCTGATCCACGGTTGCGTCCGAATGGCGGACACCGTAATTCCGCAGACACGCCGACGAACAAGGAAGGTGAGGCGTGATGTCCGATACGACACAAACTTCGGCACCGGGTCAAACCCCGCAGGACTCGCAGGTGTCAGCGCCTCAACCGGCATCCCTGCCCGCCGCGTCCCAGCCCGCCACGACGCAACCGAGCGCGCAGCACCACGCCGCGTCACCACAGCCGAATGCACCACAGCCGAACACACCCCAGCCCGCAACACTGCAACCCGCCACAACACCACGGCACCCGCGACTGCTACCGCTGCCCGCCCGCATCCGCCGCGCGATGAGCGGCTCGTGGGCCATGCTGATCGCCACACTGATTCTTCTGGCCACCGCTGTTATCGGCTTGATTCCATCGTTCAATTCGCAGGCGTTGAAGCAGGATATCGTGCTTGGCGCCGTTCCTGCCGGCACGGATGGCCACATATGGGGTACTGACGCGCTGGGCCGTGACGTATTCATGCTGACCATCGCCGGCGCCCGCACAGCCATCGCCGGCCCGGTAGCGATTGCGGTCGGCGCGATGGCGATCGGCCTCGTATTCGGTCTGCTTGCCGCATATACGGGCGGCTGGGTGGATTGGCTGATCTCCCGCGTAGTGGAACTCATGCTTTCCCTACCGACGCTGTTGCTCGCCATTGTGCTCGCCGGTCTGATTGGCGGCGGCTACTGGGTGAACGTACTCGTGTTCATGCTGCTGTACGCACCCTACGAAATCCGCCTGGTGCGGTCCGCCGCACTCTCGCACCTGCACGACCCGTTCCTCGATGCCGCGCGACTGTTGGAACTCAGCCCGGCGCATATCCTCGCACGCCACGTATTCCCGGTGATCCGGCCGGTGGTCGGGGCAGCCATGTTCCTCGACATGAGCAATGCGCTGGTATCGTTGTCGTCGCTGTCGTTCCTCGGCCTCGGCATCTCCCCACAGGCCGCCGATTGGGGCCGGCAGCTTTCGGATGCGCGCGACCAGCTGTTCAACAACCCGATGACCGCGATCGCACCGGGCATCGCAATCATCGTGGTCTCGGTAGCAATGAACATCGTGGGTGACTGGATCACCGCTCGTGCGGATAGAGGTGAACGATGAGCATCATGAACAACAGCCTGCAATCGACCTCGAAGCAAGGCCAGAATCCGCAGAACCCCGCCATTACGCTTCGTGGTCTTAAGGTGCGCATCGGCGACACTGAACTGTTGCACGGCGTCGATCTGGATATTCCGCGCGGCGACACCACAGCAATCGTCGGCGAATCCGGCTCGGGCAAATCGTTGACCGCGAAAGCCCTCGCCGGCCTGCTGCCGCGATATGCGACTGTACAGGGTTTATACAGCCTACTTGATGACACCGTAGATTTGGCCGGCGGCGAGCGCTCATGGCGTGCGTTGCGCGGCGGCGCAATCGTGTGGCTTCCACAGGACCCGTTCTCCTCGCTTGACCCGCTGCATACGTGCGGAACTCAGATTGCCGCCGGTATGCGTAGCGGCTCCCGTGCCGAGCGTCGCAATCGCGCGCGTCAGCTGCTGACGGATGTAGGGCTTGACGCTGGTATCGCCGACCGCTACCCGCATGAGCTGTCAGGCGGTATGCGCCAGCGTGTGGCGATCGCCGCCGCACTTGCGCCGAAACCCCAAGTCCTGATCGCCGACGAGCCGACCACCGCGTTGGACGCGCAGATGCAAAGCGGCGTCTTGGATTTGCTGGGCCGTTTACGCGATGAACGCCAGCTGACGCTTGTGCTAATCACGCATGATCTGGCGCTTGCCGCACAGCGCGCCGACCATCTGGTGGTGTTCCGCGACGGCAGGGTGGTCGAAACGGGGAGTCGCGATGACATCATCCGGCACCCGCGAACCGCGTATACGCGCGAACTGCTTGCCGCCCACGCCGGCATCGGCGAAACAGCACGTCCAGCCATCGGCAAGACCGTGGTCCGGGCCGAACATCTGGTGAAGCGTTTCGCCGGCACTCCCCGACCCGCGGTCGACGACGTTTCATTCGAGGTGCATGCCGGCGAAATCCTCGGTCTGGTGGGCGCCTCCGGTTCCGGCAAGTCCACGGTCGCGCGCTGCCTGGTCCATCTGGAACGCCCGGATTCCGGCGATGTGCGGTATGCGGACGGCAAGGGCGGCACGACCGGCTGGTCGATGCATGTGGCGCAACTCGTATTCCAGAACCCGTATCAGTCGTTGAATCCGACGATGACAGTCCGACAGACGCTTGCCGAGGCGCTGCGCGCGTCCGGGGAGACAGCCGATGACACGCATATCCGCCGGCTATTGGATGTTGTCGGGCTGGAGACCGAGTATCTGGACCGCAAACCGGGTACCTTGTCCGGCGGGCAATGCCAGCGTGTGGCCATCGCGCGCGCCCTTGCGCCGCAGCCGAAACTGCTGGTGGCCGATGAAGCGGTGACCGCGCTGGACGCGAATGTGCAACGGCATGTGCTCGAAACCCTGCTTTCGCTGCGGGAACACACAGATCTGGCGATTCTGTTCATTTCGCATGACCTTGATACCGTTCGTCGTATCGCTGACCGGATCGCGGTCATGGTCGACGGCCGGATCATCGAAGAGGGCGCCACCGCCGAAGTCATGGATCATCCGAAACACGAATACACACGCAAGCTCATCGCCTCAGTACCGCGGGCGCTGTCCGCGACCCCTACGACACAGGAACGTCAATGATAAGCGCCGAAGAGAACGCACAAAGCGCACAGAACATGCGAGAAGTCCTGTACCGCGCGATTGCCGTCCCACAATCGGTAAGCGGCCGGACGCAAGATATTCCCCGCGAAGCCGAACACATGGGCACAATCTGCGCTGTCGGCCCCAAGGCGTGTGACGATATCCGCTCGATCTATCTCAAACTGCCGGAAACCACGCGCGCCGCACTGGTCCAGGCGCAGGGCGCGCTGGAGCGCACGGTGTACATGGCGAACGACGGCCACGACACCGCATTCCTGCTGGGGTATCACCGCCCTCACACCGCCCAAGAGAAGCTGTGCGCGTTCAGCGGTTGCGAACGTCTGCGGAATGGACTTGTCGAATATGCAGCACTGCACGCGATTCATGATTCGCACACGATCACAGTCAAAACAGAGCCGGGAGTCTATGCCGAACAGGCAATGACGACATACGACGGGCGATCCTGGCGTGTGCTGGGCGAGCATGACCACTACCGCCAGACCACGGAATTCACCTGCGGTCCGGTTTCGCTGCTCAACGCGATGCACCGGCTGCATCCGCAGATGGCGGCGAACCGAGTGGACGAGCTGCATATCTGGCGCGAGGCGACGATTGCCGTGGCATGCGAACCATATGGCCTGGCATTGAGTGCGGCGAAACGTGGCGAGAATCCACGCATCGTCGTTTCCAAAACCGGGCCGGTGCTCAATCCGGCGCATGGCGCGATGGGTATGATCGATGCCGCAATGTCACGCGATGTGCAGGAGCATTTCGCAACTGAGGCGCGGAAAATAGGCGTTCCCATCAATATCACGTCGTTCACCGCAGCGAATGTCGCGCGGCGGCTGGATGGCGGGCATGTGGCACTGGTGCTGATTGACGAGCATGTCATGCACGGGGTAACCTGCCCGCATTGGGTGACTGTGACCGGCGAACTTGCCGACGGCACGCTGCTGGTCGACGACCCGTGGATTGACGAGCCCTACGGCGAAACGCTGGTGGACACCTACCAGCTGCCAATCCGACAGGCTGATTTCGATCTGATGATCCACTACGACGAGCCGGCGAGCGCCCAAGCAATGGTCATTCTGTAGTCCACTCCCAGTCCCCTCACAAACCAGTTATGCTCACACGCCTCCCAGCGTAACCAGTTTGGGTAACCACTAACCCGGTTACGGCGGGAGTACGAGCGCGCGCACCAGCACAACCCACAAACACACCGGTACAACCCGCAGACACACGCGCAAACGAAAGGCCCGGCAGGACTCGTGAGTCCATACCGGGTCTTCGTTATCCGGAGCGCCTAGTCAGCGGGTTTTCCGCAGTCAGCAGCTTTCCGCAGACCGTGGGATTTACCACAGGCCGAACGGATCGAACACGCCGCCGCCGTCATCGTTGGAACCGTTGCCGCTTCCATCGCTGCCGCTGCCGTCGCCGTTCCCGCTGTTCCCGCTATTGCCGCTATTGCCGTTGCTGCTTCCGGAACCGTTCGAGCTATTGGAGCTCGTAGCGGTTTCAGCCTGGTCGAGGGTCACGTCCACATCCATCGTCTTGCCGTCGCGCACGATGGTGAGCGTCACTTTCTCGTTCAGTGTCGCGGCCCGCACGTAGCCGAGCAAGGAGTAGCTGTTGGTCACCGCGTTGCCGTTGAAGGCGACGATGGTGTCACCAGACTTCAAGCCGGCCTTGTCCGCCGCGCTGCCGGAGGTGACTGCGGAGCTGGTTCCGGAGGAGGTGATCTCGGCGCCGCCGCGGGTCACGCCGTCGGCTTCCACGGTCGCACTCTTGACGGTCACGCCGAGTACAACGTGCGTCGCCTTGCCATCCTTGATGATTTCATCGGAGATGGTCTTAACCACGTTGGACGGGATGGCGAAGCCGATGCCGATCGAACCGCTGGAATCGGAGCTCGAGGAGCTGGAGGACGCCGTGGCGATCGAGGAGTTGATGCCGATGACCTCACCGGCCGCGTTGAAGGTCGGGCCGCCGGAGTTGCCGGGGTTGATGGCCGCGTCAATCTGCACCGCGTTGGTGACGACCTCGTTGTTATTGTCGTCGGTCACGGAGACCGGGCGATTCACAGCGGACACGATGCCGGTGGTGGCGGTGTTCTCATAGCCAAGCGGGTTGCCAATCGCCATGATGGACTCGCCGACCGCCAGCTTGTCGGAATCGGCGAACGTCACCGCGGTCAGGTCGCTTGGCGGGTTGCTGAGCTTGATGACCGCCAGATCAGTGGTGCTGTCGGTGCCGACGACCGTCGCAGAGTAGATATCCCCGTTGGCGAGGGTTACCTGGATGTCGGAAGCGCCGGAAATCACGTGGTTATTGGTGACGATATAGCCCTTGGTATCCACAATCGCACCGGAGCCCTTAGCTACTCCACCGCTGATGGTCGCCTGGATGGACACCACGGATTCCGAGACCTTCTTCTCGACCGTGGTCCAGTCAGTGCTGGTGGTCTTGCTGTTGGTGCTGCCGGAGCCGGATGTGTTCGAGGACACACCGCTGAGCGAGCTGGTGGTCGGGACTTTCACCCAACCGTTGGTGATGGCCGCATACCCGAATCCGAGGCACAGAACCGCCGCGACCAGGGCCGCGACGACGGCGACGACCACGTTATTCGCGGTCTTGTGCGCTGCCGGGCGTCCATTCGGGCCCACCGGAGGGATGGCACCCGGACCCTGCGAACGATTCGGATCTTGTGGGCCTTGCGGCGGGAACGCCGGGGCCTGCGGACCGTTGGCCTGCGGCGCGTTCGGTGCTTCGCCGTTCACAGGCGAGCCGACGGGCTGCTGGGCGTTCGCATTGTTGACGTTGTTCGCATTGTCACCGTAATACCCTCCGTAGTAGGCACCGTACGGATTCTGCTGGTGTTGCGGCGGCATCTGCTGGGTCTCCGGCGTCTGCTGGGCGGGCTGCGTTGGGACCGGGCCGTATGCTCCGTATTCCGGCGCCGGGGTGTACACCGTCGGCTGCTCATCGCTATGCTGCGCGGTATCCGCCGCGTTCTGATCCGCGTTCCAGCCCGTTCCGTTGTCTGTCGTATGGTCGGTCGGGGGCAGCGGCGCAGTCCGCTGGACGTCGTCCTGCGGCTGGTCGGCCTGGTTTTCCCAACCATTATTGGTATCAGCCATAATCACTCCTTGCCTGACTCACGGCCGGCCCCATATGGCATGTCCGGCCTTTTCACTAGTTATGAGTAAAGCCGCAGCTTCTCCACGTTTCCTGAATGTTTTTTGGAAATGGATTCAAAATTGTCCCCGGATATCCAAAAAACGCGAAAAATCAGGGATATCAGCTGATTCATCGCGGCCTTATCCACCATACGAATCAGCTGAGAGCGATGGGCGCACGTGCCCGTCACGCCGACGGCACACGTCACACCACCCCGCATCAACCCGCGACGCACAGCAGAACACCGCGTCATAGCAAGTCAATCAAGCGGTCCACCGATTCGGCGGTCGTCGCCCAGCTGGTGCAGATTCGCATCACAGTATGATCGTCGTCATACCGCTCCATGAAGCCCATACGGACCTCACGTTCCAGCCGGTCGATGGTCGCATGGTCAAGAACCACAAAAATCTGGTTGGTCGTGTTCTCGTACACCATCCGGTAGCCCTTGGCGCGCAAGGCCTCGCGGATATGGTCGGCCATCTCGTCCGCATTGCGGGCGATTCGCGTGTACAGCCCGTCGGTGAACAGCGTGTCGAATTGCAAGCCCAGCAGCCAGCCTTTCGCCATTAACGCGCCGTGCTGCTTGATACGCGTGGTGAAATGCTTGGGCATGTTGTCTTTGGTGAACACCACGGCCTCACCGAACAGCGCGCCCACTTTTGTGCCGCCGATATAGAACACGTCCGCGATCCGCGCGATATCCGGTAGCGTCACGTCAGCGCCGGATGCCACCAGCCCATAACCAAGACGGGCGCCGTCGATGAACAGCGGCATGTCATAGTCGTGGCAGACTTCCGCGATGGCTTCGAGCTGCGCCTTTGTGTACAACGTGCCGTATTCGGTGGGGTGCGAGATGTACACCATGCCGGGGAAGACCATATGTTCATGGTTGCCGTCGGCGTAGAAGGTCTCGCAATACTCGCGTAGCTCGCCGGCATCAATCAGCCCGTCGTGCTGCGGGAGGGTGAGCACCTTGTGCCCGGTCGCCTCGATCGCGCCAGCCTCATGCACGTTCACGTGGCCGGAATCTGCGGCGATCACGCCTTCGTACGGTTGAAGCATCGTGTCAATGACCAGCTGATTGGTCTGCGTGCCACCGGAGATGAAGCGGACCTGCGCCTGCGGGCAATCGCACGCCTGGCGGATCTTCTCCTGGGCGGCCTCGCAATAATGGTCGGTGCCGTAGCCCGGCAGCTGCTCCATATTCGTCTCGGCGAGACGTTTCAGGATCGCGGGATGAGCGCCCTCACTGTAATCGTTCTGGAACACGAGCATGGATACGCCTCGAATCGTAAGTAGGACAACGGCTGAATAACAGTGACATCCTATCATTGGGGCCCTGCGCACAGCGAGCGCTCGGCACGACGAATCTGTCTTGTGCAAGCCGTATGAATCCGCGAGATATCGGCACTGACACCGGCGACACGGGAGATTACGACGCAATAGCCCATATCCACGCAATCTCCTACCGCCGACGCGGGAGATTACGCGCACATCGGCCGCTCGCATGCAAAGTCCCATGTTTTCATGGGAGTTTATCGCCGATGTACAGATTCGGCGTTGTTCTCCCGGTCCCGCGCCCCGAGGCGATTTTCAAGAATCGCGGATTTCCAACGTTTCCGTTGGGAGTTCTGTTGCGAGAATCCCGAATTCCGACAAACTCCCACACCGCACACGGGAGAACTGACCCGAATCACGGAAATCTGTCATTTCTTCCACACCGACCATGAGTCGTCAGCCTGTCCAGCCTCTCTGCCTCCGCCGACACCGAGACACTCCTTGGCATTAGTAGACGGTCGAAAATTCACACGGGCAACAGCCGAAAAACAAAAAAACCGGAGCCGAAGCTCCGGTTTTGTTCGTGCGAGCGGAGGGAGTTGAACCCTCACGAGCATTCGCTCACTGCCACCTGAAGACAGCGCGTCTACCATTCCGCCACGCTCGCAGACAAATAGACAAGATACCATGATTGACCATCTGTTGCAAGCTAGCATCATCGGCGTGTCGCGAGCATAGATGCCAGCCGACTACTGTCAACACGCAGAAGGGCGCCGCGAAGCAACCATAATGAGGCGCCCCCAAAAAGCACCCGCCGGCCGGCGTTGCTCCTGTCGTCATACGCAGCATCACCAATCAGCATCAACGCCAACGCCGTCTCCAGCGTCACCAACGCAGATATCAGCAGGCTGCCGGCTTGAGGCGTCATCAGGTCACCACGCGGCCCACTCAATCGCCCGCGCGGCTAGCTCGCCCGCGCACCCAGATGCTCACCCGCGCGACCCGTTCGCATAGAATCGCGCCAGCGTCTCGTCGCGGAACTCGTCGAAATACCCACCGTCAATCGACGCGCGAATATCGTCGAGCAGCTTCACGAAGAAATGCTCGTTGTGAATCGTCGCCAGTGTGAAGCCGTTGAGCTCCCTCGCGCGCAGCAGATGGTCGACATACGCCCGCGAATAATGCGTGCACGTGTAGCAGTCGCAGCCCTGTTCGAGCGGTTCGAAATCGAACTTGTTGGCGGCGCGCTTGATGTTGTACCGTCCGTCGCGAGTGAAGATGGCGCCGTTTCGCCCGCAACGCGCGGGGGCCACGCAGTCGAAGGTGTCGCCGCCGTTTTCCACGCATGCGAAGATGTCATCCACCGCCGCGATGCCAAGCACGTGACGCGGCCGATTCTCCGGCATTGCGTCGCAGATCCACGCGCACGTGTCGCCGATAATCCGTTTCTCGATCGCGCCTCCGATACCGACGCCGTCGAAGTCCAGCGAGGCGATTTCCTCGGCCGCATGCCGCCGCAAATCCTCGTAATTCGCGCCTTGGACCACGCCATATAGCGCCTGGTACGGCTTGCCGAGCCGCTCCCGGGTGAGCCGCTCATGCTCGGCGACGCACCGCTTCGCCCACCGGAACGTGCGTTCCACCGAGCGTTCCTGATATCCGCGCGTATTCATGAGCGTGGTCAGCTCGTCGAACGCGAACATAATGTCGGCGCCGATCTTGTGCTGGATTCCCATGCTGATTTCCGCGCTGAACCGGTGTTTTGCGCCGTTGAGCGGCGATTTGAACGTCACGCCGTCCTCGTCCACGAAAGCAAGGCGCTGCTTGCCTTCGGCGATCACGTCGTCCGACTTCATGCCGGTCACGTCCATGGCGAGCGTCTTCTTGAAGCCCGCGCCCAACGACAACACTTGGAATCCGCCGGAATCCGTGAAGGTCGGGCCGTCCCAGTTCATGAACTTCGCCAGCCCGCCGGCCGCATCAAGCACATCCTCACCCGGGCGTTCGAACAGGTGGAACGCGTTCGACAGCAGGCATTGCGCGCCAAGCTGCTTCATGGATTCAGGCAGAACGGCTTTCATCGCTCCCTGCGTGGCAACCGGCACGAACGCGGGCGTATGGATGTCGCCGTGCGGGGTGTGGATGATGCCGGTGCGCCCGTACCGCGCGCCGCCACGCCCTTTGCCGTTCGCGGCATCCGGCAGACGGGTGATGGTTTCGAACCAGAACGCGCTACGGTCACCGGGTTTGCCGGGCTCGGCGCCACGGGGGTGTTCAAGCAGACTAGTCATAGCCGCTACTTTAGGCGGAACCTAGGGAAAAGGCAGTTCGCGGCAGAATTCGCGCGCTGTCCGTTCGCACGCATATGTCCCGATGATGCCCCGATAACACCCTGACGATGCCCGGCGTCCCGTCGCATGACTGCGCGGAACTTTACGCTCATAAGGGCCGTCAGCGAGTAACTTCCCGGATTTTACGGGAGTTTATGCGAGATTCCATGATTCGCGGATAAACTCCCACGCAGAACCCGGGAGTTTGACGCGATTCCTCGACACGGACGATAACCTCCCAATCAAAACGTTGGAATTCCGCGATTCAGAAAAATCGGCCTCGAAGCCTTCAGCGGGAGTTTATTCACCAAACGCAGTATCCGCGATAATCTCCCACGCAAATCCGGGAGTTCATCCGCTGGCGGGCGGTTCCGGCACAAAGTCCCGCCCACAACACAATTGACCGCGCCCGGCATATCAACCGGACGCGGTCAGATCACGTAGTGCTGAGCTGGTGTATCGCCGCCAGCCTTCTGGCTCGGCTCACAGCACCGGCACAATCGCAAGCAACCGCCAGAACCACCAGCGGCCGCTGCCAGCTACCGATGCAGTAACAGCTACTTCGCCGCCGACTCGTCGCTCGGATGCGGCTTCGGCTTCATAGCGCTCGGCAGCGGCATGTGAATCGGCTTATGCGGCTTGACCGGCGTATGCTGTGCCGGTGGCTCGTCGCTCGCGGCCTTCGCCGCCGCTTCCGCCGCCCACTTGGCGTATTCATCTAGATCGTCATCAACTGGTGATGACTCGCTCTTTGTGCCCTCGCCCGACTCATGCGCATACTGCTCTTCGACGTCGGCGAACGGATCGAACGAACCGGTACCCGGCTCCTGGGAATTGAGCTCCTTGGCGAGCTCATCGTAGTCGGTATCGGTAGTCAGGTACTTGAGCTTACGGGCTATTTTCTGCTGTTTTGCCTTCTGACGTCCGCGGCCCATCTGACCCCCTGCAATACTTATAGTTGTTGAATCATCATATAAGAGAGTACCACTTATTATGCACGTGGTGGTTGTCTGCTGAGACTTTTACGATAAAAGCAAGTTTTACTTGGGCTTTCAAGGCAAAGGAATGGTCATGGCAGATGAGCAAGTGACTGCTGTAGGCAACGAGATGAGCGCGAGTTTCCTCGCCGCGAAGAAGCGTTCGGACGAGACGCAGGCTGCGCTCAAAGAGAATCCGGGCAAGTTCACCATGCTGACCGGCGACCGGCCGACCGGACGACTGCACCTTGGCCATTACTTCGGCTCGATTCGCGAGCGTGTCGCCATGCAGAACATGGGCGTGAACACGAATATCATCATCGCTGATTATCAGGTGATCACCGACCGCGACACCACCGAGCATATTCAGGACAACGTGCTCAACCTGGTGCTTGACTATGTGGCCGCCGGCATCGACCCGAACAAGACCATGATTTACACGCACTCCGCGGTTCCGGCGGAGAACCAGCTCATGCTGCCGTTCCTGTCGCTGGTCACCGAGGCGGAGCTGCACCGCAACCCGACCGTGAAGTCCGAAATGGAGGCTTCCGGCCACGCGCTGACCGGTCTGCTGCTCACCTACCCGGTGCATCAGGCGTGCGACATCCTGTTCTGCAAGGCCAATGTGGTGCCGATCGGCAAGGACAATCTGCCGCATGTGGAGATCACGCGCACCATCGCCCGCAGGTTCAACGAGCGGTATGCGAAGAAGCACCCGGTGTTCCCCGAGCCGAGCGCGATTCTGTCCGAAGCCCCTGAAATCCCAGGTCTTGACGGCCGCAAGATGAGCAAGTCCTACGGCAATTCGATTATGCTGGGCGCCACCGCTGAGGAGACCGCGAAGCTCATCAAGAAGAGCCGCACCGATTCCGAGCGCAAGGTGACGTATGACCCGGTGAACCGTCCGGAAGTGTCCGCGCTGCTGACCACCGCCGGCCTTGTGACTGGCCGCGACCCGAAGGATATCGCCGAGGAGATCGGCGATGCCGGCGCCGGCGCCCTGAAGGCGTATGTCACCAAGTCGGTCAACGAGTTCCTCGCACCGCACCGTGAGCGTCGCGCCGAACTCGCCAAGGACATGGATTCGATCCGCGACATTCTGCACGACGGCAACAAGCGCGCCAACGAAATCGCCGAACAGACCCTGGACGAAGTCCGCGAGGCCATGGGCATGAAGTACTGACCCGGGGTCAGGTAGCTCTCGCTGCCCCTCACAAACTGGCTACGCTAAGAAGGCCCTTAGCGTAGCCAGTTTGCGTATGGCGAGCAGAGGAAGGTCTTAGCGTGAGCGTATTGCGAACCGATCGCGAGTATCACACAATAGCACTGTAGCTTCGCGCGCAATTCTCACGCACGCACGCTCAGACGAGCGGTAGTAGGCCGCTCAGATCGTCACGTTCGCCGACTGCGCTGATGCGGCCGGCCTGCTTCTCCTCGGCCCACGTAGTAATGCCGCATGCCAGACGCAGCCACACGTCCGGCTTGAGTTCAATCACATCAGGCGGCGTGAGATTATGCGGGTCAGACGCCGGTCCGTCCAGGATCTTGATGGCGCCCCACGGTGCCACGCGCACTTCGACGCCCTCCCCCGGCGCCTTGCGCTCCAACAGATACAGTGAGTACCGCACGGCCCACGCCCACACCGGACGCGGCAGATTGTTCGGGGACACGGTCAGACGCCCTGTCTCACTGTCATCCTGCGCGGCGAGCTCCCGCGCCTTGTCGCGCCACTGTTGCAGCCCGTCACGGCCTTTATCAATATCCTGTTCCCTGATTACCGGCATACCCCCATTGTGCCACGGCAGGCCCGTAACATGGCGTGGTACATGGCGTATGGGCGGTTCGAATGTGCTGTGCTGCACCGCGTATGTTCGGGCATTCGTCACACGACGGATGGAAGCGTCCCGCCCTGCCTGGAAACCATAATGCCGACATACGTATGCCACGACATACGCAAACTGCAGAACACGGACCGGCGCAGGCACGCTTCGGCTAAATCTGATTCGTTGCGCATACCGCGGCATACGTCACGCAACGGATGGGAGACGTTCCGCCCCGCATGGGAACCGAAATGCAGACTTACGTATGCCACGACATACAGGACGGACATGGAAACCAATACAGCAATCCAGACTCCCCCACGCCCACCCGGACACGCATATTCGCCGATAACGCAAGAGGCGGAAGCCCGCACCGCACATTACACATGCAGTGCAAAGCTTCCGCCTCTTTGGTCGACCGGCGTCTACCGGTCTTAGCCTACCGATTCAGGCGTTCACGCCCATACCGGCCGGTACTGGCGCTTACTTGAGGGCGCCGGTGTGCCAGATACGCTCGAGGTAGTCCTCGATGGAGCGATCGGAGCTGAAGTAGCCGGAGTTGGCCACGTTGAGCACAGCCATACGAGCCCACTTCATCGGATCGCGGTAGGTCTCCTCGATCTCGGCCTGGATGTCCATGTACGCGCGGAAGTCCGCGAGCGTCATGAAGTAATCCTTGTTCAGCCAGTCGTTGACGAGGTCCTTATAGGTGTCCTTGTCGCCGTCGGAGAAGGTGCCGTCCGCAACCATGTCGATGGCCTGCTTGAGCTGCGGATCCTTCTCGTAGTACTCGCGGGACAGGCCCTTGGTGTCGTAGCCCTTGGCGTACAGGGCGGAGACTTCCGGCTCGGTCATGCCGAAGAGGAAGAAGTTCTCAGCACCGACGCGCTCACGGATCTCGACGTTCGCACCGTCGAGCGTGCCGACGGTCAGGGCGCCGTTGAGGGCGAACTTCATGTTGCCGGTGCCGGAAGCTTCCTTGCCGGCCTGCGAGATCTGCTCGTCGAGGTCGGTGGCCGGGATGAGGTTCTGGGCCAGCTCGATGTTGTAGTTCCACGGGAAGTAGACGTGCAGCTTGCCCTTGGTGGCCGGGTCGTTGTTGATGACGCGGGCCGCATTGTTGATCAGCTGGATGGTCTGCTTGGCCAGGTAGTAACCCGGGGCAGCCTTCGCGCCGAAGAACACGGTGCGCGGAACCAGGGTGTCCGGATCAACCTTGCCGGACTTGATGTCGGCGTAGGTGGCGATGACCGCGAGGATCTTCAGGGCCTGGCGCTTGTACTCGTGCAGACGCTTGATCATCGTGTTGAACATGGTGTTCGGGTCGATGTCGAAGCCGTACTTGCGCTTGGCGAACGCAGCGAAGTCGTTCTTGTTGGCCTGCTTGACGGCGGCGAACTTCTTGACGAACTCCGGATCGTCAGCCAGCGGGATGAGGCCCTTGAGCTGCTCGAGGTCGGACAGCCACGCGTCGGTGCCCAGGCCCTCGGTGATGAGGTCGGACATGCGCGGGTTGGCGAGCTTGATGAAGCGGCGAGGAGTGACGCCGTTGGTAACGTTGGTGAACTTGTCCGGGTACACGGAGGAGAAGTCCTTGAGGGTGACGTCCTTGAGCAGCTCGGAGTGCAGCTCGGCCACACCGTTGACGTAGGAGCCGCCGTAGGTGGCGAGGTACGCCATGCGGACGGAAGCATCCTTGCCGTCGGTGTAGATGCGCATGCGCTCGATCTGATCGTCGGCGACGCCCTTGGCCTTCAGCTCGGACATGAACTGCTCGTTGATCTTCTTGATGATCTCAAGGTGACGCGGCAGCAGCTCACCGATCAGGGAGGCCGGCCACACTTCCAGAGCTTCCGGAAGCAGGGTGTGGCAGGTGTAGTTGAAGGTCTTGTTGGTGATGGACCAAGCGGTATCCCAGTCGTAGCCGTACTCGTCAATCAGGACGCGCATGAGCTCCGGGATGCCGATCACCGGGTGGGTGTCGTTGAGCTGGAACACGATCTTGTTCGGCAGCGTGGTCAGGTCAGGGTTCTTCTCGCCCGGGTAGAACACGCGGATCGCGTCGTGGATGGATGCAGAGACGAAGAAGTACTGCTGCTCGAGGCGCAGCTTCTTGCCCTGCGGGGTGGAATCCTCCGGGTAGAGGATCTTGGAGATGTTCTCAGCCTCAACCTTCGGGATCACGGCGTCGAGGTAATCGCTCTTGTTGAAGGTGAGCAGGTCGAACTCGTCGTAGGACTTCGCGGTCCACAGGCGCAGCGTGTTCACACGGCCGGACTTGTAACCCGGAACCATGTAGTCGCACGGGACGGCGCGGACAGCCCACGCCGGCTTCCACACGCGCTTGCCGTTCTCCTCGACGACTTCGCCGCCGAAGTTCACGCGCTGGTCGCGGTTGTAATCGACGTGGCCCCACGGCTCCTCGTTGACGAGCCAGTAGTCAGGGGTCTCAATCTGCTTGCCGTTCTCGTCGAACTCCTGCTTGAAGATGCCATACTGGTAGCGGATGCCGTAGCCGAAGGCCGGCACGCCGATGGAGGCGAGAGAATCGATGTAGCAGGCGGCGAGACGGCCAAGACCGCCGTTGCCCAGGCCCGGCTCGTACTCGGCGTCGATGACGTCCTTGGTGTCGAAGCCCAGCTCCTTCATGGCGCCTTCGAACTGCTCGGTCAGGCCGGCGTTCAGCAGCGCGTTCTCCAGCTGCTTGCCCATGAGGAACTCAGCGCTCAGGTACCCAACGGCCTTGGTGTCGCCGTTGACCATGTCGTGCTGGGTCTTCATCCAGGAATCCACGAGGTGGCGGCGCACGGCAGCAGCGGTGGCCACATACACATCAGCGGCAGTCGCCTGCTCCGGCGTCACGCCCTGGGTGTACTTGAGCTGCTCGCGAATCTCGTCGGTGAACTCACCGGAAGTAAGCGAAGACTTCGGTGCAGTGATTTCGGTCATTATCTGACTCCCTTTGACGGAACCTATTCCAAGAACCATTATGCCTGAAAGTCTCGGCATTGGCACGGCCTGACAAGCGCGGTGCGCCCCTTTCTGCATACGTTCTCAGAGGTTGATATTAACATCACCCCCTCAACCACGCGCAATCGCCCTGCATCAGGGAGCCGAGCCATCTTTGTCTTTACTGAATTAATCAATGCATGAAACCCATTCTCGTGCGGTTCACGCGCAGGCCGACAAGATGAAAGCAATCGTTTGCAAAAGCGACACGCCCATCATGTGACCGCCATCGTGCGACCGCGAAGAGCGCCGCTACCGGAGCGCTTTTCTTGATTCTGTCCTCATCGGTATATGCAACGACGACAGACAATACGTCATCCCGAGAGGCAGAGATTACTAAGCAAACGATTAATCACCCCACGATACGACTACTCCCGCAATGGCTCAGTCACACCATTAGCACCACGATTTTTCCGATACGCCCACTTTCCGAAGCCATCGGAAACAAACCGTGGCATATAGGAACCAAAGTTATTGCTTATCATCCCCGCAGGCGTTGTGGCCGTAAGCGTGCTGGGGCATCGGACTTGCTTCCCCACGCCTTGCCCGGCCTCAAAGGACACAATCAAGCTTGCCGTGCGGCCCGGGGAGTTGTCAATCGCGTATGCCCGGACATGCACTGCGCGCGGAAAGCAAGCATCCGGCAGCCCTGATACGCCGATAACGCGTCGTTGTGTATGCCCGGACATACACAAGCCGGCAGACGCCAAGCGATTGTATCGTTCCGCTGCGCCTTCCATCTGGTTACGTATGACACCGCATACGCAACCAGATGGAACGTCAAAAGCAATACCTTTGGTTATGCTCAGTCCTCAATAACGCAAACAGGGGCGCCCCGAACGGGACGTCCCTGTACAGTGCGGCACGCTCAAAGCATGCGGAATCCTTGATGGATGACGGTGACGGTGAGGTTGGATACGTCAATCCGCCAAAATATAGAAGGCGACGAATGCGCCAGACGAATGCTCCGAATGAATGGGCGGCAGCCGATCAGGCCTGCTCAGGCTCGGCGGCGTCATCCGCCTCGCCTTCAGCCTCGTCGTCATCCTTGTTCAGGCCCAAATCAACCGGCGAGGAGCTGTTCTCCCACGGCTCCTCCCACGGATCGTAATCCGGGTTCTGCTGCTTGTAGATGTACATACCCGCTACAGCGGCGAGCAGCGCTCCGAAAAGCAGCGCAAAGAACTTCCAACCGTTAGAAGACTTCTGCTCCATGACGGCTCCTTTCAGGTACCAGGTGACCTGCCCATCCAAGTCAACTCTAGCTACCATAGTACGGCCTCGATTGTGACGATTGAGTGGAAGAGCGGCAAGAGCCCACCTGCCAGGGGCGTATTCCCGCCGACAGTGCGCCGGCGGGCGTTACAGTGGGACCATGCGAATTGGCAGCTTTACCCTCGATCGTCGGTCCGTGACAGCTCAGTGGCGTGGCGGAGGACCTGTCGTCACCGCGGCGATTTGTGTGGTCTGCGTCATCGTGTGGCTGCTGGAGGTCCTGCTTCAGCACGTGTCCCCCAGCTTGTTCACGGCGATGCTGGGGCAGGGGATGTTCATGCCCATCGCGGCAGTGGAGCATCCGTGGACTTGGCTGACCTCGATGTTTCTGCATTCCCCATCCTTCCTGCATGTCGCGTTCAACATGATGGCGCTGTGGTCGGTAGGGCCGGTATTGGAGCGGATGTTCGGCCATTGGCAGTATCTGGCGTTCTACTTGATCTGCGGATTGGGCGGCGCCACCGCACTCACCCTGTGGTGCCGGGTGACCGGGAATTGGCTGATGGCGGCATACGGGGCATCCGGCGCGATATTCGGTCTGTTCGCAGCGCTGCTGGTGGTCTTTATGAAAAGTGGCGCCG
The DNA here is from genome assembly GCF_002846655.1 of Bifidobacterium thermophilum. NCBI lineage: Bacteria > Bacillati > Actinomycetota > Actinomycetes > Bifidobacteriales > Bifidobacteriaceae > Bifidobacterium > Bifidobacterium thermophilum. Next base: position 128,325 of record NZ_PCGX01000001.1, on the reverse strand, counting down.
ATCTTCGATCGATGCTGGTGTGTATGGTCATCAACTTCGCGCTGCCGGTGATCATGCCGAATGTCGCATGGCAGGCGCATGTCGGCGGTTTCGTGGTCGGCGGTCTGCTGACGTGGCTGCTGGTGGACGGGGTGCCTGCGCTGCGGGGGCAATCCGCCAGTCGTCGAATGTGGATATATGGCTCGGCTGTGACGGTTGTGCTTGTGGCTGCGTTGATCTTGTGCGTGCCGCCGATTGGGCAGGTCGCGTAAACGGTTGCTGGACAGCTGACGGATTCCGGCCGGCGTGATGGCTGGCAGCGGGTGGCAGCTGCCGTATCTCGCCGCAGTGCGATTTCGCGGTCGCATGCCACGGAGATACCACCAACCAGAAGCGTTCAGCGACCGGCACCAAGCCGCGGTGCGATAGCCGTGTCACATGACAGACGGTTTGCCGCCGATTCACAGGGTGATACGACCGACATCAGGCCGCAGTGCGACAGCTGTGCTGCATATGGGCAGTTGGGCCAATATGGGAATCCCACATCCGTCGATTGCTGATTCTCAGGCTTGTGCCGCAGCGACATAACAGTGCGCGATAGTCACAAAACGGAATTACACCGGTGTAGTTTTCCACATCTGTGGACAAGACGGTGGATAACTTGGGTATAAGTGGGGTATAAGTCGTGGAAAACTGTGCAAGTTATCCACATACATATCCACAAATTGTGCATTTCCAAGGATTTTCAGGTGTGGACGATGTGCACAAATAGTTATCCACAATTTCAAAATCTATCGATATTCGATAGATTTCTCTAGTGGTCCCCCAACGCCAAGACCCCTAGATGTGGTGTTGCCCACAGATTATCCACCGAGTTGTCCACTTATCCACATTTGGTGGATAATCGCCCGCCCTCCCCGACTAATGCCAACCAGCCCACCCCAACCGTCACCGTCACAACAACCATCCGCCGTGTCACCCACGTATGATGGCGGCATGGATATCAACGAGCAGACACGACGCTTCATCGCCGCCCACCGCACAGAGCAGGTGCGTGATATCGCGCTTCACGCGCATCCCGAGGACGGAACCGACCTCGCCGTCGCGCTCGACTGCATCGAAGGCTGGCAACGCGCGCGCACCAAACTCCCACAATGGGCGGCATGCGAGGACATCATCTATCCCCCGCATCTGGCCATGGAACAATGCTCATCCCAGTCCACCGCACAATACAAGACAGACCTCGCGCAACGCCTCTCATCCGGGGCGCCGCACCCCACCACACTGATTGATATCACCGGCGGATTCGGCGTTGATTTCTCATACATGTCCCGCGTATTCGACCGCGCCGTCTACATCGAACGTCAACAGCACCTGTGTGAGCTCGCAGAACACAACATGCGTGCGCTCGGCATCGGCAACGCCAGGATCGTGAACGCCGATGCGGCCGCAATCTTAGACGAACTGCCCCCGGCCACGCTCATCATGGCGGATCCCGCCCGCCGGGACGCCCACGGCTCCCGAACCTACGCAATCGCGGATTGCACACCCAACATGCTTGCGATACTGCCGAAACTGGCCGGCATCGCGCCCACCATCATCATCAAACTCTCCCCGATGCTGGATTGGCATCAAGCCGCTCAGGACTGCAATCGCGCGCTCGACGACGCGGCGACGCCAGCCGCGGCATCAGAAATCCACATCGTCTCCGTGCACAACGAGTGCAAGGAGCTGCTGCTCGTCATCACCCGACACGGCGCTGAAGACGGCGAAACCGACACCTTCCCGCTAGTCACCTGCGTCGACGACGACACCGTATTCAGCTTCCACGCCCAAGACACAGCCGGCACAAAGGCCCAGGAACGCAAACAGCTGCGACACAACACCCAGCCGACGACCTTAGACCAGCCTGCATACCTCTACGAGCCGAACGCATCGCTGATGAAAGCCAGCTGCTTTGACCTACTCGCGCAGCGTTTCGGTGTCACGCAAATCGACAGTAACAGCCACTTGTTCGTGTCGGACAAGCAGGTTGATGCGTTCCCGGGACGAGCATTCGCCATCAACGCATATGGACCGGTCAAACACACGCTGCGCGGCATCAAGCAAGCGAATATCGCGGTACGGAATTATCCCGCGAGCGTGGCGCAGGTGCGCAAACGTTATCACATCGCGGATGGGGGAGATACTTTCGTATTTCTGACGACCATGTCAGGGAAGAAAACGGCATTCGTGTGCGTGAAAGCGTAGATAATCTGCCGTAACTGCTGTAGATAATCTCTGAGTTGGCGATTGTCCCTCGACTGCCCCATTGCACCACGCCGCCTGTCTGCCCACACTCCGGCGCGGGAGGCGGGATTGCGGCGTTCGCCGACTACGCATGTCTCTCGGCGGCCACCGCTGTGCGTTACGCGCTACGCGACGGCCACCGAGAAACCATAAGCGGTCAGTGCCACCCCATGGTCATCAGGAAGCCGATCATGATCAGCGCGCCGCCGACAGCGAGATTCCACATGCCGATGGCGGGAATCGGATACTTGCCAGTCAGGTAGTACACCACCGCCCAAACCAGGCCGATAATCATCAGCGCGCAGAACAGCGGCACGAACCAACGCGGGTTCGACTTGGTGCTCTTGATGCTTTCCTCGACGCGCTTTGTGTTCTCAGCCTGACGCTTCATCATGCGCTGCATCTGCGGAGTCATCGATGATTTGTCGGCGGTGGCATTCAGCACGGCTTCGACTTCATCCATCGGGATGCCGTAATCGTCGTCGCTCGCTCCATCATTGGACGCGGTGGCGTCCGACACGTTGTCGACCGACTGCTCGTCGGTTTCGTGCAGCTCTTCGTCAGCCATGTGCATAGTCTCCATTCGAATAGGCTAAAAAGTCATCATAGCGGCTACACTCGAAAGCAGCGAACACGGCGGAGGCGAAATGAGCAGACACACCGGAAAACATGGGGTCAAACACTCCATGCTGGGCGGCATTGCCGTGTTCGTCGTCGTCGCCCTCACCGGGTTCCTGCTCGCCACCAACATCCGCGTGAATCGCACCGCAACCGTCACCTCCGATACGGCGCAGATGGTTGAACAGCGCGTCGAACAAGCCAACAAACTGCGCAGTGAAGTCAGCAAACTCAACTCGCAGATCAACACGTTGAACAAACTCGCTGGCACGGGCAGCAGCGACTCCTCCAACAGCGAGGACGCCGGCTCAAGCACCGTCCTTCCTGCCGTTCAGGGGCCGGGCGTCACCGTCACGCTTGACGATTCGCCGTTGTGGAAAACGATGGTGAACAGCTCGGGTTCTGCTTCGAATATCAACGATTATGTGATTCATCAGCAGGATATCGAGGCGGTGGTCAACGCGCTCTGGGCCGGTGGGGCAGAGGCGATGATGATTCAGGATCAGCGCGTGTTGTTCAACTCCGCTGTGATTTGCGTCGGCAATGTCCTGATGTTGCAAGGCAAGCAGTATTCGCCGCCGTACACGATTTCCGCAATCGGGCCGACCGAGGACATGATCGACGCGCTGGCGGACTCCCAGGCCGTGCAGGTGTATCAAGAATATGTGAGTGCTTTCGGGCTCGGCTGGAATGTCGAAACGAAAGATACGCTGAAATTCCCGGAATCGCCGCTGGCGATGCAGCCACTGAAATACGCCACAGCGACCGGCAATGGGAATGCCGAGACTGAGAATTCCGGCGGTTCCAGCTCCGGTTCCGAAGGAGCCGGCACCGGCAGTTCCGAAGGCGCATCGGGCGATTCGTCCGATGCCGGAGCAAGCAGCAACAACGCAACAGGTAACAATACAAGCAACTCCGGTAATCCCGACGCCTCTGGTTCCACCGGAACGACCACGTCAAGCCCATCTTCGGCCAGCACACAAGGGGACTGACCGCATGACACCCAATTCCACCATCACCCATTAGGACAATCAATCATGAGCGACCCGACATCACCGTCATACGAATCCGCACAGCCGCGTCAGCACAACGCCGCGCCGGCACAAGCTGATGCCGATTACACCGCACAATCAGTGCCTGACGCCGCGCAATCCGGGCAGGCTCTACGCTCCAGGCGTGCCGCGCAATCCGAATCTTCCTCACAATCCAATCGCACAGCTCATTCCGAGCCTGCCAAGCGCCTCGGCATCGGCTGGCAAATTATCGGTATCATCGCAGAACTCCTCATCACCGCGGCGGTTATTTGCGCGCTGTACATCGTATGGCTGTTCTGGTGGACCGGCGTGCAATCAGAACACACCCAGGCTGAAACCCGCGAATCGACCACCAGCACGTGGACACAGCCCGCAACAAACGAATCTGGCACGGCAATCACCAAAGAACAGGCGGGCGACCCTCCAGTACAGCCGGCCAGCGCAAACGAGGGCGAGCTCGTCGCGGAAGTCTACATTCCGCGGTTCGGCAACCAATGGGTGCGCAACATTGTGCAGGGAACCAGTCTCGAACAGCTCAACAAGCATGGTATGGGGCATTACGACAACAGCCAGATGCCGGGCGCAATCGGCAATTTCGCGTTCGCGGGCCACCGCGCCGGCTACGGATCGCCGCTGGCAGACATCGATAAACTGCAGACGGGCGACGCCATCATCATCCGCACCCAAGATTACTGGTACGTGTACCGGTACACCAAGCATCTTGTCGTGCTACCGACCGAAACACAAGTGGTCGCCGCCAACCCGGAGCAGCCCGGCAGCGCGCCCGCCAAGCGCATGCTCACCATGACGACATGCACACCGCGGTATTCCACGCCGACACATCGCTGGATTGCCTACGCCGAATTCGCGTACTGGGCGAAAGTCTCCGACGGCGTCCCCGCAGAACTCGCTTCGGACGCTTCCGGGGCAGTCAGCTTCTCCAGCACGCCGACACCATCAGCGGCTTCGAAGCTCGATTCCCTCACGCCGGTTGTACAGTGGGCGCTCATTATCTACGCCGTACTGTTCATCGCAGCCGCCATCGTGTGGCGTTGGCCGGTGCTCAAAGCCATCCGCGAGGGGCGTCGACAGCGGCCGGATGCAAGCATTTACGGCACGATTCTTCGGCTTCAGCCGGGCGTGTTGCCGATTCGTATCTTGCTGATGGCATTACTCGCCGTCGCCGCGGCCGCCGCCCTGCTTCAATGGGTGTACCCGTGGGCGGCGTCCACAATCCCGATACTCCAGCAGATGTCGAACTATGTCGCTGTGTAATATGGCTTGCAATACTGGCGGCTTGCTGCTGGCTGATGACGTGCCTTCTGACACAACACAGTTGACACAACACAGTCGACACAGAACGGTAAAGGAGAGGCAATGACGGATTCAGCGCATATCCTGGTCATCGACAACTACGATTCCTTCGTCTACACGATTGTGGGGTATCTGCGCACCTTGGGCGCCACCGTGGATGTCGTGCGCAATGACGCCATCGACCCGTCGACGCCGGGTGTCACCGACGGATACGATGGCGTGCTCATCTCGCCGGGGCCGGGGACCCCGTCGGAATCCGGGGCGAGCGAAGGCATGATTCTACTGTGCGCGGCCACCGGCAAGCCGATGTTCGGGGTCTGCCTTGGATTGCAAGCACTTGCCGAGACTTTCGGGGCCACCGTAGACCATGCGCCGACCATCATGCACGGCAAAACCAGCCAGGTCGAGCATATCGACGATGAAATCTTCGCCGGTGTCGCAAACCCGATGACCGCGACCCGCTACCACTCGCTCGCCATTGAGCCAGATTCGCTGCCGGACGAGCTGGTTGTCACCGCGCGTGCGCTCGACGATCACACGATTCAGGGCATCAAGCACCGCGAACTGCCGATGTATGCCGTGCAGTTCCATCCCGAATCAGTCATGACGCAGGATGGTTACCGGCTGCTGGCGAACTGGCTCGCCGTGTGCGGACAGACGAACGCCGTGGACAAGGCTCAGGGGCGTCAACCGAAAATCATGAAGACCCGCTGATTTCTTCGCGTACCTGTGGGGTCGCGGCAGGACGCTATCGGCGCGGCGGGCGCGGTAGTCGCGGTGCATATAGGCGAGTGCGATTCGCGCGTACGTGCGATATGAGACACGCGCAGAAGGGCGAAACGGCAGTTATCAGCGGGCTCACCACAATCCCCACCCCCTCCTCAGCAGGAGACTCGTACAGAAGCGCGAAGTTCAGTTATCAGCCGCAGTCAAGGCAAGCACGCGCCGAGAGAGCCATGCTCCCGCAAACTGGTTACGCTGGTTAAGCTGAGGCGGCTGATCATGCCGGTCGCGCCGGTTACGTTGAGCGCGGCGCCAGTGCGACCAGATTGAGTGGTCGAGAGCGGCGGGAACGACTGTTCCTCAGCGTGTTCTGTTCATTTGAGTTGTTCGGTGTCATCACTTTTTCTGGACGGTTTCGTCGTTCAATCTGAACGGGTTGAGTGGCGGGGTTGTTCGAGGATCAATCCAGGGGAGTGGGATTTCGGCGGATGACCGAGCACTCCGGCACTGAATCCGAAAACGGCAGGCTGAATCGGAATCAGTCTTTGCATCCCATAGTGCCTAGCATCAGGGATTTGCCATGGCAACACCACAGAACCGCGAAATTCCAATGATTTGCCCGTACCATGCACGGGTGGATGACGCCAGACCATGTGTCCAAGTCGACCGGACCACGGACCGAATCAGAAAACGACAACCGAAACCCAATCCAGTCCACAACATGCCCGCCAGTCGCGTTCCCACCGACCACGGCACCACCGCGAAACCGCTGAATACCAAGGAACCCACCAACACCTCAAAACCAGCCACCGGCACACCTGCCTCGCAGCGACCCGAACCTGCGGACCAAATCCGAAATTGAGAGCCGAAGACCGATCCAGTCCACACCGACACCGGGCTACCAACCACAGCACCACCACAAAACCGCGGAATACCAACAATCTCATAAACACACGGAGAACAGCCACCGGCACACCGGCCACACAACCGACCAAATCCGCGGACCGAACTGCGAATCACACCACAACATCGGAACCAGCCCACACCGACGCCCACCAACACCGGGCCACCAACCACAACACCCCCACGAAACCACGGAATACCAATAATCCGCACACACCACGATAATTAATCATTGCCAAGCGAGCCGCTTGAACCACCCGAACCACGGACCAAATCGGATAACGACGCCCGAAACCCGATCCAGTCCGCACCGGCACCGGACTGTACCCGGCCCGCCAGCGTAACCGGCTGGGCACAGAAGCAGGAGACCCACAACGGTTAACGCAACACCCACAACAACGTGATGGCCCGGAACACCACCGATGCAGTGTTCCGGGCCATCACGCGTTTGCTAGCAGATAGCTATCAGCCGTTATTGCCACTCTGACCGCTTCCCTGCTGGTTATCCGTTCCCTGCGACGTCGAGCCCGCGGATGAGGACGTTGACGCCGACGACGATGACGACGCAGACTTGGTGGTCAGCGTAATCGAGGCGCCCTTATCCGCCTGCGTTCCGGCAGCCGGGTTCTGCGCGGTCACCAGATCAGTGTCCTTCGCACCCTGCGTGGAGTTGGACACCGTGAAGCCGAGGCCTTCGAGCGTAGACTTCGCCGACGCATACGTTGCCCCGACAACCGAGGGGACAGTCACCTGCTCCTTGCCCTTGGACACATACACGTTAATCGTGGACCCCTGCTCGATCGAGGTTCCAGGCACCGGGTCGAGGCGCGTCACCGCACCGGAAGGTACCGTGTCGGAGTTCTCCTCTTCGACGGACGTGTTGAATCCACGCTCCTGCAAAGTCTTGAGGACCGTATCCTTCGACTGGCCGACCAAGCCATCAGGCACCTTGGTCATGCCCGAGGAGATGTACAGCAGAATCGTCGTGCCCTTCGACTGCTTGGACCCGGCTGCCGGGCTCGTACGCGTCACATTGTCCTTGGCCACCGTGTCGCTGTCCTCGGTCTGCGTGCTCGCGGCCACCTTGAATCCAGCCGCCTCCAGCGCCGAACGCGCGTCATCCTGCGATTTGCCGCTCACATCAGGAACCGTTCCCGTTGACGGGCCGGCCGAGAACCACACTTTGACCGTCGAGCCGGCGGCCACCTTCTTGCCGCCCGCCGGGGACTGCTTGGTGAACGTGCCCTTCGGCTCGGTGGAATTCGTATCTGTTTCCACCTTGATCTTCAGCCCTGCCGCCTCAAGCTTCGCCTCGGCACCCGCTTCGGTGGTGGAGGAGGAGAAGGTCGGGACCGTGACCATCTGCGTTTTCTTGGAATGCATAAGAGCGAACACGATACCGCAGATTGCGGCAATCGCGACGATGGCACAAACCACAGCGATGATGATGCGCTTCTTCTTGCGCTGCTGTTCCGCCTCACGCTGCTGCGCACGCGTTTCACCATCTCCCGTCTCCACGAAAGGATTCGTGGTCACCGGCATCACCGGATTGGTCTGCGTGGTGACTTGCGGAGGGGTCATCACCTGGGTCGCAGTCTCGCCGCCGCGCGCCACGGGGTTCGCCAAATCGGTCAACTGGTTGAACGTCGCCGCAATCGGCACGCCGCCGTTCATGAAGGTCAGAATGTCGTTCTTGAACTCGGTCGCGGTCGCATACCGGTTCTGACGGTCCTTCGCCATGGCTTTCGCGCAGATGTTGTCCCACATCTTCGGCAGGCCTGGAATCACCGCGCTCGGGGGCGTCGCAGCCTCGGAGACGTGCTGGTAGGCGATGGCGACCGCGGAATCGCCGGTGAACGGCGGACGGCCAGTCAGCATCTCATACAGCACGCAGCCGGCGGAATACAGGTCGGAGCGCATATCTACGGTCTCACCACGCGCCTGCTCGGGGGAGAGGTACTGCGCGGTGCCGACCACACCCTGCGACTGGGTCATCGTGGCGGCGGAATCGTCCAAGGCACGCGCGATGCCGAAATCCATGACCTTGACGACACCCTGGTCGGAAATCATGATGTTGCCGGGCTTGATATCGCGGTGGATGATACCCATGCGGTGCGAGTATTCGAGCGCGTTGAGCACCCCAAGCATCACCTGCTCGGCGTCACGCTGGCTGAGCGGACCGTTGGCTTTGATGATGTCGCGCAGGGTCTGCCCCTTGACGTATTCCATCACCAGATACGGCACCCGCTCGGTCTGTCCGCTGTCGTTGACGATGGTCTCCTCGCCCGAATCGTAGATGTTCACGATGTTCGGGTTGTTCATCTGCGCAACTGAATGGGCCTCACGGCGGAACCTCGTGAGGAAGATCTCGTCATTGGCGAGATCGGAGCGCATGATCTTGATGGCGACAGTACGCCCCAGACGCTTGTCGAGCGCCACACGCACCTCCGCCATGCCGCCCCGGCCAACGAGCTGACCGAGCTGATATCGGCCGTTCGCCAACGAAGTGGGTACACTGCTGCTCATTGCTGCTCCTTCCATTGCGGGCGGAATGTCGAACTCACTGTACGCGGCTCCGCAGTCCCGCTAATGAATACTTGTTTCGGCTGCTGCCCGTCCGGCACACCTGCCGTGGCCGCCGCGCCGACATGCGGCGTACTGCTCACCCTTCGGGGCAGACGCCCGTGGGACGGCACGATGGTCGTGTCATCGCTCAGTTTGGTTTCCTGGTCCATCAGCCGCCGATCAATACGTGACAGCGTGCGCGACACCACGAGAGCGTCTTTCGGACGATCCCGCGGGTCCTTGGCCAGCATGGACATCACAAATTGCCGCAACTGCAAATCAACCGTGTCAGGCAACGGAGGAACAGCCTCGTTCACATGGGCTGCCGCAATATCAACCGGGGTCGCTCCCGTAAACGGGCGATGCCCGCACAACCCCTCGTACGCCACGACTCCCAGCGAATAAATGTCCGATTGGGCCGTCGCCTGCTTACCCTGTGCCTGCTCGGGGGAAATGTATTGTGCTGTACCGACCACCATGCCATCTTGGGTGATTTGTTCCTGATTTGTGGAGTACGACACGCCGAAATCCGTAATTTTCACTTCTCCATCATCGGAAACCATGATGTTCGCCGGTTTGACGTCGCGGTGAATCACGCCATGCGAATGCGCCACGAATAGTCCGCGCGCCACCTGAATCAGGATCGGCAGCAACTCGGTGGGATCCATCGCACCCTTTTCATGATAGATATCCGCCAAGGATTTGCTCGGCACGTATTCCATGATAAGGAAGCCGATACCGTCATGCTCGTAGTATTCGAACAGCGCGGCGATATTGGGGTGGGCGAGGTTCGCGGAATTATGGGCCTCGGCACGCAAACGACGCAGCTTCGCCTCGCTGTTGGCCGCGTCGCTTCGCAGCGCCTTGATGGCGACAGGGCGCCCAAGCTGGATATCGTAGCCCTTCCAGACTTCGCCCATACCACCTTGCGCAAGTCTGCGGTCCAGGCGATAGCGGCGATGAATCAGCTGTCCTTCAATCAGTTTCACTGCTTCAACGCCTCCTCCATCACCTGCTTCATAATCGGCCCGGCAGCGGTAACACCGAATGTATTGACATTATGTACCACAACAGCGACCGCAATCTGCGGGTTGTCTGCGGGAGCGAAGCCCATCACCCACGCGTCAGTCGATTGGTTGCCTGCGCCAATCTGCGCGGTGCCGGTTTTCGCGGCCACTTTGACGCCGTCGATGGCGAGCGTCGGGCTTTCCTTGGTGACCACGTCCTCCATCATGCCGGTCAGAGCGGAAGCGGTGTTCGAGCTCATGGTTTGGGACATGACCGTAGGGCTGGTTTCCGAGATGGTCGACAAATCGCTGGCACGCACACGGTCGACCAACGTCGGCTGCATCAGGGTGCCGCCATTGGCGATGGCCGCCGCGATCATCGCATTCTGCAGCGGGGTTTCGAGCGTATCACCCTGGCCGATAGACGCGAGGGCGAGCTTGTCCGAAGGCAGATTCGATGGGAAGGTGGAGGCGACTGCCTTCATCGGGCTGCCGGTGGAAGCGGAACCATCTACGGTGATTGACTGGCCGAATCCGAATTTCTTCGCCTGCTCGGCGATGGCGTCCCCACCGAGTGCGACCCCGAGCTGGGCGAATGCGGTGTTGGACGAGTAGGCGAGGGCGTCGGACAGGGTCAACTGCCCATTGGTGCCGTTCGCCGCCGGGGTGGCGTTCGTCAGCTGGGTAACCGTGTTCGGCAAGGTATACGCACTGCCGGCGGGAATCTGCGTGTCCGCCTGATATTTACCGCTTTCCAACGCCGCCGCCGCGACGACCGTCTTGAACGTGGACCCGGGCGGATACAGTTCGGAAGTCGCGCGGTTGAGCATTGGATTGGTTGAGTTCGATGTCAGCTGGGCGTAAGCGTTGTTAACTTTCGTCGTATCATGCTGCGCGAGCACGTTCGGATTGTAACTGGGCGTACTCACCATCGCGACGATTCTGCCCGTCTTCGGCACGATGGCGACGACCGCGCCGTCATAGCCTTGGCTGGAGAGCGCCTGATAGGCGGCATCCTGAAGTTTTGTGCTGATGGATGTCTCGATGGATGCGCCCTTGTTTTCGGTTCCGGTGAGTAGCGCCTTGAATTTCTGTACCGCCAGCGCGTTTGACGTACCGCTGAGCAACGCGGCCCTCGACGCTTCGATGCCGCGGTCGGCATTCTGGCTGATGGAGAAGAAGCCGGTGACGGGCGCGTATTCCTCACCGCTCGAGTAGGAACGCTGGTAGGAGAACGCGTCGTTCGACGGGTCGGACTTCGCGAGGACGGTACCGTCGGATGCGAGAATCGACCCTCGCGGGGCGCCGAACTGGTAGTACAGCGCACGACGGTTACGCGGATCGGAATTCAGTTCGTTCGCGCGGAATGCGGTGAATACCGTGGTGGAGCACCCCAGAATCACGAACAATATGACAACGATGGTGAAAATCTGCCTGAGGCTCTTGTTCATCGGGCTCCTCCTTTCACCGTTCGTGGCGTGGATTGCGGCGGCGCCGGCGGAGTCGGGGGAGTGCCGGCGTTCCCGTCTTGCGCGGCTTGGTTCTGTGCGTCTTCGACCTGTTCGGCGTGGGCCCCGCGCGTCGGCCAATGGCTGGTCGTCGTAGCCGGGGAATCATCATCGGCGGCGAAATCACGCCAATCGGCCCAATCGCCTTGTTCATCGTGATCGTCTTGTTCTTCGGCATCATACAGCCCTTCCGGCTGCGATGCGTCGTCAACCATGATGGTCGGGGCATCCTCGATTTGGGTTGCCTGCACGGCGTCTTCGGCGTCTTCGGCGTGGGCCGCATGGCTTGCGTGAGCACCGTGCCGAGGCTGATTTTCATCGTCCTTGGCAGTCTGCGCGGCTGATTTTGCGCGTTCCTTGAGCTCATGGTCGCGCAGCACGGCCAAAGCCTCATACTGGAAGGTGTCAGAAGTCAGTTCGGGTTCGGGCTTGTTCGCAGCATTCGAAATGATCAGCAGCAAGGTGATCAGAATGTAATTCGCAATCAGTGAAGAACCGCCGGCGGCCATGAACGGCATGGTCAGACCGGTCAGCGGAATCACCAATGTAATACCGCCCACGACGGTGAACACCTGCACGGCCATCGTGAACACCAGTCCCGAGGCGAGCAGCTTGCCGAATCCATCCTTGATTTTCATCGCGGTAATCAAACCGGAGGCGATGATCACCAGATACAGGGCGAGCACGGCCAGCAAACCGGTCAAACCGAGTTCCTCGCCCACGGACGAGTAGATGAAATCGGAATTCGCCAGTGGTGTCAGGCTCGGATGCCCCTGCCCGAGCCCGGTGCCCATCAAACCGCCGGACGCAAGGCCGAACAGGCCGGTCACCAACTGCTCGGAGCCGCCCTGGCGGTTGTACACCTTCGCGTCGAAGGGGTGCAGCCAAGCGTCGATACGGTTGTCCACATGCGCGAACATGCGGCTGGCGATGACCGCACCCACAGCGAATGCAAGAATGCCGATGACGATCCAGCTCTTCCGGCCGGTCGCCACATACAGCATGCACACGAACATCGCGAAGAACATGAGCGACGTACCCAAATCACGCTGAATCACGAGCACGCCCATCGACATGGCCCAGACCACTACGATCGGACCTAAGTCCTTAATGCGCGGCAGTTGCAGACCCAGCACCTTCTTGCCGCCGACAGCGAGCTGGTCACGGTGGTCGAACAGGTACGCGGCGAAGAAGAACGCGATGAACAGCTTGGCGAATTCACCCGGCTGCAATGAATACGAGCCGATGCCGATCCAGATTCGCGCGCCGCCAATCGTCTTGCCCAGACCTGGAATCATCGGGGACAGCAACAGTACGATACCGGCCACCATGCTCACGTACGAGAACCGTCTGAGCACGCGATAATCACGCAGGCAGATCACAAGAATGCAGCACAGCACCAACGCCAAGCACAGCCAAATCAACTGTCTCGTGCCGACATGCGTACCTTTCTGCTGGTCGATGCGAGAGATGAGCGTGATGCCGATTCCCGTCAGCAGCAGCACGCACGGCAGAATTGACTGGCTGGCGTACGGCTGGAATTTGAGCAACAGCGACCACAAGATGATGAACAGCACCGCGACAACGCCCAGCAGTATCATGTATTCGCTTGGGAACGACCCGGCGGTGCGTTCAAACATCTGGAAGAAGCCGATGAAGCTGACTGCCATCGCGAACAGCATCAACGACATCTGGCGCAGACGAGTGACGATCATCCAATCACCGCCCATGCATCGGCGGACCATGTGGCCGCGCCTGATATGGGGACCAGGGGAACGCGCACCGCAGCCGGGCTGGATGCGGCGGACGGGCTTGCCGATCCGTTTGCCGAGGGGCTCGCGGAAGAGCTGGCCGACGGACTAGCCGAGGGGCTCGCCGACTTGGAATCGCTGGAATCCGTAGACCCCTTGTTGTTTGCCCGTTCGGTCGCCTTGAAGTTTTTCATCTCCTGCTCAATCAGCTTGACGTGGCTGCGCGCCTCGTCCAAACTGTCCACGGAGATTCCGTCATGCAACTGGTCGCGCCAAGACTGCGGCAGGGACGACACCTTGATGTCGGTGTCTTGGATGGCGTGGGACAGCTCAACGCCGAACACATTCGTCGGAACGCCCTGATAGATCGACACTACGCCGTCATGCTCGCCGATGTAATACTTGGTCTGGCTCCACCGGTAGCCGGCGAATGCCAAGCCGAGCAACGCGGCGATGATCACGACGATGCCGACGATGATGCCAAGACGTGACAGATGGACACGCTTGCGGTGCGCCCGCTTCTGTTGCGCCTGCTCGCGCTGGATGGCCTTCGCCACCTCCGGATCGTTGGGATCGGCTGATATACGGCCGTCACGCTTCTTGACGACAGGGATTTCACCGGTATCGGTATTGGGAATCTCGCCGTTTTCCTCACGCACTTGCGAAGGCTGCGCGACACGGGATTTCGGGCCCTGCTCCTCTTCCTTGGCCGCCTTGTCTTTTCCTGCGTGCACCGCGCCTTGGACCAGCGCCGCCGCACGCTGCGCAGGTGAGTTCTTGCCCGCCCGCAAAACCGGAGCCGAAGCGACCGGCTTATGCATAATATCGGCAATCGTTTCGAGGCTGGCGCTTGCCGCTCCGCCGACCAACGGGGTCTGATGCGGCAAATCGAAGGCATCGGCGTCAAGAGCGAGCGTGGCATCGCCGATCACCGCAGTCACGTTATCCGTGCTGCCAGCCTTCAATGCCATGGATACCAAGCGCTGCGCGCATTCCTCCTGATCGGAGACCGTGCTGAGCATTTCTTCGATAGTCGAATCCTCCAGCACGCCGCACAAGCCGTCCGAGCACAAGAGCCAACGGTCGGCAGGATGCGCTTCGCAGATGGCGATATCCGGGTGGGGGTCGATGTCAAAATCGCCGAGCACACGCATCACGACGTTGCGCTGCGGATGATTGCGCGCCTCGGCTGGACTGATGCGGCCGGTATCAATCAGATGCTGTACGTAGCTGTGATCGGTGGTCATACGCGACAGTTTCCCGTCACGAAGCAGATACGCGCGGGAATCGCCGATATGCGTCAGCACCCAGTACCCGGAAACCAAAGCGACTGCGACCACCGTCGTGCCCATGCCGGCGAGTTTGCGTTCATGTTTCGCTTTGCCGACAATCGCATCATGCGCAGCCATCACGGAGGTTTCCATCATCTGCGCCACAGCTTCCACACTGCTTTGCTCGTCATCCTGTTCAATATGAGCAAGCGAACGAATGGCGATGGTGGACGCGGTATCGCCGCCGGCATGACCTCCCATGCCGTCGCACATGGCGATCAGGCGTTCCCCGGCGAAGGAGGAATCCTGGTTATTGCTGCGAACCGTACCGACATCGGAAACGGTGGTCGAATAAAGGAACAACGTCTGTTTGGCTGCATTCGGCATCAGGCATCACCTCAGCTCGAACGTCGTGGCGCCGATACGGACAGGGACACGAGCGGGCAACACCGTCGGAGCGCTGATACGGCGCTGATTGACCACCGTACCGTTCGTGGAGCCAAGATCCTCAATCACCCACGAGCCGGCTGTGGGATCAAGATAGACACGGGCGTGATGCGAGGAGACGAATTCGTCATCAAGCACGACGGTATTGGACGCCGCACGGCCGAGGGTAATCGGTGCGTTCCCCAGAGGAACGGAACTTCCGGCGAGCGGGCCGTCGATGACGACCAGCAAGGTCGGTTGGGCGGATTGACGCGGCGTTGGCGCGGATGATCTGCCCGCAGACGGCGCTGCGGGTGTGGGACTCTTTGACGCCTTGCGCGCTTTACGATCACGGCGACGACGCGACAATGATTTGTGGGGACTGAACGTCTCGATGTCACGACGCAAGGAACGCACGACAAGCCAGAGAAACACCCACAACAGGATGAGATACCCGTACTTGAGGATTGCGAAGGTAAGTTCGGTGGGCATAACGAAACTCGCTCTCAGGCTGGGTCAGTCCTGATCCTGCGACGAAGCCCAATACAGGATGCGGGTACGGCCGATGGTAATGGTGTTGCCGTCAAGCAACGTGGCCGCGGGAATCTGATGCCCTTCGACGAATGTGCCGTTCGTCGAGCCGAGATCGCGTGCGATCACGCCGTTATCGGTGATGTCGATTTCAAGATGCTTGCGGGAGATGCCCGGGTCGTCAATGACTATGTCGCAGCCGGAACCACGGCCGATTACCGTCTTCGGCTTGGTCAGCAGATACTGGCTGCCGTTGATTTCGAGCATCGGGCTATCCTGCGACTGGTTGTCGGTTGTGACGGGTACTGCGTTGCCTTGCACGGATTCCGAACTCAGCTTGAAGTTGCCTTTGCTCAGGTCAAGATCCTCTTCGAAAATCACCACAACCGGACCGACAAAAGCGTAATTCTGGCTCTTGGCGTACTGGGTGAGATTATCCGCAAGCTCATTGGCAAGCGCCTCGCTGCCCCACTGCTCAATCCGATCGAAATCAGGGGTGCTCAGCTTAAAACGGTACTCATTCGGGGCCACCGTGCGATCGCGGCCGACCGGCATGGCTTCAGCGTCGATCTCACGCTCGAGGGCGCTTGACAGGTCGACGGGCTGCAGGTCCTTGGACCCGAACTTCGAAAACACACCGTTGACGGCGCCTTCCACGCTCTTTTCAAAACGGTCGAGAACGCTCATAGTGATCCCTTTCTATATCTTCGTCCATCCTACGCTGTGTCACCACCACGACCAAAATCAGACGCCAATACTTGCAATTTCTTCATTCAACGGTGCGCGGATGGTGATGCCGCCCAGAAAGAGGACGGGAATTGCGTTCGCGGGGATTCGTGGGAAGGACCGGGCGAGGTGGGGGCTGGGAGGTGGGGGTAGGGGTTGGGGAGGGTTGAGAGAGGTGGGTTAGGAGAGAGGAGGTGGGTTGAATTGAGTTGGAGGGCTTGGTGTTGGGGGAGGCAGGGTTTGAGAAGGTGGGTTGGGTTGAGAGGGGATTGGAAGAGCTGGATTGAGGTGGGAGGAGTGAGGTTCGGGGAGGCGGGGCTGAAGTGAGGTGAGGTGGGGGTCGGGGTGGGAGAGGTGGATTGGGAGAGATGGATTGGGTTGAGGTGGGAGAGATGAAAGTAGTTCACTGGGCTTACCAGGGCGGCATATTCGATCATTGCGTTTGCGGGGCGGAGAGCGGGGCCGGGATTGCGAGAGGATTCTTTAGGCCATCAGGGGGAAGGGCGGAATTGTTGAGGGAACCGGACACCCCGGCGCTGAATCGGGAATCGCACGCCGAAATCGGAACCAGTCCGAGCAGGAGCAGGACCGCGCCCGGCCACCACCCATGGCAACACCGCAAAACCTTGGAATTCCAACGTTCAGGCCACATCACAACAATCAGCCATTGCTGGCCCCACAGCCTGAATCCACCAAATCATGGACCAAATCAGAGAACAAGACTCCAAAACCGATCCAGTCCACAATTGCACCAACCTTCACGGCCCCACCCACAACAGCCACATCACAAAACCGTGGAATATCAGCAATCCATCCGCGCCGGTCATCAAACCGCAAGCCCGCAACCCGTCAACAGGCCCGAATCCATGGACCAAATCGGAGAACACGGGACGAAATCGGAACCGGTCCTCAACAGCGACAGACTGCACTCGGCCTTCAATCGCGGTGCCTTCCTCGCAAGCCCGCACCAGAGTAGGCTGAAAGCATGAGTGAACTTCATACGCATACCATCGGTTCCGTCAGCGGCAAGCCGGAGCGGGCGGCCGACGACAGGCCTTCCGCAGACACGTCAGCAATCACTGCATCGGCGGTCACGACACCAGCGACGACATCTGCCGCCGCGGCAACCATCCAATCCGCCATCGAACAGTTCCCGGAACATAAAGCCCGCACCCTGCGGTTCACCTGCGGGGCACCGCGTTCGGCAACCGTTATCGGGGACGGTTCCCGGGCGTTGTTCCTGCGCTCCGACGGCCCGGAGGACAGCGTCACATCTCTGTGGCTGAGCACATTCGACACCACCGCCGGCACGCACGAGGAAATCCTGCTCGCCGACCCGCGCGAATTGCTCCCCAACGCCGACGCCGAAGAGGTTCCCGCCGCGGAACGGGCCCGTCGCGAACGCGCACGCGAAGGCGGGCAAGGCATCGTGTCGTATTCGGTCGATGCGGCAGGCGACCGCGTGGTCTTCACCATCAACGGTCAGCTGTTCCTCACGCAAATCGACGATGACGGCTGCGGTGCGCGCACACGACAGCTTGCAGTAGATGCTCTGTCTGCGACACCGGACGCTGACGACACCCCGCACATCGATGACACGCACGCCCATCACACCTGCGCTGACGAGAATGACGCCTTCGACATCGTAAACGACACCGATCCGAACGACTTGCTGCCGGTGCTCAACCCCCGCATCAGCCCGGACGGCCGTCATGTGCTGTACACAACCGGCGAGCATCTGGTCATGGTGGATATCGCGGATTGGCCGCAATCCAACGAATCCAACGAATCCGGTGCGCCCAACACACCCGACAGCCCCAACGCCATCACACCTCTTCACGACGGCATCCGCGCAATCTGGGGCGTCCACAACGGCCCTGACCACGCGGAACACACGTGGAGCATCGGCCTCGCAGAATTCGCCGCCGGCGAGGAAATGAACCGGTATGACGGATTCTGGTGGTCGCCCGACTCCAACGCCGTCATCTTCGAAACTTTCGACAGCTCCGCGGAACCGACTTGGTATATCAGCGACCCCACGAACCCCGACCGCAACGCGACCTCACGTCGTTATCCACAAGCTCTGACCCGCAACGCGGACGTCTTCCTCACCCTGGTTGACCTTGAATTCGACGGGCACGGCCAGTACAGCGGCATGGACGCCCGGCGCATCGCATGGGACCGCCAGGCGTACGAGTATCTCGCCGTCGTGCGGTGGACGGCAGGGCATCGTCCGCTGCTGCTCGTGCAGAACCGGCTGCAGAACCACGACCAAGTGCTCCAAGTCGAACACAACGGCACCACCACCGTGCTCGAAGAACACACGAACCCCCAGTGGCTCGATTTGGTCGCCGGAACGCCGGCATTCACCCCGGATGGGCGCCTGGTGTGCGCGTTTAACGACATGGATACGGACACCAACCGTCTCACTGTCGACGGCAAGGCGTTCACCCCGGTCGGCTGGCAGGTGCGCACGGTTCTGCACGTCGGCGACACCGACGTGCTTGCCGTCGTGCAACGTACAACCGATAATCCGCAGGCCACCGACGTTCCGGACGCATGGGCCGACCAGGCGGACGAGCACGACGCCCGCAGCTTCGACGTAGTGCGATTCGGCTATGATGGCTCGATCACGCCGGTCACCATGTCGCCAGGCGTATGGACCGCATCGCGCACAGGACGCGGAATCGTCGTGTCCGGTAGGGATATGGATCATGCGAAATCACAGATGGTCCATCTTTTCGCGCTCGACGCCGACGGCGACCCCACGACCGCGGACCGGTTCCCCGCACTTGACAACCATCTGCGCGCCGACATCGCCAATCATGCTCAAACACCCGGATTCACGCCGAATACACGGTTCGTCAGATTGGGCGAGCACCGGCTGTATACCGCCATCACCCGGCCGAGCATCGACAGCCCGTACGCAGGCGCACAACGACTGCCCGTCCTACTCAAACCGTACGGTGGCCCGGGCCATCAGGAAGTCACTCTCAGCCAAGCAGCATACTGGGATGCGCAATGGTGGGCGGATCAGGGGTTCCTGGTCGTCACCGCCGACGGGCGCGGCACCACCGGCCGCGGACCGCGATGGGATCGCGAAATCTTCCACGATATGAAGCGCGTCACGCTCGCCGATCAAGTCGAAGCTGTACACGCCTTGCAGGAGGCGGCCCCAGAAGCGGACACCGACCGCGTCGCGATGATCGGCTGGTCATATGGCGGATTCCTGTCCGCGCTCGCCGTGCTTGACGCGCCACAAACCGTGCAGGCCGCGTGCGCCGGCGCCCCGCCCACCGACTGGACCCTGTACGACACGCATTACACCGAACGGTATCTCGGCCTCGACCCGGAAACCTACCGGTCCAACAGCATCATCGAGGACGCGCCCGGGCTGAGCCGTCCGCTCATGCTGATCCACGGGTTCGCGGACGACAACGTGAGCATCGCCAACTCTCTGCGCCTATCGCAGGCACTCATGGCGGCCGGAAAGCCACACACCTTCCTGCCGCTCACCGGCATCACCCATATGACCAACGACCCGACCGTCGCACGCAATCTGCTGATCCTGCAACGCGATTTCCTGATCCAGGCTTTAGGCATGACGCCGAGGGCATGAATCAAGCAACTCGCGGCATCGCCATACCGCGTTGTCGCGGTGAAGCGTTATGGCAGCTGAATAACGCCTGGGTATTGGCCATTCGCCCCACAGATGACCAATACCCAGATAATCCGTTTCGACTACAGTAGATGTCATGACGATTCCGCTGATCGACGAAAGCCATTACCAAGCGCAGATGGACACTGTGGTCATGCCCGCGCTCAAGCAATGCAGCACCGAGGGATGGATGGACCCCGCGCAGGCGCCCGGGCTCGGCGAGCCGGCAACGGAAGGCAAACTGCATTACGTGTGCTATGACGCCAGGGAATTCGACAAACTCAATGTCGAAGGCGCTACGGCAATGTTCAACGGCGCGATCGTCATATCACACGGTTTCACTGAATTCGCGACGAAATACAGCGAAATGATCTGGTATTTCATGCTCGCCGGATATTCCGTGTGTTTCCTGGAACACCGCGGACACGGCCGTTCCGTACGCGATATCGACAATCCATCCCTGGTGTGGATTGATGATTGGCATCGATACGTCGCCGATCTCAACAAATTCGCCTTCGACGTGGGCAGGGAATACGCGGGCGGACGGCCGCTGTTTCTGTACAGTCATTCGATGGGTGGCGGCATTGGCGCCGCACTGCTGGAAACATATCCCGACACCTTTGACCGGGCTGTGCTGTCCAGCCCGATGATCGCCCCGCAGACGGGAATGCCGAATTGGATCGCGTATCTGCTCTCAAGCCTGATGTGCGTCTGCGGATTAGGCAAGCATATCGTGTTCGGACAGAGCGAGTTCACGCCTGAACTCGATATGAGCGACCATCAAGGGGCATGCGAGGCGCGAGTACGCTGGTATCAGCAGCAACGCATCGACGATGTACACAATCAGACGTATGCGGCGACCTTCGAATGGGTGCGGCAGTCACTCAAGCTGTCACACGCGGTGCAGAAGCCGCGGGCATGCGAGAATATCGACACCCCACTGCTCCTGTTCCAAGCGGAGCGGGACCAATGGGTGCTCAATGAGGCGCAGAACCGTTTCATCCACTGGGTACTCAACGCCGGGGGGAACGCGAAACTCGTGCGCGTCCCCAGCGCGCTGCACGAAATCTTCAGCATGCCGAACGAAATCCTTGGGCCTTATCTTGAGCGGATTCTCGCGTTCTATGCGGATGCGGACGAGCTGAATCACTGACGTGGCACACTGCTGCGGCACCCGTCTGCTATGCGGCACGGTAATCGCACCACGACCAGATACCAGCCCGCCGCCGCTCACTCGCCGTCGTCGCTGCTGTCGAGAATCGACTTGAAGGGCATGTCCGGCAGGAAGCCGTCGTATGAATGCCAACGACGTTCCAGCTCCTTGTTCACCTCATCATGCTCGCGTTGGCCACGTTTCGCGTATTCGCGCAACTCGTTCGGGCCCATCATCTTCACATCTGCCATGTCTTCCATGCTAGCCGCCGTAATACCGACACAACCACCGCCGACAGCGAACACGGCGAGCACAACAAGCACAGCGAGCGGCGGGCCGGCAGTGAAACGACGCTCAACTGCCCCGCACCCCGGGATTTCAGCTGCGCCCGGAACTCACCAGCATCAGAAATTTCACAGCCATGCCAGGAACTCACCCACACCAGGATTTCAATCCGCAAACACCCGGACCGCAAGCACTCAGACCGCAGCCACTCAGAACACGTATTCTTGCAGTCTGCGGATCGCTTCACACACACGGCTTTCCGGCAGCGCCACGTTCATGCGGATGGAGTCCGGCATGCCGAACATCACACCGTCCTGCCAGGCGACGCCCACATCCCAGCCGCGCTTCTCAAGCTCCCCGATGGTCACGCCGTGCTCCCGACACCAGTGTGAGCAGTCCAGATACAGCATGTACGTACCTTCCGGCCGGGCGAGTTCCACGCCATCCACCGACGAGAGGTAATCGTACATGAGCCCCACGTTGCGCGACAACACGGCAAGCAGCTCGTCAAGCCACTGGCGGCCTTCCTGCGTATAGGCGCCGACCAGCGTGTGCATGGCGAGCACATTGGCCTCGTTGTAATGGGACTTTGACGCCTGCGCCTCAACCCGGTCGCGCAGATAGCTGTCGTAGATGATGTGATACGCGCCGACCAAGCCGGACACGTTGAAGGTCTTGCACGGCGCGTACAAGGCGACCGTCCGACGCTTCGCATCCTCGCTCACCGTTTGCGTGGGGATGTGCCGGTGCCCGTCAAGCAAGATATCCGACCAGATTTCATCGGAGACAACCACACAATCGTTGCGGCGGAACACTTCCATCGCTTCTTCGATTTCCCACCGCTCCCATACGCGACCGCAAGGATTGTGTGGGCTGCAAAATACCGCCACATGGATGTGATGCTCTTTGAGACGACGGTCCATATCGTCGAAATCCATGCGCCACACACCGTGCTCGTCAAGCTTGAGAGGACTGTGCTCAATGGCGTATCCCGCGTTCTCAAGTGCCATGGTGAATCCCACATAAGTGGGGCTGTGCAGCAGAATCTTGTCTCCGGGAGCCGCAAACGCCGCGACGGCGGACATCAATCCGCCGAGCACGCCGTTCTCATAGCCGATCGCCTCCCGCGGAATGTCGCTGACGCCGTTGCGGTCGCGCTGCCATCCGGCGATCGCATCGAAATACTCGTCGCTCATCTGGAAATATCCGAAAGCCGGATGCTTCGCGCGCTTGATAATCGCCTGCGCAATGGTGGGAACCGTGGGGAAGTTCATGTCGGCGATCCACATGGGGATCACGTCGAAGCCGGGTTTTGGCGGATCCGGAGCGAATCCCGGCTGGGAACCCAGACCATCGACGGCGAGCGCGTCCTTGCCGTGCCGTTCCATCAGCGACGTGAAATCGTAGGTCATTCCAAACTCTCCTTGGGTGTGGCTTGTGGCGGGGTCCCGGAATTCCAGACATTAGGGAATCCGAATACCCTTTCCGTAGTAGGCGAATCTCGTTTCGCACGCATTGCCGATATGTCACGGGATGACAAGTCATGTGACGGCAAGGCACGGGCGGCGGGGCGCATGATGACACGCGTGCGGGCGGTTCCGAACGGCTTCAAGCATCTGCAAGCGATTACAGGCGGCTCAGTCATCGAAATCAGCTGGCTGCCGGCTTGCAAACCGCAGACGGTCAAACCGCAGACACGCAAACGTGCCGTCGGAATACCAGCGGCACGTGAGGGATGCGGGGACTGCCGGGGCTCAGTCGTCGACTTTCGCGCGGTAGAAGTTGATATACGAACGCGACGGAGTCGGCCCGCGCTGTCCTTGATAATGCGAGCCGGTACCCTTCGACCCGTATGGGTGTTCGGCGGGGGAGCTCAGCTGGAAGAAGCACATCTGGCCGATTTTCATGCCCGGCCACAGTTTGACCGGAAGCGTGCTCACGTTCGACAGTTCAAGCGTGATATGCCCTTCAAAGCCGGGGTCGATGAAGCCGGCCGTGGAATGGGTCAGGATGCCCAGACGGCCCAGTGAGCTTTTCCCTTCCAAACGGGCTGCGATGGTCGGGTCAAGCTTCACGTACTCCCAAGTGGAGGCGAGCGCAAACTCGCCTGGGTGAAGAATCCATGGCTCATCAGGCTGGACTTCGAACTGTTCGGTCAGCGCCCCTTGGTTTTCCGCCGGATCTACGTAGGTGTATGCGTGATTGTTGAACAGGCGGAAGAAACGGTCCAGACGCACGTCGATAGAAGCGGGCTGCACCATCTCGGGCGTCCACGGGTCGAGCGAGATATGACCGTCGGCCTGTGCGGCGAGGATGTCACGGTCGGACAGCAGCATAAGATTCTCCTTGGCAATTACAATGCTCTCATCGCGGCCGCCGGCTTGCGGGCGCGGCCGCGGATTCACTGTATGCCAGTGTACGCGGCGGCGCGGCCATCGGTTGCCGGATCCGCTCACGCGCTATCACGACTTCAGCACAGTCTTGGCAGCATACTTTCAGGAAAACATCGAGTTGCCCACAGCATCGTGAGTTCTCATAGAACATGTCAGCAAACAGCTGATCAGGAACACCAGTTCCCGATAATTCAACCCCTTTTTCTTCTTCTCTCTCCTTTCTCTCCTCCCCGGTGGCATCCCCCACCGGGGTTTCTTTTTCGGATGTGGGAGATTGTCCTTATCGGCCGCGTTTCCCCATTGCCCACCCGCACGCCGCTCGCCCGCGGCCTATTGCCGACTTCCAATGCCGACATCTGAAAAACTCGCGTCCAAAGGCAAAACGTGCGAGATATTGAGAGATTCTTCCCGATATCTCCGTTTTCGGGGCGTCGTGTCCGAGAAATCACGACATCGAAATCACGAGATCAAAATCACAGCATCGCAAGACTGAGAGCTCAACGCGAACACGCCTCACACGTCGTACCGCCAGCTCTTGTCAGTGAGTACGCGAGCCATCACCAGCCCGATCGGCAGGCAGATAATCACCATGAACGCACGGAACGCCCAGTCCAACGCGTGCAACGTGTCGAAAGCCCCAAGGTAGAACATCGCACGATACATATACATGCCGGGCACCATGATCACAATGGACGGCACAGTCAAACAGATGCGCGGATACCCCAAGTGCGGCGGCAGCAATCCGCGCCGGACCGACGACCGCCACGCGGAGGCGAGCAGCCCGGCAAGCAGAGCGCCGATGAACGCACCGGCTTCGGCCGGCACACCCATATCCACGATTTCCAGACGCAGTGTATCGGTGATCATGCCGATCACGGCTGCGACTAGGCACATGCGCTGCGGCGAGTTGAACATCACGGAGAAGCCCCACACGCCAATGAACGCGAACACCATGCGCAGCAAGCAGTTGACTACCGGGCTGAGTCCCAAAGGCTCAAATCCCTGCGGGTTGAGATGCACAATCGAGGCGACCATCCAGCCGGCGAGTGTGGCGATCAGCACGATGCACAGCACGTATGTCACTCGTTGGATGCCTGACGGGAAGTCGATCTTCGCCATATCCAGCCCGCCCGTAATCATCGGGAAGCCAGGGATGACGAACAGCATCGCCCCGATATACGCAGTGTCATGCTGCAAGGCGACGGGGTCGAACAAGCCGATCAGACGCAGCATACCTGTGCAGGCCAGCGCCGCCACGCTCACGCATATGAAGGTCACGAAGAACTGGTTGAGATGGTGGACGAACATCCGCCGACGAAGCCAATGGCCAAGCCCCGCGCCGACGAAGGCCCCGATCATGTCATACGGGCCGCCGCCAAGCAGGAACACGAAGGCCGCGCATGCGCACGCCGAGGCGAGACCAGCAAACGCCGGGGAATACAAGGGTTTGCGATGTTCGATCATGTCGAGCCGTTCATGCGCCTGTCGTACAGTGACTCCGCGCCGATGCCCGGAACGTTGGCCGACATGGTCGAAATGACTTGCGTACTCGCCTTTCGGGGGGCGCTGGGTGCGTTCGAACCGCCGCGCAATTCGGCGCTCCCGGGCATCATCGCAACGCTCACCGCGGGACTGCGCGTTCTGTCCGCGTTCGGCGCGGTATTCGGCCTTGCGTCCCGCCTGACCGCCCTGTTCACGTTCCGCACGATTGATACCCCGCATATCCAGCGGCGTCGCCGTCTGGGCGTCCTGGGTGCCAGGACGGACCTGCTCGGCGTGTTCGAGCGCGTCGAGCACCGGGTCGTCATCGGCTTCGGCCGCCTGATCCCACAGTTCACGCTGGGCCTCACTGCCCTTGTTTTCCTTGATTTCCTTACGTTCTTTGCGCAGCTGCTTGGACAGGTCGGCGGACACCTGGGAGGCATCACGCTGATCGAGATGCTGCATCAAGCCTTCGGACACTTCGGTGCGGCTGTGATACATCGATCCGGTGCCGAGATTGACGTTAAACCAGTCAGCGAAATGCTCGAGTAGCCAGATCCGCTCGGTATTGACACCGGTGGTAGGCAGGTCCACCACTTCGGTGATCCGGTCGTGGCCGTCCGTGCAGGCCGCTTCGATATCGGTCAGATTCACGTCGGCGCGCACATGCACACCCAACGGGTACGCGATGCGGTGCATCATTTCGCGCACACGGAAGCTGCCGGTGCCCGCCCCCAAATCCAGCATGCCGACGCGCACAATCACACTGGCTTTCGCCGCGATTCCAGCCTCGGTGATCGGCTTGTCCCAGTCACGCTCGATATCCTCCATGTCGAGCGGAATGGAATGCGTATGGTATTTCCTCACCGCAGCCGCGGCGTTTTCGACGCCGCCTGTCTGCGCGTTGTCCCGCAGTCCGGTTCCCTGATGTTCTTGTTGTGAAGGATGCTGTGAAGGATGCTGTGAAGTCACGGTTCCATTACTATCGCAAGCCGTACCCCGTGCGGTCCGCGGCGTCGGCAGAATGACCGGAAAATCGCCAGTTCACCATCCTGTCCACCATTCGGTC
This sequence comes from Bifidobacterium thermophilum, assembly GCF_002846655.1. Lineage (NCBI taxonomy): Bacteria > Bacillati > Actinomycetota > Actinomycetes > Bifidobacteriales > Bifidobacteriaceae > Bifidobacterium > Bifidobacterium thermophilum. Next base: position 101,640 of record NZ_PCGX01000001.1, on the reverse strand, counting down.
AATCTGCGGGCAGATTTCGGACATGTTACACGCCCGTCGAAAACATGACCGTATAATGCCACTGCAACCGCTGAACCGACGGCTTTGGGTTCGCAACGGCCGGCACCACAACCGTGGAGGAGCCACGGAAGACCGGCAGACCGAACAACCGAAGGTTTGGAAAAGGAGGTTCAATGACAACAGAAAATCAGCAAATCACGCCAGCCGACGCCGGTATCGTGACGTCCGGCACGGGCACCAAAGGCCCGGAAGAGCGTGCTCTCCCTGATTCGCTGAAGCACGACATGGATTTGTGTCTGCAGATCGTGCGCGAAGTGCTTGGCGAATTCGATCCCAAACTGCTCGAGACATTCGATACCGTCCGCCAATATGTGGCCGACGCCAGCGCCGAGCATTTCACCAGTGTTCACACCGACCCGAGTGAGGGGCAGCGCGAGCTGGACAAGGCGGTCGAAACCATCGACGCGATGAATCTGCATGATGCGCAGCTGCTCGCACGCGCGTTCACCACCTACTTCCATCTGGCGAACCTGTGCGAAGAAAACTACCGCGTATCCGTGCTGCATCAGCGCGAAGCGGCAGTCAGCGATGACGAGGCGGTCGACCCGGTCAATGAGATGACCAACGCCTATCACAAGCTCATTGTTGAAATGGGCCCGGCGAAGGCGAAGGAACTGCTCAACAAACTCGAGTTCCACCCCGTGTTCACCGCGCATCCGACCGAGGCACGCCGCAAGGCCGTCGAAGGCAAGATCCGCCGCATCGCCCAGCTGCTGGAAAGCAGCAAGATGCTCGGCGGCTCCGACAAGAAGGAAAGCTACCGTCGTCTGTACAACGAGATCGACGCGCTGTTCCGCACCTCGCCGATTGCCCTGAAGAAGCCGACGCCTGTTGAAGAGGCCGACACCATCCTCGATATCTTCGACAACACGCTGTTCCACACGATTCCGCTCGTCTACCGTCGTTTCGACGATTGGATCCTCGGCGACAAGGCGGGTCTCGTCCCGCCGGTATGCCCCGCGTTCTTCCATCCGGGCAGCTGGATCGGCTCCGACCGTGATGGCAACCCGAACGTCACCGCGAAGGTCAGCCGCCAGGTCGCACGCAAGTTCAGCGACCATGTAATTGCCGCTCTTGAAGAGGCCTGCCGCACCGTCGGCCGTAACCTCACCATGGAATCCGGCACCACGCCGCCCAGCGCCGAGCTGAAGAACCTGTGGAACCACCAGAAGGAAATGAGCGAACGGCTCACGTCCAAGGCCGCGCTGATTTCCACCAAGGAAATGCATCGCGCCGTCATGCTGGTGATGGCCGATCGTCTGCACTACACCATCGAGCGCGACGCCGATCTCATGTACAAGTCCTGCGATGATTTCATCGCGGATTTGAAGATTGTGCAGCGTTCGCTCGCAGCAGCCGGCGATCCGCGCGCAGCCTACGGCCCGTTGCAGGATCTCATTTGGCAGGCCGAAACCTTCGGCTTCCACATGGTGGAGATGGAGTTCCGTCAGCATTCCGTCGTGCATTCCCGCGCGCTCGAGGACATCCGCGAACACGGTCTGCATGGCGAGCGTGGCGAGCTGCAGCCGATGACGCACGAGGTGCTCGACACCTTCCGCGCACTGGGTTCCATCCAGAAGCGCAACGGCATCAAGGCCGCACGCCGCTACATCATCTCCTTCACGAAGTCCGCGCAGAACGTGCGTGATGTGTACGAGCTCAACCGTCTCGCCTTCGCCCATCCGGAGGACGTGCCGACCATCGATGTAATCCCGCTGTTCGAACAGCTTGAGGATCTCGAGAACTCGGTGGATGTGCTCGACGAGATCATCAAGATCCCGGAGGTACAGGCCCGTCTGAAGGCTACCGGCGGCAAGATGGAAGTCATGCTCGGCTACTCGGATTCCTCCAAGGACGCCGGCCCGACCACCTCCATCCTCGCGCTACATGACACCGAAGGCCGTATCGCCAAGTGGGCCAAGGAACACGACATCGATCTGACGCTGTTCCACGGTCGTGGCGGCGCTGTCGGCCGCGGCGGTGGCCCGGCCAACCGTGCGGTGCTCGCGCAGCCTGCCGGCTCAGTCAACTGCCGGTTCAAGCTCACCGAGCAGGGCGAGGTCATCTTCGCCCGCTACGGCAACCCGGTGCTCGGCCTGCGCCACATCGAGTCCGTCGCCGCGGCAACGCTGTTGCAGTCCGCTCCGAGCATCGACAAGATCAACACGGAGATGACCGCGAAGTACAAGCCGATGGCCGACGCACTCAACAAGGCATCGCACGAGCGCTTCCTGGATCTGCTGCATACACCGGACTTCGCCGAATGGTTCTCGACCGTCACCCCGCTTGCCGAGGTGGGTCTGCTGCCGATCGGCTCCCGTCCTGCCAAGCGCGGTCTGGGCGCCAAGTCGCTCGACGATCTGCGTACCATCCCGTGGGTGTTCGCCTGGTCTCAGGCGCGCATCAACCTGGCTGCATGGTACGGTCTGGGCACGGCGTGCGAGAAGTTCGGCGACCTGGATACGCTGCGCAAGGCGTATGAGGAGTGGCCGCTGTTCTCCACGTTCATCGACAACATCGAGATGTCGATCGCGAAGACCGATGAGCGCATCGCAAAGATGTATCTGGCTCTCGGCGATCGCGACGACCTGCGCGACAAGGTGCTCGACGAGATGCGTCTGACCCGCAAGTGGGTGCTGCGCATTGTCGGCGACGCTTGGCCGCTGCAGCACCGTCATGTGCTCGGCCAGGCCATCAGGGTGCGTTCCCCGTATGTGGACGCGCTCTCCGTCACCCAGGTGCTGGCGCTGCGTTCGCTGCGTCGCAAGGTGGACAAGGAAGAACTCAGCCAAAGCCAACAGGCGGAGTTCATCTACCTTATCCTGTGCACCGTTTCGGGTGTCGCTGCAGGCCTGCAGAACACGGGCTGATTCCGATTTCCGACCAGTGCAAACGCGGAAGGCCTCGTATCCTATGGGTGCGGGGTCTTCCCGCGTTTTGGGGTGACTTGTGAGACACCTCTGCGCGACTTGTCTGCGCCGGCATACACAACTCATCAAAGCCCATGACGATTCGAATGAATCATCAGGAAATGTTGCGCCGCGTATCTGACGACATACACAACATGCCAGTTTCCCTGACGCTTCGGCAACGACGACCGGGAAACCACCCGCTGCGTATCTGACGACATACGCGATCCGTCACATGCCTTGACTATCAAGTGACGTTGGCCACGAATAGTCACGTTGCGCATGCACCTGCATACGCAACCCGTCAGATACCTTGGCGATCCGGTAACAATGAACCGGAAGCGCACGTTGCGTATGTCCAGACATACACAACCCGCAAGTTATCCCGCTGATTCGGTCTCCGAGCGCACAATCCGCCTCACCGCGCATGCGATGACACACAACCTGTCAGATACCGCAACGATTCGAAGACGATACTGCGAACGTGGTCCGCTCAGCATACGATGACATACTCAACTCATCACATGTCATGACGATATGACTTCACTCATCAGCATTTGACTACTCGGGAATGTCATCGTCCAGCCCGCCTGCCGGGAGATCACCACCGCCCCACGAGTCCGCCCAAAACTCCCCGGAAATCCCCCACAAATCACCCAGAACTCCCACATCCCCGCCCCATCCGAGCTGATCTGACCCTACCGGGAGTTTGCGGGTATGAGGATTCGATTCTCGCCCGACGCCTGTCCACCCTATCCTCCGGGAGGTTGCATGATATCCACCGATGGCAGCGCGTTCTCCCGCATTTGCGCGGGACTTCTCGCAACATGCGCGATTCAGGCCATAATCTCCCATCGGGCCGATTCGAGTCGCATTGGTATATCAACGATTTCCTTGGCACAATATCGCCGAACCCGGCCATCACAGCCAAACTCCCGGGAGATCACCACCGCCCCACGAGTCCGCCCAAAACTCCCGGGAGATCCCCACCGCCCCACAAATCCATCCAAAACTCCCGCGCTCCCGCCCCCATCAGCAACTGCCGAAAAAGCAAGCGCCCGTCGTATGGGATGATACCCACACGACGGGCGTGATTCTCAGATGGGTGCGATGCCGATCCAACAGCTGCACGAAAGAAATCAGGCTCCCAGCAGATCAAGCATCTGCGGCACCGATTTCTTGCCGAATTCGATGGTCTGCTGCGCTTCGGACGCGGCATCAGCACCGGGCCGGGTGATGACCATGCACGGCACGCTCATCACGTTGAACTTGTCTTTGAGCTCAGGGAAGTGCGCTATATCGTAAGCTTCCGCCCGCACCTTCGGGTTCGCCGCGGCGATGCGCTGGGTCGCGAGCACGGTTTCCGGACACATTGTGCACGTGAGGGAGACGAGCAGCATGACATCGACCGGCTTGCTGATGGAAGCAATCCGCTCAGCGGTGTCATGATCAAGCGCCTGCCCGGGACCAGCCACATTGTACAGGGCGAGTACAAAGGAGTTGAACTCATGCCCGCTTGGAACACCATGGAAGGCGATACCGGTTTCCTGCGGCTCGCCGTTCGCTCCGACCGTGCACAACCGCACGTTCGGCCGCGCATCCGGCAGCGGATCATCTAGCGAGACATCGCCGCCGGTCGCCGGAGCCGTATCAACCACCGTGCTCAACTTGCCGTCGCTCAGCGTGGTCATCTCACTGATGAACGCCTGCAATTCCTTGGACAGCGGCGAATCATCAAGCTCAAGCTTCAACACCAGCGGACGTGCCATCCGGGAGAATACGACCGCAAGCTGTTGGCGGATCGCATCGTCGAAGAACGCATGATTACCGGCGCCCGACACGGAAGAGGCACTGCCAGAGCGCTGTGGCGCCGGAGCCGGGGATGTGCCCGACGCGCTGGCGGCTTTCGCGGCTTTCTCTTCCTGCTGCTCGTATGCGGATGTCGTCGGGCGCGGCGGCACCAGTCCGGTCTTCTCGCTCAGTTGCTTCGCATACCGTTCCAGCTCGACCGCGGCGATCGCGCCATCGGCAGTCGCCGTGACCACTTGGCGCAAGTTCTTGACCCGCAGATCGCCCGCCGCGTACACGCCAGGAACCGAGGTCTCCAAGTAATCGTGCGTGACCACATATCCGTGATCATCAAGCTCCACAACACCGCGAACCAGCTCAGTCTGCGGCACATAGCCGGCGAACACGAACACGCCGAATGTTCCACCATCCGCAGGCTTCCATACGGTTGTCTCGCCGGTTTGCGTATCGCGCAGCGTCGCCTCGGTCAGCCCGCCAGAACCGGCGGCGACCCCCTCGAGCTGCGTATGGTACCGCACTTCGATCTTGGGGTGGTTCTTGGCTTCGGCTGCGACAGCCGCGTCACAGGTGAAATCGCCTTCACGCACGAGGATGGTGACTTTGCTGGCGTATTTTGTCAGGAATACGGATTCTTCTGCCGCCGCGAACCCGCCACCGACCACGATGACCTCACGACCATTGAAGAATTCACCGTCGCACGTGGCACAATACGCCACACCGCGACCCGCGTACTCCTGTTCGCCGGTAAAACCGATTTTGCGCGGTGAAGCGCCGGTCGCGATGAGGATGCCGAAGCAGCGGATATCCCCACGATTGGTGTGGACGACTTTGATGTCACCGTCTACGTCCAACCCTGTTGCTTCGGCGATTTTGAATTCTGCTCCGAAATTCTGCGCCTGCTTGCGCATGGTCGCCGTGAGTTTTCGTCCGTCAGTGCGTTCGACACCCGGATAGTTCACCACTTCGGATGTGATGGTGATCTGCCCGCCGAAATCCGCCTTTTCCAGTATCAGGACGCGATATCGCGCACGCGCCAAATACAGGCCTGCGGTCAGACCGGCAGGACCGCCGCCGATGACCACGACATCATACAAATCATCTTGCTGTTGCATTGTCAGCTCCTCGTATCGTACCGATTACGGGTTCATATGACGGGTGCCGCCGCCTGGCGCAGCCACAAACCTGACTGGTTGCGATAGTGCGACCGGCAACGGCACCCGGAGTAAGGAATTTCAGCTGATCAGCTGGCCGTCACAGCTGGCCGACAAGGTCAAGCGACGGCGCGATGGTGTCCTCGCCCGGCTCCCACTTGGCGGGGCACACCTGATCGCCGTGCTCGTAGACGAACTGGGATGCCTGCACGCGGCGCAGCAGCTCTTCGGCGTTGCGGCCCACGTTGGAGGAAATCACCTCGTAGGCCACGACCTTGCCTTCCGGGTTGATGATGAAGTCGCCGCGTTCGGCCTGGCCCAGCTCCTCATTGTAGGTGTCGAGGTCGCGGGCGAGCAGTGCGGTCGGGTCGGCGAGCATCGGATATTGGATTTTTGCGATTTTCTCGTTCGCGTCATGCCACGCCTTGTGCACGAAGTGCGTGTCGTGGGAGACGGAGTAGATTTCGCAGCCGATCTTCTTGAACTCTTCGTAGTGGTCCGCGAGGTCTTCAAGCTCGGTCGGGCAGACGAAGGTGAAATCAGCCGGATAGAAGAAGAACAGGGACCAGTGGCCGAGCACGTCAGCCTTGGTCACTTCGTGGAAATCGTTGTTCTGGAACGCCTGGACAGTGAAGTCGGTCAGTTCATGTTGCAGTAGTGTCATGGTGCACCTCGTCGTCTCGTTGTTCGATGCTGACGGGCTTTGCGCACGGCCCGCCTGTGTACGGGCCCGGAGGTTCCGGCCCCGCGTGGCTCCCATGCTAGACCATGACCGATGGAAAAACTCGGATTTCTGCTGTGGCAATCATCACACTGTGTCGTGCTTGACATCCATGCGCCGCACAGCGATACTGTCGTCTTTTCAAGCCGATGATGGCAGGAGTCACGCTACCGTAACCGGTTGGCGAGATTGCCGGTTGGGCGGTTGCCGTCATCCCACCGGATGCATATGGGTTGGGCGCATAGAATCCGCTCAGCCACGGCATCGTCGAATCTGCGATACGATGGCAACGCACATCACAGGCAGGAGGCCACATGGCAGACCAGACATTCAATGACGACCCCCAACACGAACCGACCGCAACCTCCACGTGGAGCCGTCTGCTGGCCGGCAACCGGCGTTTCGCCCAAGGCAAGATGACACACGCCTGGCAGGACCGTGAAACCCGCGAATCCCTCATCGATTCTCAACGCCCCGACGCGGCCGTACTGTCTTGCTCGGATTCCCGGGTGCCGCCGGAAATCATCTTCGATGCCGGTCTCGGCGACATGTTCACTGTCCGCACCGCAGGGCAAATCATTGACGACAGCGTGCTCGCATCGCTGGAATACGCCGTGGACAAGCTGCATGTCAGTCTGCTGGTCATTCTCGGCCACCAGCATTGCGGCGCGATCCAAGCCGCGGAGCAGCAGCTTGGCGTGTTGGCGTCGCGCGTGAGGCACGGCGATGATTCGTCTGAAACTGCGCAATCACTGGCTTCCGTCATCGATGACATCGAAGCGATGGGTGATGCGCAGGCCGCAGAAAGCGTGCAAGATCAACTGGAAGAATCCTTGGAACATCTGGTCGCCGAAGCGACTTCCCCGATTGTGCGGTCAGTCGGCCCGTCCGTCCTCCAAGCATATGAAGCGCAATTGCGCAATCACGAGGATATCGAACGCGTGCATATCGCCCATACCATCGAGGAACTGGTCGATCGTTCGCAGCTGATCCAGCAAGCCCTGGCGGATGAGCGCCTGATGCTTGTCGGAGCACGCTACTGCATGGATACCGGCCTGGTGGAAGTGTTGAGCTTCTAGCGAACCCCGTGATTCCGGATTCAAGCTCCACGCCGACCGCCTGGATTGCCGCGGCATTCCCACTCGTCAGCGTCGGTCACGCGGCAGGATTGCCGCTTGACCGACGCTTCTTCTAGAGTGGAAGGCATGTCGTCACTGTGGTTGAATGTCCTGCTGATCTTTGTGTTTCTCGTGCTCGGATCGGTGTTTTCCGGCACAGAGCTGGCGCTGGTGAGTCTGCGCGGTTCGCAGCTCGACCAGATGGAGCAGGAAGACGCGCGAGGAGCACGGGTCGCACGCATCGCACGCGACCCGAACACCTTCCTGTCCACTGTGCAGCTCGGCGTCACCCTATCTGGATTTCTGTCGGCATCGTTCGGCGAATCGGCGATTTCCCCGATGATTGTGCCTGTCGTGGTCAGCTGGGGCATTCCGCAACATATCGCCGCTCCGGTGACCACTATCGTGTTGACGCTGATTATTTCGTACTGCTCGATCGTCATCTCTGAAATGGTGCCGAAACGCATCGCCATGCAACGCACTGAGCAGATCGCCCGCGCGGTCGTGCCGGCGATTGACGTGTTCGCCAAGATCTGCAAGCCGATTATCTGGTTGATTGGCAAGAACACCAACGGTCTGGTCCGTCTGCTTGGCTTCGACCCAAACGAGACGGAAAGCGAGGTTTCCGATGAGGAGCTGCGCGTGTTGGTCAACACCAATACGCGGCTTGGCAAGGACGAGCGCACAATCCTGGACGATGTGTTCGATGCCTCCGAAACGATTGTGGCCGAGGTGATGCGGCCGCGCGCCGATGTCATCTTCCTCGAGGGCGATATGACCATCGAGGATGCCGCCGCCTACGTGCGCGAAATGCCATATTCGCGTTACCCGGTCACCGGCAAGGATTTCGACGACGTGCTTGGCTTCGTGCACGTGCGCGACCTGCTGGATGTGCGCGACCCGCATGCGAAAACCGTGGCGGATATCACCCGTGAAGGCATCTCTCTGCCGGGTACGTCGAAGCTGCTGCCCAGCCTTGAGCTGCTGCGCAAGAGCGGTATCCACCTCGCTGTGGTCATTGATGAATACGGCGGTACGGACGGCATCGTGACCCTCGAGGATATGACCGAGGAGCTGGTCGGCGATATCCACGATGAATATGATCTGCCGGAAACCAAGGACGGCAAGACCGCGCCGGACACCGCGTTTGTCAACGGCGTGGCGACGATCGACGGCGGAATGACCATTGAGGATTTCGCCGATCTGACCGGTATCGAACTTGAAGACGGCCCGTATGAGACGGTCGCCGGGTATTTCCTCGCGCACACCGGGAAAATGGGCGCTGTGGGTGATGTTCTGCACTCCGATGATGGCTACGACATGATCGTCACAAAAGTCGACGGGCGGCGGATTGAGACCATCGACGTACGCAAAAGCGGCTCGCCCGGCCATGTGGATATCGCAGATAGCGGAAAGGCCGCGTCGGAGACCGGCGAATCGCACGACAGCGATACGGCGGCCCACTGATCATTTCGAGAGCGACCGGTCCGGAGAACACCACCTCAGGCAATCGCCGACATCACAGCACGGCGTAACGGTTGAGTTCACGGCGCAGATCGCGCCAGTCAGGCAGGAACCGGTCCATCAACTGCTGGAACCGTGGCCCGTGGCCGCCCACCCACAGATGGGTCATCTCATGAACCAGCACATACTCAAGGAACCGTGGTTCCATGAGTCCCAACTGAAGATTGAGCCGAATCCGCCCTGTCGCCGGGGTACATGATCCCCATCGCGACCGCATGATGCGAAAAGTGATCCGTGTCGGCGAGCGCCCAATCACACGCGTCCAATGGTCCAGCAGCGCCGGGAGCTGCCATTCGAGCGATTGGCGGGCACGTCGCTGTACATCGGCAGTCCACACGGTCACGGAGTCACGGCTACCGATGTTGCGGTTGCCGGTATCGCGACTACCGATTCCGGATGAATCCTGCTCACCCACGCTTGGTTGTCTTCCCGTTTGATCGTTCAGGTGCTGCGATTGGCCTTCCGGGTGTTCCTCGCCCGTCGCCCCACAGACAAGCCGCATCGTATCGCGCTGCATCCGCTGGATTTTGCGTTGCTGGGCGCGAATCCACGTCTTGCGCGTGCTGACGAACGTCTCGACGGCCTCCGTGGATATCCGTGTGGGCGCCGTCACCCGGATGTCGCCGTTCGGCGGCTGAACGCGCAGATACATGTTGCGAATCGGCTTGCGGATTACCGTGACCGTCATCCCGCCGATATCGATGATGTCCGTCGAAGTGACGCGTCTTGATGTGCGGCGTCGGTAGGTCACGGCATGGTCCTTTCTGTTCCCTGTATGCAGCCACAGAGCCGGTGGACGCTATGGCCCGGCTATCAGAAGCGCAGCATCATCTCATCATACGGCTCGGTGAGTTCCGGCCCATCGCCATGCAATGGCGCGACCTCGTGACTTGCGAGCAATGACTGCGACAGCCGAGCCCCATACGCGGACGCCTCTGGGAGAATCTTGTCTCCGGAAACGCTGCGATCGAGCCATTCCTGTGCGTGTTGCGGATCGCAGAGCACCGGCATCCGGTCGTGGACCTGGGCGGCGATACCGACCGAGTCACGTGTCAAAATGGTTGCGGTGAGCAGCCAAGTGGCATTCGCCCGTTCCCGTGACAGCCACCAGGAGTATAGCCCCAGCAGTAGCAACGGCCGATTGTCTTTGGCGTGGAAGTAGTAGGGTTTGCGTTCCGCCGTCCACTCGTAGTAGCCGGATACGGGGATGATCGCGCGATTATGCCGCGCGGCCTGCGCGAAGGTCGGCCTATCGAGCGCTGATTCAATGCGGGCGTTGAACGTGGGATAGGGGAGTTTCTTCGATTCGGCGGTGGGCGGAATGAGTGACCAGTAGGCGGATGCGAGATGATTGACCCCATGCGCGTCCTGCCCGATGACGGCGATGGTCTGCGTGGGGCTGACATTCCATGATTTCCCGGGCAATCCGGCGGATGGTTGCGCGTGCAGTATCTGCGCAATCTCTGGGTAATCAAGCTCCGCGGCGAATCGTCCACACATGCCCATCAGCGTAGTCGACACCGAAGAAGTGCGAGCGGTACCGCATTCCGCACACAACGACACGCCGGATACCCATGGGTTGACGGAAGTCTCAAATATGGTACTATATCTGCTTGTGCGCTTTTAGCGTACGGATCGGGCCCGTAGCTCAGGTGGTTAGAGCGCATCCCTGATAAGGATGAGGTCGGAGGTTCAAGTCCTCCCGGGCCCACGTCGAAAAATCAAGCGGCTCGTGGGCCGCTCTTTTTTTCACATGGGGCTATAGCGCAGCTGGTAGCGCATCTGCTTTGCAAGCAGAGGGTCGCCGGTTCGAACCCGGCTAGCTCCACAGCAAACCCCCGGAACCCTGAATTCGGCAGAGTTCCGGGGGTTTATCATCTTTCCCACGTCTTCCATCCCAGAAACTAGCTACGCACAACCGCCGCCTATCGAATCCCCACCTTCTGCCGACGCTGACAAGGCTCTCAGCGTCGGCAGAAGCAGGCGGGGGCGACAGTTCCAGTACACCTGCTGCCTACCCCCACAAACCAGCTACGCAAGCGGGCACGCAAGCGTAACCAGTTTGGGAAAGTCAGGTCTCAGGTCTCGGGTGTCAGCGCACGCCAGATGGCATGTCAGAGGTGTTGTCGCCACCCTGCTTGGCAAGCTGGTCGCGGATTTCGCGCAGCAACAGCACGGTCTCTTCCTCGCTGCTCAGCTTCTTTTCCTGCTCTTCCTTGGCCTTGGCGTCTTCCTCACCCTTGGCCTTGGCAATCAATGCCTCGGACATATCCCGCAGCTTATTGATCGGCACCAGAATGCAGAAGTACACAGCCGCCGCCACAATCAGGAAGTTCAGTACCGCGCTGAGAATCGCGCCGAAGGACACGGTCGCGCCATTGAAGGTGAACGCGAGCAGCCCGTCCATATTCGGCTTGCCAAAGATCATGGCGATGAGCGGGTTGATTAGGTTGTTCACAATGGAATTCACCACAGCGGTGACCGCGGCGCCCATCACCACGCCGACAGCCATGTCGATCATGTTGCCGCGTGCGATGAATTTCTTGAATCCGTCTATCATTCTTGTTCTCGATTCATATGATTGCTGATTGTGATTGTCGATTGATGGCCATACTGACCAACTATTGGTGATTGTCCGTCGACAGGCGTTGAACATGCCTATTCGACAGGTGACACGCCGTCGGCGTCCGCCAAGGAAGATGCAGTCGACGTGGGGCTAAAACAGCTCTGCTTGGTATCGTACCGTCCGGTATCCATGAATCGACATCGCGACACGCCTGAGAAATCCCGATTTGCCTTGTAGCCACGCCGGAATCGTCGTCTGCCGCCTGTCCAAGGGGCGGAAAACAGCATCCGCGGTCTTGCCGGCCCATGCACCCGCGCTTAGAATAAAACCGTCTTATCAATAACCCGACCAATGAGGGGAGAGCTATGCTCACTGAAGAGTATGTCAAGCGCGTGTATGCGCAAGTGGAACGCCGCGACGGCGACCAGCCTGAGTTCCTGCAGGCCGTTCGAGAGGTGTTCGAAAGCCTGGAGCCGGTTGTCGCCAAGCATCCGGAATATGAGCGCAACGGTGTGCTGGAACGGTTCGTCGAGCCGGAGCGTGTAGTGAAGTTCCGCGTTGCATGGATGGATGATGAAGGCCGTGTCCAGGTGAACCGCGGCTACCGCGTGCAGTTCAACTCCGCAATTGGCCCGTACAAGGGCGGCCTGCGCTTCCACCCGACGGTCAACGAGTCCGTCATCAAGTTCCTCGGCTTCGAGCAGATTCTTAAGAACTCCTTGACCGGCCTGCCGATGGGCGGCGGCAAGGGCGGTTCCGATTTCGATCCGAAGGGCCGTTCCGATGGCGAGGTGATGCGCTTCTGTCAGGCGTTCATGACCGAGCTGCAGCGTCATATCGGCCAGTTCACTGATGTTCCGGCAGGCGATATCAATGTCGGTGCTCGCGAAATCGGCTATCTGTTCGGCCAGTACAAGCGCATCCGCGACGAATATTCCGGCGTGCTCACCGGCAAGGGCTTGGAATTCGGCGGTTCGCTGGCACGCACCGAAGCGACCGGCTACGGCCTGTGCTACTACACGCAGGAGGCGCTGCGCGTGCTGCGCAACGATTCCTTCCAGGGCAAGACCGTGGTCGTCTCTGGTTCCGGCAATGTCGCGATCTTCGCGATCGAGAAGGCGCAGCGTCTGGGCGCGAAGGTCGTCACCTGTTCCGATTCCAACGGCTATGTCTACGACCCCAAGGGCATTGACCTCGATGTGGTCAAGGACATCAAACTCGGTCACCGCGGCCGTATCAAGGAATACGCCGAGCGCGTGCCCGGTTCCGAATACCATGAGGGCTGCCGTGACGTGTGGACCGTCCCGTGCGATATCGCGCTGCCGTGCGCCACGCAGAACGAGATTGACGGCGAATCTGCCCGCACGTTGGTGGACAACGGCTGCACGGTTGTGTGCGAAGGCGCGAACATGCCCAGCACGCCGGAGGCGATCGCCGTGTATCAGGGCGCGAAGCTGCTGTACGGCCCTGCAAAGGCCGCCAATGCGGGCGGTGTGGCTGTTTCCGGCTTGGAGATGAGTCAGAACTCGTATCGGCTGAGCTGGACCTTCGACGAAGTCGATGCCAAGCTCAAGCAGATTATGGAGGATATCGTGGCGAACTCCCTGGACGCCGCGAAGGAATACGGCCGTGAGGGCGACCTGATGCTGGGCGCGAACGCCGCCGGCTTCGTCAAGGTCGCAAACGCCATGGTCGCACAGGGCATCTTCTGACACGTTCCCCGCTGTCTGTCTGCGCCGGCAGGTCGTCTGACACAACAGACAGCGGGGATTTTCATTCGGTTCCTGTCTGGGAATCGCCGATTTTGCCCGCTATTGCGCTGATTTCGCTACTGCCAGTTCTGGGATAGGGGCGACGCCGGTGCGTTGACGGCGTTCTCAGTAAGAGCAGTGACAGTAGCGCCGTCAGCATCACCAGCATCTTCGGCATCACCGACGCCATCGGCATCCGCGCGCTCCGATTCGGCATCACCCGGAACATAATCCCAAGGCATCTGCTTGAATATCAGCGCGAACACCGCGACCGCGATGATCAGCAACCCACTGTGTGTGTCCTTCTGCAGCAGCGTGAGCAGGAACCATCCGCCGATAATCGTTGTACGGATCGTATAGAACAATACCCGTTGCCATCCGTGGCGTTCACGGGTTTCCATACTCATGTGGGTGAACATGCCTCCGAGTGTCTGCCCGCGGTGCGTCGCCGGAATCCACAATTCGAATATCAGGAATGATGCCATGCCGAGCACGGTGACTATGGTGTTCAACGATTCGACGTGGATGACGGCACTTGCCAGCTGGAACGTCCCGTCGGGCAGCGGCTTGGCGATGGCGTGGAACAGCCAGACGACAATAATGCCCAACGGGTAGTATCCCAAGATCACCATGATCATATCGATTGCGAAAGTCACCCCGCGGTGCACAATGCCGGGCCGGTGGTTGATTTCCGCACGGTCAACCGGTTTTGGCGGCCACCGCCGGTCGCACAGCTTCGCGATGCCGTACCCGACGAGAGCGCCCAAGGTATTGGTCAGCAGGTCATCGACATCGAATTGCCGATACGAGCACGGGTAGATACCCCAAAATCCACTCAGCTGCGTCAATTCGATTGCCAGTGACAGCAGAAAACCGACGATGACGGTATGGCCGATATTGCGCCGCAGGAACCGCATAAGCAGGAATCCGAGCGGCATGAACAGCACGATGTTGAGCAGCAGCTGCATCACCGCCGATACTCCGCCGGTGGCGACGTCCTGAATGAATTCAAGCGGGTTGAGCTGCGGCGAAAGATGATGTGTGGCGCAATACCGGTCCGGTTCGTCCGGCATCGGGTACTGCGTGAAGGTGAGCAGACCGGCCACGTACAGCACGCTCAGATACGAGCCGATGGTCGAGGCAAGCCGCAGACGGTGCTCGTGATGGTAGAGCAGCGCCAGAATCGGCAGGGTCAGGAACGCTGAAATGAACGGCCAGAGCAGCAGCGCAATCAGCAGCGGTGTGCCGAAGGTCTTGGCGTACAGGGTTACGATACTCATCGTGCAACAACACTAGCGCAAGGGCTGGGGGATATCTTCCAAGCGGCACGGCGATTCCTGAGAGCATGCCGACAGATGCATCCGGTGAAAAATCAGAGTTTCGCCAAGGCTTCATCCACCCATTTGGTGGGAATGACACGCCGCCACGCCATCATCGACGCCCACATGGTGACGATGCGGAAATACTTGCGCCGCGCATCCGGCTTGGACATGCTCAAATCATGCAAACCGCCACGAATCGTCGCCAGCGCGACCACATCGCCCAGATGCAGCGCTGCCTGACGGATTGCAGTAATGTCCAGCACACTGTGGCTTCGCGCATACCTTCATCCCATGTGGATTGCAGCATCATTGACTTGTCCGAAGTACATACAAGGACCGGGATCTGGATGTCAAGATTCTTCGCAATCTCGTCCTGCCCGTTGTAGATTGCCTGCATCCAGCCTGCCCGCGTGAGAAATTCAACACCAGGATTGAGCGGGTGGTCAAGATAGTCCCATTCGCCTCCGGTCGACCGTTTGATGCACCGGGCATAGAATCCCGGGTCGCGCATCGGCATCACGGTTTTGCCGCCGCGCAGCCGATACATCTGCACGACCGGCGTGGACAGCAAGCGGAACATGCGGTTGCCTTGCAATTCAAGCCAAGGGGAATTCAGCGCGAGTGCCTCGACATGGTGAGGATGTTCGGCGTTGACCCACAACGAAGCGCTCAGCCCGCCTTGGGAATGGGCGATCATCAGAATGCGGACATCCTTGCCTTGCTCTTTGACGATCTGGTCACGCAAGGCGTTGAATTCCAGACGATATTCGTGCAAATCCTCGATATATCCGGGGGTCTGGTAGGGACGGTAGGATCGCCCGAATTTGCGCAAATCCACGGCGTAGAAGGGGATTCCCAGCGATTCCCAGTATTCGGATGCGTGCCGGCGGTAGAAATAGTCGTTCCACCCGTGCACGTACATGATGGCCAGACGATGGCCGCGCACGCTGAAATGCCAGCGCCGCCACCGTTCTTGCAAGGTGAGTTTCGACGGGTCCTTGCGCACGAAGGTTGCTACAATCTCGCCCTCGGCGTCCTCACCGAGGTGGACGGTGGCCTGTTGATACCCTTCGAGCACGGAATCGGGCTTCCACGGGTCCACGTAGGAGTAGGAGGCCTGCGGGTCTTTCGAGGATGATTCCATCGAAGATGATGCCGTCGGAGATGATGCCGTTCGAGTGGCCAATGCACTGTCCGACAACACCGCCGCGGAGGTGTTGCCCGTTGCAGCTGCATTATCCGGGATACTGGACACTGGGGGCTGTCCGGTATTCGACATGGTAGCCTCCTTGTTCGTATGACCTGCTCTTCGGTCATCTTACGCAGGGCACGATGACGTTCGCCGTCGGCATGTCCCGCTAGCCGTTTAAGCAATCACGTGTTCCGAGGAACGTTGCGGCCGTAGGCGTGTCAGGGACATTCCATGCAAGGTGACCGCACTGCTAGCATCTTGCTTGTGGTCGTAGGGCGTGTCAGTCATTGAATCTGTGTTCCGTGTTTTCCCCCGCCATCGCGAACGCGAACTGGGCCGTCATGGCACCAAGGTGGTGTCAGTTGCGTATGCCAGGACATACGCCGAGCCCCGGAAACAAGCGCCCAGCAGCCCGGATATGCCGCCGACACGATGCTACGCATGCCCAGACATACGCGACTCAGCAAATACCAGAAGACTCCGTCATCTCTCTACGCCCTCCATTCGATTACGCATGCCCAGACATACACAACCCGACAGATGTCAAAGGATTCCATCACCCCTCTGAGCCTTCCGCCCGGTCACGCATGCCAGCGCATACATCACTTGACGGAACGTTTCCAACAATACCTTTGGCTCGGAAATGCCCGACAAACCGACAAACCATTGCCCCCAAGACCGCATTACCCTAGGCCGCATATACGATCAGGGGCGGCCCGGAGTACCGGAACCGCCCCTGATCGGCTGAAAAGACCATGGATATGGGAATGGCTGTCAGTCGTCACCCAAAGTCACGTGGACGCCGCCGACAAGCGAGCTGACCACGTTATACAGCAGCGCGAAAATCGTCGCCAGCAGAGTGAACAGCACCACGCCGATGATGGCGAGGATGGTCACCGTGCTCAGCACCGTGCTCAGCGAGAGCACGTCGGCGAGGTTGAATCCGCTGGAATCAAGGCCTGTCGAAGAGACGATCTGCGTGACCTGGTCGAACACGCCCGCCATGTTCAGCACCAGCCACAACAGCGCCGCCGCCACAATCTGAATGATGCCTCCGGCCACACTGAGCAGGAAGGTGACCTTGGCCACCGACCAAGCGTCCACTCGTGTCAGGGACAGGCTCATACGCCGTGCGCGCGGCGTATGGTGCCGACGCTTGTTCGCAGCTGCGGCACGCGCCGCAGACGGCATCGGTGCCTCGTTGCCGGTACTGATCGGCTGGTTCGAGACGGTCCTGCCTACGCGTGGTTCGCGGCGCCCCTCGTCGTCGACGTATTCGCTCATTGTTTCTCCTTGGACGTTCCGACTGCCTTCGCCTGATTAGTGAACCTACCAGTGTTCGGGGACGATTGCCGCTCTGATGGCAAGGTCTGCACACTATCCGACGGGCCGCGCCATGGTATTTCGACGCGGCCCGCCGCCAGTTCACTGCTGCGCGCCTTGTGCGGCCGTGGCCTCATCCGCGTGCTGATCGTGCTGATCATGCTGATCGGCATCGGTCTGGTCGTTCTCGTCGTCGTCATCCTTCTCGGCGTTGCGCGCGATGGCGAGAATTTCGTCGCCCTTGTCGGGTTTGGCGAAGGTCACGCCCTGCGTGGTTCGGCCGGTCCGCTTGACTTCGGACACATCCGAACGGATGACCTTGCCGGACTTCATGATGGCCATGACCTGGTCGTCTTCGCTGACCACGAGCGCACCGACAAGTGAGCCGCGGCCTTCCGCCAGTTGCAAGGCCTTGACACCGAAGCCGTTACGGCCTTGCAGACGATATTCGCTGATGGCCGTGCGCTTGGCGAAGCCCTCGTTGGTGACCACGAACAGATCCTTGTCGCTGTCACCCCAGATGACGTCCATGGACAGCAGTTCATCGCCGTCACGGAACTTCATGCCCTGCACGCCGGCGGTCTGGCGACCCATCGGACGCAGCTGCTCGTCGTCCGCACGGAACTTGAGACTCATACCGTGCTTGGAGACGAGGATAATGTCGTCCTCCGGGTTGCACAGCGCGGCGCCGATCAGCTCATCGGTCGGCTCCCCGGTCTCGGGGTCAGCGGCCAATCGCACTGCAATCAGGCCGCCCTGGCGAGGCGAATCATATTCGGCGAGGCTGGTTTTCTTGACCTTGCCGGACCGCGTGGCAAGCACCAGATACTTGGCGACCTCGTAATTCGGAATCGACAGCACCGCCTGGATGGTCTCGTCGGGGGCGAACTGCAGCAGGTTGGCCACATGCTGGCCCTTGGAATCCCTCGACCCTTCGGGCAACTCGTAGGCCTTGAGCCGGTAGACGCGACCCTTGTTGGTGAAGAACAGCAGCCAGTTGTGCGTGCTGGTGAGGAAGAAGTGGTCGACCACGTCGTCCTCGCGCAGCTTGGCGCCCTTGATGCCCTTGCCGCCGCGGTGCTGGGCACGGTATTCGTCGGCCTTGGTTCGCTTGATGAAGCCGGAATGGGTGACCGTTACGACCACGTTTTCCTCAGCGATCAGGTCTTCGACGTTCATCTCGCCCGAATACGGCAGGATGCGGGTGCGGCGTTCGTCACCGTACTTCTCGACGATTTCGTCAAGCTCGTCGCCCACAATCTGACGCTGGCGCTCCGGCTTGGCGAGAATGTCGTTGTAATCGGCAATCTTGCGCTGCAATTCCTCGTGTTCGTCGAGGATCTTCTGCCGTTCGAGCGCGGCGAGACGGCGCAGCTGCATCGCGAGGATCGCGTCCGCCTGCACATCATCGACGTCCAGCAGATCTTTGAGGCCTTCACGGGCGGTGTCCACGTCCTTGGAGGAACGGATGAGGGCGATGACCTCGTCGATCATATCGAGGGCCTTGAGATAGCCCTGCAGGATGTGGTCGCGCTCTTCGGCCTCACGCTTCAAATACCGGGTACGGCGTTCGACGACGTCGAGCTGGTGGGAGACCCAGTGGCGGATGAACGCATCCAGGCTGAGCGTGCGCGGCACACCGTCAACCAGGGCGAGCATGTTGGCGCCGAAGGTCTGCTGCAGCTGGGAATGCTTGTACAGGTTGTTGAGCACGACCTTGGGGACAGCATCGCGCTTGAGTACGAGCACCAGACGCTGGCCAGTACGGCCCGAAGTCTCGTCTCGCATGTCGGCGATGCCTTGGATCTTGCCGTCACGCACCGCCTCACGGATGGAGACGACCAGACGGTCCGGGTTGACCTGATATGGCAGTTCGGTAACCACCAGGCACATACGCCCGTTGATTTCCTCAGTGTTGACCACGGCACGCATGGTGATCAGGCCTCGGCCGGTGCGGTATGCCTGTTCAATGCCCTTGTGGCCGAGAATAGTCGCGCCGGTCGGGAAGTCCGGCCCCTTGATTCGTTCGATCAGCGCGTTGAGCAGCTCCTCGCGGCTTGCTTCCGGGTGATCGAGCGCCCAGTGCACGCCGTCCGCCACCTCGCGCAGGTTGTGCGGCGGGATGTTGGTGGCCATGCCGACGGCGATGCCGGCGGAACCGTTGACCAACAGGTTCGGGAAACGGCTCGGGAGCACGGTCGGCTCTTGGGTCTTGCCGTCGTAGTTGGGCACGAAATCGACGGTGTCCTTGTCGATGTCGCGCACCATTTCCATGGCAAGCGGGGCCATACGGCATTCGGTGTAACGCATGGCGGCCGCCGGGTCGTCGCCCGGGGAGCCGAAGTTGCCCTGACCGTCCACAAGCGGATAGCGCATGGACCACGGCTGGGCCATACGCACAAGCGTGTCGTAGATGGCGGCGTCGCCGTGCGGGTGGTATTTACCCATAACGTCGCCGACGACGCGGGAGCACTTGTTGTAGCCGCGATCCGGGCGGTATCCGCCGTCGTACATCGCGTAGATGACGCGACGGTGGACCGGCTTCATGCCGTCACGCACGTCCGGCAACGCGCGTTCCACGATGACGGACAGTGCGTAGGCGAGGTAGGATTCGCGCATTTCCTGCTGCAAATCAATCGGCTGGACGCGCTGGCCTTTCATCAGGCCGTAATCGGTGTTGTCGGCTTCCTGCGGGCTCAACGGCTCGTGGTTGTTGTCCAGCCCGTTGAGCTGGTCGTCATTGCTCGACCCGCCGTCTTCCGGGGTGTTGGTGTTGTTTTCGTCTGCCACGGTAGATCCTTCGTGTTCTTGTCCATCCTCTTCGGATGGCTAGCCTGATGCACGGCTAGTGATAAAGTGTGCTGGTTTCCGTGCCGGAATCCTTGGAAAACCGCGGATTCCGGCGTTGTACGGTCACGCGTCGATGAATCGTGCGTCGTGCGCGTTGCGCTGGATGAACAGGCGCCGGGGCTCGACCTCGTCACCCATCAGCATGGAGAAGGTCTCGTCCGCCTGTGCCGCGTCCTCGATATGGATTTGCTTGAGAATACGGTGGTCGGGGTCCATGGTGGTTTCCCACAGCTCCTGATAGGTCATCTCGCCCAGACCCTTGTAGCGCTGAATACCTTCGCCCTTCGGCAGCTGGCGACCGGACTCCTTGCCCTCGCGCAGCACGCGGTCGCGTTCGGCGTCCGTATATACGAAGGAGTGCGGCCCCTTGGTCCACTTGATGCGGTACAGCGGCGGCATGGCCACGTAGACGTACCCGGCGGTGATCATCGGCCGCATGTAGCGGAAGAACAGCGTCAGGTTCAGCGTGGCGATATGCGCGCCGTCGACATCGGCATCGGCCATGATGATGATTTTGTGGTAGCGCACCTTGCTCACGTCGAAGTCTTCGCCGTAGCCGCCGCCGATCGCGGTGATCAGCGACTCGATGGTGTCGGACTTGAGCATGCGGTCGATGGATGCGCGCTCGGTGTTGAGGATCTTGCCTCGAAGCGGCAGGATCGCCTGGGTAATCGGGTTGCGTCCCTGGATGGCGGAGCCACCTGCGGAATCACCCTCGACGATGAACAGCTCGCATTCCTCCGGATTGTTGGACTGGCAGTCCTTGAGCTTGTCCGGCATACCGGCGGATTCGAAGATCGACTTGCGCCGGGTCGATTCGCGGGCCTTCTTCGCGGCGATACGGGCGCGGGAGGCCTCGATCGCCTTCTGGATGATGCTTTTGGCCTCGGCAGGGTGTGCGTCGAACCAGTCGCCGAGCTTGTCGGTCATCACACGCTGTACGAAGGTCTTCGCTTCGGAGTTGCCGAGCTTGGTCTTGGTCTGGCCTTCGAACTGCGGGTTGGTGAGCTTGACGGACACGACGGCGGTCAGGCCTTCGCGCACGTCATCGCCGGAGAGGTTGTCGTCCTTCTCCTTGAGAATGTTCTTCTCGCGCGCATACCGGTTGACAAGCGTGGTGAGCGCCGCACGGAAGCCCTCCTCATGGGTGCCGCCTTCGGTTGTGGAGATGGTGTTGGCGAAGGTGTGCACGGATTCGGAGTAGGCGGTCGTCCATTGCATGGCGATTTCCGCGGAGATGCCGATTTTGAGGTCTTCGGCCTCGAAATCGATGACCTCCTCCTCGATCGGGTTGGTCTTGCGGGTTTTGACCAGATAGGCCACGTAATCCTTGATGCCGTGCTCGTAGCAGTATGTCACGGAACGATGGAGTTCCTCGACCGGGTTGTCGCCGTCGCCGGTCACTTCGTCGCCCGCCTGGTCAATCTCACGCAGGTCGGTCAGGGAGATGCGCAGGCCGCGGTTAAGGAAGGCCATCTGCTGGAAGCGCGAACGCAGGGTCTCAAAATCGTAGACCGTGGTTTCGAAGATCTTCGGGTCGGCCCAGAAGGTCACGGAGGTGCCTGTCGATTCGCCGTCCTCCATGGGCTTGCCTTGGGCGAGCGGTGCCGTCGGATGCTGGTCGATGTACGTCTGGGTCCAATGGAAGCCCTGACGACGCACCTCGATCTCCATACGCGTGGACAGCGCGTTGACCACGGAGATGCCTACGCCATGCAGACCTCCGGAGACCGCGTAGCCGCCGCCGCCGAACTTGCCACCCGCATGCAGCTTGGTCATAACCGTCTCAACGCCGGAGACACCTTCGCCCGGCACGATGTCGACCGGGATGCCTCGGCCGTCGTCCACCACGCGGATGCCGTTGTCCGGCAGAATGGTCACTTCGATATGGGTGGCGAAACCGGCCAAGGCCTCGTCCACTGAGTTGTCGACGATTTCGTAGACCAGATGGTGCAGGCCTCGCGGACCGGTCGAGCCGATGTACATGCCCGGGCGGATACGCACCGCCTCAAGCCCTTCCAGCACGCGCAAATCACTGGCGTCGTAATGGTCCGGCGACAGCGAATCGTCAAGCTGGGCATTCTCGAGCTTGTCGTTGGCGATGGCGTCGTTGACCTTGTCGTTGAGTTCGGCCTTGGATTCATTACCTGTCTGCGATGGTACCCCGCCCTGCTCGGGCGCAGCATTGTTCAGCGAATCAGCTTCAGCGTCTGCCACACAAATTCCTTCCAGCACACCGCGCGGCGCCCCTGCCGACACGGTCGATATACCCTAGAACGAAAATAACGGGGCCTTCTAGGCGTTTTACAGTACTGTACGTGATTCTACACATCAAGGGGGACTTTGCGGCTCTGAGGGCAATACAAGGCATTCCGCGATATTTCGCGGTTTTTAAGCCCTCCATCCCATACTATCGCCGGTATCCGCCGTAGCGGCCACGGGTGAATGGATGCGCCTGCGGCCCGGTCACGCGAATCTGGGAGATATCAAGCCCGTCAAGACGTTCCTTGATCGTATCGGTCAACTGCGGGATCATATACGTCAGCGTCGTGGTCCATGCTGGGGATTCCGCCCGAATCACGAGGATTCCATCATTGAACGAGGCGACCACCGAGTGCTGCGCGATCTGCGGGCCGACCACTTGATCCCAATGGTTGCGCAGCTGGGCGAGCTTGAGATGCGGGGTCCAGTTGCCGTTTTTCGCCAGCAGGATGACCAACGATCCGAGGGTGTTGGGGTCTCTGCCCGGTTTGCCGAAGCTCTCCCAGGCCTTTGCTTCGCGCTCTTGCCTGTCGCGGATGATGCCCGCCCGCGCGGCATAGCGTTGGAACACCTGCGCCGGCAGCTTTCTCGGATCAAGCTTGAGCATGCGTGCGACCGGCTTGTTCATGCCGATGCCTCGCCTTCCGCGTCGACCTGTTGCCGGGCGGCCTTGATTCGCGCGACGGTCTCGTCCGTCAGCAGCTGCCCGGCTTGTGCATTGTCGCTTTGACGCCGGAGAGCGGCGATATCGACGATCCGTGCATGCGTGCCATACTGCGACAAATCAGGCACGTCTGCGGCCGCGGCGGCGGTGATCAGCACTTGGTCCCGTCGGACGGCGAATTCGAGGATCTGCCGCCGACGCGTCTCATCAAGCTGGGCGAACACATCGTCGAGGATCACCATCGGAGCGTTACCTGTAGCCCGCTCAACCAAGGCGGCAAGCGCCATTTTGAGCGCCAACGCCATCGTCCACATTTCGCCGTTGGACGCGAATTCCTTGGCCGGCACGCCATCCAACGTCATGGCCATGTCGTCGCGATGAGGACCGATCAGATTCTGGCCGCGCGCCACTTCGCCCGGATAGATTCGTTGGAAATGCCGGCTGATCAGCTGATGCGGCTCACCGTCTTCCAGCACCTCGTCGAATGAGGGGAGATAGACGAGCGAGGCGTGCTGTTTGCTTCCCGACAAGGCATCGTAGTTCTGGGAGAACAGGGGAGCGAGCTGGTCGATGAGGCGCTTGCGCATACGCGTGAGTTCAACGCCTGACTCGATGAACTGCCCGGTCCAGATCTCCAGTCCGCTGAGCGCAGGTTGCATCGCGGCAGCCTGTCCGGCATCAGCATCGCTTGGGGCGCCCTGCCCGTACCGATCGTTGTATCGCCCGTCCTGAACGGAGGATTTTCCCAGCTGTTTGAGCAGCGCGGCCCGTTGTCTGGCGATTTTGGCACATGTCTGGTGGACTTCGTCGTATCCAGGGATGAGCAGAGTCCCTGCCTGGTTGATGAATCCACGTCGGGTCGCAGGGTCGCCCGACACCAGGCGCTGGTCTTCCGGCGTAAACGAGACGCTGGGAATCCGACCGAGAATGTCGCGCATGTACATTGAGGCGCCGCCGTCTATGCGTGCCCGGTTCGCCCCATGGGCGCGGATGGTCAGCTCGATGGTGGTATAGGGGGCGCGATTTTGGGTGTTGCGGTCTGGTTGCGCCGCATCGCCATGGCCGGAGGATGAATTCTGAAGTGAATCCTGATTAGAATTCAGTTTTCCATTTTGCTCTTCCGAACTCGATTCAGAGGAATCTGATGCCAATTCAGTATTGGCTGATTCTGCGATATTCCGCGGTTGTGCCCCGGCCGCTTCGCCGTCTGCGACGTTAGTATCCACGATATTAGCCCGGACCGTAGCCGAGTCGTATCCTCGTTGGACGAGTGGAAGCGAGCTTGATGTTCTGTGGCTCGACCCGGTGGACAACACTTCGATTGCTTCGACCAGATTGGTTTTGCCCATGCCGTTGGCGCCTTGGATTACCGTGACCCCCTCAGGCAGGTCGATGATGCAATGGTCCCACGACCGAAAATGGTCGAGCGCCAGTCGCGAGACGATTACGCTCATCGCCGCCTGTCCTTTCTAGGTCTTTTGGCTGGCCACCAAAGCCTGTGGATAACTGTCGAATTGTCATATTCCGTGTTTGAGAGGGTTTCCCGTGGACGACCGCCATAGCGGTACGGCAGCGGAAGAATTCCGCAGCGCCTCGCCGTTCAGTACGATCGCGCCCAGACAAGGATTTCGCCGTCGGCAGGGTTATCCACACCACCTTGCCGACGGCGATTGCCTGATTGGGGCTCAGATACCCAGTCCAGACTCAGTTGCTGAAGCGCATCGGAACCAGCAGATACCGGTAATCCATCGATTCGTCGGAATCTTGCTCCTGCTGGCCGTTGAACTCAACCGGCTTCACCGCTGTCGTCATCTTCATGCGCACGAACGGTTCGGCGATTGCGCTCAATCCCTCAATCAGATAGGACGGATTGAATGCAACGGTGATGTCATCGCCGTCAAAATCGACATCGAGCACATCGCTCGCCTGATTTTCGTCGGCGACACCGGCGCTCAGCGTCAACTCGCTACCGGAGAACGCCATGCGGATTGGTGCGTTGCGCTCTGCTACCAGCGAGACACGCTTGATCGAGTTGATCAGCTGCTGTTTGTCGATGACCGCCTGAATCGGATATTCGTCGGCGAACAACCTGTCGATTGCAGGGAACTCACCATCAATCAGTTGGGAAGTGGACACCCGGCCGGCGTTTTCAAAGCCGATGAGTGAGGGGTTGTCCTGGCTGAAGTTGATGGTGACGTTTTGGCTTTCGTTTAACGTTTTGGCGATGTCGCGCAACAGCGAACCGCGCAGCAAGGTGTTGGTCGAGACATCCGGATTCTCCGGCGACCAAGTGAACGTCGCGCGGGACAGACGGAACCGGTCGGTCGAGGTCATGATGACCTTGTCGCCTTCGAACTGCATGAATACGCCGGTCAGTACCGGCCGAGTTTCTTCGCGTGAAACGGCC
This sequence comes from Bifidobacterium thermophilum, assembly GCF_002846655.1. Lineage (NCBI taxonomy): Bacteria > Bacillati > Actinomycetota > Actinomycetes > Bifidobacteriales > Bifidobacteriaceae > Bifidobacterium > Bifidobacterium thermophilum. The sequence goes on along the minus strand of NZ_PCGX01000001.1, from coordinate 76,011 downwards.
ACGCACGCCTGATCCACCGCCTGATGGAAGGTTTCCCCGTCAACTTTACCCAAAATCGGCGGAACGACCGGTAGATCGGGATATTCGCTTTCCGGCATGAGCTGCATGGTGAACTTACTCTTGCCCGAAGTGATAATCAGCGTCGAGTTTTCAGTGGCTAGATATGTCTTCTCGGAAGGCAACGACCTGGTAATGTCCGCGAGAATCTTGCCCTGGACCACGGTGCTGCCTGATTCATCGACTCCAGCTTCGATGTGATCGCGCGCCGAAATCTCAAAGTTGAATGCAGACAGTTGGAGCGTTCCGTCAATGGCCTCCAGCTTGATGCCTGCAAGGATAGGGCTTGCTGGACGTGCATCGATGACCCGCGTGGTCCATGCGACAGCGTCCGCAAGCGAGGTCGTGTTCACTTCGACTTTCATGCTTCCTCGTTTCGATTGGTGTTCTGTGGCTATTCTAGCCGGACTTTCCGGCCAGAATCATTCGTGCGAAGCATGCGCCATGATGATGCCGATGATGATACGTAAGAGAACAATAGCCTTCGTAATAATTCCGGTGGATAGTGTGGATAAGTGTATGCAGGCCTACAGCGCTAAGACTTCACAACCACCTGTCGAATGTGGATAACTCCTGAATACTCTGTGCATAACCCTAAGAGTTATCCACAGCGAGAAGGTCGCTGAAAAGTTATCCACAGCGGAAGCCGAATCATCCACGAATTATCCACAGCTTTTCTGGGGTTGCCCACGAGTTATTCGCACGGTTTACCCACAATTGTGAATAACGTGGTGGATAACTTTTTTTCTGATTTCTCCACAGCCCCGGTGTGTCGTATCCACCACGGTGGATGATTTGGAAAAGAGGAAAATCCTGCTGTGAGCGTCGTTGTCTCGCATGGAACGTGGGATCGGACGCAAGACGTCACTCTGATAGGACACCTGATAGGACTGCCCGTAAGGCGCATTTCAAACCGGCACGCGTCCCGGGCACAGCTTGGTTGACCGGGCGGGGGCAGGGCTTATTGTTCGGCGGAATGATGCTTGAGACGAACAGTCAACTCCATGACGTAGTTGTACGTCTCCTGCTTTTCTTTCATCTCGTCGCTGATACGCGTGTAGGCGTGCATCACCGTCGTATGGTCGCGCCCTCCGAATACCTCGCCGATATCGACCAGGCTCATGCTGGTCATCTCACGGGCAAGATACATGGCGATCTGCCGCGCCAGCGCGATGTTCTTCGTGCGTGCACGCCCCACGAGATCGTCAAAGGTCAGGTGGAAGTACTTTGCCACCTGGGTGATGATATCGGTGGGTTTGATCTCCACATCCGTTGAGAAGAAGTCCTGCAGGGTCTGCTCGGCAAGCGCACGAGTCACCGGCTGGTTATTCAGTGACGCCACTGCGGAGACTCGTGTCAGCGCGCCTTCCAGCTCGCGGATGTTCTCAGTGAACCGTTCGGCGATGAGATCGAGCACATCGTTCGGTATTTTCATATGGTTCATCGAGGCGATCATGCGCAGAATCGCGATGCGGGTCTCCAGATCCGGCGGTTTGACATCCACGGTCAGGCCGGATTCGAATCGTGAAATCAGGCGGGCCTCGAAGCCTTTGAGGTTCTTCGGCGCCACATCGGATGCAATTACGATGCGCTTGTTCGCCTGATACAACGTGTTGAAGGTGTGGAAGAAGCTGTCGAGTGTCGCTTCCTTGCCGCCGAGGAACTGGATATCGTCGATGAGCAGGACGTCGACTTCACGGTAACGTCGGTTGAAATCGGCGATTTGGCCTTGGGACTGATTTGGGTTCTGCAGCGCTTCGATGAATTCGTTGGTGAATTCCTCGCTGGTGACGTACCGCACTTTGAGCGTGGGGTCCTTGATCAGCGCGTAATTGCCGATGGCGTTGAGCAAATGGGTTTTGCCCAATCCGGAGCCGCCATAGATACACAACGGGTTGAAATCCTTGCCAGATCCCTCTGCCACCGCCATGGCGACGGTACGCGCGAAACGGTTGGAATCGCCTGGAACGAAGGTTTCGAAGGTCGCGTTCTTGTTGAGATGGGTTTCCGGATCGAGGGCGGGTCGATGCTGGTCGATGTTGAAATTCTCCCGATTCGGCACGCCGGAGGGCACGGTTGCCGGGATTTCGGGCTGATTCGGGCTGGGCGCCGGTGCTTGGTGCTGGGCGACAGTAGACGGCATGGCCGCTGCGGAACCCGGTTGGTCTGCGCCATAGTGCACTGGTTGTTGTTCGTAAATCGCGGCGCCGGTCGGTTGCCCCATTTGTTGCGGCTGGGCAGCCGGCTGCTGATATCCGGGGACGTACGGGCTATATGCATCGGCGCCGTGTTGCTCGTTGAATCCGGATGATTGCTGATATTGGCCGGGCATCTGACCGCGGTCCTGATGCATCGTCGTCTCGGACTGCACCGGATGCGTGGCCTGGTGAGGCATCATCGCGGGTTGCTGGAACTCGGCGAATTGGGGTTGCGAAGCCTGTCCCGAACCCCATGCCGGGGTCTGCTGGACGGAAGGTTGTTGCGCGGTCGACTGCTGCTGCCCGGTTGGGACATTGGTGTGGCCGGCGTAAGAGATTTCCCCTTGGGTGTCGGGCCTCGGCGTGGCGTCGGGCATGGTGATGTCCGGCTGCGGGGCGAGCGGCTCGGGGTGCGGCTCAATCTTGAACGCCGGGAACATGTCCATTCCGGTGCACAATTTGAGCGCTTTGAGCAGAGGCTGGTTGAGGTCGGTCTGCAACGCCTTCTGCGTCGCGGCGTTGGTGACCGTGAGCACGATGGTGGTGCCGAACACAGCTTCGGGAATGACACCTTCGAACCATCCCTTGTCCCGTGCGGTCAATGATGCATCATGCTTGAGTACGGCGAGCACATCCGACCAGATATGCACGGCCTGGGTCGCCGGATCTTGCGAGCTGTTCGCCATGCGGCCATCCTTTCGTGCATACCTTGTGTTCCCGCCCGTATATGAGAACAATACCGTAGTGTATGTTTACACCGAATCCGGGAAGTTATCCACAGCCTTGCGTGTTGAAATTGCTGAAATGTGAATAACATCAGTGTAATTTGTGGATAACTTTCCCCTCGGTTTCGTTGTGATTGCAACGTTTTTCGGGAATCGTGGGGATTGATTCGCCGGTTGGTAAGCGATGTGGAAAACTCCGAAGAATTATCCACATGCTGTGTCGTGTTGACGAATGGGTAGGGGTGAGAGTAGTTTAGTAGAGCTTGACTCATGAGGAGCCGTGCTTTTGCATGGCTGAAAAACCGGGAGCGTAAATTATGAAGAGGACATTCCAGCCCAATAACCGCCGTCGTCACATGAAGCACGGGTTCCGCGCACGTATGCGTACCCGTTCCGGCCGCGCCGTCATCAACCGTCGTCGCGCCAAGGGCCGCAAGACCCTGTCTGCCTGAACCGGCGAACTGAGCAGTGGAGCGGCTTACAAGTCACCGTGACTTCGTCACCGTGCTGAAACGTCGCCGTAAAGTCAGCGACCATGACATCGTCGTGCACTATCTGGTGCGCGACGATTCACATTCATGCACCCAATTGGGCGCTATCAGCACCCCAAACGCCCAGTCCGCTGAGAGGGCCGGGCGTACGGATTCCACTGGCTCAACGCTTGGAACACCATCGCACCGACGTCTTGGGCTCGCCGTATCCAAATCGGTGGGGCACGCCGTAACCCGCAATAAGGTAAAACGCAGGTTCCGCGTCTTGGCGCGGAATCACGAGCAATTATTGCCCGATCATTGCGACATCGTCATGCGGGCGAAACCATCAGCAGCGCACGCGCCATTTGGATCCCTTGACCGCCAGGTCGAGCGATTGTTCGCGTCCGTCGGCGCACGGGTGGCCCAAGGTAAGTAAGCGGTCGATATGTCAACTGCAACGCAAGCCGCGATTCGGGCCATCCGCTGGTATCAGAGGAATATCTCTGCGAATACGCCGGCACGGTGCAGGTACTATCCGACGTGCTCGAACTATGCCTTGCAAGCAATTCGACGCTTCGGCATAGTGCGTGGCGGAACACTGGCATTGTTGCGTCTGCTGCGATGTCGCCCCTGGAGTCGCGGCGGTATTGACGACGTTCCGCAGCGTTTCTCGCTGTTCTATCGATATTCCTGGTCGAAGGCCCATGAGGAGCCACGACTGACGCCACTGGCCTCGCACACGAAGGAGATGGCCTGATCGATGAATACCAATACTGATCAGTTCTTGCTTGACAGCGGCTTTTGGGGCTGGCTGTACAAGCTGTTGACCCCGGTCGAATGGCTGATGACCCAGATCATGGCCATCTTCCACAAGTTCCTGACACTGCTAGGCATGCCCGCCGTCGGTGTTTCTTGGGTGCTCTCCATCATCTTCTTGGTGATCGTGGTGCATGCGTGCATTCTGCCGATTTTCATCAAGCAGATGCGTTCGATGCGCAAGATGCAGGCGCTCCAGCCGAAAATGCAGCACATCCAGAACAAGTACAAGGGCAAGAACGATCAGGCCAGCAAGGATGCCATGAGCCGCGAGCTCATGAAGCTCTATCAGGACAACGACGCCAACCCCGCCGGATCCTGCCTGCCGATGCTCATCCAGGGCCCTGTGTTCATGTGCATGTTCTATGTGCTCTCCGCCATCGAATACATCGCCAAGGGCAAGCGCGCTCCGCTCGGCGCCTTTGATAAGGCTACCGCGCAGCAGTTCTCCGACAGCTCGAACTTCGGTGTGAACATAACCACGCGCTTTATGCACGCCGATACGCATGCGAAGATTGTCATCGGCATCTTCATCGCGCTCATGTGCTTCTTTATGTGGCTCATGCAGTTCTATAACATGCGGCGCAACCTGCCCCGAGCTTCGATGCAGGGCCAGCAATACCGCATGCAGCAGGCGATGACCTGGATGTTCCCGATCATGTACATCTTCTCCGGTTTGAACTTCCCGTTCGCCGTGCTGATTTACTGGCTTACCAACAACGTGTGCAACTTCCTGCGGTCGTTGTGGCAGATTTACACCTTCCCAACTCCGGGGTCGCCCGCTGCGGAAGACAAGGAAATCCGCGATCACAAGCGTGAGAACGCCCGTCGTAAGCGCGCCGGTGAGCCGTCGCTCGAGGAAGAGCAACTGCAGAAGGCCAAGGACGAGGCCGCTCGTCGTGAGACCGAAGGGTTCCAGCGCAAGCAGCCGAAGCGCAAGAAAAAGAAATGATTCCATGGTGGCGCTGGTATGTCAGGCTATACCGGCGCCACCTGTGCGTTGACGGCATGGTATCAGCCGCGACGCCGGGTGTAATCCCTGCAGGAGCCTGAACCCCCGACATGAAGACGGATGCGCCGAACAACATTTGTGATGCGCTCAGATGCGGCGAATTTCCGTCCATCCATTAGACTTGACCTATACAGCCGACAAGGAGTACCACATGGCACAGGATGATGAAAAGACGATCGACCAGCTCAATGAGGAAGCTGATATCGCCGCGGATTATCTTGAAGGACTTCTCGACATTGCCGATTATGACGGTGATATCGAGATGGGCATTCGCAACAACCGACCCGTTGTGCAGATTGTTGCCGATGATGACGACGACATCAAGCATCTGGTTGGCAAGAACGGCGAGGTGGTGGACGCCCTGCAGCAGCTGTCACGGCTTGCGGTGCAGCAGAAGACGGGTGAGCGATCACATCTCATTGTGGATGTTGACGGATTCCTCAAGCACAAGCGTCAGCACCTGCGCGATATTGCGCTTGATGCCATCGACGAAGTGCGCGAGACCGGCGAGCCTGTCGATTTGAAGCCGATGAATTCCTTCGAACGCAAGGTGGTCCATGATCTGGTCCGCGAAGAGGGGTTGCGCTCCCGTTCGCACGGTGAGGAACCGAACCGTCATGTCACCATTTATCTCAAGGCTTCCGCTGTCGATGATGATCAGCATTACGATGATGAATATGATGACGAAGCTGATGAAACAGGTGACGTCGAAGCCTGATTTCAGTCGTTTTTGGCTCGTCTGGTGATGGGCTTTGATGCTGAATGCGGTTGTGTGAATGCGTAGCTGCTGAGTGCTGCGTGTTTGCACAACCGCATTCTCTTTGAAACGGATGATGGTTGATTTCGGTGATTGGCCACGGGGAGAGGTGTTGCTGGTGTTTGGAATGGTTGCGCGGCTGGTTGCTGTTGTTTGCTGTTGGTCGTGGATGAGTTTGGTGCAACCGGTTGCCGCGAATTGTGGTCGATCGTGGAATGCGGCCGATGCGGCCGATTGTGTTTAACTCCTACTGAATGAGAGCTGATAAATAGCTGTATATGTATCATCCGGTGATTCGAGTACATTGAAATCATTACAGAAGGACGTGCATTCATGATTGAACAAGAACAGACACCTCAAGATGCGGTTGTTGACGAGCTTGATGGTTCCTCGCTGCCGCAGCAGATTTTGGGCGACGCCTACCCGGTGTTGCAACGCTTCCATGACAAGCTCATGGCTGAAGGTGAGCCCCGTGGTTTGATTGGGCCTCGGGATGTTCATATTGTCTGGGAACGCCATATTCTGAACTCGGCAGCTGTGGTGCCCTTCATTCGTAAGGTCACTTCGCATGATGCCAAGAAGCGGGTCGCCGATGTCGGCAGTGGTGGCGGTTTTCCTGGCATTGTCGCAGCCGCATGCCTGCCTGACTGTGAGTTCACTCTTATTGAGCCTATGGAGCGTCGTGTCGAGTGGCTCGAGGAGTGCGTGCAGCAGCTCGGACTTGAGAATGTCAAGATTGTGCGTGCGCGGTCAGAGGAGATCATCAACCAGATTCGAAAGCATGATATCGAACCGTTCGCCGCGGTTACTTGCCGGGCGGTTGCACCGATGACCAAGCTTTCCGGTTGGACCCTGCCGTTGCTGAAGCCGCACGGCCAACTCATCGCTTTGAAAGGTCGTTCCGCACAGGTTGAACTTGATAAGGCGGAGAAGATGATTCGAAAATTCCACGGCGGTCATGCCCGTGTGTGTCTCGCGCCCGTGGGGGAGGGACTTGAACCGACACATGTGGTGTTGGTGGACAAGATGTAGACAGCGCGCTGTGTTCGGTTTGAGGTTTTTCGCAGCATAGCCAGAAGCTGTTGAACTCCGGAATTCCTGCGGTTTTGGTGTTGTGTGCTCGGTGGATGGATGTTGGGCCATTACTGTGGATGCTGCTGATTTCACATCTCACCGATAGTGAGTGATGATACCGGGAACGGGATGATGTTGGTGGAATGTTTCACGTGAAACATTCCACCAATGTCGTGTTGGGCAAGGCTCGATATTGGAACCAGCCGTGGTTGAGTGCCGATGATAGTGCGGGTGGTATGCCTGCCAATTTTGTGAGTTGACGATTAGTAGAACGGCGTAGTGCCTTTGACTTCGTGTTTTCTCATCCAACGTGTCCTTCGTGGAAACACAGTCTCGTCTAAACGGCAGAGGCATTCGTCCTGTTTGCTAGTATGCCAATTGCGGTGACACCGTTGCCTCTATTACGCGGCGCAGTCGGGGTGTCGATGTGGTGTGCTTCTCTCGGTTACGTCTGTACGTCAAGTATTGGATATATGAAACGATTGTGGACACACGAGTTCCCGGCATGAAACTATGTTCGAACACGAATTTCAGACCTTCAGATATGAATCAGCGAATGATTACTCGCATCACGACATGTCCACTCCTGCAATGGATTAGTCGCATCATCGGCACCACGATTTCCCTGTACGCTGGCGACTCAATGTTGGGAGTAGGAGAGTCGGATGATGTACTTATAGGTGAATTCCTCCAATTGTTGCCTCTGCCATGATTTCGCTTTCTGTGTATAATTTGAATGTTCAACTACTGATGCACTGACTAGCTTTCCTGATATTGCTAGTTGTGGATACTGTGACAAACTCGACTACGAGTTGTCTGTTGAAGCGATGATGTTTCACGTGAAACATCATCGATAGTTCCGGTGTTGTAATCAATACCAGTACACCAGCATCCTGCTGCACTGTTCTACTGCCAATATCGTTCTCTCAGTTCTCTCGCTAGTGTTTACATTTCCGTAAGGTGAGGGCTCACATCAAGAATTGTTCGTATTAGTCTACGAGGCTGATGTTTCACGTGAAACATCAACAGGCTTGCAGAACGGTGACTATAGATGTTTCGCCGATTAGATCCACACTCATTCAGATGAAGAAAGTCTTGATACCGAATGACTTGCGCTGGGACAGTTGGGAATGACATCACCGGTGGCATTGAACACAGCTTGTGTCGGCCTGTAATCACATGCCTGATACTGATAATGCTGATGGGATCTTCTGTAGGGTCGGGCAGTTGCCGCCTGTTGCCGGTTTCCAAATTCATCAGCGTTTGTGGGTGGTTGTGTCGGTGTCATTTTTCCAGGTCTCATATTGCAGGCGTATTGAGAACAGTATCCGCCGTGAATCCGTTGCTTGCCGATAGGGGTGACCTAGTCACTCTATAATTGGCGGGAAATGTGCAGATAATGATAGCGCCGTAGAGACCTGGCCCCTCATCCAACAAGGTGTGAGGGGAGTGATACAGAGAGTCTAGGTTGCCACTGTTTAGTAATACGTAGCGATGTGCGCCATCTGACAGGCGAATTCCAAATCAAGGATGATGTTTCACGTGAAACATCGCAGGTTGAGTGAGAGTGTTCTTAATTGCATTCTGTTCCCTTTATACCGATGGATGCAGCGCTGGTGTGATTTTGTTTGGAAAAATACGTCTTGATGTGTTAAACGGAGTGAGGTGGCAATCTCCCAAAGCTCACCGTTTGCAGAACCGCTGGATTGGAATGTTTCACGTGAAACATCGTTCCATCAATTGTGTGGATGAGCTGGTTCGACGAATAGTGCGAGGCAGGATGTGTGGAATCAGTCCTGTTGCTCATCATGCTGTTGTGTTCCAACCGAAGTTGTGTGCTGTGGGTGTGATGAACCGCTTACACATGAATCCCGGTAGATCGGTGGTGTTACTCGTCTGTTGATGTCGTATCTCACCGGGATTGCGGAAATCAAGAATCCAGAACCGGCGCGCCCGTGCTTGGTGGGCGTATGAAGGAAACTGCCGCATCACGATGGATGGCAGGAATACTTCCGGAGCGGGAAAGCCATCAAGCCACAATTTGGCATCTGTAAAGACATGTTAGATACCCAGCAACGTAGTTACGTACACTATGTTGTTGCTACATGTCTGAAGTGACATGGCAAGATTGATTCGTTTTGGACAACACAATCAGCGATGAATTGTGTGGATGATAATAGCCACTCACAAGCATCGTCGCACATTCTAGTCAATGTTTCACGTGAAACATTGACATCTGTTGATTGATATCGGATGTAAATACGGATAGGGCAAATCAAGGTCTAGCACCACTTATTCCCACTTCAAGAAACTAGGTTATCCACATTTTAACGTCGCAAAAAAGTTATCCACAATGATCGTGTTTACCTTTGGGAAATGTTGTTTCCGCGATTTCCTGCGGGTTTATGACGGGATGAAACTAGATTATCCACAAAGTTGTGCAATGTTGTCCACATTTATCCACAATACGGTGGATATCTTGCTGGGCATGTCCAGTGCAGTGGGGAAACTGGAACAACTGCATATCAAGGAGGAGCTTTGTCGACGGCTGCACAGCGTTCAACAGGTTCAGAGCAAGGGGGTCGGTCCATGGATTCCGCCTCGGATATCATCCGTCGGATATTTGGCGACCAAGCGGATTCGCTTGGCAGTGAAATCGCCGAGGAAACCACCAGGTATCAAGCTCTTCATATGGTGACATTCCCGAAGCCGGCATCAACGCGTCGTATTGCGGTCGCCAATCAGAAAGGTGGCGTGGGCAAGACTACAACCACGGTGAACCTTGCGGCTGCTCTTGCGGATAGTGGAGCAAGGGTACTTGTTCTCGATATGGATCCTCAGGGCAATGCGTCCACGGCATTGGGTGCGCACCACATCTCCGGTGAACCCTCGATATATGATGTCATCGAGGGGCGTACGACGATTCGTGAAGCGATTCAGCAATGCCCGTCATTTGATCATATGGATGTCGTCCCAGCGTCTATTGATTTGAGCGGCGCGGAGCTTGAAATTGCCGATCTTGGCGACAGGACAGATTTGCTCAAGCATGCCTTGGATGAGTATCTAGAATCATGCGAAGAGCCTTACGACTATGTATTTGTCGATTGTCCGCCAAGCTTGGGCCTGCTGGTAATCAATGCGATGTGCGCGGTGACGGAAGTACTGATTCCAATCCAAGCTGAGTATTATGCGCTCGAAGGATTGGGACAGCTCATCAACACCATCGGTTTGGTACAGGAGCATTACAATCCTGTGCTGTTGGTATCCACTATGTTGGTGACGATGTTTGACAAGCGTACGATTCTGAGCCGTCAAGTTTATGATGAAGTGAAGAGCCATTATCCCAATATCGTACTTGACACGACGATTCCACGTTCGGTTAAGATTTCAGAAGCACCGAGTTTTCAGCAGACGGTGATTGCATATGACCCGCATGGCATGGGAGCGATTGCCTATGGGGAAGCGGCTCTTGAAATTGCGAGGAGATCTCCGGCGGTCTTGGCAACTTTGGAAGCAAAACGAGGTGAGCACTGAATGGCAACGAAGTCACGTCTGGGCAAGGGGCTTGGAGCATTGTTCCCTGCATTGCCTGGAGATCCAAATGAGTCCAAACAACAGGCCACTGAGCCGAATCATACTGCCGCAGTTGAGGCTGATGCCAGTACATTGGTAAAGCAGGACAAGGCATCTTCCGGCACATCGCAGCGTGAGAACAAGCATGCACAGAATCGGACGCCTGCCCGTGATACGGCTTCGGTAGAGGCACGACCGCAACATCAGCGGAAGCATGACGATGTTTCACGTGAAACATCTGCAACATCTGAAACATCGACTCATGCTGCATCTGCCAATACCAAGCAGCATGCGCATGGGCAGTCACGTTTGCAGCATCGGATGAGCATTCCGTCGCTTGAAGAAATGACTCATCCGAGCGACGTGTTCTTCGGGGCAATGCAATCAACGGAAGCGGTCGTAGAGAAGCGCGCTGCAGACGAGAACAAGGTGCAGCAGAATCGTGCGACTGACGCGACGTTTGTAGCCAATGAGGAAGCGTCCCGCGCTCGTTCGGACGAAGCAATCGCCGATGCCGACAATAGAAATGGTTCTACGGATGACAATGTTTCACGTGAAACAGCGGCAGACACTGATGGGCGGAACGAAGAACTGAAACCAGTGCAGGGCGGTTATCTGGCCGAGTTAAAGCTGGATGACATCGGCCCAAACAAAGAACAGCCGCGAACCATCTTTGATGAGGACGAGTTGCGGGAGCTTGCCGAATCGATCCGCGAGGTCGGTGTATTGCAGCCGATTGTGGTGCGTAAGCGGCCTCAATCACAGATTGTGGCATTGGCAGAACATCAGGCAGATACCGACGATACCAACGATGTGATGCGCCGACCATACGAACTGATTATGGGAGAGCGCAGGTGGAGAGCCTCGCAGCTTGCTGGACTGGAGACCATTCCGGCAATCGTCAAGACGACATCCGACAACGAGATGCTTCGTGACGCGTTGCTTGAGAATTTGCACCGAGTCGCCTTGAATCCTCTTGAAGAGGCGGCTGCATATCAGCAGATGATTGATGAGTTTGGACTGACCCAGGCACAGTTGTCGAAGTCCGTGTCTAAGTCCAGGCCACAGATTGCGAATACCTTACGGTTGCTGAATCTTCCGGCCTCAGTCCAGAAGAAAGTCGCCGCGGGTGTATTGTCTGCTGGCCATGCGCGTGCCTTGCTTGGGTTGTCGAATGAGGAAGATATGGACAAGCTTGCCAACAGAATCATCGCTGAGGGTCTTTCCGTACGCAGCACGGAGGAAATCGTCGCGTTGAAGACCATGGCGGGGGAGAAGCCTAAGAAGGAGAACAAGAAGGTCGCGAACCCGTGGGCTGATTCTCCGATTCGGCAGCACCTTGAACAGCGCTTGGACACCAAGGTGACGATCAAGGGTAATCAGAAGAAAGGGCGGATCGAGATTGCATTCTCGTCGCCAGATGATATGCAGCGGATTCTGGACATTCTGATGCCGCAGCAGCAGGAGGGGAATGCTTCTGCAGCCGCTGATGGGGAATCTGACTGGGTGTGATACAAGGCAGATTTCCTGGACTCTTGAGCTGAAAACGCGGTGTGGCCACAATCCAGGTCTCCCCGGATTTCTGATTTGCAGCAGAAATCCGGGGATTCTGTTGTTCACTAGGTGATGGTGACTGCACTGTGTGCGGCCGTGCTTGAATTCGGTCGGGAATCTGCTGTGATACGGCGTGCCAGGTCGTATAACGGATTTCAGGTATTCGGAACAATCAGATTGCTTTATGGTAATTTTCAGCATCGAATGCCATTCAATCGGCGCTGCGCTGTGGTACAACACGGGATACGGGCTGGTATGGGTATGTGACAATCTCAGCTGGCGATAGCTGACGACAGTCGGATTGTGGCGCCGCTGCCGGCAATCAGTGGAGGTGAGGGAATGTCTCTGCCGATGATGGCGGAATTCGTCCGTATCGCAAAGACCGACAATCTGGTCACGCCGGGGCCAAGGCGTAAGCAGATTGGGTGGCAATCAAACTATCTACGCCAGGGTCGTGCTGAGCATAACCAGTTTGGGCGATGGTACGAATCAGTGACGTCGCGGTGGTGTTGAGCGTAACCGGTTTGAGGAATCACACAATCTGGTTACGCTGGCAAGGCGGCTTGCGTAACCAGATTGAGTAAATGTACAAACTGGCTACGCTTAGGCGGTGCTGAGTGTAGCCAGTTGAGTTGATATACAAACTATCTACGCCAGGGTCGTGCTGAGCATAACCAGTTTGAGAGATCACACAATCTGGTTACGCTGGCAAGCCGGTTTGCGTAGACAGTTTGTGGAGAGATGGGTGGTGGGGAATAGCGGTATGCTGGGGCGAATACCTGCCGAATGACTCAGGCGCCGAATGTCTCAGGCTTGTTCGGCGAGGTAGGCTTGCGCGTCGAGGGCTGCGCGGCAACCCATGCCAGCTGCCGAAATGGCTTGCCGGTAGACGCCATCCACCACATCACCCGCTGCAAACACGCCAGGCACACTGGTACGAGTCGAAGCACCATCAACAGTGATATACCCATGCTCATCAAGTTGAAGGGCACCGTGAAGGAATTCAGTGGCAGGTGTGTGCCCGATTGCGACGAAAACACCGTTGGCCGGGATTTCAGTCGTATCGCCGGTCACCGTATCGCGAATCGTCACGGAGTGGGCACCCGACTCATCATCGCCGTTAACACGCTCCACCACGGCGTTCATCCGGAAATCAATCTTCGGGTTCTTTTCCGCCCGGTCAACCAGAATGCGCGAGGCTCGGAATGTGTCACGCCGATGGATCACCGTCACCGAAGAACCGAAACGGCTCAGGAAGTCAGCCTCGGTCAGCGCACTGTCACCGCCGCCGACCACGACAATGGGCTTGCCGCGGAAGAAGAATCCGTCGCAGGTGGCACAGTACGAAACACCGCGGCCGGAGTATTCGACTTCGCCCGGCACCCCGAGTTTGCGTACCTGCGAGCCGGTGGCCACGATTACAGCACGGGCGGTATACGTATCCCCACCGTCCAGCACAACACGCTTGGAATCGCCCTGCACATCCGCGCTGACCACGTCGTCATAGACGATTTCGGCGCCGAAACGCTCAGCTTGCTTGCGCATGGCATCCATGAGATCGGGGCCCATGATGCCGTCTGGGAACCCGGGGAAGTTCTCCACTTCAGTGGTATTGACCAGCTGTCCGCCGGGCGTGAGCGCCCCGGCAATGACCACCGGACGATACCCGGCGCGGCCAAGATAAATGGCCGCAGTATAGCCGGCAGGCCCGGAACCGATGATGATCACGTCTGTTGTCTGTTCACTCATGCGTCCTAACATAGCATGTCCAGACGGCCATGATTGTGCTGTCAGCACAGTGGCGAGACATCCCGCAACGGAGTAATGCAGGACCGCAGTCGCGGCAGCGGCATCGACAACCGCCTGAAAACAAACCGGGGCGGCCGTCCGCAACAATGCGCAGACAACCGCCCTGGAGAAAGCCCAGCAGCCGTGAAAACAGCCGCAAGAACTGCCGTGAAGGCAGCCGTTAATACAGCTGGACCGATTTGATGTACAACTGGTTGCCGGGCAGACTATCCCGCGGCACCCACATGAGGAAGTCCTGGCTCTTCACCGTCTTCGTAAGCTTGACGTCGGTCGTTCCGCTCGCGTCGAAGGAGAACTGAGCGACCTGCTCGCCCTGCGTCGGATCCGCGGTTGTATTGGCATACAGGTAGCCAGTGCCGCCGGAAGACCTGATCGACACTACGAAGCGGTACACGCTTTCCGGCTCGCTCAGATGCATGTAATAGCCGTAGCCATCCTGACCGCCAGGCTTGGTGAGGAACTCCTGTTTATCAATTGAATACGGGGTGTTATTCTCCGGAACCTTGGGCGTCGGCACGGCGGAAGCGTCCTTGTCCTCGGTGATGATGTTCGACTTGCCGGACGAGCCCGAGGATGAGGCATCACTGGTAGGCGTGCTGCTACCGAATGGCACCTTGTCAAGATTCTGGGACGGCCATGCACTCGACTGCTTCGCGGCACCGAGTGTGCTTCCGCCAGAAAGGCTATGCAGGGCGAGTCCGGCGGCCGCCGCAACCACCACAATGACGACGACAATCGCCACAACCTTCGTGCTGAATCGGCCGAACAGTTTCTCATCCGCCACATCGTCCTGGGTGACCGGATTGTAGTCTTCGTGCGTTTCCTTCTCCGGTTCCACAGTCGGCGTGAAGCTTGGCGGACGGCTCACCGGGGTGTTGGACGCGAGAATCTGCGTCTGTTCGTTCTCCAAGGCGCGTCGTGATTCGTCACCGGGGGGAACCGGCACACCGTTCGCATCGTACACAGGAATCCTGCTCGTGGATTCATTCACCGACGGCGGCTGCAAACGATGGGCGTTCTTGGCCGCCTTGCGGGCGAAATCGAATCGCATTGTCGCCTGGGTGTCGGTATACGGGCCGGACGCCGCGTTGAAGTTCGGGAAAATCGCGTTATCCGGGTCGGGAACGGACGGAGCCATGATATTGGCCACTTCCGCAGCGGCGATGTCATGGAAGTCGTAGTCGCTGCTGTCGGTGACTTCAGGATGGGGAATGGTCTGCCTATTGGGGTTGCGGGGAACCGCCTGGCTGTTCTTCATCCATTCGGCCGATTCCTGCTGCATCGCCTGCCGAATGGCCTGCTGGCGGGCGGCAAGAGCTTCGGCATGGTCGGTGTTGTTACTGCCGGCGTCAGGAATCGCGGCGGATGCACCCGGTAAGACACTCGCCTGGGCGGCTTGCGCATACGAATGCTGCTCGAAAGACGAGGACAGATCCTGCGGGAAATCAAGAATATGCCCGGGGGCAGGTGTTTTCAACGCTGCGTTGGCAATGGAGCATTCTGCATCGATACTTGGCAGGGCGATATCACTGTTCTGCAAGTGCGACAACGGTTCCCAGTCGCCGAGTAGCGCGGTGAGCTCGGCAAGCGACTCCATAGGGATAACACTGCCGTTCCCGTCGGATTCCAGGCCACGATGGCAGATGAGACGGAATTCGCCGGGCACGTCCGGGCCGAGCTTGGACAAATCGAATTGGGTATCCACCGATGAAGGGGTGCGGGTGATCAGGGCATATAACACGGCGGCGAGTTGGCGGGTCGCCAGACGCTCGGCCCCGAGCCCTTCCGGGGCATGTGACGTGTCGGCGAGCATCGGGCTCAGCGTCGCATCGGCGAGCTGGACCCCGTTCGCGGTCAGACGGATGGTATCGGTGTTCAGCGCGTAGTGCGACAGCCCGTCCACCAGGAGCTGACGCATCGCAGATGCGGTTTCGCCGAGAATCGACCGCATGGCCGCATGACTGAGGGTTCCTGACGCCGGTCCATGGAAGTAATCGGTCAGTGACAAACCGTTATCCACAGCGGTGATGATAATCGACACGTCACCGCGATGCTGGAGTTGAAGGACCTGTGTGAAACGACGGTTGCGCGACAGGGCTAGGGATGATGCGATTGCGTCGACTTTGGCGATCGCATCGGCGTCGGTGACGATGTACAGCTGGCAATCACGCGCGAGGACACGGTCATTTGCCTTCCACGCTTGCAGGCCGGGTTCGTCACGCAACAGTGACACCAACGTATACCGGTTGATAACGGTATCTCCCAGTTGAGGCTTCATAGTTCCTTCGGCTCCATAACGAGAAAATCGCGTGCTCGCGGGTGATGTAGTAGTAGTCATTCTAACGACTGGAGTGGTCGAAACGGCGGTGGGTACTGCCGTGTCTTCCGCAGAATCGGCTTGTGGGCCGGTTCTTGGCCGGTCAGGGGCGCGATTGCCCGGATTGCTTGGTTCGTCCGGATTATCGGGATTGTCTGGTTCGTCCGGTTCATCTGAATCATTTGGTTCGTCTGGCTCTCCGGAGGTGGCCCGATTGTCGGCGGTTTCGGTAGTGTCGGTAGTGTCGGTAGTGTCGGTAGTGTCGGTAGTGTCGGTGGATTCGTCGGCAGTGTCGCCGGCAGGCTGATCGCCATCGACATTCGCCGCATTGCCAGACCGTCGGGAGGCGACCCGTGCCTTGAGCGACGACAACATCGTGACCAGTTCCTCGGTGTGCATACCCCACAAGGCGCCCACATAGACCGCAATCACCACAATGCCAATGACGACGCACACGCCGACGGATTGCAACCAGTTCATATGCCCGCCGGAAGGGGTGAGTTCCGCGCCCAGCAGATGTTCCACGGGTCCGCGCAGCCATAGACCGACAATCGCCGCGGCTACCGCTGCGGCAGTGGCCTTGATATAAGACAAGGCGATACGACGGCCGTCCAAGCGGTTCTCGAAGCGTTTGCGCAGCATCCACACCAGCAGGGGGAAGGACAGTGCATAGGCTAGCGTAACGGCGACACCGCGCATCAGCGTCCAATCCAGAGGAGAAAGCACCTTGGTGGTAATCAGCAGGGTGAGCATCTGAATGCTGAGCTGGACAGCCATGAATATGAACGGGGATCGCCCATCCTCGAAGGCGTAGAAGGTACGCTGGATGATCAGATAGGAGCTTGACAACGGCAGTGACAGTGACAGCGCAATCATCGGCCCTGACATCAGCTGTGCCTCGCCCACGCTAATCGAAGGCAGCAAGGCGAGCGAAATCGGGACGGACAACACGACGAATATCGCGGAGAAGAAGCTCATGAGCAGGGTGACATTGCGCAGCGCATCGCTCAAATCATCGCGGGCGGTGTTTAAATCATTATCAGCGACTGCTCGGGAAACCCTCGGAAACACTGCGGTCGCCACTGACACCGCAATCAACGAATACGGAAGAATGTAAATCGTGAACGCATTTTGGTAGGTGGCATTACCGGCGACCAGCGTCTCATCAATGCCGAACAGCTGATGCGCACGCAGTGGGGCGTTTGTGGTGATACGGGTCGAAATGATGGTCAGCAGCTGGTCGATGCCGACAATCCCCAGACTCCACGCGGCCACCGAACCCATCGAGCGCAAGCCGATACCGTGGACACCCCAACGCCAGCGGTACCGCAACCCCAGTTTGAACAAGGGCAGGAACAATACCAGTGCCTGGACGGCCACGCCCAGCGTCCACGTGCCAGCGGTTAGCATGATTTTGTCCGTGGTCCAGAAGCTCAGCGGCTGCTTATCGGCCTTGCCGAACATCACAATGAACAGCGTGAATCCGGCGCAGCTGACGATATTCGCCGCGACCGAACTCCACGCATACATGCCGAAATGGTTTTTCGCCGCCAGAATCTGGCCGAGTACGGTATACAAGCCATAGAAGAAGATCTGTGGCATGCACCACAGCGCGAACGCATTCGTCAGCGCGAGCATGTCCTTGCCGCCGTTCGCGTACAGATGCGTGAACGCGGGGGTGGTGGCGGTCAGCAGCATCATTGCGATTGTGATGCCCGCCAGTAGCGCGATGGCGAAGGTGATGAGCTTGTTGAGCCGGTCCTCGGCGTCATCCTCTTTGAGCGTGCGCACAATCTGGGGGACGAGCACCGCGTTGAAAATGCCTCCCGAAATCAGCGTGAAAATCACCTGCGGGATCATCGAGCCGGCCTGATACGCGTTCGCAGCCATGCCGGTGGTGCCGACAGCTGCCGCGAGCAGAATCGTACGGATTTGGCCGGTCAGTCGGGAAGCCGCCGTGCCGACGGCCATCACGAAGGAATTATGTCCAACCGAGGAACTCATTCGTCAGGATCTTTCTTCCGATGGAATTGACGCCACAGGCCTACCACGCCGAGCAGAAAAGCCACCCCGATGAACGCGATGCCGGTCTTGTCACTGATTTGCAGGGAACTGGTGATGGTCGTCGTCTGTGCCGACGAGAACGTGGAGCCCTGACGGTCCAGAAGCGTCAGATGCACCGTGGTGGAACCCGAAGTCGCCACACGGATGGCGAAAGTGACCTGCGCCTCGCCGTGGGCGGGAACCGTGACATCCGCGTACCGGCTGGTCACAATCTCCATGGAGTCGGTCAGCGAAGACACACGAACACGCACCGGATACGGGTTCGCGTTCGTCACTGTGACCGGCATGCTTGCAGTCTCGCTGACCACGGTGACCGTATCGGTCGGGGTTATGGACACGTTGTTCAGCAATGTGGTCGACAAACCGGCCGCGGCATCGCCCAGACGCTGGATGACCGCCGCATTGCCGGATAGCGCAAGCAATCCCATACGCGATTGCAGAGAATTCAGGCATGTCATCCATGAGGAAGGGCCTTTTGCGTTGTTTTCGGCGACCTTCGAGGCGTCATGTCGTGCCAGTGATTGCTCGTCACCGCTGTTGGACGTACTTGCGGTTGCGCTTGCGGAAGGCGACGACGACGGATTTGAATACAGGACATGTTCCTTGAACTGGCTCAGACTCCTCACGCTGGCCATGAACGTCGACAACGCGGCCTCAAGACGTTTGCGCGACGCTGCGGTGATGCCGGAGCTTTGAGGCACGATGTCGGACGTCTCGTCGCCGCTGAGATAAGCGTCCGAAGCGATGAGGGTGTTCAGGTCTGTGAGATTGAGCCATGTGGATTGTTCGACGGCGCTCATCAGGGTGTCGATCAGCGTGGTCGATGCCCCGGGTTTGAGACACACCAGCAGGTTGCGGGATGTATAAGGCTGTTCCATCTGGTAGAACGCGCTTTGAGCGACAAACCGCGACAGGCGTCCCGCATCGCTTGTCTCGCTGTCCGCCTCGCTGCTGGTTGCCTTGCCTTGGGCAAGGCCGCTCAGCTCCTGCTGGGCAGTGAGGACCGTCACATCGCCGGAATTCGTGGGAACGACGTATTTGCCCGTGTGGACCGTCCCGGAAGTGTCGGCGTCATAGCCGGAGGTGGCGATAACCGTCAAATAGCCCTGTTGACGCGCGATATTCAACGCCTGACGGGTCCAACGCCCGCTGCCTTGCCACGCGATGATGGTATGCGTCGCATTCGTGTTGCCGACCGCCGAACGGTAGGCGGCCATGCTTGCGGAGGCATCCCAATCAGAGAATTTGACGCCGGCGGACTGATAGGCGTCAGGCGTGTCCAGCGCCGCGTACCCGGTGATGTCGAACATGCCTGGCTGGGCGATTGCTGATGTCCGTGTGGGGATGGACATGGATTGCAAATATATGGGGTCGGCGACGACCTGCAGCTTGGCGTGCTTGGAGACGAGCTGGGATTCGGCGCGTTCGCGTTTCGCCGCGTCGGTTCCCGTGAAAATCGCGTCTGCCACCGAAGACGAGTTCAGCCATGAACGCTCCGCGTTGACGATATTGGACACGATGGTCGTATTGCTCTGCCAGGAGGTTGAGCTCAGTGGTTGGACAACCGTGATGTTCATCGCCGGCGTGTCGGCCGTTTTCAGTCCGTCGGTCGAACGGGTCAGGAAGGTGTGCAGGGAGACGTTGGCCGAGCCGGATGCCGACGCATAGGAGATGCGCACCGGCTTGGGCCCCCAACTGGTGATCGAGGCCAATTGTTCGGCGGATGCGTCCACATCGACGTTCACCGTCGCGGTGCCGTGGGCGGCGATGTTTCCAACATCGATCTGGGACAGCTGGCTGGTCATGGGGATACGTGACTGGCCTTGCGCCCAATCCTGGATATCGGTGCGCGAAACGAAGGTGTACAGCGCGTTCGCGGCGACCGTCAACGTGCCGTCACCGGTGGCTACACTCGACGTATTCTGCAAGGTGAGTTGCAGATGATAGCCGGATGAAGCAGTGACCACCGGGGTCGCACTGTCAATGCTCATCGAGATTGAGGAGTCACCCTGCCGTTGCGTGGTGCGCGAGGCGGTTTTCGAAGTGGTTGTAGAGGTGGGCTTGGTTGATGCGCTGGCGGCTTTTGCCACGCTCGCATCTGCGGCAGCATACCCGAACATCGAAGGCACGACGACGGCGAGGATACAGGCGACCAGCAGGCGCAGCAGACGCTGCATCCGCGCCGACTGGATGCCATGATGTGCGGGGTAGTTCAACGTTATGCCTGCCTGTTCAGTTTCCTGGCGTAGAGCCATGCGATCTTGCGTTCATTAGGATAGCTGAGCACATTGTCCAGATCCTCGAACTTCACCCAGATCGCGTCCTCCGCCTCATGGTCGGGGTCGCCGGTTACCGTCAGCTCACCGCTGATTCGACGAAGCGCATAATGGTGCACCAGCTTGTGCACGCGTTGGTTGGTTCCGGTGAACCAGTAGTCGATTGTGGCGATGGAATCCACCACCTCGCCGAGGATCCCCGTTTCCTCATGCACTTCACGGACCGCGGTCTCCTGCGGCGTTTCGCCCTTCTCGATATGCCCCTTCGGCAGGCACCATTCCAGATGCCCGCTGCGTGAATGCCGGGCGATGATCGCGACACGGCCGAGTTCGTCGAACACGAGTCCGCCAGCGGAGTACTCTCTGACGACCGGAAGTTCCTGCGCGTCCAAGGAGGCGAACGTTGCGGGCGTGTCACCGGTCCTGCGATGAGGCATCAACGCGGGAGTAGGGGTTCCCGGCTCGATATCCTGGTATTGCACGGGTTTTTCCGATTGCGACGTGTACATCAGCGTGTCGGGCGACGGGCCCATTTGGGTATGCTTATCCGCAGCATTGGCGAGCATGCGCGCAAAGTCTGCGGGAGTAATCATGTCTTCCACCTTACTCAAACCAATGTGCAGGTGGAGTAACGGTATGCTTGGAGGCGTAGAAAGTGCTGAATCGAAAGGGCGCGCGTTGAATTTCGAAGTCTGGCCAGAAGCGATAGAGCTGGGTCATATGTTCGCGGATGAAGGCTATGAGCTGGCTCTCGTGGGAGGTCCGGTACGTGACCTGCTGTTGCATCGCAAATCCCACGACCTTGATTTCTGCTCGTCGGCCAGGCCTGAGCAGTTTGAACATATCCTGCGGGCATGGGGACACGACGGTTTCTGGGATATGGGCCGCAAATTCGGCACGCTCGGCGCCATGCGCCGCCGGCCTGACGGCACGCCGGTACAGGTCGAGGTGACCACGTACCGCAGCGACACGTATGATCCGGATTCGCGCAAACCGGAAGTCAATTACGGCGATTCGCTGGAAGGGGATCTGTCGCGGCGCGATTTCACGGTGAACGCCATGGCGTTGCGCGTACCGGATCTGGAGTTCGTCGATCCGTTCGGCGGCGCGAACGACCTGGCCAAGGGCGTGTTGCGCACGCCCGTCGATCCACGTCAATCCTTTGACGACGATCCGTTGCGTATGATGCGCGCGATTCGTTTCGTCGCCCAGCTGGGATTCAGCATCGAGCCGGAGACCGCGCAGGCGATCACCGAAATGACCGAGCGTATCCGCATCGTCTCCGCCGAGCGCGTACGCGACGAACTGGTCAAAATGCTGCTGTCGACCCGGCCGCGCGCCGGAGTGGAGGCGCTGGTGGAATCTGGGCTCGCCGATATCGTGCTGCCGGAGATTCCCGCGTTGAAGCTGGAAATCGACGAACATCACCGGCATAAGGATGTCTTCGAACACACAATGATCGTACTCGACCGTGCGGTGGCGCTGGAAACTGGCCCGGACGGCCCGGTCCCGGCCCCCGACCTCGAGTTGCGGCTCGCAGCGCTGCTGCATGACATCGGCAAGCCGGCGACCCGTAAGTTCGAAGACCACGGCAAGGTCAGCTTCCATCATCATGACGCCGTCGGCGCAAAATTGACGCGCAAACGCCTGCGCGCCCTGCATTTCGACCATCACATCGTCCAAGATGTGAGCGAACTGGTGAACATGCACCTGCGTTTCCATGGGTATGTCGACGAACCTTGGACCGATTCCGCGGTCCGTCGCTACGTTCGCGACGCAGGGCCGCTGTACGAGCGTCTCAACCGGCTGACCCGCGCCGACGCGACCACGCAAAACAAACGCAAAGCCCAGATGTTCTCCGATGCGATGGACGAAATGGAACAGAGGGTCCGCGACCTCAAACAGCGTGAGGACATCGAGGCGATCCGCCCTGAGCTTGACGGCAACGAAATCATGCAACTGCTGGGTCTCGAGCCCGGGCCCCAAGTGGGTGTCGCCTACCAGCACATGCTGGAATACCGGTTGGATAACGGTCCGGTCGGCCATGAAGCGGCGGTCGAAGAACTCAAACGTTGGGCCGCCGCGCAGAACGCTTGAGGTGATGTGAGAACGGGCGTAGCAACGCTGGAAAGAATGCGTGCCAT
Source organism: Bifidobacterium thermophilum (assembly GCF_002846655.1). Taxonomy (NCBI): domain Bacteria; kingdom Bacillati; phylum Actinomycetota; class Actinomycetes; order Bifidobacteriales; family Bifidobacteriaceae; genus Bifidobacterium; species Bifidobacterium thermophilum. Next base: position 53,162 of record NZ_PCGX01000001.1, on the reverse strand, counting down.
CATGTGTGATGCCGTGTCATGCTGTGGCACGCGGCGCCCGTGCCGTGACACGCCGTGTTATGCCATGGCATAACACGACCAGCCCTTTTCCCGTACCTGAACTTTCTCCGTGCCCAGATCTATTTCTACAAACTGGTTATGCTGAGCGCATCCCCAGCGTAACCAGTTTGTGAAAGTGGGGGAGTGGGGAAAGCAGGTGCCGACTGGTGTGTGGTCAGCGTATGCGTCAGTTCACCGCGTCATGGGCTAGGGCCTTGGGCAGATTCGTCATCTTGCTGCTATCGAGGCAGCCGCTGACATCGGTGATTTTCGCGCCCTTGCCCAGCACCTTCGACTTGGTTTTGAGATTGTCGAAGGTGGCGCCGAGCACCACGTCGATGAGCTTGTCCTGACGGTCGTCCATCTTCATAACTGCATCGGTGAAGTTGTCGTTGAGCGTGTACGCTTCGTTGATGGTGTTCTTGCCGTAATAGATGATGGTCCGCTTGACGTCAGTCTTCTGGTAGTTCGACACGTTCTCCACGGTGAACCCGCGATTGGTGAGTGCTTCGCCGACAGCGCGCGCAAACCCCGAATGCTGGGTGCCGTTGAGCACGCGGACGTGGACGGTCGAGTTGTCAACGTATTTCGCTGTTCCTGATGAATCCGGCACGGCGCAGGCGGCGGAGACGCCATAATTCGGCAGCGTCTCGGCGGTTGACACCGAGCCCAGACCGAATACATGGAACGAGAACAGCAGGGCGATGATCAACGCAATCACCATGCCCATGATGGTGAAAGTAAACACCGCGGTCTGACGGTGGCGCACATAGGCTTTGCGTGCCGCGCGTTCATCATAGATTCCGGTCATAGCATCCTCTTCGTTCCTGTATCCATCTCACTCTACCGGCAATCGCTGACTCCACGGGCGACATGGATCCGCGGCACGGCCGGTGCCTGTGCTTCGATGATTCGATCGACGGCATTGCCTGCGCGCCACGACTCGGCGACCGCCGACAGCGCGCGGGAATTCGGCACGAAAGCGACGACGGAAGGTCCTGAACCAGATACGAATGCATGGGTCGCTCCGGCTGCGATCGCCAAGTCAATTGCCGTGCCGCTGCGTGGATGAAGCTGCACCGCAGCATACTGCAAATCGTTGGCCGGCTTGACGTCGCCGGTATTGTGCCGCCCGTCGCCAATCCGGTCGAACTCGGCATACACACGGGGTGTGCTGAGCTGCGAATCGTACGCACCGACGAGCACCAAACCCGCGAATCCTTGATTGCGCAGCTGTATTGCGGATTCGCTGTCCGGCGGTATCGGGGTGATGCGCTCACCGAATCCGGTACCGTGCGCATATCCGCCGGTCAGGCAGAACGGCATGTCGGCGCCCAGTGTTGCTGCGACCTGCTGCAAGCGGTCAATCGGCCAATGCAGATCCCACAGCGTGTCGAGCGCCAGCAGGGTCGCCGCGGCGTCCGCCGAACCTCCGGCCAAACCTGCTGCGACAGGGATGCGCTTGACGATATGCACGTCGACATCGGGGTTATGCCCGCTCGCCTGCGCCAACGCGTTGACCGCGCGCACGGCATGGTTGTGGCTGTTGTCGCCGTTGCCTGCGAGGTCGGCAAGGTCTGCAAGATGCTCCCCGTCCATCGACAGCCGTACACCGCCGCCGGGTTGCGTGGGGGACACGGTGACCGTGTCGTAGACGCCGAGCGCGCAGTAGATGGTGTCAAGCTCGTGCCGTCCGCCCCAATCCGCATGTTTCGCGCCCACATGCAGGGTGATATTGGTCTTCGCGGGGCAATCCACGCTCACCTTCATGCTGATGCCCGCTCTCCGACGGTGCTGGTGTGCGCGGTCCGTGCGACCGTAAGGCGTGTGAATTCTTCAATGGTCAAGGTCTCGCCGCGCCGGGTCGGATCGATGCCGGATGCCGTGAAGGCCTCCGGGGAAACCATGTGTTTGAGGGCGGCGTGCAAGGTCTTGCGCCGCTGCCCGAAGGCGGCATCGACCAGTGCGAAGACATCGTCGCGTGCGACCCCTAGGCTGGAGGCCTCCGGCAGCTGCCCGCCGGGATATCGGGTGAAGGTCACCAGCGCGGAATCGACGTTCGGAGCCGGCCAGAACACGTTGCGGCCAATCATCGCCGAACGCTGTGCGATGCCGTACCATGCGAGTTTGACGCTGGGGGTGCCGTAAATCTTGCTTCCCGGCTTTGCGGCGAGCCGGTCGGCGACCTCTTTTTGCACCATGACCGTGAAGCGGTCCAGTTGCGGGAAGCGTTCAAGCAGAGTCAGGATGATCGGCGTGGCCACGTTGTATGGGAGGTTCGCGACCAGCGTGATGTGCGGGGCTGTTGACAGCTCAGGCGTGTCCTCGGGGGTGACGCTCAGCGCGTCGTGGTTGATTACATGCAATCGGTCCGCGGCTTGCGGCATGAAGTCCATGACGGTGTCGGGAAGGCGTTGTGCGAGGGGTGGGTCGATTTCAATCGCAGTAACATCGGTTCCGGCTTCCAGCAGCGCCAACGTGAGTGATCCGAGCCCCGGACCGACCTCCAACACGGTGTCGCCGGCCGAAACGCCGGATTCGTGGACGATTTTTCGGACGGTGCCCGGGTCGATGACGAAATTCTGCCCGAATTTCTTGGTCGGGTGGATGCCCGCCTCGGCGGCGATACGGCGGATATCCGCGGCTCCGAGCAGGTGCCCGGCATGTTCCGGGGCGTTGTTCTTCCGATTGTTCGCCGTCTGCAGGGGTGTTGTGGTATTCATTCGTGCTTCTTGTCGAGTTCGGTTGCGTGGTGGTCGGTGGAGGGAATCGATCAGTACCAGTTGAAATCTTTCCAATGCTGCCAGGCGACGGAGGGTTTGCCGTAACGGATGGTGATGTAATACAGGCCCCAGTCGATCTGGACCGCGCCGTCATCCTTCCAGTTTGCCCCGAATTGAGCCATTTTGCTGCCCGGCAGGGATTGGGGGATACCGTAGGCGCCCGATGTGGGGTTGCCGGCGGACCAGCGCCAACCGGATTCCTTGGTCCACAGGTTCACCAGGCTTGTCCACTCGTCGCCGGTCCAACCGCGTTGTGCAGCGGCGCCGGCGGCATAGGTCTGAGCTTGCTGGACGGTTGGGTGCCACAGTCTGGAGCCGGCCGCGGACGATCCGCTGCTGCTGGATGACCCACTGTTTGAAGATCCGCTGTTCGACGGCGTGGTTTTGCTTGGGCTGGGGCTTGGTTTCGGCGCCGCAGTCTGGGTTGGTGTTGGGGTCGGTTTTGGCGTGGTCTTGGACGGGCTTGGTGACGCTGTGGCTGTCTTCGACGGCGATGGTGACGGCGAAGTACTGGATGAAGCGCTGCCCGTGGAGGACGGCGAGGACGACGCCGAGGCGGATGGTGACGATGAGCCTGATGATGATGACGAGGAACCTGAGCCACTGGAACCGGAGTCGCCAGAGTTACCGGAATCTGAACCGCCTGCCGCCGCCGATCCGCTGTCCGAACTGCCGGAATCCGCAGAATCGCTGGACTGCTCCGGTCCTACGGCGATGATCTGCATGACCGGAACCGCCGTGGTCTGCGACGAGGTCAATGTCTCACTTTCCTTGACGCCATCCACATACGTGACGTCATACGTGTCGACTTTGGTGCCGTTCTGTCCAGCCTGTTGAATGACGGTCTGCCCAGGCTGCAGGCTGTTGTCGACTACGGTCTGCGTGTCGAAGGGAATGGTTTCCGTGCGGGTTTCGGTCTGATGCTTGACGCGTTGCACGCGCAGGATGGTTGTCCCGTTGTCCCGCTCGACGCTCACGCGGTCTTCCTTGCCGAGCGTGATGCCCTTGGAATCAAGGATTGACGCAGCCGTCAGTTTGCCGTTCGGCGCGATGGACGTGGTGCCGTCCGCTATGACGGTGACCGGGCCGGCCTCGTTGATGACTAGGCCGCCAGTGAGCTGGTTGTAGACGTTCTTGATGTCGACGGTCACTTTCGAAGCGGCCTGTTCGTTCTGCTCGAAGAAGCCGAGCAGCTGGTCCATGCTTGTGGCGACTGTCCAGAACGGGACCTCGGTGCCGTCGATGTTGATAGTCGTCTCGTATGCCGAGCGGATGGTGACCACATCATGGTCTTTGAGCGCGCCTTTCGAGGTGGACTCGATGATGTCATGGGATTTGATGGTGACGCCGCGTTCGCTGAGCAAGCGATCCACCGAGGAGGCATACGTGGTGATTGTCGTGGTCTGTCCGTTGATGGAGAGGGCGACGGTTTTTCTCGCGCCGACAGTGAATGTGCACACTGAGGCGAGTACGACCGCGATTGAGCAGCATGCCACTCTGATGCGACGCAGTATCACCGTGCGTTGTGGAGTCCAACGACGCGCCATGCCATCACCTTCCGAAATCGTAGAACGGGTTGCCTGTCTGGCAGAGCCTCTGGCTTGCATTGTAGCGACTTGCCCGGGCGCGGTGGGGTATTCGGCGCAGCTCGCAACATTCTCCCACATTCGCAGGGTTCGCTGCCTGCGGTTGCTCGGTTGCTTGGGGGCTCGTGGCGGTCCTGGCGTAACGAGTTTGTGGAGGAAGGGGAGAGGGCGGAACTTGCTGATGTGCATTGCCACACCGCCCGATGCGTATCTGGCTGTCCTGATGCGGATGTTGGCCGATGATTCCACAGCCTGGCCTCGCCCGAAGGCTCCCGTGGCCGGTTTCGCGGAATTCGTATGCGCTGGAAAAAACAAGTCCGCCCCACAGCGGGCGGACTTGGAAGAGAAAGGGGGGCCGAAGAGAAGGGGATGTTCCGGCCCCCCTCAAGGTGAAGCTGGTTGGGGGGACGCTCCACCTTTGTGTTGCCAAGGGTCATAGTTGGGGGGAAGGCCCTTGGCTTACTTACTCGCAGTAAGACTCAACGTGGTGCCACCATTATGGCACAACAATACTGTACCACGTTTCGAGCCTCCTGTCGGGATCGAACCGACGACCTGCCGCTTACAAGGCGGCCGCTCTGGCCATCTGAGCTAAGGAGGCGTTCGCGCGTCGGCGGCAACCGTAGTGTTGTCGCGTCCTGAGCGTACAAGGAACTAGCATACCAGTGCTGACGAACATCGACTCACCATAGGGTCGGAACCGTGTCGTGGGGGCGATGTCGGCATCAAGGAAAGCAACGTTTGCAAAAGTGAATGATGTGTGAAGTTGTTGATATGTTCGCTCAGGACGAACATGGGGTGGATCCCAGAATGAACATCACAGGGGTCATCTCCGCGAATTCAGCACGAGCGTCGCGAACCGTGTTGTGTTGCAGCCGTTGCGCCGCCGTACCTGCAACCCCCGCGTCGCCAGGCATGACAAAAGCCCCGGCCATAACGACCGGGGCGTGAATCTGCTGCGCATACAGCCGCGACGCCGATTCCGTTACTTGCCGGTGTCGATGGCCTTCGGCTTGCCGGAGCCGATCGACGGCATGACGCCGATCTTGCCGACCTGGCTTTCCTTCAGGCCGATGGAGGTGAGAATCGCGTCCTTAATCGACATGTTGTACTGGCCGACCTTCACCAAATCCAGATACGTGCCGTTGATGGTCACGGTAGGCGTGGTCATGTAGCCGGCGTAATTGCCTGAGACGTTCTCAAGCTCCGGCCGCATGCTCGTATAGGTGTCCGCGGCCTTGAGCCAGGCGGTGTAGGTATTCGAGAACGCTTTGGAGGCCACAGCGGTTGAGACCCCGGCCTTCTCCGCCTGCTCCTGCAGCTTCTTGTCGCTCACCGGGACATAGGAGTCGGCTTCGTCAGGCTGGAAATCCTCGTCGTAGATATTTTCGATGTACTTGAGCAGATGCTCCGGGTTGTCGTCGTGCTCCACGATGTACACTGCGGCGTTGGCGGCGCGCGAAGAGTAGTTGTCCGAGGAGCTTGCGTCACGCGAGGTCATCAGATGGAATTCAAGATTGACCTGTCCCGCGTCGAACATCGACGCAAGAGTCGAATCAATCTGCCGGTGCATCGACCCACAGCCCGGGCAGATCGGATCCATATACAGCGCGATGGTGGGGGCGTCGCTAATTGTCTTGTTGTATCCGTTCTTCGAGAACAGGAATCCACCGGTGGAATTCGCCTTTGACGGCTTGGTCTTCACCGCGTTCATCGCCTTTTTCGCGGCGGCGACGGATGTAGGCGAAGCAGAGCCGGATGATGTGGATGTCGAGGACGGATGCGTGTTGCGATAGACCGTGACGCCGATGACTGCCACCAACGCCACGACCACGAGAACCACGATTGCGCCAATCAGCGTCTGCTGTTTGCGCTCGTGTTCCGCCTGGGCGGCCTGCTCCTTCAGACGCGCTTCTTCCTCAGCCCGGCGTTCCGCACGGGTACGGCGTTTGGCGTTCCTCTTGTCGTTCTGGGGCATGATTGTCCTTTCTGGTATGCACGATTCCGCGACCGCGGCATCCATGACCGCTCACTGTCGGATAGTCTAATCGAGGACGGCGAGAACCGCCGGCAAAGTCCCGGATTCTTGCGGTTCCGGCAATCGGCACCGGCCTATCACATGTGCATGTAGCCAGTGACCATCAACGGTACCCAATTGATTGCACCAGTCATCAGCATCGCCACCACGGCGGCGACCACCAGCATCAGCCATATCACGAGCAGCGTTGTCCGTCGGCCGCCCGCGCCCTTGCGTTCCGGCGCGTCGTTTTGGCCGGTCTCACTATTGCCTTCAGCCGGGAGAGTGCTTCCCGTGTCGCGGGGAAGACCGCGCAATGCGCCTGAGCCCAATCGGATTGCGGCGGCCCTAGGCGCGAACACGCTGACAAGCCATCCGATGGCGGCGGCACCTGCCAGGACGCAGCCGCTGACCGACAGCGGATGGCCGGCGAGCAACACGAACGGAACGACCCAGCCGTTGGCATGCCATGGCGCCGGGAATGTCGGCAAATGTAAGGCGAGTGTGGCGATGATGACCACCAGTGTGGCGATGATGCCGGCCAGTAGGGCGCGGGGGATGGTCAGCGCCAGTCCTTTGACGATATGCCACGGCATGGTTGCCACGCGCAACGCGCCATCGCCGCGTTTGCGCGTCCCGCCGCGTTTGCTTTCGCGGTCAAGCTGTGAACCGGTATTCAGACCGATAGCGATGAGCAGCCAGATCAGCACGCCGGCGAGAATCCATGCGATGAGCGGCATCGCCGCCGCGGTGATGGCGACCGGAACGGTCAGCGCAGCGAGCGGGAGCGTTCCGCGCTTGAGATACTGTGCACGCTTGATATCGGCGGGATTGGGCTGATGCTGGGTTCCTGGCACCGCCGCTTGCGTTGCCGGCAGGACCGGTTGCCCGGCCGCCTGCCCGGTTTCGGCTCCATCTTCCGGGAGAATGGACGGCGGCATCGTCTCGTTCGCGGTATTCGCGGTGTTAGCGGTATTCGCGGCGTAGGGGGCGCCGGCGGCATCGGGGAGCAGACGCGTGGGATCGTCATGCGGCATCACTGCGGTCGCGGTAATCGGAACCGGTGCGGCAACAGTAGGCTGGTCGTCGATTACCATGGCGCAATCCGAGGCGTTGGAAGAACTGGCGGTATCTGCAAATTTCGCGGAATTCATATCGGCGCGGGCATCAGCAGCGTCGTCGGGATCAACCGTGTTAACGACATCAGTGGCATCATCGTCGGCATCGGTTCCGCGGTCACCGCCGATATCAGCGGATTCTGGGCCGTTTTCCTCATGGCTGTCGTCGTCCCAGCCGTCGCCGGTATCAGCCACCCACAACGACCTCGGATTGTCGGCTTGCATGGTGGCGTCCCTGGTGGTGTGCCCGGCATTCACCGCATCGCCCCCGTCAAAAGGGAGCATCGCGCCCCCGTCTTCAGAGCGCTCGCTGCCGTCTGCAGGGGGAAACACAACCGTCTGCCCGTCCACCATCTGGTCTTGCGCATCATCCCAAGCGGCCGGATTCAACGCATCCGCGGCGATGGTGTGCAGCAGCTGCTTCGGCGTGCACCTGTGATCGGGGTCCGGGTCGAGAGCAGACCGGAATGCGGCTGCTGTGCGTGCCGGCAGCCCAGAAAGATTCGCGTTGCCGTGCGCCTCGCGCTCCAGCACCGCCATCATCGGCTTCGTGCCGAACACCGGCTGGCCGGTCGCAGCGAACGCCAGCACCGAGGCGGTCGACCACCAGTCCGTCGCCTCGCTTGATTCGGCGCCGTCAATGATTTCCGGGGCAATGAACCCGGGTGTGCCCATCACCAGCCCGGTCCGCGTGACATGGCTTTCCCCTTCGCCCATCGCGATGCCGAAATCCACCAGAATCGGCCCGCTCGCCGCGACCATCACATTCGTCGGCTTGATGTCGCGATGCACGATCCCCGCCGCGTGCACCGCCTCGACCGCGTCAATCAGCTTGCGTGACAGACGCTCCAGATCGTCGCCCACATACCGGCCGTTGGCGGCGACATCCTCGCGCAAGTTCCTGCCCTCGATCAGCTCCGTGACAATGAACGCGACCGCATCATCCAATTCCATATCCACAATCGAGCACACGCCGGGATGTTTGATGCGCCGCAACGCCATCGCCTCGCGGCGCAGGCGCTCGCGGGCGGTCGCATGGTCGCGGGTGGCCTGGCCGGTCGTCTCGCCGTCATCAACCAGGGAATCGCGCAGGATCTTCATCGCGTATTCCTGCCCGCCGTCGTCCTTCACGCGCCAAACCGACCCCATTGCACCACTGCCGAGCCGGGAAATCAGCGTGTAGCCGCCGATTTCCTCGCCTGCTTCGAGATTCAACGCGTTCAAATCGCTCATAGCCCCAATCCTAGTGATACCAAGGTGCAAGCGTGCCGGACCTGTCATGACACGTCGGCAGGTCATGCACGGGAAGCGTGCAGATTATGCACCCGAAATGACAGGATGGGGCGTAGAGGCACGACAGGACATATTTTCTGGTGCAATGGCATCAAGGCATGTTGGACCGCTCCCGAAGACGGGCGACACATCGGTGTGAGGCGTGGAAGCAGCATCGACACGGTCGAGACATGCACCACAAACAAGGAGGAGACGACCATGTTACAGATCAACATGGCAGATGTTGTCGCCGTCATCAACTCGCTGGTGCCGTATCTGGTCACCGCAGGCGTGTTGCTGCTGCTGGCGATCATCATCACAATCGCTGTCAACAAGAAGACCGTGCGCGTTGTGGCGACACGGAAACTCGTGCATTCGCAGTCGTGGCTTGTGGCCTTGGTGGGCATCGTCGTCGCGATTTCCATGATGCTGTCCGGCCCGTTGTCGACCCTGCTCAACAACGCGACGATCACCAAGTACGAACTGTCCTCGAGCACGGTGTCCCAGGCGAACAAACTCGCCAACAGTGTCGAGGAAGAGGCCGTGACCCTGCTGAAGAACGCCGACGCCAACCTGCCGCTGAGCAGCAAGAAGGTCAACGTCTTCGGCTGGGGCTCCACCAACCCGGTGTACGGCGGGACCGGCTCCGGAGCCATGTCCGACCAGTACCCGACGGTATCCATGCTCGATGGCATGAAGAAGGCCGGCTTGACCACCAACAGCCAGCTGACCAAGCTGTACACGGACTACCGCAAGGACCGTCCGCAGGTGCAGATGTTCGCACAGGATTGGACTCTGCCTGAGGTGCCCGCTTCGCAGTATTCCGATTCGCTGATGAACCAGGCCAAGAGCTTCTCCGACCAGGCCGTGGTCGTCATCACGCGCGTCGGCGGCGAGGGCGCAGATCTGCCGACCAACATGAAGGCCAAGGGCATAACCTACCACAACAATTCCAAGGACTATGAGGACTTCAAGGACGGTGAGGGCATTTTGCAGCTCGACCAGACCGAGCGCGATATGGTCAAGCTCGTCACCTCGAACTTCAAGAACGTCACCCTCGTGTACAACGGCGCGAACGCCTTCCAGTTCGACTTTCTCAAGGATTACCCGCAGATCAAGTCCGTACTGTGGTGCCCGCCCGCCGGCCAGACCGGCTTCACCGCGCTCGGCGAAGTGCTTGCAGGCAAGGTGAACCCGTCCGGCAAGACCTCCGACACCTTCCTCAAGGACCTCACCAAGTCCGTCAGCTACAACAACTTCGGATATTTCGCCTACAAGGACGCCGACGCGCAGGCAGCCAGCTACATCGGGTTCACCGGCAAGGAGCAGAAGAGCACCCCGACCTTCGTCAACTATGCTGAAGGCATCTACGTGGGCTACAAGTTCTACGAGACCGCGGCGAGCGAAGGGCTGATCAACTACAATGACATCGTCCAATACCCCTTCGGCTATGGCCTGAGCTACACCGATTTCACCCAGAAGATGGGCAAAGTCACGTACAGCAACGGCAAGGTCTCCCTCAAGGTGACCGTCACCAATACCGGCAAGACCGCCGGCAAGGACACCGTCGAAATCTACTACAATCCGCCGTACACCAATGGCGGCATCGAAAAGGCGGCCAAGAACCTGGTGGCGTTCGAAAAGACCAAGACGCTCGAGCCGGGCGCCTCTCAGACCATCGCCATCTCCTTCGACGACGATGATATGGCCTCCTACGACGAGAAGAACGCCAAGGCATACGTGCTGGAGAAAGGCGACTACCAGATCATGCTGCAGTCCGATTCCCACACCGTACTCGCCACGCAGACCGTGAATGTGCCGAAGACCATCACCTACAACAAGGCCTCCGACACGCATAACGGCGACAAGACCGTCGCGACCAACCAGTTCTCCAACGCGGAAGGCGACGTGACCTACCTGTCTCGTGCCAACCATTTCGCCAACTACGCGAAGGCCACCGCTGCGCCCACCGATTTCACGATGAGCGACGCCGCCAAGAAGGAGTTCACCAACAACAACCTGTACAAGGCAGCCGACCACAACGACGCCAGCGACAAGATGCCGACCACCGGCGCGAAGAACGGCATCAAGCTCAGCGACCTGCGCGGCAAGTCCTACGACGATTCCGCTTGGGACAAGCTGCTGGACGAGCTCACCTTCAACGATATGGACAATCTGATCGCCAACGGCGGCTACGGCACTCAAGCCATCAAGTCCATCGGCAAGGTCCAGCTCACTGACGCCGATGGCCCGGCGGCTTTGAACAACAACTTCACCGGTGTCGGATCGATTGGCTTCCCATCCTCCACGTCCTTCGCCTGCACGTGGAACAAGGATCTGGCCAAGCAGTTCGGCGAGATGATCGGCCAGATGGCGCATGACATGCATGTCGCCGGCTGGTATGCCCCCGCGATGAACATCCACCGCAACCCGTACTCCGGCCGTACCTTCGAGTACTTCTCCGAAGATTCGCTGCTCTCCGGTGCCATGGCGTCCAACGAGATCGCCGGTGCAAAGACCCGCGGCGTGTATTCCTTCATGAAGCACTTCGCGCTGAACGACCAGGAAACCAACCGGTTGAGCATGCTGTGCACGTGGGCCAACGAGCAGTCCATCCGCGAGGTGTACCTCAAGCCCTTCGAAATGAGCGTCAAGCAGGGCGGTGCCCAAGCGGTGATGAGCTCCTTCAACTACCTTGGAGCCACGTACGCGGGCGCTTCCAGCAACCTGCTGCAGACCGTACTGCGTGACGAATGGGGCTTCCGCGGGTTCGTGCTCACCGACTACTTCGGCGGTTATGGCTATCAGAACGCCGACCAGGAAGTCCGTGCCGGCAACGATGCGATGCTCGCCACCACCAAGGTGACCAACCACATCACCGACAAGTCCGCGACTTCGGTCAAGGCGATGCGTCGGGCCGCGAAGAACATCCTGTACACCACCGTCAACGGCTGGCAGTACGAGAACGGTACGCCGAAGGTGCCGACCCCGGTGTGGCGCGTTGCGATGATCGCCGTCTGGTGCGTGACCGCAGTGCTGTTCATCGGTCTTGAATTCCTCACCATCAAGCGCTATATCAAGCGCCGCAATGAGGCCAAGACCGCCGCTCCGGCAGCGTCCAAGGGCGGTGATGTCCAAGCCTGACCCGAACACAACCCCCGTAGCAGAGCCGGGTTGCGCAGCTGCTGACATGCAGCGGTGATCCGGCTCCGCTGGGATTCTTCCTTCCCTTCTTCCCACACGCCGCCGGCGACAGGTTGATTGGCCTGCCGCCGGTGGCGTATTCTTTTGGTGCCTGACTGGGTGGTATTCGGGGAGGACAGGCAGAAGCAGGCGGATATGGACAGGCCGCGTCATGCCCCAACATAAGTGTTCCAACGTCAGTGACCCGGCATTAGCAGTCCAACACCAGCGAGAATACGATGGCGGCGGCAGATGACCCGACCCGGCGCCGACCGAATATGCCGCCAAAGTGACAGGTTGTGCAGATGGCCAGATATGGCGGTTGCGGCTCTGATTGAATCAGAATATACCGAAACGTCACGCGCAGCAGCATGACGGACATAAGGCAGGGAGCAACAATGGACCTTGAAGATCTTTCAACCACCGAGAAAGCGGCGATGCTTTCCGGCGGTTCGGAATGGGATTCGCGCGGCAACGAACGGGCAGGGATTCCGAGTTTCGTGATGAGCGACGGCCCTCACGGCGTTCGCCGCCAGCTCGGATCCGGCGACCACCTGGGCATCGGGGAATCCAAACCGTCCACCTGTTTCCCGACCGCGGGAACGGTCGCGAACTCCTGGGATCCTGCCCTTGCACAGACCATGGGTGAAGCCTTGGGCGCGGAAGCGCACGACCTCGGCGTGAACGTCCTGCTCGGCCCGGGTATGAATATCAAGCGCAACCCGTTGTGTGGGCGCAACTTCGAATACTATGCCGAGGATCCGCAGGTAGCCGGCCGTATGGCAGCCGGCCTGATCCGCGGCATCCAGAGCAACGGAATCGCCGCATGCCCTAAGCATTTCGCCGTCAACAGCCAGGAGCTGCGCCGCCAGGCCTCCAATTCGGTGATTGACGAGCGCACCATGCGGGAAGTGTATCTGACGGGTTTCGAAATCGCCGTGCGCGAGGCCCACCCGCTGGCGATCATGAGCTCGTACAACCAGATCAACGGCGTGTACGCGCATGAAAACCCGCATCTGCTGCGGGACATCCTGCGCGACGAATGGGGCTTCAACGGCATGGTCGTCTCCGATTGGGGCGGCTCGAATTCCGCAGTTGCTGCGGTCAAGGCCGGTGGATCGCTGGAAATGCCGTCCCCCGGGTACACGTCCGTGCGTGAACTGGTCGCTGCGGTCAAAGCAGGTACGCTGTCTGAAGCCGATTTAAACCTGCGCGCGAAAGAAGTCGCCGATATCGCCCGCAACACCGTCATCACCGGGGTCGGGCGGGATGATTTGCTCAGCGAGGCGAATATCAAGGCGCATCACGCGGTGGCGCGGACGGTCGCGGAACAATCAGCGGTCCTGCTGAAAAACGCCTCGAATCACGCCTCCTTACATGGGAATGCCGTTCTGCCGCTTCGTCGCGGCGTGCGTCTCGCCGTCATCGGTGATATGGCGAAAACCCCGAGATTCCAGGGTTCCGGTTCATCCAAAGTCAATGCGACACGTGAAGAGAATATCCTCGACGAACTTTCTGCACGCCAAGATGTGCAGGTCATCGGCTACGAACAGGGCTATGAACGTCAGGGGCAGAACAACCGGGCGTTGCTGGAGGATGCGGTCGCCTTGGCTGCGCGTGATGACGTTGATGCGGTCGTCGCCGTGGTTGGCCTTGACGAGCGCAGCGAATCGGAAGGCCTGGACCGTTCCACGATGGCGATTCCGTCCGTGCAGAACAAGCTGATGGATGCGCTCGCCGCCACCGGAAAGCCGGTCGTGGCAGTGCTTGTCGCAGGCGCCCCGGTTGAGCTCCCGTGGCTCGACAAGGTGTCGGCGCTGCTGTACATCGGCTTGTCCGGCCAGGCGGGGGCTTCCGCGGCGGTGCGCGTGCTCACCGGCGAAGTCAATCCGTCCGGGCATCTCGCCCAGACCTGGCCTTCGCATATCGAAGACGACCCGACTTCCGGCTGGTATCCGGCTCCCGGGCGCGATGCCATCTATCGTGAAGGCCCGTTCGTCGGCTACCGGTATTACGAGACTGCCGGTGTGCCGGTCCGTTTCCCGTTCGGATTCGGCCTGAGCTACTCGCGCTTCGAATACAGCGATCTGCACGCCGACGACAACGGCGTGACCTTCACCGTGGAGAACACGTCGGACATGCCGGGGGCGACGGTTGCGCAGTTGTACGTGCGCGGCCCCAAGAACGGCGTCTTGCGCCCGGACCACGAGCTCAAGGGCTTTGCAAAGGTGTCGCTTGGCGCCCACGAGCGCACGACCGTTCGCATCGATTTCGACCGCTACACCTTCCGGCACTATGACGTCGCCTCGCAGAGCTGGCATGTTGAGCGTGGCGAATGGACGCTGATGATCGGCACGGACGCGCATGACATCGTGCTGCGGACAACGGCCACGATCCAAGGCGATGTCGATCCGATCGCCCCGAATCCGGCGCTTGGTGCATATCTCACCGGCCATGTCAAGGATGTGACGGACGCGCAGATGGCGGCCCTGTTCGGCCATGAGGTCCTCGCCCCAGGCAAGACCATTACGTTCACCATGAACGATCCGATTCTTTCGTGGAAGGACTCCAAGGGCGCTTTCGCCCGGTTCGTCGCCAAACGGCTGGAATCGCGTGAGGAGAAGATACGGCGCAAAACCGGTTCCCCGGACCTCAACACGCTGTTCCTGCTCAACATGCCTCCGCGCGCGATGTGCAAGATGACTGGCGGCATGGTGGATGCCGCGATGGTGCAGGCCGTCGTGACCATCGCCAACGGGCACACCTTCCGTGGCATCGGTTCGTTTATCGCAGGATTCTTCCGCAACAAATCAGCCAACAAACGTATCGCAAAGGAGCTTAATCATGACTGATCACACCACCGCCGCCAAAGGTCGGCAGACGCCGGCGGACCAGCCTCGCCGTGAGGAAAAGCGGCGCGAGCGCGGCCCCATCGGCCATTGGATCGACGAACACCCGAATATCTGGGAGTTCATTCTGTTCAACGTGCTGTCGAATATCTCGACAATCACACGATTCGTGGTCACCTGGATCGGCACGGCCGTGTTCGTGTCGTGGCTTGGCATCACACAGCCGTTCGGCTTCCTGATTTTCGACTACACCGGCAAGGGCGCCAACGGTCTGGGTGGCTTCCTGACCTTCCTGCTCGCCGAGGTGCTCGCCCAGGTGGTGAACTTCATTGTGCAGATGAAATGGGTGTTCAAGTCGGATGCCAGCTTCGCCAACGCCGCTTGGAAATATGCGATTCTCGCTGTGATTATCGTGGTTGTCAACCTCACCTTGCCGGGGCATATCACGTCCCTGTGCGAAAGCTGGGGCATGGCTGCAGGCCTCGCCGCGACTATTGCGTCAGTGGTCAACACCCTGCTCGCCGTCATCGTCAGCTATCCGCTGCTGAAATTCTGGATCATGCCGAAGCATAGCAATACCGACAAGGAGGCGGCCAAGTAGACGATTCTGGCTCTCTTTTCTCTCCTTGACGCCCGTCCGGCGCGCTGGTGCCGGGCGGGCTCTCCTATATCTGCTTTCTGCTATCTGCAGGCTCGCTGTCATCTGATCCGCGTCCGCATGATGGCAGATTATTCGGCGGTGTGCCCGTCGCGCGGCAGCAGCACGGTCAGCGTGAACCAGTGGTCTTTTGCGGAAATACTCATTTCGCCGTTGTACTGTTCGGCGATATGCCTGATGGATTTTACGCCGAAGCCGTGCGAGGCGCGGTCCCGTTTTGAGGTTTGCAGATTGCCGGCGTCATCGGTGCGCAGATTGCCCTCGTAATAGTTCTCAACACGGATGACGATGAACTGCTGCCTCGAGAACAGCGCGAGCTTGATCAGGCGTTGTTGTGGGTCTTTGATGCGGCTGGTCGCTTCGATGGCGTTGTCGATGGCGTTGCCGAACAGCGTGGCGATGTCCATCGAACTCATGCCGGTGAGTAGCTTGCCGTCGGCGACAGCGGTGAAGGTGATGCCGTGGTCCACACACACTCGGCTTTTGCTGGTGAGAATGACGTCGAGCACGGGATTGCCGGTCTGCTGCTGCACGCTGTACTGCTGTACCGAATGCTCAAGCTGTTCGAAGCCTTGCGCCATATGCTCCGGGTCGACTTGTGCCCGCAGCGCCGTAATCTGGTGTTTGAGGTCATGGGCGATGCGTCCCAGCGATTCCAGGTTCTCCTTGGATTGCAGATATTCCTGATGCTGGCTGCGCAACTGTGCGTTGATGGATGCGAGTTCGGCGTTCGCCGCGGCCCGCCGCGCCTGCTCCTGCTGGGCGTAGAGAATCGCGAAACCGCAGAAATCCACCAGTGTACGGATGTAGAACACCTCTTGACCGACGCTTCCGGAGAACGGTGTGTTGGTCGACACGAAACTCAGATTGCTCATCGCGAAGGTGACCACGGTGATGGCGATGGTCGCGATGGTGGTGGAACGCGTGGGTTCAAGCGGCTCGGTTCGGCTGAAATTGTTGCGTTCCAGCAGCCACGCGAGCACGAAACAAGAGCCGTAGATGATGCACAGGGTGACGATATCCGCCACTTCGCGGGCGATGCCGAAGCATTGCGCGCTCCCGCGCATAAGGAAGGTGATGATTTGCCAGTGCAGGGACGCCACGAGTTCCGCGAGCACGAATGCACGCGCCGTGACATATAGCCCTTCGCGTTTGCCGGTGCCGGCTGCGAACAGCACGATGAGATACATCACCGAAAAGGCGAGAACCATGCCGAAAATCCAGAACCACATCGGCATGGCACCGTCGAAATACTGGACGGCGATCATGGCTGGCAGGCCGGCGGCGATTACCGCGATGCTGCGTGCGCGTGGTGCGCGTCGGTCGATGACGCTGACGTAGACCAGGCACGCCAACCACTCGCAGATGGCCGTGTACAGGCGCGGAATATCGGGCAGGGCGTTGGTGATTGAGCTGATATCATGCATGCGCTGTCACCGTTCACCTGTGGTGGCAGTACCCGCGAAATAGTCCGCAAGCGCGATGAGGAAGCTTTTCTTGCGAGGACGGCTGATCCGCAACCGTTCGCCGGAACTCATCACGCAATCCTGGCCGGCTACGCCCGTGACGTGGCGCATATTGACCAGATAGCAAGAGTTTGAACGGTAGAAACCCTGACCTGACAGCTGTTCCTCAAGTTCCTTGAGCGTGCTGCTGATGGAGAGCTTGCCGTCCAATGTATGGATGATGATTGTATGCCGCATGGATTCGATATACACCACATCGTTGAGGCTGAGTCGCAGTTTCCGTGAGCCCGCGTCCACGAGCAGCGAGTCCTGAGAACGCCGTCGGACCATCCCGATGCAGCGTTTCATCTCCTGGCTGAACGCGAACCAAGGGACGGGCTTGAGCAGGTAGGACAGCGCGCGCACCTTGTACCCGCTGATGGCATACTGCGGGGCGGCGGTGATGAACACGATCACCACGTCATCGTCGACCTGCCTGATCCGCCGGGCGGCTTCCATGCCGTCCATGCGTTTCATCTCGATATCAAGCAGCAGAATGTCGTACACGGGCTTGTACTGCTCGACGATTTCCTCGCCGTCGCTGAACGCGCAGACCGAGAACTCGACGTTCTGCTCGCGTTGGTAGCGGTTGAGATAGTCGATGATGTGCTGGCGGGCGGTTGCGTCATCTTCGACTACGCCGACGCGGATTGTTTGCATGCAGCTGCCTCCCTGTACATCGTACGTGGTATGCGAACCGTTGCAGCCGCAGGTCGCCGCTGTAAGCGAACCGCAAGGTTCTTGTATATACGGTTCTACAGTATCAGGCGGTTGATATGGACGGGCCGGTGTGGTTGCAGGACGCAAAAGGCTTGTGATACGTAGGCTTCTGCTCGATTCGTATCGACGCAACAACCCTGTTTTCGGCCCGGCACAACACGTCAAACGACACACCCTTGCCGTTGTCAAATCATCGTGTATACTGGGCCATGGCTCAACGAAGAGAACCTTCAATGGACCGGAACAAGTAAACGCCGAAGCTTGCAGTTTCCGAAGCCGGATGCTACGAGTGAACGCACCAAACCCTCTCACTACGGATCGTGAGGCACGTACCTGCCTCTGAAAGGATGAACATTATGGCAGAAGTCGTATTCGACCACGTCACGCGTATCTACCCGGGCAATGACAAGCCTTCGGTTGATGATCTCAATCTTGATATCAAGGATGGCGAGTTCCTCGTGCTCGTCGGTCCGTCTGGCTGCGGCAAGTCCACAACGCTGCGTATGCTCGCCGGCCTTGAGGAAGTCAACAAGGGTCGTATCTTCATCGGTGGCAAGGACGTCACCACCATGCAGCCGAAGGATCGCGACATCGCAATGGTGTTCCAGAACTACGCGCTGTACCCGCACATGACCGTCGCCGACAACATGGGCTTCGCCCTGAAGATCGCCGGCACCCCGAAGGAAGAGATTCGCAAGCGCGTCGAGAAGGCCGCTGAAATCCTCGACCTCACCGAGTTCCTCGACCGCAAGCCGAAGGCTCTGTCCGGTGGTCAGCGTCAGCGTGTCGCCATGGGCCGTGCAATCGTCCGTGAACCGAAGGTCTTCCTCATGGATGAGCCGCTGTCCAACTTGGACGCGAAGCTCCGTGTGCAGACCCGTACGCAGATCGCTGCACTGCAGCGTCAGCTCGGTGTCACCACCCTGTACGTGACCCACGATCAGACCGAGGCTCTGACGATGGGCGATCGCATCGCCGTCATCAAGCTCGGCAAGCTGCAGCAGGTCGGCGCTCCGACCGAGCTGTATGATCGCCCGGCGAACGTCTTCGTGGCCGGCTTCATCGGCTCCCCGTCGATGAACCTGAACACCCACCCGGTGGTCAACGGCAAGGCTAAGATCGGCGACGACACCATCGATCTGCCGGCTGAGGCCGTGAACAAGCTCACCCCGGAGGACGGCGGCAAGATCGTTGTCGGCTTCCGCCCGGAGGATGGCTCTCTGGCCGCTCCGAACGAGCCGAACGCGTTCTCGCTCAAGGTCGTCAACGTCGAGGATCTCGGCTCCGACGGCTACATCTACGGCAACATCATCACTGATGGCTCGGTTGCCGAAGCCACCACGCTGATGTCCGATCAGAACAAGCTCACCACGATTCGCGTGAACCCGCGCGTGCTTCCGCGCGTCGGCGAGGTCGTCAAGATCAAGATTGATCCGTCGAAGATGCACCTGTTCGCGCCGTCCACTGAGCTGCGTCTGAACTAGGAACTTGGCGGGAGCAATCCCGTCAACCAGTAACGCGAGGCTTCTCTTCCTCTCTTTCGGCCTCGTTGGAAAAGCCCCGCATAGCTGCGGGGCTTTTCTGTTGGAAAGGGTAGCATGAGGAACATGGAAACGAACGACCAGTCACAGCTTGACCCGCGCGCGGTGAACGCGACATCCGTCAAGGCGGAAGACGGCAACGAGGAGTCGAAGGAACCCGAGACGCTGAATATTACGGCGGCGAGCTCGAACCCGAAGATGTTCACCCTGCCGTGGAACCAGCCGTTGGCCATGTGGCCGGACGATCTGCTGGTCAACCTGCCGCGAGGCATCTCCCGGCACGTCGTCCGCTTCGTGCGCGTCGGCGATGACGTCTACGCGATGAAGGAGATTACGCGCAGCGTGGCGGAACGGGAGTATGAGCTGCTCAGGCGACTGCGCAAGCTCGATCTGCCCACGGTCACGCCGATTGCCGTCGTCACCGGGCGCCACGACAAGGACGGCAACCCGCTCGAAGCCATGTTGGTGACCGAGCATCTGAAATACTCGCTGCCGTACCGCGCGCTGTTCGCGAGGAACCTGCGCACCGACACCGCGGAACGGCTGATTGACGCCCTCGCCGTGCTTATGGTCCGGCTGCATCTGGCCGGCTTCTACTGGGGCGATGTCTCGCTGTCCAACGTGCTGTTCCTGCGTGATGCCGACGCGTACTCGGCGTTCCTTGTGGACGCCGAAACCGGCGATCTGCATGCGAATCTCACCGAAGGTCAGCGCGAATATGATATCGACCTGGCGCGCACGAATATCATCGGCGAGCTGATGGATTTGAGCTCCGGCAAGCTGCTCCCGGGCGATGTGGACGAAGTCGAAGTCGGCAACCGGCTGGTGGACCGCTACCATTCGCTGTGGAGCGCGCTCACCGATGTCGAGACCTTCAATCCGGACGAGATGTGGAAGATCGAGAAGCGCGTCAACAAGCTCAACGAACTCGGCTTCGACGTGGATGAGCTCGAGGTGAAGACCGCCGCGGACGGCACCCACGTGCTGGTGCGGCCGCGCGTGGTCGATGCCGGGTATGCGTCCCGCAAGCTCATGCGTCTGACCGGCCTCGATGTGCAGGAGAACCAGGCTCGGCGACTGCTCAACGACCTTGACACGTATCGCGCGTCCACGTGGCGGCAGAACGAGGATCTCGAAGTGGTGGCGACCGACTGGATGCGCGAGGTCTACGAGCCGACCGTGCGCATGATTCCGCCGGAATACCGTTCGCAGATCGAACCGGCGCAGTTCTTCCACGAGGTGCTGGACCACCGGTGGTTCCTCGCCGAGCATGCCGGGCATGACATCCCCATGGCGGAAGCCGTGCAAAGCTATGTCAAGAACGTGCTCCCGCAGTACAAGCTCGATAAGAAGGCGATGAAAGATATCAACGCCGACGCCGATTCCGGTGTCATCGACGATGAGTTCACGTACGCTGATGATTCGGCTCGCGGACAGGGCGCGGAAGGCGAAGGCGCGGAAGGCGAAGGCGCAGCGGGCGAGGGCGACGGGTACAATCCCGAGGACGACCCCGACGCCGCTGTCTGGAGCCACTGACAGGCGGAACTGGCTGGCGTACTGGCAGAGACCGGCCTGAGCCATCCCCGACCCCGATACCATCGCGCTCAATACACAAACTGGTTACGCTGAGACTCTTCCCAGCGTAACCAGTTTGTGTATGGGGATTGTGCGGTTGACGGCTGATTACTTGGCTGCCGCTTGTGCTTGCTGTTGCGCGGCTTCGCGACGGGCGCGCGCCACGGCGTACAGACTGATACCGGCGGCGACCGAAGCGTTCAGCGATTCGACCTGGCTGTCGATTGGAATACCGGCGATGGCATCGCACGATTCCCGCACGAGCCTGCTGATGCCCTTGCCTTCGGAGCCGAGCACGACCACAAGCGGATCGGTCTCGAACCCGGTCTCGCCGACGAGCGCATCCCCGCCGCCGTCAAGCCCGACAACGTAGTATCCGCGCTCTTTCAGTGCCTCAATCGCCTTGGTCAGGTTCACCACGCGCGCAACCGGCAGATGGGCCGCAGCGCCGGCCGACACCTTCCAGGCCGCGGCCGTGACGGAAGCGGAACGGCGTTCCGGCAGAATCACGCCGTTTGCGCCGAACGCCGCCGCGGAACGGATCACCGCGCCAAGATTCTGCGGGTCGGTCACGCCATCCAAAGCGATAAACAGCGGGCGGGCCGCAATACGCATCTGCGGGGAATCGACCTGTTCCATGGCCTTCGCGCGCTTCTCGGCCTTGTCGGCGAGGTCGCGCAACGACGCGTATTCGTAGGGCTGCACTTTGAGGATGATGCCCTGATGGTTGCCGGAATGCGCGATGTGATCCATCTCCAAGCGATCGGCCTCCAGCAGGTGGAGCCCTTGTGCGGTGGCGATTTTGATGATCTCGCGCGTGCGGTCATCATGCTCGATATGCGAGGCGATATACAGCTGAGTGCTCGGCACGCCTACGCGCAACGCCTCGAGGACGGAGTTGCGGCCGATGACCAGATCGGCGCCGTCGGACGTGTACTTGGCGGCCCGACGCCGTGCGGCGAGACGTGGATCGGCGGCTTTGCGGCGGTCCGCCGCCTGCTTCGCCTTGTATGCCTTGTGATAGACGCGATTCTCTGCCTTCGGGGTCGGACCCTTGCCCCGAAGCGCGTTACGATGTTTTCCTCCCGAACCCTTGGTCGGGCCTTTCTTGTTAGCCATACCTTTCATTATCTCATGGCCGATGGAGCAATCGCCGGTCAGGGCGGCCGGAGCCGATGCCGGAGTGTCGTCGGAAAATCGTGGATTTCAGCGTTTCGTGAACGCCTCGGTAGGGGGCGTCTTTGTAGAATACAAGTATTGCGCCGTAGGCAATCGCCCGGTGCCCATAACCGCGCAGCCTTGCCGTGCCGGCATCGTCAGCAGACGCAGCAGACACGAGGGTTGACTACTCCGCGGCTGACTGAGGAGACCATCATGGTTGATCACCAGCTCGATCAATCCCCATCCCATGCCCCCCAGGCGCAACCAGCCGAAGCCGGTGACCTGCATGCATCCGCGATTCTTGACACCGATCCGTCGCTCACCGACGCATCGGATGTCGCCAAAGCCCTGCATGTCGATCCCGCTGTCGGGCTGAGCTCGCAGGAGGCGAAACGCCGCAAGGAAAAGTTCGGCCCGAATCAACTGGCCAGCGCACCGCCGGTGCCCAAATGGAAGAAGTTCCTCGCCCAGTTCCGCGACCCGCTGGTCTATCTGCTGCTTGTCGCGACGGCCATATCGCTAGTCGCATGGTTCATCGAACGGGCGAACGCGCAGCCCGGCTCATCCACCGAGGCGCTCCCGTTCGACGCCATCGTCATCGTGCTGATCCTCATCGTCAACGCGGTGCTCGGCTACATCCAGGAAGCAAAAGCAGAACAGGCGGTGGCGGCGCTCGCCAGTATGACCGCCCCGCAGACCTCCGTGTTGCGTGACGGTCAGGTGATGCGCATCGACACGTCGGACGTCGTGCCGGGCGATATCCTCATCCTCGGCGAAGGCGATTCCGTCTCCGCTGACGGCAGACTGCTCGCCGCCGCATCCCTGCGTATCGCGGAGGCCAGCCTGACCGGCGAATCCGTGCCGGTCGCGAAGAAACCCGAAACCCTTGACAGCGCCAAAGCGCTAGGCGACCGCATGAACATGGTGTTCAACGGCACATCCGTCACCCAAGGCACCGGGCGTGCCATCGTCACCGGCACCGGCATGGACACGCAGGTCGGCAAAATCGCCGATATGTTGTCGCAGACGGAAGACGAGCAGACCCCGCTGCAGAAGGAAATGGCGCACGTTTCCAAGGTACTGGGTATCGCCGTGTGCATTATCGCCGCGGTGGTACTCGCCGCACTCGCGATTATGGAAGGCTTCCACAGCGTCGATGACGTCATCGAATCCTTGCTGCTTGCCGTGTCGCTTGCGGTCGCCGCAGTACCAGAAGGCCTTGCTGCAATCCTCACCGTGGTGTTGGCGCTCGGCGTCCAGCGTATGGCCAAGCACCACGCGATTGTCAAGAAGCTGTCATCCGTCGAAACGCTCGGTTCTGCTTCGGTAATTTGCTCTGACAAGACCGGTACACTTACCCGCAACGAGATGACCGTCGAACGGGTGGTCACGCCGAGCGGCGAAGTGCAGTTGACCGGCACGGGGTACGCTCCCGAAGGCAGGATGATCGCCGTTGGAGCCGCCGATGGCGATTTGGAAGTGCCTGCCGATATTCGTGCGGAGGTCTATGCCACCCTGGGCGCCGGTGCCATGGCGAACGACGGCGAGTTGCGTGAAGGCGACAAGCCGGGCACATGGGATATCGTGGGCGACCCGACCGAGGTGTCGCTGATTGTCGCGGCCCGTAAAACCAAAACCGACCGCCGGTTCGAGAACTTCCAACGTGTCGGCGAAGTGCCGTTCACCTCGGAACGCAAGCGCATGTCGATTGTCGCCAAGGACAACGCGGACTCCGGCAAGCTCACAGTATTCGCCAAAGGCGCTCCGGACGTGCTGCTCTCGTATTGCACCCGCATCGCCGTGGGCGGCGCGGTCCGGCCGATCACCGAAGGCGACCGGCAGGAAATCCTGCACCAGGTCGAACGGCTGTCGAACGAGGCCTACCGCACGCTTGGCGAGGCATACCGTCCGCTTGACACCCCTTCAATCGCTGATGTTCCGGGCATGATTTCCAATGCGGCAGGCGAGGTGCTCGATATCGCTGACCAGAGCGACGCGTTGGAACGTGACATGATCTGGACCGGCATGGTCGGCATCATTGACCCGCCGCGCACCGAAGTGCGTGACAGTGTCGCCGAAGCGCACCGGGCGGGCATTCGTACGGTCATGATTACCGGTGACCACCCGCTGACCGCAGCGCGTATCGCCAGCGACCTCGGCATCATCGACAAGGGCGGCAAAGCCTTGACCGGCGACCAGCTGGATGCCATGGACCAGCAGTCGTTCGACAAGGCGACATCCGAAGTGTCCGTGTACGCGCGCGTCGCCCCGGAGCATAAGCTCAAAATCGTCGATTCCCTGCAACGGCAAGGCAATATCGTGGCGATGACCGGTGACGGCGTCAACGACGCCCCGGCGGTTAAAACCGCGGATATCGGTGTGGCGATGGGCATCACCGGCACTGAGGTGACCAAGGAATCCGCCAAGATGATCCTGGCGGACGACAACTTCTCCACCATCGTGGCAGCCGTGCGCGAAGGCCGCGGCATTTTCGACAACATCCGCAAGTTCCTGCGCTACCTGCTCAGCTCGAATGTCGGCGAAGTGTTCACCGTGTTCTTCGGCGTGGTGCTCGCCGGCTTCCTCGGCATCACCCAGCCGGGTTCCGCGGGTGTCACCGTTCCGCTGCTGGCGACGCAACTGCTGTGGATCAACCTGCTGACGGATGCCGCGCCGGCGCTCGCCATGGGCGTCGATCCGCAGACCGAGGACGTGATGAACCGCAAGCCACGCAAACTCACCGACCGGGTGATTGACCGTTCCATGTGGGGTGACATCGTGTTCATCGGCGTCATCATGGCTGCGGTCACGCTGATCGGCATGGATATGCACCTGTCCGGCGGCTTGTTCACCGACCGTTCCGTCAACGCCATCGGGCATGACGCGCAGATGGTGGAGGCGCGCACCATGGGCTTCACCATCCTTGTGTTCGCGCAGCTGTTCAACGCGCTCGCCTCGCGTTCGGCGCGCCAGTCCGCGTTCGTCGGCCTGTTCTCCAACGGCTGGCTGTGGGGTGCGATCGCGCTGTCTGTTGTGTTGCAGCTCGCGGTGATTTATCTGCCGTTCCTCAACACCGCGTTCGGCACCACACCGCTCAGCGGCGGCGCTTGGCTGGAATGCATCGGTCTGGCAGCCATCGTGCTGGTCGCTTCCGAACTGCGCAAGCTGGTGCTTCGCGCAGTGGAACGCGGCAAGGAATCCGTGAAATGATGCGGCATCAGCCCAGACGGCCAGATGCCGGGTTCGGGTGCGAATGCCGCCAGAATGCGGCAAGGCCCTGATCGGCACTGACAGCGTCCGAGGCGCGTTGCGAGGCAGGATTCGCTGATGAATGTGGGACGTCGTGCGGCAATGACCGGTTTTCCGGTCGCCGCACGACGTCCTCGTATATTGCCGGGTGACTCGGCGTATCTGCGCCCGGCGCCTGATATGGTGAAACGATGGTGACAGCAACCCGCTGAGTGCCGACCGGCTGTCGGGCGATGAACGATAATTGCTGTTGCGCGTATTGCGTATGTATGGCTGAAACGTGAATGAGGGCATGATGACAGACGACGGAAAGGCGTTACCCATCGATTCCGGGACTTCTGCGGCTTCAGAGGCCTTGGGAATGCCGAAAACCACAGGAAACGAGATTGCCCGATCACGGCAGGCCACGGAGAAGGCGTCAAGCACGTCGGGGGAGGATGCATTCCGCCGGAACAACGACAGTTTCAATGCTGATGACGACTATGCTGATGACGATCCGTGGCAGGACCCTCTTCATCCCTGGAATGGACTGTATGACCGCGCCCAAGCGTCCCCGCAGCCGGATGACGATGTGATGGCAAAATTGCAACGAGAGGCCGATGGGTCGTCGTTGTCGCCGCAGGCGTCGGCGGCGTATGCGGTTGGAATGTCACCTGTCGAGCGGCAAGAGGCGACGGCTGGCTCCGCACAACAGTCTGTGCATTCGGAGCAAACGCAGGCGGGTGCCGCCACCGCTGCTGGTGCCGGCTCCGACTCCGGCGAGCGATCGAATCTGCGAAATAACCCGGCCGATAGCGACCGCGATAGTGACAATCACCCTGGTCATGCGGGCGAACCAGCGGTGCATGAACATGAATTCCACGCCGGCGAAGGGCGTGACCCGCACGCTTTGGCGGCACCCAAGCTCAAGCGCCAACGCAAGCCGATTTCCGCGGAACGCTGGATTGCCGGCGGCGCGGCGCTGAGCGCACTGTTGTCCCTCGCTGCGGCCTCGTGCGCGGCATTGCGTGCGGTCGCTCCCGGCAAGTTGTCTCAACTGGCGGTATTGCCCGTATCCGCTTACACCGCGATTGGCTGCGTGTTTGCGGTACTGGCCATCATTCTCGTCGTCGCCGCCCGCGTGGCGGATTTGAAACGGCGCAAGGGCGGCCATGCGGGTACTGCGGCCATCGTGCTGACCGCCATGGCCGGCGTGTTGATTGCCAGTGCGCTGGTGGTAGGCAACTTCTTCCCTGACGGCATCATCAAGGCGTCTGGACGCGATAACGCTCCCGTGAACAGTACGTCACGCATGGAATCCGGCATCGAGGAAGCAACCGAGCGGTGCTCCGACGGCTGGCAGACGATGGATGTCAGCGGTTACCCCGGCATCAGCACGGTGGCGGTGTGCAAGACCACGCGGATGGCGTTCGTCACCTTCGACAGCGCGTCAGCCGCCTCCATGTACCGCAGCGCAATCACGTCGAAGATCTCGTCCACGCTGGACAGCTACTCCACCGACTCGCGCGCCCAGGGCGAATGGCGTATTCTCAGCGGCGAACGCTGGATCGCCTTCGGTCAGAAATCCGACATCGAAGCCCTGCACGACCAGTGGGGTGGCACCATCAGCACCGTGCAGTGAGCGTTGTCTCCCGAATATGATGCCGCCAACGGATAGTCGCGGACAATTCGCGGGTATATTGGGCGGTATGAGTGAATCTTCACAGCTGGTGGGTCGTGAATCGAACGTAGTGCCGGGGCGGTTCGGCGAACCGATGCAGGTGCGTGAAGCCCAATGGTCGCGCGGAGGCGGCAACGCGCAGCCCAATCGCCCGATGCTGCTGTGCCTGCACGGCTGGGGGTCGAACGAGCAGGATCTGGCGGATATGATGCGCTACGTGGCTCCCTACAACGATTTCGTATCGCTGCGTGCGCCGCTCGTCTTGCAGGAGGAGCATGGGTCGATTCCGGGTGCCTACACGTGGTTCCATGATTGCGTGCCGACCGGCGAGGACCTGGACCGTGACTCCTTCGCCGCCGCCAACGCGATCGATGCGTGGGTGTTGGAGCATATCCCCGCAGAACGTGACGTGGTGCCGATTGGCTTCTCCCAAGGCGGATTGCTCGCGATTCACTTGCTGCGTGTACATCCGGAACGGTACCGTGCTTCGATTTCACTGTCCGGATTCCTTGCTCCTGCACAGGTTCCTGGCACCGCTCCCGCGGATGATCGGCTCGCCGACCTGCAAATCCCGACCTTCTTCGGCTATGGTCAGGCCGACACCGTGATTCCAGCGTATGAGATCCACGCGATGTCCGCATGGCTGGAGGAACACACCTGGCTGACGGAGAAAAGCTATCGCGGGCTTGATCACGCGGTCAGCTTGCAGGAATTCAATGACTTGCGCCAGTGGCTGATGCTG
The DNA here is from genome assembly GCF_002846655.1 of Bifidobacterium thermophilum. Classification (NCBI taxonomy): domain Bacteria; kingdom Bacillati; phylum Actinomycetota; class Actinomycetes; order Bifidobacteriales; family Bifidobacteriaceae; genus Bifidobacterium; species Bifidobacterium thermophilum. The sequence goes on along the minus strand of NZ_PCGX01000001.1, from coordinate 25,504 downwards.
CACAACATCACGTCCGGTATGCTGTGAGCCGCGTGGTGTCGGCGGTTGTGTGTGAGGATTGGGTCACAATGTGGCCCCCGGAGTGGCTCAAATCGGATGATTGGACGATGACGGCTGCCTCTATGTGAGGATTGATTCACAATGTGGCCCCCAAGGCGAAGCAAATCGGCTGGATAGGTATCGATGGGCGTCATCGTGTGAGGATTGGCTCACACGATGGCCACTGTGGTTATGCAGATCGACCGATGAGACTCCAGCAGGGGTGGATGTGTGAGGATTGGCTCACACGGTGACCCTCGAGATGACTGAAATCAACTGGCTGGGTGTCCGCAAGGGTGGATGTGTGAGGATCGGCTCACACAACCGCCCCTGCCGGTGGCTCGGGCCGGTCTCCTGGAGGCGAAAAGCGCCGTTGTGTGAGGATTGGCTCACACACCGGAGTCCGCGTCCACCTGCATCACATACACGTTGCGACGCAGCTGCCTCAACTGGGCGCGATTAATCCGTCCGTCCTCGAACAGGTCCTGGATGATGCCCAGCTCAATCGCATAACTGTTGCGCTTGACATCCTCCACCTCGTTGATGGTCTCCGCGCTGCGCTCCATATTCGGCCGGTTGCGCAGGGACGCCTCAGCACGCTGATAATCAAGAATCAGCGCCGAACAATCCTCGGTATTGTAGGTGCCTGCATGCATCTGCTCATACAGCTTGCCGATCACTACATGAATCGCTTCAAGCTGGGTGCCGCGCACGGCCGCGTAGATTTCGTCTTCGCTCATCAACGGGGTCGTACGCAGGATTTTGCCGTATACCCGCCGCGCAAACAGTGATGCTCGGCGTTGCAACGCGCGGAACCGTCCGCGAATCTGCGAGACCGCCTGCGAATTTCTTGACCCCGCTGTCGCATGGCGGAGCGTGGTCATCAGCTGGTCGAGCATGCGCTCGCAGGCTTCGATATGCAGGTCGCGCTGATGGGTTGCCGCTGGGGTTGCGGGCTCCTCGTTTTTCAGGTCGATGATTCGTTGCTTGAGGAAGTCTTTCTCCCATTGCAACGCCTCGATTTGCAGGGCTTCGAAGCCTTGCGGGTCGGCGCTGCCGATGCGGTGCTTGAGCCGGGTGATGCGCTTGGTGTATGAGTCGATGACCGCGAGCACCGCCCGTCGATTCTCCGGAGTGACGCGGCGGGCGAGCTCCTCCACGGTCTGGCGCAGCACTTCCACGGTGATGTCGTCCATCTCCTTGGTGTTGTGCAGGTGGGTGGGTGCGAGCAGCGGCAGCAGGAAGTTCGCGAGCAGCAGCGTCACGATGATGACACCGGCGGCCACGAATATCAGCTCGTCGCGCATCGGGAAATCAGCGCCCGCGGCGATGGTGTACGGGATGGTGAACATCAGGGACAGGGTGATGGTGCCTTTCGGCCCGCCGAAGGTCATGATTGCGGCGGAACGCCAACGTTCTGGGGTCATCCGGCGGCGTCGGCCTGTGCGCTGGTCGCGGGCGATGCGCAACATGGCGGCCACCCACACGAACCGCATTACGACCACTACGGTGGACACCAGCACGATGATTCCCAGCAGCATGATGTTGCTTTCCGTGGGGTCGGACCATGTGGTGCCCAGCACGTCCGGCAGCATCATGCCCAGCATGATGAACACCGAGCCGTTGAGCGCGAATGACAGCACCGCCCACACGCTGGATGACACGATGTTGGTGCGGGCGACATTCGGGCCCACGCCGCTGCGATCATATTGAGCAATCAGCCCGGCGGCCACAACCGTGAGAATGCCAGAAACGCCGACCGCCTCCGCGCCTAAATACAACAGGAACGGCAGGAACAACTCCATCAGGATGCGTGATGTGGTGGTTTCCCAACCGAAGGATCGCATCAATCCGAACAGCCAATTGGCGATGATGCCGAGCACCAAGCCGAGCAGGGCTCCGCCGAAGAACGAGACGGCGAACTCTTCGGCCGCGGCCCCGACGGAGAACGTTCCCGTGATTGCCGCGAGAATCGAGAACTGGAATCCGACGATGCCGGAAGCGTCGTTGAACAGGGATTCGCCTTTGAGAATTCCGCGTTGGCGTTCGCTCAGCGTGGCTTCATGGCTCAGCGATGTCACGGCGACCGCGTCGGTCGGGCCGAGCGCCGCACCCAGCGCGAAAGCGGCGGCAAGCGGCACGGCAGGCCAGGCGGCATGCGTCACGTAGCCGACCGCGACCATGGTGGCGATTGCCAGCCCGATGGCCAGCGACAGCGAGAGTTTGAGATTCTTCAACAGCGTTGTCTTGTCGATGCCGCGCGCCTCGAGATACAGCAGCGGGGCGATGAACAATACCATGAACAGTTCCGGGTCGAGGGTGACATCCGGGAAGAACGGCAGTTGGGCTGCGGCGGCCCCCAGCACGATTTGTACGAGCGGAGTGGAGATTTTCGGAATGAAGCGGCTGAGGAACGAAGACACCACGACCGCGCCGACGATGCACAGGACGAGGGTCAGTTCCGTCATGATGCCGCCTTCCTTGGACTGGTAAGCAGTGGGCGTGGGCTGTGGTGCGTTGCGTTGCCGATTGGGGTTGCCGCATGGCACGCACGAATACTTCCAGCGTACCGGGCGCAGATGAATTTTGTTCGCTGCGTGCTGAGGAGTAGTTGTGGACTGACTGTAGGCAGACCGTGTGCTGATTGCGCATCAGCTGGAGATAGGCGGCATGCAGATTGGGCAGGTGGCTAGTGCGCGAAGCTTGCCGCTAGACTGGCTGATATGGCGGAAACGGGAAGTCGTGCAACGGTAAGCGAGATGCTGGACGGGCCGATGCGGCTGGCGCTGGGTCTTGCGCGTGAGGCTGCGCGTGAGGGGGAGGTGCCGGTCGGGGCGGTGGTCATCGGCGCTGACGGCGCTGTCATTGGTCGTGGCCGCAACCTGCGCGAGCGCGGCGGCGACCCGTTGGCCCACGCCGAGGTCGAGGCAATGCGTCAAGCCGCTAAGACCTTGGGGAACTGGAATCTTGCCGATTGTACGCTGGTTGTCACCTTGGAACCGTGCCCGATGTGTGCCGGAGCGTGCCTGCAAACCCATATCGGGCGTATCGTGTTCGGTGCGTGGGATGCCAAATTGGGCGCATGCGGTTCGGTGTGGGATATCCCGCGCGATCCGCATGTCGGCTCATTCCCTGAAGTGTATGGGGGAGTATGTGAGGACGAGTGCGCACGTCTTCTCGCGGATTTCTTTAGCCCCAGGCGGTGAATCGGGTCGTCCCCGGCTGAGATGTCATGTCACGTCACACGCGCGCACCTCAAGCGCACGCATGTGACGTGACATGCGAAGTCACACCCGCACGGCCTCGAACAGCACGGCTTGTGCCGGGTGCAGGCTCGGCGGGCGGATACCGTAGGTTTCAAGCGCAACCGCAGGTAATGTCGCACCGTCGGCGGTCCACCAGCCGAGCGCGGACTGCCCGTTGCCGATGCCGTCGGCGTCGAGATCAAGGCTGACTGACAGCGGCTTGACTTGGTACACGGCATCCGCATCGAGTCCGGGAAGATCGACCGGTGCCGCCGGGTAGGTCTGTGACGTGGTCAGCTGCGTGAAACGGTACACGGCGTGCGAGCGGTCGGCGCTGACAATGCCGTCCAGGCGCACTGCCGGATCCGCGGTATCCGCATGCACTGTCGTCCCGGTTTCGAACATAGAGCGATGCTCCTTGTATGCGCGCACCCACGCGGCCAGTTTGTCCAAGTCCTCCTGTGGCTCCTTGAGCAGATTCCATTCGATGCCCATATGCCCGAAGAACGCCATATCCATACGCAGGTCTTGGCTGGTCGCGCGATGCGTCGAATGTGCGGGGCTGGCGCCCACATGCTCACCGATCATTTCGGGCGGCACCAACAATGACGTGTAGCGCTGGATGTCTGCACGCTCCACCGGATCCACGCAGTCGGATGCCCAGACACGGTCGGCGTAGCGCAGGATGCCCAGATCGATACGGCCGCCGCCGGAGGAACAGCTTTCGATTTCGAGTCCGGGATGCGCGAGTTTCAGATCACGGTAGATTCGGTATACGGCGAGCGTCTGTTCGTGCACGGCTGGCTTGCCGGAGCGCGGGGACACCGCTTCGGTGACGAGCTTGTTGTGATCCCACTTGATGTAGTCGATGCCCAGTTCGCCGACCAGATGGTCCATCGCGCCGAACACGTAATCGTACGCGTCCGGATTGGTCAGATCGACGACCTGCTGGGAACGTCCCTGCATCGGCAGGCGGCCGGGGGCGGGGCGCAGTACCCAATCCGGGTGGTTGCGGAACATGTTTGAGTTCGGATTGACCATCTCCGGCTCGAACCACAGGCCGAACTCCATGCCCTTGCCGTGCACGTAGTCGGCCAACGCCTTGAGGCTTTTTGCGCCGTCGGGCCACACATCCTGTGAGACCTGCCAGTCGCCGAGGCCGGCGGTGTCATCGCGCCGGGCGCCGAACCAGCCGTCATCCACGACGAACCGCTCCACACCGCTGTCCACGGCCTTGTCCGCGAGCCGGACAAGCGTGTCATAATCATGCTGGAAATAGACGGCCTCCCACGTGTTGAGGATGACCGGACGCGGCTTATTGGCGAGATTCGGGTGCTGCGCGCGCAGGAACCCGTGGAAGCGGTGGGCGACCTCGTTCAGCCCGGTGCCGAACGCGCCATACACCCACGGCGTGGTGTACTGGCCTCCATGCTCCAGTGTGATTTCGCCGCCGAACAGCTTCTCGCCGCCGCCGATCACACCCTGCGTGTAGGGCAGACGTTCTGCAGACAGCACGCTGTTGCCGCTCCAACCCACATGCACGGAATACACGTCGCCGTGCTCGAAGCCGAATCCGGGGGCGCCGGCGGTCAGAAGCAGGGATGCGTCGAAATCAGGGCGCCCGGCCATCGAAAGCTTTTCGAAGCGGCCGATGGTGAGCGGCTGGCGCTGCGGTGAGCGCTCACGCAGATGGTGGCCGGTGGTGGTGAGGATTTCCACCGCCTGTTGAGGCATCGGATACCCAAGTTCAACACCGTTGACGTCCAAGGTGCCGTCCCCGAGATTGGTGATGGTGGCAGATTGGCGGATCAGGCCGGAATCGGTCAGTTCGCAGGTCCACTGCAGAGCGATCTGCTGGTCGGCGTCCTGTGCGTCGACGCTGATGATGGAGGCGCCCTCGTTGTCTCCTGCGGCAGGGCTGATAGCGGTGACGGCGAAGTTGCAGAACAGCTCGCGCCCGTCACGGCGGATATCGATGCGTTGCGCGCCGATCCACGATTCAGACTGCGTGGGCAGAATGCTCGGCCATGCGGTGTTGTCCAATGCGCCGGACACGCGTTGCGGTTTAAGTGCGTCATACAGGTGCACGAGGGTTTCCGGGTGCGTCAGTGGGCGCCCCCAATGGACGAACCGGGGGAGGGCCTTGCCTGGGAAAATCAGTGCGAACGCTACGTTGGCAGCGGCGTTCTCCGCGTACACCGCAGTCAGGTCAGTGCCGTCGTTCGCTGTTCCGGGGATGATGGTGATGCGCGTCATTGCACTCCTTTGGTCGTAGGGTCTGTCGTTGTCCTTCGCTGTGCCGGAGCCGGCGCGTGTATGCTGGCCGCGCCGCTCCTGCATTGTTGGTTGTATGGTATGTGCTCGCGTTTTCCTTGTCTCAGGACGCGTGTCGTGTGCATTGCGCAAGAAAAACAGGATTTTCGCGAACGCTGAAGAAACGCTAACGATGAAAAAATGCAGGTGTCAGGAGACTGACATGGAACGAGGACGTTGCGCGGCTGTCGGGCGCGCTACAGTTAGTGCCGACTGCGGCGCATTCATGCGCACGGAAAAGCAGGAAGCAGGGAAGGACACCCATGGCGTATTCCAGCACACAGGATCATGATGCACTCGGGGGCAGTCTTGTTCGTCGTGTGGTGGTGCTGGCGATGGTGGGTGTGCTGTCGGGCCTGATGTCCGGCCTATTCGGCATCGGCGGCGGCACGATTATCGTACCGGCGTTGGTCTGGCTTGGCCTGACACAACGCCATGCGGTCGCCACCTCGCTCGCCGCAATCATTCCGACCGCCATCGCCGGCGTGATTTCGTACGCGCAATCCGGACATGTGGACTGGATCGCCGCGCTGCTGCTCGCCTGCGGCACAATCGTCGGATCGCAGCTTGGCAGCTGGCTGCTGTCACGATTGCCAGAAATGGTGTTGCGCTGGGCGTTCGCCACGTTCCTGGTCTTTGTGATTGTCTCGCAGATTGTCGGGACGCCGTCGCGTGACAGCACGATTCACATGACATTTCTGACCGGTGTTCTGCTGATGCTGCTCGGCGTGTTCGTGGGCACATTGTCTGGCCTGCTTGGCATCGGTGGCGGGGCGATTGTCGTACCGGCCTTGTCGCTGGCGTTCGGCGCGAGCGACCTGGTGGCCCGCGGCTCGTCACTGCTCATGATGATTCCGAATGCCATCGCAGGCAGCGTCGCGAATGTCCGGCGCGGCCTGGTCAACCTGCGTGACGGCCTGATCATCGGCGTGGTCGCGGCATGCCTGACGCCCGCCGGCACGTGGATCGCCGGCTCGATCAGCGCTCGTATGGGAGCCAATCTGTTCGCCATCTATCTGTGCGTGATTTGCGTGCGTTCCGTCTGGGCCGCCGTGAACGTGACCCCCGCCTTGGCAAAGCGCCTCCCGCGCCGCGAATCCTGGCGTTGATAGCGGTGCCACGGACGACGTTTGCCCTCCACGCTTACCGTCCGGCCCGCTCCACCAGCCTCGCCAGCTGCACCCGGTTCATGCTCAAGCGTTCGCTGGCGCTGGACAAATGCGCTTTTACTGTGCGTTCGGATATGAACATCCGTTCGGCGATTTCCTGATTGCTCATGCCTTGCGCGGCCAGGATTACGGTTTCCCGCTCCCGCTCGGGCAAGCTGTCGAGCATGCGTTTCGCTTCGTCCTCGCGGGCATTGAACCGTGCGCTCGCCATATCGTCCAGTAGCTGGCGTTGCGCGGCCTGATTGAATTGCGGCTCGCCCAGGCATACGGCGATGATGCGTTCGATGATGGTTTGCGGTGCGTCGGTTTTGGAAATGAAGCCTTCCGCACCCATTTCCACGGCGCGTTCCACCGTGCGTTGCGGGCTGAGCGAGGTGAGGATCAATACGTGCGTGCCCGGACTGACGCGTCGCACGCGGTCGGTGGCTTCGATCCCGTCCATGGCGGGCATGTCGATGTCCATAAGGACGACGTCTGGATGGTCGCGTTCGGTGGCGGCAACGGCCTGCATGCCGTCCGCGCACGTGTCGAGGACGCGGATTCGACCGCGGGAATAGTCCTGCAGGATCAACGCCATGGTCTGGCAAATCATGGGGTCGTCGTCGGCGATGATCACGGTGATCGGGGCATCGTCGCCTGCCACCGTATCATCAGGTTGTTCGATTTTCTCTTGCGTCCGCACGGCTCCATGATACCGGAGATGCTGATGCCGGCGATCTTGCCGTTCAGTGTGCGATGTCTGTTACTGGGGGTCTGCCTCGGATGCCTGTTGCCGGGCATCTGCCGAGGGAAGCGCCACATCAAGGTGGAAGACGCCGCGCTGGTCGGTTCCCCATGTACACGTACCGCCGGATGCCACCACGCGTTGGCGGATGCCGCGCAAGCCGTTGCCGCCTGCTGGTGTGCTGACCAACTCGTTGCCGGCTGTGCTTTCGATGCCAGTACCGTTCGTGTTCCCGTTCCTGTTGTCGGTGGTATCTCCCTGCGCCTGCATGCCGGTCGGATTGCTGATATGCACGCCGATGCCGCGTTCGGCAGAGCAGGTGACCTCGAGCTCGATGGGCTGTCCGGGGGCGTGCCGTCGCGCATTGGTGAGTCCCTCCTGGACTGTGCGATAGGCGATTTTTGCGATATCCGGGTGGATGGCGCCCATGTCCTGGATGTCAATCCAAGTGTCGATGTGCGCGCCTGCGGCTTTCGCGTCGGCAATCAGGCCGCTTAATGATTCACGTGACAGCGACGTGGTATCGTCCGGCCCGAGCGTTTGCCGGGCTTTGTTCGGATTGCGCAGCAGATCAATGATGCTGTGCGCTTCGTCCAACGCTCCCGCTGCCTGCTTGCGGATATCTTCGGCGCGCTGTGCGATGTCGTGTAGTTGCTGGTCGGTGATATTGCCGGCTTCGAGCGCCCCGCATTGCACTTGCAGGGCAGAGGCGTTGACCGCTATGAGCGACAGGCTGTGCGCAAGCGTGTCATGCGCCTCCGTGGCGATGGCGTCCGCCAGTTGCTGATCAGCAAGGTCGGATTGCAGCATCTGCGCGCGATCCTGCTGTTGTGCTGCCTGCCGTTGGGCTCGCCGCGCGCGTGAAGTGTTGCGGTTCGCCACGCCGACAATTACCGCGATGGCGATGGATATCACGGCGAGAAGCAAGCCTGACCACAGCATGCTCGGTTGGCTCGCCGCGTGGACGACGTGTCCTTGATCGTTGGTGCTGGACAACATGGTGCCGATGATGGAGTATTCGGCTGGCATCAAGGCATCGCGCAGACGGGAGATGACGGTTGCCGCGCTGCTGAGAGCGATGAGTCCGTAGATGCGGCGATCCGGGTCGCGACGAGCAATCAGCGCGCTTTGTGCCATAAGTGTGGTGAGCGGGCTGATGGGCAGGCAGATAGTTATTATTGCGGTGATCAGGCAAACGAATTCCGGTTTCTCGTCGCGGTTGCGCAGCAGGAAGGGTAGTGCGGCGCCGGCGACCAAACCAATCAACGACCAGAACATGCCGATATCGTTGTGCCATGCGGACATGCCTTCGTAGATGAACGCCGGTTGCACGATTCCGCAGGCAATCGCGCATGCGAGCATCACCGTTGTGATGGTGATGCGGCGGGTTTTCCCGTTGCCCGATGCACCGGTATCGGTTCTTCCGGCTTGCTGGCGAGGCGTCGTGTACGGGTGTTGCAACATATACGATTGCGCTGGTTGCGGTTGCTGAGGCTGAGGCTGCGCAGGTTGCGCTGGTTGCTGAAACCGCCGGGGTTGCTGTGTTGCGTACGGCTGCCGGTACTGGTATGCACCTTGGAACGTGCCCTGTGATGGGCCGCCACCGTAACCATATGGTGATTGATGCCCGACTGGTGCGGATGGCATAGCACGAGGTGTCTGAGGGGTTCCTGCTGTCCCCAATGACCCGATGGTCCCCGCACCCATCTGCTTGTCGGGTTCGCCGCCCGGATACCCTCCTGCTTCGCTCATGCCGTCCACTGTACTCAGTGAATTGTCGCGCCGCCATTGTCCTTTCGGGCATATCGGCACGGCCTGTCGTACACTTTCCGCTTCTCTTCCCAGCCCGTAGCGTGGGGATTGTCCTGATCGGAAGAGAAAAGCGAGGATGACATGGACGACAACCAACAGTATGGGACTCAGCCGTACGGCAGCCCTCAGACCGTATATTCACCGCAGCCGCAAGCTGCACCCACGATGCCGGCGACTCCCGGGGCGCTCCCGCCGAACACCGTGTACCCGCAGCCTGTGCCAGGCGGCGACCCGGATGATGACGTCCCGCGCAAGCTGAGTGCCAGCGCGGTCGCAGGTCTGGGCCTCGGCATTATTGGCATCATCTTCAGTTTCATTCCGATTATCAACAATGTCGCGTTCATTCTTGGCATCATCGGTTTGGTGTTCGGCATTATCGGTTTGGTCGCGACCAAGCGGGGTGGCAAGCGTCGCGGCAGGGGACTTGCGATTGCCGCGGTCATCCTGACGGTTCTCGCGATGGTGATCACACTGGTGATGCAGCAGGCGACAGGCAAGGCGCTCGATGATGCGCTCGGCACGTCTTCCACCACATCCCAGTCTGCCTCGTCCGGCGCGAAGAAGGACAGCGGTGATTCATCTTCCTCCGCGGCGGCGTCTGGGGCGCAGGATACCGAGGGCGATCTTGGCAAGCTTCATGTCAAGATTGTGTCTGCCGCCAAGTCCGGGGCCGACTATAACGGCCAGCCGACCGTGCTGGTGACCTACGAGTGGACGAATAACACCGACAAGAACCAAGTGTTCTCGGTGGCCACGTCGGCGAAGGCCTTCCAAAACGGCAAGGAGCTTGACATGGCGATCTATACGGAAGCGCCGGCCGGCTATGATTCCAACGCCAGCCTTCAGGAGATTCAGCCCGGTGCCACCCAGCAGGTGAGCGTTGGCTACGTGCTTCAGGATGATTCGCCTGTGGATGTTGAAGTGAGTGGCACCCTTGACTTCTCGGGCGCCAAGGTCTCGCACACCTACCAGCTGCAGTAGGGGATGCGGCGCGGTTCCTGAATGCGGTTCAGGGCTGTGCGGTCGACGATCTGTCGGCTGCGCAGCCCCGAGCTTGTTTGTGTGTGAGATTGTGTGTGAGGATTCGTTCACACACTAGCCGGTTAGACGCCCGGAATCGCAGACCTTGCGGTTCCAGACGCCCATTGTGCGAGGATTGACTCACACAATGGCATGCTGACGCTGCCGGGCGAAAGAATCTGACCCTCAGAGGGCGGGTATGTGAGGATTGACTCACAATGTGGCCCCCAAGGCGGCTGTGGCAGTCTGATTTGGTGTCGTCAAGCGTGGTTGTGTGATGATGCGCTCACACAGTGGGCGTCTGCACGTCCCGGGCTACGGTTTCGGAGGCTGTCGGTCGCAGCCGTGTGAGAATTCGCTCACAAACCGGCGGGTGGAACACGCAATCTCAGTCATTCCGCCCTCCTGACAGCCTGTTGTGTGAGCCAATCCTCACACGCCGACCTGTCGAAGGTTGGCTCACGCCGTCCAACCCATAGCCACATGGCCACCCCGCCTCACCCGATATACCGCGCGATCGCCCGTGCGGCCGCGGCTTTCGCCCAGCTTTCCCAAGAGAAATCAAGGATTTCGAAGTCGACGGTCGCCGCCTGGCTGGGGCGGTACCAGTTGATGCCGCTGCGGATCGATTCCTGGTTCATTTTCGCGAGGAATGATGATTCCCCGCTGATCAGCACTTTCGACGGCATGGCGAAGTTCGCGACCGTGGATACCAGTACGCCGAGTCGGAAGCACAGGCGGTTGAGTAGCTGCCGTGCCTGCGCGGTCCCTTCCTGCGCGTCGGCGGCGAACTGGTCGAAGGTGACCATGTGCCCCACCATGCCTGAATACTCTTCGGCCAGCGAATCATTTGTCAGGCATTGCGAGCAGCCGGTGTGACCCGCGTAACAGCGCGGCCCTTCGGGGTCCACGAGGATATGCCCGGCCAGCCCATAGCTTTTATCAGGGTAGTCCACAGGCATGCCGTCCTCGGCGAGCGAGTACCCGACGCCCGCGCCTATCGTGACCACAGCGAACCGTCGCACGCCGATGCCGGCGCCGAACCAGCTTTCATACAGTAACAGCGAATCGAGGTCGTTGAACACCGCTGTGGGCAGCCCGCCCGTCTGCTCAATCGCCCCGGCGGCATCGACCCGCCCGTCCCAATGCAGGAAGGGAGCGTACGTCACATACCGGTCGTCTTCCGCATGCCCGCCGAAGCTCAGCCCTACGGCCACCGGGCTTGGCGTGACGTCCGAACGGTATTTGCGGATTGCCGTGCCGATGGTTGCGGCGACATCCTGCGGCTTGGTGGATTCAAGCGTCACCGTGCGGCATGGCCCGACCGGCCGACACAGCGCGTCCACAGCCACAATACTCACCTCGGAGCCGTGGATATTGATGCCGAGGAAAGTGCGCTCGCCGGCGCGCAATCGCAGGTTGGTCTGCGGGCGGCCGCGTTTTTCGCGTGATTCTTTCGGTATGAAGCCTTGCGGGAGTCTGCCTTGTTCTGTGGTGTTACCGGGAAGTTCCTCGATGACACCTTCGTAGATCAGGTCGCTGGTGATGCGCGACAACGCCCCTTGTGACAGTCCGAGAAGTTGGGCCAGGGTCGTGCGCGCGATGGGTCCGTATTGTGTGATGGCGCGGGTCACCCGGTGGGTTTGCGGGGAGCCGGTGAACCATTGGACGTCTGTCGTGAGTTCATGCTCATCGCCTGATTCCGCGGTTTTCCACGTATCTGTCTCGTGTGTCGTCATCACTGCTCCTTGCCTGTGGGGTCCATCGCCGGCGTGCGAGGATACGTCCTTGTTCTCATGGCCTCGCATCTGATATCCTGCATTTTCTTTCTCAATACATAAAAATACCGTGTTTTTCTTTCCTCATGCAAGAGGCGCGCAGGGGCTGGGAATGAAATCCGCAGTCACGTATGCTTGCAATCACAAACAAGCCGCAGCGAAGGTGTTGCGGTGTGGAAGAGGCAAAGGAGTCTTCATGAAGACGGATTCCCATTCAGGACGCGGAACGCTCAGGTCGGTACTTCGCAGGGCGCTCACCGTGGCATGCATTGCGGTGATGGGGCTCGGTGCCGCCGGGTGTGGAGCGTCGAACGCGCAGACGGTGACGTTGGATTTCTTCCAGTTCAAGTCTGAGGCCGCTGACCAGTTCAAGAAGATGGCTCAGGAGTTCGAGAAGGAGAATCCGAACATCCGCGTCAATATCAATAATTCCGCGAACGCGCAGACTGATTTGCGCACCCGGTTCGTAAAGAACCGCGTTCCGGATGTCATCACGTTCAACGGCGATATCAGCTTCGGCATGTTCGCCGCCTCCGGTGTGTTCCATGATTTCACAGACGATCCGATTGTTGACGAACTCAACCCTGGCATGGTCCAGATCGCCAAGAACCTGGTGCAGACCACCGACCCGGCGAAGAAGCGCCTCTATGGCCTGCCGTTCTCCGGCAACGCATCCGGCTACATCTATAACAAGACGCTGTGGCGTAAGGCTGGCGTTGATCCGAACAATCCGCCTAAGACCTGGAACGAATTTATTGCCATGCTGAAGAAATTCAAGGCTGCGGGTATCAACCCGGTGCAAGCCAGTGTCGCGGACGCGTGGACCACCCAGGCGCCGCTCGCCTCGCTCGCCGGTACGCTCGTCCCGGAATCCGAGTACACGAAACTGAAGGAAGGCAAGACCGACTTCAAGACGATCTGGACCGAAACCGCGAAGAAGGAAGTCGAAATGTACTCCTATTCGACGTCCGACAAGGGTGTCACCTATCAGGAGGCCACCCAGAACTTCGCGAAGGGCACGGCGGCGATTATCCCGCTCGGCACGTATGCGATCCCGCAGATTACGATGATCAACCCCGATATCGACCTCGGGTTCGCGCAGATGCCGGCCAGCAACAACGTCAAGGAGCAGAAGCTCACCGCAGGCGATGACGTGATGCTCACAATGGGCGCCAACACCAAGCACCCGAAGGAAGCCATGAAGTTCATCAAGTTCCTGATGAGCAAGAAGCAGCTGAACGCCTACGCGAAGGCCCAGTCCGCTATTTCCCCGCTCAAGGACACCTACTTCGGCAACAAGGCGCTGGAAGGCGTCCGCCCGTTCTTCGAAAGCAACGACGTGGTTGACTTCTGCGACCACTACATCCCGTCGTCCATCAACATCGGCGGCTACCTGCAGACCATGGTGATCAGCGGCAACGTCCCCCGCTTCATCAACTCGATGCAGAAGGAATGGGACAAGGTCCAAGCTCGCACGGTCGAGTAAGTCGAGTAATCGGACACGGAGAAAGGAAATAGCATGTCTGCAACAGTCGTATCGTCGAAGCAGCCGGCGGCGTCGGACAAGCCGGCAAAGAAGCGCAAGACCGCGTTCTCCAAGCGCAAGGTCGACCGCGCCTACTACTGGATGACCGTCCCCGCGGCGATTATCTTCGCGGTGTTCCTGTATGTCCCGTTCATTCGCGGCATCGGCTACTCGTTCACGAACTCACAAGGCTACGGCAACTTCAAATGGGTCGGCCTGCGCAACTACCAGGCGTTGTTCAGCGATGACCGCGTCGGCCACGCCTACCTGTTCACCTTCTTCATCGCCATCATCATCACGGTGCTGATCAACCTGATCTCGATGTTCCTGGCGGTGCTGCTGAACAGCAAGATCGCGTTCAAGAACGGATTCCGCGCGATCTTCTTCATCCCGTACATTCTGGGCACGCTGGTCATCGGCTACGTGTTCAAGTACATCTTCATGACGCCGCTTCCCGCGCTTGGCAAGGCGCTGGGTATCGGCTGGCTGTCCGAATCGATGCTGACCAGCGAACAGTACGCATGGGTCCCTGTGGTGTTCCTCGCCGTGTGGCAGGGCGTCGCCTACTCCACGCTGCTGTACATCGCCGGTTTGCAGACCATTGACGACGAAATCTACGAGGCCGCGTCGATTGATGGCGTGAATGCGTGGCAGAAGTTCTGGAAGATTACCTTCCCGCTGATTGGACCGTTCGTGACCATCAATCTCGTGCTGTCGCTCAAGAACGCGCTGGGCACCTTCGACCAGGTGGTCGCGTTGACGGAAGGCGGCCCGAATTCCTCCACCGAAACCGTGACCTACCTCATCTGGAAGGGTGGCCTGACCGGCGGTGAATACGCCTATCAGACAGCCAATGCGGTGATCTTCTTCATCGTCCTCGCGATTGTCGCGTTCATCCAGCTCGGATTCTCGAGAAGCAAGGAGCAGATCTGACAGCCGTGCGCTGAAGCCCGACTGACAGAGGGGAAAGGAACATCATGAAAGACAAGACATTCCACAAGGATCATCGGATTAATTGGTGGCTGACCGCACTGACCGTGGTGCTGTCGCTGACCGTGCTGGTCCCGCTGTATTTCACCATCGTCACGGCGTTGAAGACACCGGCCGAGGCGGGCACCTTCAGCCTGCCGACATCCTGGCAGTGGCATAATTTCGCAGATGCTTCGGCGAAGGTCGATTATCCGCGGGCAGCGCTGAATTCCGCGATCATCACGGTGGCCGCGGTGGTGCTCACGCTGCTGACGAACACCTTCGTGGCGTACGCCGTCGCCCGCAACATGGATAAGCGCTTCTTCCGCTTCCTGTACTACTTCTTCATCGCCGCGATGTTCGTGCCGTTCCCGGTGGTGATGCTGCCGATCGCCAAGCAGATGGGCGCCTGGCATCTGGACAACCAGTTCGGTCTGATTCTGCTGTACATGACGCTTGGCCTGGGCACGAACCTGTTCATTGCGACCGGTTTCATCCGCTCGATTCCGCCGTCGCTTGAAGAGGCGGCGCGTGTGGACGGCGCGAGCACGTGGAAGATTTTCTGGAAGATTATCTTCCCGCTGATGAGCCCGATCAACGCGACGATTGGCATCCTGACCGCGCTGTGGGCTTGGAATGACTTCCTGCTGCCGCTGATTGTGCTGACGGACCAGTCCAACCAGACAATTCCGCTCGCCCAGTACGTGTTCAGCTCGCAGTTCGCGACCAACTACCCGATGGCGTTCTCCAGCTACCTGATGGCGATGGCCCCGATCCTGATCGTCTACGTCTTCGCCCAGCGCTGGGTTGTCAGCGGTGTGATGAGGGGCGCCGTGAAGTAAAGGAAAGCCCAGTGAGCTTTCCGTTCACGGCGCCGGGGCGGGGGATAGTCCCCGCCCCGGTAAAAATCCCGCCGGCCGTAGGCCGTCAATAATTGCCGGATCCCGTGAAGTAACGGAAAGCCCAGTGGGGTAAGGAAAGCCCACCGCCTTCCTACTCTCCCCATCCACCTCCATCCATCTGTTCTCTCCCGCCGAGGGGCCTGTGATGCACATTCACAGGCCCCTCGGTCTGTTTTTCCTCGCCCGATGCAACCACCCAGTCGCACGACACTGGGGTATCTCCTGCCTCCCGTCTCCGCTTTTCGCCTCTCACATCCTGCGCCCGTCGTGCCGAGCTAGTTGTTGTCCTGCGTGATTGCGGCGGTGGTGCTGCCGGGTTCCAACGTGGTCTGCACGGTGATGCGCTTTTCTGGTAGGGGTTCCTGATTGATGAGCGCAAGTGTTGTTTTGGCCGTCATCCGCCCGATTTCGCGGGCGGGTTGCGCCATGGTGGTTATTCCGAAGCCGGTCGCCACATCGGACCCATCGTGCCCCGCAACTGACATGTCTTCTGGAACTCGAATGCCGCTTCGCTGGAGTTCGTGGATGACCGCCAGTGCGTAATAATCTGACCAAGCGCATATTGCGGTGGGCCTGTCGGGGAGCGAAAGCATGGTGGCTATGGCTTGCTGAACGGATCGTGGGTCGTCTAGGCTGATGTGGTACATGCCGCAGTTTTGCAGGCCCATCTGCTTGGTGGTGTCGAGATATGCGACCACACGCTCGTCGTGCCCCCATTGTTTGCCGGTCAGAGGGTCTCGTCGGCCGACGTAACAGAATCGCTTGTGCCCGAGTGCCACAAGATAACGGATGAGCGTTGCCGATGACCGATGGCCGAGGACAATGCTGATGATTGGTGGAGAAACGCCGTGGTCTACGAGGTGTACCCCCGGTCGTTCAATGATGCCAACGGTGACGGGGAAGGCGACTTCCGCGGCATCATCGACAAGTTGGACTACCTGCATGACCTCGGTGTGGACGCATTGTGGTTGACTCCGTTCTACCCCTCGCCGCTTGCGGATGGTGGGTATGATGTCGCCGACTATTGCGGCGTGGATCCCAGGTTCGGGACACTGCAGCAGTTTGCCGATCTCGTTGCAGGCGCGCACGAACGGGGAATACGCGTCATCATTGATATCGTGCCCAACCATACTTCGGACAAGCATCCTTGGTTCACCAAGGCACTGCACTCGGCGCCGGGCTCGAAGGAGCGGAACCGCTATATTTTCCATGTTGGGCGCGGAGAACACGGAGAACGACCGCCGACGAACTGGCTGAGCAATTTCGGCGGATCAGCGTGGGAACCTTGTGGAGACGGATGGTACTATCTGCATTCGTTTGCGAAGGAACAGCCTGATCTGAACTGGGATAACCCCCAGGTCCGGCAGGATTTCCTGGATATCCTCCGTTTCTGGTGCGAGCGAGGCGTAGACGGGTTCCGTATCGACGTGTCCCACGGGCTGGTCAAGGATCTGAAGGAGCCGCTGCGGGATCGGCCGGATCCGACGTTGATGTCGCCGCAGGCGGCAGACGGGTCTGATCCTGTATGGGACCGCGATGGTGTGCATGAGGTCTATCGCCAATGGCGTGAGCTGCTGGACCGGTACAGTCCGGTGAAATATGCGGTCGGGGAGTCTTGGACGCCGTTCACTCCGCGGGTATACCAGTATGCCCGGCAGGACGAACTCGGGTCGATTTTTGACTTTTCCTTACAAAAGGCGGCTTGGGACCGGGACGATTATCGAAAGATTATCGAGCGTACCAGCGAATGTGCGACCGCTGCCGGTTCGGCGCCGGTCTGGGTGCTGGGAAACCATGATGTGCCAAGACTGGCCTCACGGATTGAGCTTCCCAAAGGAACGGACGTCGAACATTGGGTCACGTCCAACGGCACCGACCCGGGCATCGATCCCGCCCAGGCAGAACGCCGCGCACGTGCCGATGCGTTGTTGATGCTTGGCCTGCCCGGCACCGCGTTCATCTATCAGGGAGATGAGCTTGGCCTGCCCGAGGACCTTGATTTGCAGCCCGCGGACTTGCAAGACCCGATATGGGAGCGTTCTGGGCATCGATTCAAAGGGCGTGACGGCTGCCGTGTGCCGCTGCCTTGGAGCAGCGATTCAGTATCGTTCGGGTTTAGCCAGTCCGGGCATCCTTGGCTGCCGCAGCCGGCATGGTATGCGCGGTATGCGGTGTCCAATCAGGAACGCTTGCCGGGATCGATGCTGAACCTCTACCGTGGGGCTATCGCAGCGCGTCGACGTTGGATTAGGCCAGGAGATGAAGCCGAATGGCTCGCGGACGGCGAATATGCTGAATACGGTCTTGGCTGGAGAGTGTCTTCAGGATTAGAAGTCTTGGTGAATTTCTCTTCCGACCATGCGATCCGCCTGCCGGAAAACGCAACTGTCATGCTGAATTCGCGCCCGGAAATAACGGATTGTGCGAATAATCAGGTTCCGCCTGAAACCGCGGTCTGGTATTTCCGCGGAACCTTGGCATCTCGTAGCAAGGAGAACCGATGAACAACGTATGCCCGATTGATGTTGTGCGTGTTCAATCCAGCATTCTGAAAGAAGACACGCATGAGTGCAAGGAATGCGCCGTTCCGGCAACGGCGGTGAATATCGAGCCTGTCCGTGGGGACGATGCTGTCTGGAGTCTGTCGATCTGCACTGAGACCGGACCTGCGAAGCGTGAGCAACAATTCATCGCCTGTGATTCATTTGCGCCCTGCGATGCGGTGCGGGTCAGTTGCAGGGTGGGCGTTGCTGACGGCCAGATTCTGGCGCTGTACCAGCACAAGGAGTGGTGGATGCGACCGGCATGGTGTTCTGCGCCCACGCAAATTCCGTTCGGCACCCAGTTGCTGCTCTGGCGGTGGAAAGGCCGTGACGATAGTGTGCGATGGAGCGCGGTGCTGGCGGTGTGTGATGCCGATGCCCGTACTGACATCAGAGGAGACGAGCAAGGCATCACATTCGTGGTCTCTTCGAACCGTATGGGAATGACCCGCATCGAAGCGACGTTGGGGTTCATGGCATCGGCGGAAACTCCGTACCGTGCCGTCCAGGCGTGCGTATCTGCGGCAGCCGGGCGTACGGGCGTCAGCACTCGCAGGAGGAAATCTTTTCCGGACAACCTGTCCGGCTTGGGCTGGTGCACTTGGGATTCGCTGGGGCAGGATGTCAATGAGCGCCAGATCATCGAGAAGATGCAGGAATTCCACGATTTGGGAGTGCACATCTCCTGGGTGCTGATCGATGACGGTTGGTCGGATGTCGACAGGTCTCAACAGAAATTGCGTTCCTTCGATGCCGATCCCGAGCGTTTCCCGCAAGGGCTGGGGCATACAGTCGATGTGCTGAAACAACGGTTTGGCGTCCAGCATGTCGGCGTATGGCAGGCGTTCCAAGGCTATTGGAACGGTATTGATCCTGACGGACCAGTCGCCGACGCTTTCGGCGACTGCTTGACACGTTGCCCGTCTGGGGCGCTGGTGCCGGGGCCGACTCATGATCAAGCTGCGCAGTTCTGGAACGCTTGGGAATCGAAGATGAGCGAGCAAGGCATCGACGTGCTGAAAGTCGATTCCCAAGGTTCGATATCCGTGATGACCATGGGGGCTGAAAGCTTCGGTGAGTCCACGATCGGCCGTCATCTTGGACTTGAGGATGCGGCGGATCGGATGAATGCCGCGCTGATCAACTGCATGGCCATGACGCCGGAGAATTTCTGGCACAGCGATCGTGCGCAAGTCGCCCGCACAAGTGATGATTTCCTCCCGCGGGAGCCGAAATCCCTGGACGAACATCTGATTCAGAACGCCTATTGCTCACTGTTGCTTGGTGAGTTGGTCTATCCGGACTGGGATATGTTCTGGAGCGAACATCCTTATGCAAGGGCGAGCGTGTTGTCGCGCGTATTCAGCGGTGGTCCTGTGTACTGTTCGGACGCCTTGGGACATACCGACGTGTCTGTCCTCCGCGAGGTCCTTGGGGATGATGGTCATGTGCCCCATCCTGATGCTCCTGGCGTACTTGTTGAGGAATCGTTGTTGAATGACCCCCGGTCGTCTGACGTTCCCTTGGGCATCCGCGCAAGTTTCGGCGGTTGCGAACGCATGCTGTTCGTCGGGCTGAGGCAGCGGCAGATGCAACATGTGGATTTGACGGCGGACGTGCCCATGAAGGTATCCGGGCCGGATAGCGACTCGGTGGTTCATCTGCAACAGGGTGATCATGCCCGGTTCGATCTCTCGTACGGTCAGGCGCTGCTGGTTGATGTTGATCGGACCCCGGACCCCACGTGTTGCGGCATCAGCAATCATCCTCGGCGGTAAGCCTGCTCTGAGCGCGGGCGGATATGTGTAGGCGGACGAGGGCGGTTTGACCTCCGCCGCCTCGTTCGCCGGTATCAGCCTGCTGGTATCTGTCCGCCGTGTAACCGACCAGTCGCACAACCGCGTGATTCCGCCTGCGACCCCGCCCGAATATCTTTCCCCGCGCACCCGGCACGCCAGCAATAGGAATGAAAACGTATGCATCGTACGATAATCCCAGCAATAAAACACCAGACAGCAAAGGAGCTTGCCATGACCAATTTCAATCGTCCGGCCCTTCCCGCCGGTGTCCGCACGAATGGGGCGTCCACCAGCCCGTGGTGGGCGAACGCCGTGGTGTACCAGATTTACCCGCGTAGCTTCCAAGACACCGATGGCGATGGCCTCGGCGATATCAAGGGCATCACCCGCCGCTTGGATTATCTCGCCGACCTGGGCGTTGATGTGCTGTGGCTGAGCCCGGTCTACAAGTCCCCGCAGGATGACAACGGCTACGATATCGCGGATTACCAGAGCATAGATCCGATGTTCGGCACGCTTGACGATATGGATGAACTACTTGCCCAAGCGCATAAGCGCGGTCTGAAAATCGTGATGGATCTGGTCGTCAACCATACTTCCGACGAGCACGCGTGGTTCCAAGCGAGCCGCGACAAGAACGACCCGCACGCCGACTGGTATTGGTGGCGTCCCGCCCGTCCCGGCCATGAGCCGGGCACGCCGGGTGCCGAACCGAACCGTTGGGGCTCGTATTTCGGCGGTTCCGCATGGCAGTATGACCCCAAGCGCGGCGAGTATTTCTTCCACCAGTATTCCCCGAAGCAGCCTGACCTCAACTGGGAGAACCCGCAGGTGCGTCAGGCGGTCTACCAGATGATGAACTGGTGGCTCGACCGTGGTATCGACGGTTTCCGCATGGACGTCATCACACAGATTTCCAAGCGCGTCGACCCCAACGGCAAGCTTCCGGGCGAACCTGGCAGCCAAATCGAGGATTATCCCGCCGGTCCCGACGGCTACTCGTCCCCGTTCCCGTTCTGCTCCGACGGCCCGCGGCTTGACGAGTTCCTCAAGGAGATGCACCGCGAAGTGTTCGACGGCCGCGAAGGCTATCTCACGGTTGGTGAGGCGCCAGGCGTCGCCCCGCAGCGCAATGAGCAGATCACGGACCCCGCCGCACGCGAACTGGACATGCTGTTCATGTTCGAGCATGTTGATGTTGATTGCGAGAACGGCACGAAGTGGAATCCGACCCCGCTTGATCTGCCGAAGCTGAAGCGTACGCTTGCCGCTCAGCAGGATGCGGTCGCGAAGAAGGGCTGGGTGAGCCTGTTCTTCGACAACCACGACCAGCCGCGCGTCGTGTCCCGCTGGGGCGATGACTCTACGGAGGAGAACCGCGTCCATTCCGCCAAGGCGCTGGCGATGCTGCTGCACATGCATCGTGGCACGCCCTACATTTACGAGGGTGAGGAGCTTGGCATGACGAACGCGCATTTCACCCGGCTCGACCAGTATCGCGACCTTGAATCCCTGAACATGTTCCACCAGCGTGTCGAGCAGGCGCATATCCAGTCCGCCAAATCGATGATGGACGCGCTCGCCAAGCGCAGCCGTGACAACGCCCGCACCCCGATGCAATGGGACGATTCGACCTACGCTGGCTTCACCGCCGCCGATGCTCCCAAGGAACCGTGGATCAGCGTCAATCCGAACCATACGACGGTCAACGCGCAAGCCCAGCAGGATGACCCGGATTCGGTGTTCTCCTTCTTCAAGCAGCTGATTGCGCTGCGGCACGACGACCCGGTCGTATCCGCCGGCGACTGGCATCTGCTCGACGAATCCGACCCGCAGGTGTACGCGTTCACGCGAACGCTGGACGATGAGCGTCTGCTGGTTGCCGTGAACCTGTCCGGGAAAGACGCCCGCATTCCGGATGACACCGTGGCTGCACTCGCCGCAGCCGCCAATCAGTCACCCGATATCGTACTGACGTCCTATGATCCGCAGCATTCCACCGATTCGCTAGCTGCGCGCACGCTGTCCCCGTGGGAGGCAGTGACGGTCCGGCTCTAACCGACCGAAGGATTCCTGACCGGCGGATTCCTGACTGAAGGATTCCGGGAGGGCGCCCGTACCTTCCCGGAACCGCTGCAAACAGATGACGGGTACAGATGTTGGCGGTCGTCGCCGTGCTTCAGCTCAGCGACGACCGCCATCACATCGTGTTCAATCGGTGGCGGCCCCCAGTGACTCAATGCTTGGCGCTGTCCCCAAAAGCCCGTATTTCGGCATCAGTGGCGAGGATTGCGGGGGCCGCGTTCGCAGCGATTAGCGCCACTTTCTCCACACTGTCCCGGCAATCGCGATCAATCCACCGTCGCAGGATCGCACTGACTGAAGCCGTTGTGCAATCAAGGAAATACTTCATATCGTCTTCGTCGTCGATGCCTATTGAGGCACAAACCGGCCGGATTCGTTGCTCCCACAGTTCCTGGCTCCCGTAATGCACCGGTAGGCCGTGCCCGCTGTGCAGTGCAATGCCGTAGAAGTATCGGTGTTTTTTGATGTTGCGCAGGAACAGTTCAAAAGAAGCCAGACTCAGGGGGATTTCGGCGGGGCTGTGCTCATTCGAGTCTTCGGCGCGATTGCCTTGCCGGAAATGTTCGGAGAGCTTGGCGAACAGGTGCTCTTGCATCACGGCGATGATGTCGTCGATGCTGTCGAAATGCTCATAGAAGCTGGAACGATTGATGCCCGCCGCTCCGCAGCCGTTCCACGGGATGGACTCTCCCGATGCCGCGGGGCAGCGGGCATCCTACAATAACGATCATGGAACAAAACGAGGTTCTCAAAGCACTGCAGCGCGATCATGCCGCTGAATTGAAGAAGGCCGCCCAGCGGCTCAAAGGCACGGCCAAACACACGGAGATCATTGCCTCTCCGGTGCTGTCCGACATGACCGGACACCAGATTCTTCTCAAGCCGGAGAACCTGCAAGTTACCGGTTCCTTCAAGATTCGCGGCGCCTACAACAAGATCGCCTCCCTGTCCGAGGACCAGCTGGCTCGCGGCATCGTCACCGCATCCGCCGGCAACCATGCGCAGGGTGTCGCCTACGCCGCCCGCGAGCGTGGCGCAAAAGCCACCATCTGCATGCCAACCATCACCCCGCCGCTCAAGGTTGACGCCACCAAAGCCTACGGCGCCGACGTCGTCTTGCACGGTGACGTGTTCGACGAAGCCGCCGCGTACGCCCAGAAGCTGAGCGACGAGCAGGGCATGATCTACGTGCCGCCCTTCGACGATTATGAAGTCATTTGCGGCCAAGGCACCATCGCCATGGAAATCCTCGAAGATGTCCCGAATGTCACTGATATCGTCGTGCCGCTCGGCGGTGGCGGTCTGGGCGCCGGCGTGGCGCTCGCCGTCAAGACCTTCAAGCCCGAAGTCCGCGTGATTGGCGCGATTCCTGAGGGTTCTCCGGCGTTCAAGAATTCGTTCGCCGCCGGCCGCGTGGTTCCCGCCGACAAGGTGGTCACCTCGGCGGAAGGCGTTGCCGTCAAGCGCCCGGGCGACCTGACTTTCGCACTGCTCAACGAATTCCTGGACGACCTAATCACCGTGTCCGAACGTGATATCAACGAGATGATCCTGCTGATGCTCGAGAAGCACAAGCTCGTCGTCGAAGCCGCAGGCGCGGTGTCGCTCGCCGCATTGGAACATCTGAACCTGCGTTCGCGCAAGTTCGCGTCCGCTCCCGGTCCGCATGTCGTCGTCCCGATCATGTCGGGCGGCAACATCGATACGGTCACCATCGGAGCGGTCATTCAGAAGGGCATGATTGCCCGCGGCCGCATCATGAACTTCGAGGTCGAGCTGCCAGATCTGCCGGGGCAGCTGCTCAAGGTCGCCCAAGTGCTGGCCGAGCAGCGTGCCAATGTGATCGCCCTCGACCACGACCAGTTCAAGGCGTCCGGCCACTACACGAATGCAGTCGCCCTCGGGGTCACCGTCGAAACGAACGGCCCCGACCACATCGACCGCGTACTCGAAGCGCTGAAGCAGGCCGGTTTCGACCCCAAGCGCATCTACTGACGGTCCGCCATCTGCCTCTGTATGCCAACGGCCCCGGAATCCTTGGAATTTCAAGGTTCCGGGGCCGTTTCGTTCGTTGCCGTGGTTACTTTCCGTCCGGCGCAAACGCAAGTTTTAGCGCTTACCGCTCATCCGCCTGCGCTTCGGCGATGGTTTCGTCCACGAGTTTCGGCAACGCGACGGCGATATCCTCATGAATCAGCCGTGTGGCGATGTTGTCGTACTGCGTTTTGCCCATATTCATGATGGTGACGGGCACGCCGGCCTGTGCGGCGACCGGGGCGAGTGATGCCGCCGGGAACACCTCAAGCGTCGAACCGATCACCCAGAACTCGTCAGCCTGCGAGACGAGCCGCATGGATTTCTCCATCGCCCCGTCCGGCAGCATCTCGCCGAAATACACGACATCCGTTTTGATGATGCCGTTGCAAGGCATGTTGCCCTGGTACTTAAGACGGCGATGGCAGTGCGGATCAGGTTCCTCGTCAAGGCGGGCCATGATGTCCGCTGTGTCGTATTTCGCGTGGCACTTCATGCAGTGGGACGTGCCGATGGTGCCGTGTAGGTTCACGATGATATCCGGCGAATTCCCAGCCTTCTCGTGCAGCGCATCAAAGTTCTGCGTGGCCAGGAGCGTCAGGAGCCCCGCCTTCTCAAGTTTGACGAGTGCCTTGTGTGCGGCGCCAGGCTGGGCGTTCCACACGGGGGATTCTTTCTGCCAACGCCACGAATATTCGCGATCCTTCTGATTGGTGAGGAACGCGTCGATGTCGTAGACCTTGGTCTGCTCGGGGTGTTTGGTCCACACGCCGTCGGGCCCGCGGAAATCTGGGATGCCGGCTGATGTCGAGATGCCGGCTCCGGTTAATACTGCAATCTTTTTGCTCATACCTCAGGAATACCACGCTGTGATGTCCGTTTGTGGTGGGTTGTTGGGTGCGACGCGCCGTGTTTTTGGTGTTGTTTTGGTGTTTGGTTGGTTGGTCTGTGTGTTTTGGTGTGTGGTGTGTGGTGTTTTCGACACGCCGGTGTTTGCGTGTGTTTTGTAGGGTTTGTGGGGTGGTGGTTGGGTGGTTGGTTTGCGTGGGTGGTGTTGGTGGTGTATGTTGTTCTCTTGCTGCCGCTCGCCGGCCGGCTTCCCTTGGGGGGTTGGTTTTGTCGGGTGTGTGGTGGTGGTTTGAGAACTCAAGAGCGTGTCTGTACTACTTCTTTATAGTCAATGATTGCCAGTCCGGTCCCCGCTTCCGTGCGGGGTGTTTGATTGTCCTGCGTGGGAGTCCGCGAGGGCGGTTGATGGGGGTCGGGGTTTTCGTGCGAGTCGCCTTTCCTTATTAGGCGACCGTCAATTATTTTGTGAGAGTCTGTTTTTGGCTTTCCGCATTGTTTTTTTGTGGAGGGTTCGATTCTGGCTCAGGATGAACGCTGGCGGCGTGCTTAACACATGCAAGTCGAACGGGATCCTGCAGGCTTTGCTTGCGGGTGAGAGTGGCGAACGGGTGAGTAATGCGTGACCAACCTGCCCCATGCTCCGGAATAGCTCCTGGAAACGGGTGGTAATGCCGGATGTGCCGGGCTCCTGCATGGGG